>JBKQPN010000038.1:0-2544 GCA_052145015.1 Terriglobales bacterium
CTGGCCGCTGAGCCTGGTGGACAGAGCGGACAGTTTGCTCCTCAACGTCGGCGAGTGGCTCGGCAGCAACCTCAACGCAATACGTGAGTTGCGACCCTCTTACTGCCGTTACGTCCACTGGTGGAACTGTCCGCGCCTGTCCGCCGCATCTGAGAAAGTCCCTGGCCAGCCTTCCGCAATAAGTCATTGCTGAAAAGCAATTTACGGCGATCCACCCAACACCAACCGCCCGGAACTCCGGAAGAGCCTTGTTAAATAATGTGTTGCAGATTGTATGCCTCTCATCAAGGAGGTTCCAGCGGGAATCGCTGGTTTTTTGCTACGTTCTTAATCTGAACGCTTGACTTTCGAGCAACGCCAAAATAACGTATCGCACGCACTACCGCTGAGAGGATGCGATGTCGGTTTCACTTTATTGGACTCCGCGTCTCGTTCGACGTGGAGAGTGATCTAACATCGTCATTCACTCGAAACCGGCAAGGAGCTCCTATGACTTGGAAAAAAATGGCGATGTTTGGTGTCTCCGCTCTCGCGCTGACGCTAGGCGCGTCCGGCGGAGCTCAGGCGGGTCTGGTGACCAATGGTGGCTTCGAGTCGACCACCAACGGCGGTGGCCAGTTAGGCTATAATACGAACGCCACGGATTGGTCTGTGCCCACTCCCCCCGGCAGCTACACCTTCCTCTTCACTCCCGGATCCGCGGACACAACGGGTGTGAACGGCCAATATGGCAGCCTCAGCCTATGGGGCCCAGGCAACGGCTCGGCCAATGGCCTGCCCGCCACCAGCCCTGCCGGCGGCAACTACATCGCCCAGGATAGTGCCTTCCAGCTAGGTGCTCTCTCGCAGACCATCAACGGCCTGACCCCCGGCGACAACTACACGGTCGGCTTCTACTGGGCGGCTGCTCAGCAGTCTGGCTTTTCCGGCGGCACCTCCAGCCAGTGGAATGTCAGCTTAGGCGGTCAGACCCAGTCGACCGCCCTCGAGAGCATCCCCAGTCAAGGCTTCAGCGGCTGGATGTACCAGACGTTCACCTACACTGCGACCAGTACCAGCGAACTGCTCTCCTTCCTGGCATCCAGCCCGTCGTCTGGGAGCTTGCCTCCGTTCGTGCTGCTCGATGGCGTGTCGGTCACCAGCGTGCCCGAACCATCTTCCCTTTCCCTGTTGATCATGGGCGTCAGCCTGCTCGGCCTCGGCGTCGTCGGCCTGCGCCGGCGTGCCAAGTCCGCCGCGGTCTGAGCTACACCTACTCAATGGTACCAAACGCGGCCGGGCGGGACAGTGTCCCCCCGGCTGTGACTGCAAAATGACCGTCGCTTGTTGATCTGCCAGGACAGGACACATGCTGCAGCTCATCGGTCCACATCTTCATGCATTCTTGATCTCTGTCGTCCGGCTCTCCTTGTGGCTGACGATCCTGGTCGTGATCTTCGTGCCGCTAGAGCATCTTTTCGCCGCCCATCCGCAAAAAGTCCTGCGCAAGGGGATCGGCGTCGATCTCGTTTACTATTTCCTGAGCGGCCTGGTTCCGGCCCTGCTGCTGAGCGCGCCGGTCGGCCTGCTGGCCTGGGCCGTGCACCACGTCGTTCCGGGCGGTATTCTGACGGCGACCGCTGCCCTGCCGCTCTGGGCGCGCGTGCTCGCCGGGCTGGTGGCGGGGGAGACCGGCTATTACTGGGGCCATCGCTGGAGCCACGAGATCCCGTTCCTCTGGCGCTTCCATTCCATCCACCACAGCGCCGAGGAAGTCGACTTCCTGGTCAACTCCCGCGCCCATCCGGTCGACATGGTGTTCGGCCGGTTCTGCGGCCTGGTGCCGATCTATGTGCTGGGCCTGGGCGGCCCGGTGGGCACGGCGGGCAGCGTGGTGCCTGTCCTGGTCACCTTGATCGGCACGGTATGGGGGTTCTTCATCCACGCCAATCTGCGCTGGCGGTTCGGGCCGCTGGAATGGCTGATCTCCACCCCCGCATTCCACCACTGGCACCATACGCTGAATGGGCCCATCAACCGAAACTACGCCTCCACCCTGCCCTGGCTTGATTGGATCTTCGGCACCCGTTACCTGCCCCGCGACGCATGGCCGGCGGCGTACGGCATCGAGGCGAAATTGCCGGATTCGCTGGCCGGACAACTGGCCTATCCGCTGCGTGCGGACCCGGAGCCCCCGGTGCTCGGTGTGCCGGAGGCCGTGGGCGCGACCCGGTAGGTCCGTGGGTTCTACAGACGGCGTCCACCTTGGGCCTTCAGTCCACGCAGAGGAGAAACGGGGACGGAGGAGAAACGGGGACGCGGCTAGAATCAAGAACTAGCTGCGTCTGTGTCTCCGGCCCGTTCGCGAACGTCCGACGCCCGCCGCGCACGCGAGAAGAAGACCAAGGGAATCCCCGGAGAATAGTCTCGGCATGATTGCCTAGCGCTCGCCAGTTGGTGCGCTGGTTTCGTGATCAAGCAGCCTTGCGAACCGGTTCCGGTAACCTCTCTGGGAGCGCACGGTCCCGACGCCAAGCGTCGAGTTCACCGTTGCGCCGCGCGGCT
>JBKQPN010000039.1:0-6255 GCA_052145015.1 Terriglobales bacterium
GTCTCCAACGGCAACGGTACGCCACAGGTGCTCGAATTCCTGCGGCCCTGGGTGGATCTTTACAAGGTGGACCTGAAGAGCTTCGACGACCGCCACTATCGCCAGCTCGGCGGCCGGATCGAGCCTATTCTCCGGACCATTCGCCGTTTGCACGGGATGGGATTCTGGCTGGAGATCGTGACCTTGCTCATCCCCAGCTTTAACGATTCCGACGACGAACTGACGCGGATGGCGGAATTCATGGCCGGCGTCTCACCCGACATTCCCTGGCACGTCACCGCCTTCCACCAGGACTACAAGATGACGGATCCGGAAGACACACCGCCGGAGACCCTGCTGCGCGCCGCCGCCATCGGCCGTAATGCCGGCCTGCGCTTTGTTTATGCCGGGAACCTGCCGGGCCAGGTCGGAGACCTGGAGAACACCTACTGTCCGAACTGCAAGACGCTGTTGGTGGAGCGCTCCGGTTACTTCATTCGGGGATACCATCTCACCGCCGCCGGCGCTTGCCCCAGGTGCCAGCAGCAGATTCCCGGCTGCTGGGACGCGAGCTTCCAGGGCCAGATCACCTCGCGGCCGTTCCTGCCACGCCTGCGTGCCCGCTCGCCGCTGATCTCGCTGTCGTGAGGGCCTCTACCGCTGCTTGACTCGTTGCTTTCTCTTGGCCGGCAAGTCCGGCGGGATTTCGTCACCCGCCACTGGAGGTTTTCCCTTGCCGAGCCGGTTCAGGATACGCGCGATCCTCTCCGGATTGGCGCGGCGCGCCCGTTCCGCGAAGTACTCCTCCGTTCGCAGGGCAGAAATCTTTTCCGCAACCGCGACGTTGATGAGCTGATTGAGCGCCACACCTTCGGACTCGGCGAGTTTCCGCGCTTCATCGAGCAAGGCGGGCTGCAGCCGCAGTGCAAAGTTACTCCGTCTCACAAGATAACTCCTGAGTTCCCGCCATTTACTCCGTATCCCTCTCAAGCTCCCGAAGAAATTCTCCGGGGCGCATCACCAAACAACCGAACCCAGCCGCGATCGGGTTGAAATCTCGTTCGTTGAAAGTGATGATCGCATCCGCTTGGCCGTTAATGGCAGTTTCAAGAACCATATCGTCATTGGGGTCCGGTAATGCGGGCCGCCAGCGAAACGCCAGCTTCACCCGCTTCCCCACAGCCACGAGGCCGTCCAGTACGTCTGTGACATCTTCCGGGCTCGCCCCCGATGCCGCCAACTGTTCGGGACGACTCAGAACCGCTTCGTACTCAAGCACCAGGGGCACAGAAAGGAGCAGTTCAAAACGCCCCGCAAGGGCCGCATGTAGAACCTGCCGCGAAGCGCCTGCGTTACTGCGAAAAGCCGCTACTAACACGCTGGTATCCAAGACGCAGGCCTTCACTTACAAATGATATTGCATGCAATATCAGTCTTCTGTCAAGATGTTCTACCACCGTACATTCGAATGGTCCCTAACTCTGCTCGTCCGCCACCTTCTCCCGGTAGCGGTGCCAGACGAACACCAGCACAAGCGCTACCACGATCACGATGATGAGGTTCACCCGCCCCATCACCTTCACCAGCGTGTCCCACTGGCTACCGAAGCAGTAGCCAACCAGCGAGATGGTGGTCACCCACACCGACGCGCCCAGGAAGTTGAAGAGCACGAACTGGCGCCAGGGCATGCGCAGCACGCCCGCCAGTGGCCCAGCGATGATGCGCATCCCGAAGATGAAGCGGGCGAGGAAGATGGCCACGTGGCCGTGGCGCTCGAACAGGTCCTCTCCGCGGCGGATGGTGCGGTTCCGGATACGGAAGAGGTGCTGGTAGCGCTCCAGCAGCCGCCGTCCGCCGCGTCGTCCCAGCAGGTAGCCCAGGTTGTCGCCGACGGTGCAAGCCGCTATCCCCAGCAGAATGAGATAGGGCAGGTGCAGCTTGCCCTCGTCATAGGCCAGAAAGCTGGCGAACAGGAGGACAGTTTCGCCGGGCACGGGTATGCCCGCATTCTCCAGTAAGAGCACTACCGGAACCGTCCAGTAGCCCCAGTCGCGAAAATGGCCAGCCAGGACGTCGAACAGCCAGTGCATACGGCCCGTCTCCCAGGGCCAACATCGACCGCGCCGATAGACTACAGGGCGAAGGCCCTTCCTCCAAGCAGGCTTCGCGGCTATTCACCACCTTGGGCCGGGCAACCGAAACTGCCACGGCTGCCGTCCAACCAATTGACATCGCCTCTGTCGCTTCTGTTATTGGGGAGTCTTTTACAGACTCCCCGTTTTTTTTCGCCAAGTCCGGCCCGCCGCAGTTCGGCTGGAAAATCCATTTATTCGGATATGGATTCCAAAAACTGTAGCCTCGCCAGGAAAATGCCGTTACAATTATGTAACTCTCGGCAGATAATACGGTTAGCCTGACCTGTATGAGCACTGCGCTGGAACCGAAGTTGCACTCTGCACCTCCAGGGGAGGTGCGTTCGCGTGCCCGCCGACCCCAGCCGCCCATGACGCGAGAGTTCCAAATCCGTTTTTCCGCCGTGATTCTTGCCTTCTGCACGCTGACGGCGGTCGTCTTCGCGGTCCTGAACTTTCGCAAGGAACTCCAGTTCCAAGTCCCTTATGACGGCGTTTGGTGGGTGGAGCATGAAGGCTGGCTGCGCGCGCAGCGGGTGCTCGCCGGCAGTCCGGGAGAGAAGGCGGGCGTCAAGCAAGGCGACGAACTGGTCGCCATCAACAACCAGACCATCAACACCGTCCCGCAGTTGACGGCGCGTGTCTTCCGGGTAGGCGTCTGGACCAGCGCCACCTACTCGCTGGTGCGCAACGAAGTCCCGCTGAATGTCCCCATCATCCTGGTGCCGGCGGACAAATCGCTCTATGTCGGCCTCAGGCTGATTGCGCTCATCTATCTCGGCATCGGCCTTTACGTCCTGCTGCGGCGCTGGAGTGCGCCCAAGTCCACCCATTTCTATGTCTTCTGCCTGGTCTCGTTCGTTTTCTACTCGTTCCATTATGTCGGAAACTGGAGCGCGTTCGACCAGACCATCTACTGGGCCAACGTGCTGGCTTGGCTCATGCAGCCGGCGCTGTTCCTGCACTTCGCGCTGACCTTCCCCGAACCCAAGGAGTTCGTTCGCCGGCACCGCTCGGTAGTGCCGCTGGTATACCTGCCCGGACTGCTGCTGTTGGGATTCCACGTGTGGGTGCTGAAGACGCGCGCCGCCACCGAACTGCTGCGCTGGAACCTGGACCGGGTGGAGATGTTCTATCTGGCCACGCTGTTCGCGGTGGCCGCCGTGGTGTTCTGGAACACCTACCAGCGGGCGGATACTCCCATCCTGCGCCAGCAGCTCAAGTGGGTGACCCGCGGCACCATCCTGGCGATCACCCCGTTCACCCTGTTCTACGTCATCCCGTTCCTGGCTGGCGCTCTGCCCAGCGGGCTGATGACGATTTCGGCTTTTTCGCTGGTGTTCCTGCCCCTGACCTTCGGCTACGCCATCGTCCGCTACCGGCTGATGGACGTGGACATCATCTTCAAGCGCGGCATGGCCTACACCCTGGCGGCGGCGGCCATTCTGGGTCTCTACTTCGGCGCCGTGGGCGTGGCGGCCGAGATTGTGCACACCCGCATGCCCGGCGCCGGACCCGCCGGCCTGGTGGTGGCCATGATCGTGGCCGCGCTCCTGTTCGACCCCTTGAAGAACTGGATCCAGGAGCGCCTCGACCGCGTGTTCTACCGCAAGCGTTACGACTACCGCCGCACCCTGATCGAGTTCGGCCGCGACTTGAGCTCCCAGACCGATCTCGACAAGATGCTCGGCTCGGTGACCGACCGCCTCTCGCGCACCCTGCTGGTGGACCGCCTCGCCGTCTTCCTCGCCGATCCCGAGGAGCCCGAGCATTTCCGCCTGGCCAAGTCGTTCGGCATCTCCGACACCGGCGCGCTTGATCTGGGCTTTCTCGAGCGGGAGCGGTTCGAAGCCAGCCACCTGTTCTACGAGAACACGCACCAGGCGCTGCGCGAGTCGCCCACCGCCCAGCAGGCCATCGCCCGCCTGGACCTGAACTACTACATCCCCTGCACGGTGCAGCACCGCACCATCGCCGTGCTCGGCCTGGGCAAGACGATCGAGGGCGACTTCCTCTCCAGCGAAGACGTGGAGTTGCTGGAGACGCTGGCCGGCTACATCGGCATCGCCATCCAGAACGCCCGCCTCTACGCTTCGCTGGAGCAGAAGGTGGTGCAGTACGAGCGCCTGAAGGACTTCAACGAGAACATCGTGGAGTCCATCAGCGTGGGCGTGCTGGCGGTGGACCTGGAAGACCGCATCGAGTCCTGGAACTCGCAGATGGAGGCCATGTACGCCAAGCCGCGCGCCGAGGTCCTGGGACGCGTGCTCAGCCAGGTGCTGCCGGCATCGTTCGTGGAGAACTTCTACCGGGTGCGGCAGACCGCCGGCATCCACAACCTCTACAAGTTCCGCCTGGAGACGCCCACGGGCGCTGCCCGCATCACCAACATCGCCATCGCCCCGCTGGTGACGCGCCGCTTCCACGTGATCGGGCGGCTGATCATCGTGGACGACATCACCGAGCGGGTGGCTCTGGAAGCGCAACTGACGCAGGCCGACAAGATGTCGTCCATCGGCCTGCTGGCCGCCGGCGTGGCCCACGAGGTCAACACCCCGCTGGCCGTGATCTCCTCCTACGCGCAGATGCTGGCCAAGCAGCTCACCGGCGATGAGAAGAAGTCGGCGCTGATGGAGAAGATCACCCGCCAGACCTTCCGCGCCTCCGAGATCGTCAACAACCTGCTGAACTTCTCGCGCACCAGCGGCACCGAGTTCGGGGAGATCGACATCAACAAGGTGATCCACGACACGCTCACCCTGCTCGAGCACCAGTTCAAGACCTCGCGCATCGAGGTGAAGTATGAGTTCGCCGCCGGGCTGCCGCCCGTACAGGGCAATGCCGGACGCCTGCAGCAGGTCTTCCTGAACCTGTTCCTGAACGCCAAGGACGCCATGCCCACCGGGGGCAAGCTGACGGTGGCCACCGTGAACGGCGCCGGCGTCAACGTTTCCGTGTCGGACACCGGCTCGGGCATCGCCCCTGAGCACGTCAACCGTATCTACGATCCGTTCTTCACCACCAAGACGGCGCCGCGGGAAGGCCAGAACCGCGGCACCGGACTGGGATTGTCGGTGACCTACGGCATCATCCAGGAACACGCCGGCAAGATCCGCGTGGAGAGCCAGCCCGGCGCCGGCACCACTTTTCATCTGGAATTCCCGCGGGTGAGAAGGGCCGTCAGTGCCTGAGAGCGGCATGAGGGGAACTCCGATGGCTGACATGGCAGTACTGCAACGCGTAACCGCGAATCAGGAAGGCGCAGCCCCAGCGTCGATCCTGATCATCGACGATGAATCCGAGATCCGCGAGTCGCTCGAGACGCTGCTCGAGCTGGAAGGCTACCGCGTCGATGCCGCCGAGAGCGGCGAGGACGGCCTGGCGCGCATCGCCGGCCAGCCCTTTGACCTGGTGCTGCTCGACCTGGCCTTGCCCGGCAAGAATGGCCTGGAGGTGCTGGCCGTAATTCGCGAGCGCGACCCGCAGCTCGCCGTCATCATGATTACCGCTTACGGCACGGTGGAGAACGCCGTCAACGCCATGCAGGCCGGCGCCGCCAACTTTATCCAGAAGCCCTGGGACAACGAGAAGCTGCTGGCCGACGTGCGCACCGTCATCGCCCGCCGCCGGGTCGAGGAAGAGAACGTCCAGCTCAAGCGCGCTCTCAAGCAGCGCTACAACTTCCAGAACATCGTGGGCAAGAGCGAGCCCATGCTGCGCATCCTGGACCTGGTGGGCCAGGTGGCGCCCAGCCGTTCCACCATCCTGATCCAGGGCGAAAGCGGCACTGGCAAGGAGCTGATCGCCAAGGCCATCCACATGAACTCCCCGCGCAAGGACCGGCCGTTCGTGCCGGTCAATGCCGGCTCCATGCCTACCGACCTGCTGGAATCCACGCTCTTCGGCCACGTCAAGGGCGCCTTCACCAGCGCCGTCGTCTCTAAGAAGGGACTGTTCGAGGTGGCCGATCGCGGCACCCTGTTCCTGGACGAAATCGGCACCATGAGCCTGGAGACCCAGGCCAAGATCCTGCGCGTGCTGCAGGACCGCAAGTTCAGGCACCTGGGCGGCGTGCACGAGCTTCAGGTGGATGTGCGCGTCAACGCCGCCACCAACGTGGACCTCAAGCGACTGGTGCAGGAAG
>JBKQPN010000040.1:0-47697 GCA_052145015.1 Terriglobales bacterium
GGCGGCATCACGGTCTCGCTGCAAAGCAACAGCAGCGCGGCCACCGTGGGAGCTAGCGTGAACGTCGCCGCCAACGCGACCAGCGCCACCTTCCCGATAACCACGCTCGCCGTCGCCAGCTCGACGCCGGTGACGATCACCGCCTCGTATAACAGCGTGAACGCGGTGGCGACACTCACTGTGAACCCGCCGGCGCTCTCCGCCGTGAGTGTGAATCCCACGTCCGTGGTGGGCGGCAATCCGTCCACCGGAACCGTCACCCTGACCGGTCCGGCCCCGACGGGCGGCATCTTGGTCTCGCTGGGAAGCAACAACAGCGCGGTCACCGTCCCGGCGAGCGTGACCGTACTGGCCAACACCAGCAGCATCACCTTCCAGGCCACCACCACCGCCGTGGCCACATCGACGCCGGTAACCATCACCGCTACCTACGCGAGCGTCAACCAGACGGCGACGCTCACCGTGACACCCAAGTCGCTGCTGGCCATCGACAAGACGGTGACGAAAGACAACACCAGCAGCTCCAAGACGATCGTGACGGCGGCCTTCACTACCTCCGCGACCAACGAGCTGTTGCTGGCGTTCGTGGCGGCGGATAATTCCGGTTCGGGCACCAATACCACCGTTACCGGCATCACCGGCGGCAGCCTGACCTGGACGCTGGTTAAACGCACCAACACGCAACTCGGCACGGCGGAGGTGTGGCGTGCATTCGCTCCAGCGGTGCTCACCAACGCTACCGTTACCGCAACTCTGTCCGTCTCCAATCCCGGCTCGCTCACCGTGGTCACCTTCACGGGTGCGAGTACCTCTGGGACCGGCGGTTCCGGCGCCATCGGAGCCACCGGCACTGCCAACTCCGCTAAGGGAGCACCTTCGGCCAGCCTGACCACGACCGTCGCTAACTCCTGGGTCTTCGGTGTGGGCAACGACTGGGACAATGCCACAGCGCGTACCGTCCCCGCAGGTCAGACCATGGTGCACCAGGACGTGTCCACCTCCAACGGCGACACCTACTGGGTCCAGAGCCAGACGGCTGCGACTCCGGTGGCAGGCACAGTGGTCACCATCAATGACACGGCGCCGACCACCGACCGCTACGACCTGACCATTGTGGAGGTCCTGCCCTAGTAATGAGGAAGCACTCGACGATACCTGCCGCACGCCAACCAGCGCTGCGGCAGGTGTCGATCCCAACAGGCCGCGAATGCGGCTGGCCCAGCTTCCGTGGGTTCCTGCCATGCGACCGATTTATAGCCTGACGTTGATCGCGGCCCTTTGGCTTCTCTGGTTGGTAGGCTGCGGCGGAGGAACTGGCAGCTCGATCACGCCTCCCAATCCTCCGTCGCCTGCTGCACCGTCCAGCGTCTCGCCCGCTTCCGTCACCTTCGGCAACACGCTGGTCGGAACGACGGCTCCGCTTTGGAGCGTAACCTACGAGAATGACAGCTCCGGTCCACTGGCCATTGCCGCCATCTCGGCCACTGGTGATTACAGCCAGTCCAACAACTGCGGCAGCTCGCTGGCAGCAGGCGCAGACTGCAGCATCAACGTGATCTTCACTCCTACAGCTTCCGGCGCTCGCAACGGCAGCCTGCAGATCGCCGGCGACAGCCCGCAGCGAGTACCGTTGATCGGCATGGGCGTCGCCATGCACAACGTGCAGGTGAGCTGGGACGCGAGTTCCTCACCCGTGGTAGGTTATTTCGTCTATAGCAGCAGCCAATTCGGCGGGCCTTATACGCTGTTGAACGTTTCACCGGAGCCGCTGATCAACTTTCCGGCGAGCATCCCGGGAGGCCAGACCTGGTACTTCATCGTGACCGCGGTGGATGCCAGCGGAGTCGAAAGCGTTCCGTCGAACGAGGTGGCGGCGACACTGGCGCCGTAAAGCGGTCGTCGTCCTAAGCGAGAGGCATCTCGAGTCTCACGAACGCGGCTTGCCTGACGCCACACGGAATTTAGAACCTTGGGTCAGTTCTGGCTGGTACAATCCGCCGCAGTCTTCTCAGCCAATCAAATCTTGAAAGTATGGAGGAACCTTGAAAAGCATTCGCACGCTGCTTCTCCCTGCGCTTCTGTTATTTTCCGTCGCGGTCGCGCAGAACGCGGCAGCGCAATCGGTCGCGCGTACCGACGTTTATCACGTCCACTTTGCCAAGGCCGCTCTGGGCAAGGCCGCCCAACTGGGCGACTTCCTGAAAACGCCCAATCCCAACATGCCCATGGCGGAGCATCGCATCGTCCTGCGCCACGAGGATGGCGACTCCTGGGACTACGTCATCATCCAGCACCTCGGCGCTAAAGCTACGGTGGAGCCGAGCGGCACCCCCACGCCCGCGGCCGCGCGCGATACCTACGACTGGCACACTGACACCTATGTCAACGGTCCGGCGTGGCCGGAGTTCGTCAAAGCTCTGGGCCTGGGCGAGGCCGCCGGCAAGACTGCCGGTGCTGTGTATGTCGTCTCCATTTATCGCTATGCTCCGGGACATCGCGAACAACTGGAGAAGGAACTGAGCACACCGCCGACCGCCGGTGATCCGAGTGCCGGTCAGGTCCTGATGCAGCACCTGGAAGGCGCGGCGTGGAATTATCTGGCGGTCGTGCGCTACAACTCCTGGGAGGACTACGCCACCGGCCAGAAAAACACCATGCCGAAGGGGAGCTCGGGACCGTGGTTCAGCCTGCGCGACCACGCCTCCTTCCACACCGATACGCTTACCGATCGCATCGCTCCGTAGCGCGGCGAACTTAACCTATATATATGACGACAGCCCGGCCTCCCGCCGGGCTGTCTCATTTCCCACTCTTCACCTGTCCCACCGCCATCTGGAGTCCGCACAGGATCTGCGCGGCGCTGGGGATATCGATCGACCGGTGCACCAGAGCTTGTATCACCTGGTTGAGCGCGATCTGCACCGAGCGCGCATCTTCGATGACGGGGAAGTCGCGCAGGATGGGCGCCGGGCCTACCCGGTTGGGATGCAGCTTGCGGCTCTCCTGGTGGAAGTAGCACAGGCGCTTGCCCTTCATGGCGGGCGAGGAGCAGCGCGTGCCGTCACGTTTGCGGTGCTGACATTTTTGTGGACGCGACATCAAAAATCACGTAGGCCCAGCCGCCACCGGCTGGGCGGGCGAGCGCAAGCTCGCCTGTCCTTTCTGATCGGATCAGCCCCCTACCCCCTCCCTATCTGCCGCCCTTGCAGAATCAGCGACTTAAGCCGGCAATAACATACTTCGCTCAGTAATCCTGCTAACCTGTTGATTCCGTGACAGGGCCGCTTCCCTGGCTGTGTTCCGCTAGCCAGCGCCTGAGCTTCGCCATTCTCGGGGCATCATACAGGTGAAAGTCGTCGATGGATTTGATGTGGGCGAGAGCCCTCTGATATTCGCGCCTGACAGGGAAGTTGCGATCTCCGTTTGCCCGCTTTGCGTAGCGGTGTGCTTCGTACGCCAGTAAATCCGCAGCTTGAAGGGGTACGGCACTGCGGCTGTCCTCGAAGGTTAGCCCCCCTAGAGAGGTGTAGATCGGCCCATCTTCCGCAATCGCGTACCTCTTCAATTCTGCAAATGTCTGAGCGGCGCGGCCAGCTATGCGCGGGTCGCTGTCCATTACAAAATGCATGGTCTTTCCAGGCTTGCAGTATTTCACCGCCGTGGTCACGCACAGGAGAAGCGGCATTATCAGCGGTTTGATCTGCTGTGTGTCTTCTCTCGCCCCAGAGAACATCCGCTGAAGAAACACTGGCAGCTTGTCCCATTCCGCGCCGACAAAACCTGATGCGAATGGGGTGATGTTCCTGCTCTCGATGATCGTGAGTAGCCTGTCTATGAATCGCTTGTGGCGCTCGTCCGTCCACGATTTATATGGGCCAAGACGGACACCCTTGGGGCGCGGCCAGAATTCGTTTGCCTTGAATTCTTCTATCCCCTCGGAGCGCAAAACCTCGCCCCACTGCCATTCAAAGAAACGCCACTCTTTAACACCGCCCCAGTATCCGGCGACTACGCAGTTGTGCGCCCCTTCGTGTGAGCCGCTGTCATCCATGTAGGCTTGCAGCATCGCGAAAACCTTCCGCGAGAGTGGGTCGTTGAGCGGATGGGTGCGGGCTGCCTTTCTAACCACCCACGCTTCGTGTTGACTTTCACAAGGCCGCACGGCACACTTATAGTGCCGTGCCGCAAAGACGCCATCGCTCGGGCCATCCCTCCAAGAATGAAGCGGGCGAATTTGGCAACTTCACGCGACTGCTCGACAAACTTCTCTCGGTTCCGCACTCGAAAATCAAGGCGGAATTGGATGCTGAAAAGCGGCGCACCCGCAACCCTAGGAAACGCGCCGCTTCGGGCCACGCATTTTCCGATAGGGATTAGGCTGTCGCCGTTTCCCCCTCCTTCCCGGTCAGCTCTCTGTATGTGACACGCTTCCCAACGATGTTCCGTAGAGCCAGATCGAAGCGGTCTGCATCGGTCACGGGATTGTCTTTGGTGGCGCGATTGTTGAAGCGGAATACCTGCTCGTCGAGATAGCGCGACAGGTGGAACGGTTCGACCGCAACGTAAGTCCCTGACAGGTGCCGCTTCAGCAGACTCCAGAAGTTCTCCAGCCCGTTAGTGTGGACGCGCCCCTTGACGTAGGTTTCAGCGTGATTCACCACGTCATGCACGTACTTGTAGTGCAGGCGATCGTACGCAACTGAATTGTCGGTGTACACGTTGGAGCCGTACTTCACTTGCCGCAAGACCTCATTCTGCAAGGTGAGCCGTTCGACGTTCGGCACAACCGTGGTGCGAATCTCGCGCCGCTGGCGATCTAGCAATCCGATTACGATGGTCTTAGCTGCTCCCTTCTCAGCCTGAAACTTCGCCCGTTTATCGACGTGCATGTTCCGCATTGTGGGGCCAAGGAAACTCTCGTCCACTTCGACTTCGTTCTCGCCTCCGGGTCCGCCGCCGAGCTTGTGAAACGTCCCCACGCGTAGAGCCAAGCGAATACGATGCAGCATGAACCATGCAGTTTTCTGAGTGACGCCGAGGGCACGGTGAACTTCATAGCTACTCACGCCGTTTTTGCAATTCGCAATCATCCACACAGCGGTGAGCCACTTGTCGAGGCCGATGGGCGAATCCTCGAAGATGGTATTCACCTTGACGCTGAACTGCCGCTTTGCGTGTTTGCTCTTGCATTCCCAGATGTGGCGCTTCGCAAGGAAACGAACATCTTTAGAGCCGCAGCGCGGGCACATCACGCCATCGGGGAAACGGCGGAGGGCAAGGAAATCCAGGCAATTATCGGGATTGCCGAAGTACAGGATTGCTTGCTGGAGGGTTTTAGGTTCGCGTTCCATGACCAGAATAGTAGCGCGTTCCGGTAACTGAGTCAAGTATATTATTGCCCTTAAGCCATCTTGTGCGGGGAAAATGTTGATGGCGGGGAGGTTAGAGGCAAAATCTTGAGGCGCAAGAGTTTATGCCGTATAGATAACCAAGTAAACTACAGTATATCACGCTGGCGCAGGCTGTCAATAAGAATTTGTGGCGGGGCGGCGCGGAAGGGAAGAAGCAATTCAGATTGGAGCGGTCATTTGGTAGACGAAGGCTTCCCGGCCACTCGCGTCGAGCCTCGACCCCACGCGAACTGCGCCTATTTTCTCCAGGGCCCTCTGCGAGCGCAAATTCTGCGGACCAACAAGAAAGACAACGCTGTTCACGAACTTGAAGGCGTGCCGCAGCATGAGCTGTTTCATTTCCCGGTTGTAGATGCCGCCCCAGTGGGACCTGGCCAGGAACGTCCAGCCGATTTCGATCTCGCTTTTTTCTGGGTCGTATCCGTGGAATCGCGACGACCCGATGACCCGTCCATCTTTGGAATCGATGGCGATCAGTGCTCCCCCGGATTCCAGGGCCTCGCTGAAAAATACCTTGAAGACTTCTTCCTTGTAGCGGTCGTTGGCCGGATGTTGCTCCCAAATGAGAGGATCGGAAGCTACAGCGTAAAGCTCATGAAAATCCTCGGGCCGAAGCGGCCTGAGTGCGAGGAACTCGCCTTGCAAAATGGGCTGGAGGTCAAAGGACATTCTTGATTCTGTCCTAACACATTGAATGTACGACTCTTATCATCTTTCAGTTTGTACGGTCAACGCCGGGATGGCCCACGTCTGATTTCGCGGCGGCCGAGGTCGGTGTCGTTGAGATCGAGGCGGAGTGGGGCCGCCAGACGCAGGGAGGGAAAGCACCCACATCTGCTAACGCTCCGGCGTCCCCGGGCGAGCCACATCGCGAGCCGTCAGCGTTCAAGAAGAATCTCAAGCGGGGTGAAACTGCGTTGGGTCACTCCCTCGCCCGTAACGCCCAGAGGATCTGTCTCTCGTCCCGTAAGTCACGTAGACGGCCCGTCAGGATGTACACGCTCGTGGAGGGATTTTCGCCAGCGCAACCGCGCCCGTGTTGCCACTCATCCAAGGCCTTCGCACGACCATAAGCCTCATTGTAGGACGCCCTCAGCAGCGCATAGTCTTCGGCAGAGACACGCTTTGCGTACCTTGGAACGTGCTTTCGACAACCACAGAGGGCATCGTAGCCAGACAGGGCTGCCCGCTGATCCTGAAAGTGCAGAAGTATCCACAGCTCGAAACACGGGTTCGAGATTGCGGTGTGTAGACCGTTGTCGCGCGCCTGCTGGATGGCCTCGCGAAGCATTGGGTGGCGGTCAACGTCGAAGACACACCAGACTTCATCGTACATCAAGTTGTCATCACGACGTCGCTTCGCCAGTTGCTCTGCCTCACTCTTCTTTTCGCGGGCGCGTTCAACCACACTTTTTGGGACACCGGCACGGGGGATAATCTCAATTTCGACGAGCGGCTGCCTCAGCTCCCGACGAAGACCCTCGAAGTATCCGGGCTCGGTCCGCTCACCCTCACACACTATAAGTAACCGTGTTCGAGGTGGAACCCTATCAGAACCGCGCTTTAGAGATTCCCTACCCCGAGACATTCATCCTCTCGTACCAGAAAACTCCCTTGAAGCCAAATACTCCCTGATGTACTCATTCGCACCCAGGAAGGGAATTGCGCCATATCGGCCCTGTAGATAGCCGCTTTCGATGTTCTCTTGCGGGCGAGTTGTGAAATCGCTCAGGGGATACAAATGTGTAGCACCCTCCTCATCTTTCTCTGTGAACCAGACTTGGTCGCGCCTCAGAATTCGCTGATCCAACAAGTTAGTGTCGTGTGTATTGAAGACCAGCTGTGCGGATTTGCGATTGCTGGCAGGGTTGTTGAACATCTTCACCAACTCGATTGCCAGTAGCGGATGCAGCGAGGTGTCAAGCTCATCGACGAATAGGACACCGCCCTTCTCAAGCGCTTGTACGACGGGACCCAATAAGGCGAAATACGCGATCGTTCCGTTTGACTCCTCATGAAGTGGCAAGAGGGCACTCTCACCGGACGCAATCTGGTGATTCAAGAAGATCCTCTGGGTTCGGCTCGGTATGTCCAGCTTTACGTCGGGTAGAACCGCACGTAGTCCGGTGGCAACCTTTCTGATCTCCTCATCAATATCAACCTCCTCGATTTTCACTCCAGTCACTCCGAGGTCCGCTGTTGCAAGTAGCCGCTCAATTGCGTTCTTTTGGGCGGGATCGGAACACAGTCTTGCAGTACCAACGTCCATTCGATCACGAGCCCCACGAACAAAGTGCACCTGCGTGGAGAACCAATCGTAGATTGGCAGGAGCATCTCGTGGTTGTTTTGTGCTGCCGCCGATAGGAATAGGCTGTTCTTGCGGGTGAGATTTTGGATTGCCCTATTCTCACCGGTCAGACTGCGGCCGAATGAGAATGTCGACCCACTGCGTTCTAACCAGATCTGCTTCTTCCCGGTAGGATACGTATAGATCCATTCCTCCGATACTTCCTTAGAATCCAATTCGAAGCCATACTGGTATCGCACCCCGCGCAAAAGGAAATCCGCTTCGAAGCGGGACGGTTTGCTCTCAGCGTTACCAAACATAAAAGGCTGGCGAGGGATCCCACCCTGAGGCTCCCACTTGCGCTGGGAGTCGCTTATAGCACCTCGCAGAAAATGCATTGCTCGAACAACATTCGTTTTTCCCGAGGCGTTGGAGCCGTATATTGCAGCTACCGGCAATACCGCCTCGTCGATCTCGCGCTTGTAGACCAAAGGCTCAGAAAGGCCCTTCAGCGTTGTTGCAATCAGAGAGAGTTCTTGTTCCGCGTTGATCGACCGGAAATTGGCTGCACTGAAACGGAGAAGCATGGCTCCCTCATTCCGTCGTATGTAATGTATTTACGATGCATTCTATGTACAAAAGTCGCATAAATCAAGTAATTATTGCAGCTACAATGCGTTTGAACTTCCGATTGTGTAAAATAACAGAGCGCGCCTTAACGGCGCGCTCTTGAACAAATTCTTCTTCCCCTTGTGGAAACAAAACCATTTACATCAACAACTTACGAGCACCCGCTGGTCGAGCCGCAGCTCATACACCGATAGCAGCTTCCGTTGCGCGTCATGATCGAGCCGCAAGTCGAGCAGGACGGGGCGTCGCCCAAGTCGACAATCTCCTTCAGGCGATCAGCAGCGTGCGCGGACCCAGCTCTTGGCTCCTGGCTCTTGGCCATTGGCGGGGTCGTCGGCAAAGGCATCCCCTCCGGCAGCACCGGGGGCTTCGGGCGCAGGCTCTCGAACAACAACTGTTGCTGTCCGGTCAGGAACCGCATCTCCAGCCAGCGAAAGATGTAGTCCATGATCGACGTGGCATAGCCGATGTCGGGATGGGTCGACCAGCCACTGGGCTCGAAACGGGTGTGCTTGAGCTTGTCGCACAGCAGCTTCAGCGGCACGCCATGCTGCAGCGCCATGGAGATCGCCAAGGCAAAGCTATCCATCAACCCACCGACGGCGGAGCCTTCCTTGGCGATGGTGATGAAGATCTCGCCCGGCTGTCCATTGGGATAGACGCCCACGGTGATGTAGCCCTCGTGGCCGGCGATGTTGAACTTGTGGGTGACGGAGAAGCGCTCGTCGGGCAGCTTGTGGCGCGTGGCCCGGGGTGGAGCTTCGAGGTCGTCGACCTCAGTCGCCAGTCGCCGGTCACCAGTCGCCAGTTGCGCTTCGCTGGACTTCGCTTTCTCGGACAATGCGGTCGCCGTGCCTGCCGCGCTCAGCGGCTGCGCCTTCTTGCAGCCGTCGCGATAAATGGCCACAGCCTTGAGGCCAAGTTTCCAGGCCTGGATGTAGGCGTCGGAAATCTCTTCGACGCTGGCATTCTCGGGCATGTTGATGGTCTTCGAGATGGCGCCCGAAATGAACGGCTGGGCGGCGGCCATCATGCGCAGGTGTCCCATGTAGTGGATGGAGCGGTTGCCCTTGGCCGGCTTGAAGGAGCAATCGAAAACGGGCAGGTGCTCATCTTTCACGTGCGGGGCGCCCTCGATGGTGCCGGTGGCGTCGATGTAGCTGACGATGGCGCTGGCCTGGTCGCTCGAGTAGCCGAGCTTGAATAGCGCGGTGGGCACGGTCTGGTTGACGATCTTGATCATGCCGCCGCCGACCAGCTTCTTGTACTTGACCAGCGCCAGGTCGGGCTCGACCCCGGTGGTGTCGCAATCCATCATGAAGCCGATGGTGCCGGTGGGCGCCAGCACCGTGACCTGCGAGTTGCGATAGCCGAACTTCTCGCCGTGGGAGAGAGCTTCGTCCCAGCATTCTTTGGAGGCGTCGATTAAGGACTTCAGCATGGACGTGAAGCCGGCAGGAGCGGCTCCGGTCGCGCCGAACGAGCTGCCAATGCTGTTCACCGACGCGCGGTGCATGCGGATGACGTCGAGGAAGGGCTCGCGGTTGACGTAGAAGCCGGGCGCGGCGCCGCCGCGCGAGTCGTCGGCCGGGAAGCGCGAGTCGTTCTTTACGAAATCCGTCGCCAGGGTGAGCTGCTGCCCAAGTTCCGCAATCCGCGACGATTGCAGATACGCCTCGCCGCACATGATGGCGGTGACGCAGGCGGCATAGTCGCGTCCGGCTTCGGAGTCGTAGGGCAGGCCCGCAGCCATGAGCAGCGCACCGAGATTCGCGTAGCCCAAGCCGAGCGGGCGATAGTCGTGCGAGTTCTTGCCGATCGCTTCGGTCGGGTAGCCGGAGTTGTCCACCAGGATCTCCTGCGCGGTGATCACGATGTCCACGGCATGGCGGTAGGCGTCGACATCAAACGCCCCGTTGGGCGCGAACTTCATCAGGTTTAGCGACGCCAGGTTGCAGGCCGAGTCGTCGAGGAACATGTACTCCGAGCAGGGATTGGAGGCGTTGATGCGCGCCGTGTTCTTGGACGTGTGCCAGCGGTTGACGGTGGTATCGAACTGCATGCCGGGATCGCCGCACTGCCAGGTGGCCTTGGCGATCTTCTCCAGCAGGTCATGCGCCTTATACGTGTTGACTACGCGGCCGCCGAGGATGGCGCGAGTCGAGAAATCGGCATCGCGCTCGACCGCGAGCATGAATTCATCCGTAACGCGCACGGAGTTGTTGGCGTTCTGGAAGAAGATGGACGAATAGGCTTCGGAGTCGGGCGAGGAGCCGTCGTAGCCGGACTGCACCAGGGTCCAGGCTTTGGCTTCTTCTTTGGCCTTGCAGTCGATGAAGTCGACGATGTCGGGATGGTCGATGTTGAGGATGACCATCTTGGCGGCGCGGCGGGTCTTGCCCCCCGACTTGATGACGCCGGCGAAGGCGTCGAAGCCTTTCATGAAGCTCAGCGGCCCCGAGGCAATGCCGCCGCCGGAGAGGCCTTCGGTCGAGCTGCGCAGCGGCGAAAGATTCGTGCCCGTGCCCGATCCCCACTTGAAGAGCATGCCCTCGGTCTTGGCCAGGGTGAGGATGGAGTCGAGCGAGTCTTTGACTGAGTTGATGAAGCAGGCCGAGCACTGCGGATTGCGGTAGCCGCTGGTGGAGAACTCGACGCGGCCGACTTCCGGGTTCCAGTGCCAGTTCTGGGCGTCGGCGTTGGGCTCGATGCGGTCGCAGCCGACGTTGAACCATACCGGCGAATTGAATGCGGCCATCTGGTGCAGCAGGATGTGGACGAGTTCATCGTGGAAGATGGCGGCGTCTTCGGCGGAGCGGAAGTATCCGCCGGCCACGCCCCAGTCCTGGATGGTCTCGGCGACCCGGATGACGAGCTGACGGACACCGGTCTCGCGCTCGGGCGTGTCCATCTTGCCGTGGAGATACTTGCTGGCCACGATGTTGGTGGCCGTCATGGACCAGTCTTTGGGGATCTCCACATCTTTCTGCTCGAAGATGACGTTGCCGGCGGCGTCCGTGATCAGAGCCGCGCGCTTTTCCCACTCCACCTCGTCATAGGGCGAAACCCCAGGCTTGGTGAAAAAACGGCGGAAAGCGAGGCCGGGAGCCTTGCGGGCCGGGCGGGGGTTGGAAGCGGAGCCGGTGGTCAAGCCAGCGATCTTGTCGGTAACGTCAGCCATGTTCAGTCTCCTGGTGTCTGTTGCCAATCCGTCGGTGGGGGGAGGGCCCAGACCTTATTTATATGAAGCCGGCGCCTGCGCGACCCAAGCGGGAAAGCGGCAGGCGGCGTCACCGCATAACAGCTTCCGGCATCACCTCTGAACCGGAAGAGACCCGCACAATATACCTGCTAATGGTGCTTGTCAAGGGTGACCCACAACATATTGTACATATGGTTATTTTACACCTTGGGTCTGTCGCCTGGGCCGCAGCGCGGGCGGGAGGCGGTTGATCCCGGGCATCCTGGCTGGATGGAAGTGCGCGCTTGGCAAAATGTAGCATGCAGCGACAGGCTGTCTGCTTGTGCAAATCTTGCGAAGTGTGGAAAAGGAGGGCGCGGATCGAGGCGTAACTGGGCGTGGTAGACTCGCGGGCCGGAAAACAACAGTTTCAAGTTTCGAGTTTCAAGTTTCAAGTTGCGAGTTGCGAGTTTCAAGTTGCGAGGCAGTCATGATGAGAGCCGCGATTTTCTTGGTAAGTCTGTTCGCGGTAGCAGTGGGCGCAGGGGGCCAAATCAGCGCATCCCCGCCAAAATCGCAGCAGCAATCGCAAATCTGCGTGGGCGCATCAGGCAACACGGCGACGTACACGCCTGGGGCATCGGCTTTTGAGTGTGCGCAGCGCACCATTTACCTGGAATGTGGTGCGGTTGTCGATGAAAAGTCGCCAAAACCGCTTGGGCCGACAAGAATCGCTGTTGAAAACGGAAAGATTGTTGCCATTCAGGAGCACCGACCGAACATCGGGCTGGGCGTCGGATCCGGAACGATAGAAACGATCGACCTTCGAAATGAGACCTGCCTGCCCGGTCTGATCGACACCCACACGCATGTCCTACTGCAAGGTGACATCACTGCCGAAGATTACGACCGGCAACTGCTGAAATGGTCGACTGAATATCGCACCATCCTGGGGACGCAATCGGCGCGCAAGGCGCTGGAGTATGGGTTCACGACGATTCGCGATCTCGAGACCGAGGGCGCGGGCTACGCCGATGTGGACATCAAGAAGGCGATCAACGCGGGCGTGATCCCCGGTCCGCGGATGCAGGTGGCCACGCGCGCGCTCGACGTGACGGGAGCGTATCCGCTGCTGGGATATGCGCCTAACGTGCCGGTGCCGCACGGGGTGCAGGTTTGCGATGGCGCGGACGCCTGCCGCAAGGCGGTGCGCGAGCAGATCATGTACGGCGCCGACTGGATCAAGGTGTACTCGGACCGCAGCTACTACATCGATCCCAACCCGCCGCCCGGCGTTGGGCCGCCGCCGGTGCTCAACGACATTCCGACTTTTACCATCGACGAGCTACGGGCGATGGTGGACGAGGCGCACCGCCAGCGGCACAAGGTGGCGTCGCACGCCACGGCTTACAACGGCGTGCACAATTCGGTCGAGGCGGGCGTGGACACCATCGAGCACGGCGACTACATCTCCGATGCCGACCTCAAACTGATGATCCAGAAGGGCACGTATTACGTCCCCACTCTGTACGTCGGCGAGTACGTGGCCGAGGGACGCGCCAAGGCGGGAGCACCGGTGTGGCTGGAGATGATGAAGATCAGCGCCGAAACTTTCCGCCGCGCGCTGAAAGCCGGGGTGAAGATCGCCTTTGGCACCGATGCGGGAGGGTTCGATTGGAACATCAATCCGGCGGTGGAGTTCTCGCTGCGGGTGAAGTACGGCCAGACGCCGGCGGAGGCGCTGCGTTCAGCCACGGTGACCGCGTCGGAGCTGCTGGGGATGCAGAAGGAGATCGGCACCGTCGAGCCGGGCAAGCTGGCGGACATCGTCGCGGTGAAGGGCGATCCGCTGGCGGATATCAGCGTGCTGGAACACGTGGATTTCGTGATGAAAGGCGGAGTGGTGTTTAAGAAGCAATAGCCGGCAGGAGCACGGAGCAGCTAGGTTGGCTGGTAGCTCTCTATTCTGGCCGCGATGCCCCTTCCACCCCCGTTCGTGTCCTCCACGCGCACGACTCTGCCCCGGCACACAGCGCCCATGTTTTCGCTCAGTGTGAGTTCGGATGGCATAAGCATATTGAATTCAACCACATTGTCATCGATTGGCCAGTCCTCCGCGTAGAAGAACACACCGCCAGAGCTTACGTCATGGGTAACGGCGTGGATTTCGCTCCCCACGGCGGTTACGACAATGGGGAGACGAAGCGCAAAGCGTTGTTTCGCCCTTCGCTCCGGAGAAAGGGAGGAATGTGTGGCAGCCGGTCTTGCGCCGAAGTTCTGCAAATCCAGTAAAGCAGCCGCACGGGCGGCGCCATAAAGAAGGTAGAGAGCAGTGAGGGGAACCGTCTCCTGAATCCTTCCTCTCTGTAAACATCTCCGCAAACTGATAAGCAACATGGGAACCAACGGCGCCAGCAGCGCGATCGCGAACCAGCGCATCTCGCCGGTTCGGACGGCAGCGAAGAACCCCACCGCGGCAGCAAGCAACCAACCCAGGATGTAAACCGCAAAAGCAAGCGGCACAAGGTTGTGGAGCTTGGGGAGATTACGCAGAAAGACGCGCAGAACGTGCTTTCCATGCCAGCGGTGCATTCTGAAGAAGTCAGCGAGGGTCTGCGGAGTGCCCAGGTGGATGACCCCCAGTTCGCGGAACGCCCAAACCTTGAAGCCGCTGGCGCGCGCCCGCCGGCAAAACTCGCAGTCTTCGTTGGTTTGGAGCGAGGCATCGAATCCACGGAGCCGCGCGAAAACGTCGCGCCGGATGATCCCGTTGCAGCCGGGAAGATACGTGACCTCACCCATTCTGCTGGCTTCGCGGTCCTCATGCCAGATTCGTGCGATCCACGTCGAATCCGGCGGAATCTCGTAACGCCCGCCAACCAGGTCGTGATTGGCCTCCGCCAGATGCCGTATCCCATCCGCCAACCACCCCGCTGGCGCCAGGCAATCCGCATCCAGGAAAAACAGAAACTCTCCCCGAGCCTGACTGGCCCCCAGGTTGCGCAACGCAGAGACGTATACCCCCTTTTGTTGGATCAGCCGGAGATTCAGCCGGTCACGATACGACTCCGCAATCTGAAGTGTCCCATCCGTTGAGCCGTTATCCACGATAATCACTTCGAACGATGGCGGCGGGAAGTCCAGCGCACACAGGGCATCCAGACACCCTCCAATGGCACTTTCTTCATTCAGGGTCGGGATGATTACCGAAACGCGGATCTGGCCTGGAGCGCTCAGTTCTGGCATGGGGGAGGCCGGCCGTTGCTAAATTCCGCGTTGTCGCCCGCACAAAAACCAGGGCATCTCTCGCGGGCGCGCAGAATACCAAAGCGGGCTCGCGGCTAAAACGGCCTTGGTATTAACTACCGTGGTTCACGCTGCGGTGGGCGCGGCGGCGGCGAGCAGGAAGCAGCCGTCGTCGCTCTTGTCGGAGAACTCAACGCGGAAGCCGCCGCGCTCAATGCGCTCGAAGAAAGCACGCTCGTCGTACTTGAGCGAGCTGCTCATGCGCAGAGGGTCATCTCTGCGCAGGCGCAACGCGCGGCCCGCCACGTTCAAATCCAGATCACGCGCCGGGACGAAGTATTTCACCACCTGGTGCAGCCCGGCCGATCCGGGGCGCACCTCGAAACGCAACTCGCCGTCAGAATCCGTCAGGCCAAGAGAAGCGAGCGGCGCAAAGGCAAAGCGGCGGTTGGTGGGATGGTCGTAGCCGCGGAGAGTTTCGTCTCCAGCGAAGATTTCACCGTCAAACAACGCCCGGTCCGTGGACCGCATGACGCGGCGCAGGCGCGCGGGGAAGCGATCGGGATCGAAGGCGCCCAGGGTGTTCCCCAGGACGGTGAAGACAGCGGAACGCCCGGAATCGCGGACGGCCGCCGCAACGGCAGCGAGGTGCTGATCCGAGCCAAGGTCGAGCTTAAAGCCGTGGACAGCGCGGGCGACCGGCGCAGCGCAGGCCAGCGCCAGTTCCAGCAGTCCCTGGCTGAAATCGCCACCTATATATAAAGGATGGGGGAAGGCTTCGAGCAGGATGCGATCCTTGGAGCCCTCGCCGCAACCGAGGCCGCAGAGGGTGTCGGCGGCGGGCCAGAGTTCCGCCAGGCGGGGAGCCGCCCGGGAGAGCAACCGGAGCGCGCGATCGGCGTTCCGGTACTCGGGCGAGCGGCAGAGGGCCACCCAGGCCTCGACCGAGAGCGGCAGCCAGTAAAAGAACTGCTCGCCCAGGTACCCGCCGGCGAGGGCCTCGGCGAACTGGGCCGCGATCTGGTGCTCTGGGAGCAGCACTGCGATGGGAAGCGGGATGGGGGTGGCGGACATGGGGGCGGGTAGTGGATGCGCCGGGTTGCCGAATCGACGGCAAAAAAAAGACAAAATTTTGCTGTGACTCCGGGAGACGGCCTGCATCTAGTAGGGGGTTAGCAGTCACCTTAAGGAGGGTTGAGGAGATGAAGATCGTAGAAACTGCTGAACTGGCTCCCACCTGTCATGCCGGCTGCAAGCTGGTAGAGACAGCGGAAATGGCCCCGACTTGTCACAACTTCAGCGTGGCGGAAACGACGGAAGTCGCGCCGACCTGCCACTGAGTTCCCAGCCGTAGTTCGCTCCCGCAGCAGGGAGCGAGGTGCCCTACCCTTGGCCGCTTTTTGCCAAGGGTGGGGGTTTTCTCATTTATGCTGTCATTCATCGCAGATCGGCTCTCGGTCGGGACTTTTTACAATCCGCACCTGGCCGAGGCACTGCTGTCCGAGGGTGCTGCCGTCGATCACCTTTCGATGGCCGACCCTCCCGCCGGCGACGATGCCCTTTTTCCCCGCATTCGCGAGCAGTTTCCGCTCCTGCTGCACGATTATCTCGGGCAGCTCGCCGATCCCCTGAGCGATCACGCGCTGGAGCGCGCCCGCAACCTGCAGCAGATCTATCGCGGGCCGTGGATTGCGGAACACTTCCAATGCCTGCACACCGAAGACGGCAAGTACACGCTGGACTACGTCTTTCCTCCGCTATACACCGAGGATTTCCTGCGGCGGTTTGTGGCCAACGCGCGGCGCCTCGCGGACTTTGTGGGAGCGCCGCTGGTGATGGAGAACATCCCTGGCTTCTTCTCGGTAGAGCACGCGCAGATGAGCGAAGCGGAGTTCCTGCGGCGCTTCTTCGAGGAGACGGGCTGCGGGTTTCTCATCGACGTGCCGCACCTCTGGCTGGCCGCGCACTACCAGCGGCGCAACCCGCGCGAGTATATCGGCGAGTTTCCGCTGGATAAGGTGGTGGAAATCCACGTGGGCGGCGTGGAGGACGACCGCGATCTGGGTGGACCGTGGGTGGCGCCCACGCGGCCGACGCGCGAGATTCTCGAACTGGGGGTGTGGATTGCCGAGCGCGCGCCCCGGTTGCGCGCCGTGACCGTGGACCAGTTCTCTCCAGCGCTCGCGGCGGAGGTGATGTTCGAGTCGGTGGAGATGACGCGCAAGGCGTTTGGGGTGAGCAAAGCAGAGAGAAGGACGGCGTAGGGGAACGTTTCACGTTTCACGAATGCCGGCGAGACGCCGGCGCTACGACATGGGCGATCGGACGGTACAGGACGAGGTGATCCGCTATCTGGCGGATGCGAACGTGCGGGCGCAGGGACCGCGCCGAGGGCCGATTTCCGCCGGCGAGGCGGCCAAGGCGGCGCAGTTCGCGCATTTTCTGGCGCGGCGCTACTATCGCGACCGTTTAACCCGTTCCTTCCGCTATTCACATCGTTTCCGCAGACAAACCGGGCGGATCGCGGAAGAGGTAGTGGACGGCGCAGAGTTCGATCGGTTTCTGAGCGAGTGTGTGATGGGGTCTCTGGAGTCGGCGCAACGGGTCGGGGGAATGGCGCGCGCGCACCTGGGCGCGGAGCCGCCGTCCGCTGCGTGGTGGCCGGATCTGCTGGATTATGAGTATGCCTATTTCCTTCAGGCATCGACCGCGGAGCGAGAGGCGAGCGGTGACCAGCCATCGCCGGGCCTCAGCGCAGTGTGCCGGCGCTTCGCGTGGGCGCTGCCCGAGATGCTGCCGCGCTTGCGCGCCGGAGAGGCCATCGGCGATGACCTGCGGCGCGAAGCCACACTGCTCTTCTCGCGCACCCATGCCGGACGGATCTACGTGATGGAAGTTGAACCGGAGGTGGAAAGAGTCTTCCGCGCCACCGACGGCCAGCGCACCGTGGACGAAATCGCCGAGGCCACCGGCATTCCGGCCGCACCAGCCCGTGCGATGCTGGCGTCGCTGGCGGGTATCGGCGCGGTCCATCTCCCAGCGTGAATCCGAGCCATCGTACCGTTTCAGGAGTGTGCAAGAGTTTGGACATTGGCTGCGCACAATTCTTCTTGTTCCCGGTTGAGGGCCGTGCAAGTTGGTGTTAGCATTCGGCCCGGCATTTTGGAGTTGTTTGTCTGGAATGGTCTGGGCGGCTCTTGTAGCTACGGTCTGGAATTGCAAGCCCGTCTGAGCAATTTTGAACAGACGGGCTAAATCCCGACTCTGTAGGGTAGGCCGTTCTCAAGGCCCGGGGAAGAACTCAGCGTAATGAACTTCCCCATCGTACGATAGTAGGGCAATCGCCAGTGGTCACGGTTCAGCCACCCCACTGGAAAAAATCTGGAGAGAACTCATGCTGCCGCCTCCCCCCGGCGCAACGGCGCATTTATCCGTCCGCCTCTACCGGACCTTAAGAACCCTGGGCATAGTTTCCACGCTGATTCTGGCGGTCGCAGCACAGACCGCTCAAGCCCAAAGCACAACGGTAACCTTTTGGCCCAGCTCCACGGTGCCTTCCGTCCCAGACTCTGGGCCTGACAGCGCCGTAGAACTTGGAATGAAGTTTAGTTGCAGCCAGGCAGGCACGGTTACCGGTCTACAGTTCTACAAGGCCGCAACCAATACTGGTACCCACACCGGCCACTTGTGGTCGTCAGCCGGTGTGAGCCTTGCCAGTGTAACGTTCACCGGTGAAACGGCTTCTGGGTGGCAGCAAGCCAATTTTGCGACTCCGGTTGTGATCACGGCCGGTACCACTTATACGATCAGTTACCACACGACGGTGGGGCACTATTCGGATGCAACGGGGTTCTTCAGCACTGCACTGAGCGTTCCACCGCTGTCCGCTCCCGCCAATGCAGGTGTCTACGTATATGGCTCCGGTTCCAGTTACCCTGCCAGCGTGTGGCAAGCCTCGAACTACTGGGTGCAACCAATAATCAACACCGGGCCGCTGCCACCGGCAGCCCTTTCCGCTGTAAGCGTGAGCCCGGCTTCGGTAGTAGGCGGCAACTCGTCCACCGGAACCGTCACTCTGACCAGCGCTGCTCCAGCCAGCATCGTTGTGACTCTGTCGAGTACCAACGCCACCGTTCCAGCAAGTGTAACCGTAGCGGCGGGTTCGACCACGGCCACGTTCACGGTGACCACAGCCGTCGTCACCAGTACGACATCGGCGGTAATTACTGCTTCTTACAATGGCGTCAACGCGACGGCAACGCTTACCGAAACAACAGTGCCGGTGATCGCTGTCACCATTTCACCGACGTCAGTGACGCTCGCTGAAAGCGGCAAACAGACGTTTACGGCTACCGTAACCGGCACGACGACCACCACCGTTACGTGGTCGGCTACTGGCGGCAGCATCACCTCCAAGGGTTCGTACACCGCGCCTAAGACGGCTGGGACTTACACCGTAACGGCTACCAGCAAGGCAAACACTGCTGTATCGGCATCAGCCACAGTTACGGTGACGGCTCCAGCAGTTACCGTCACCATTTCGCCGACGATGGTTTCACTGGCTGCGAATGCCACACAGCAGTTCAAAGCTACGGTCACCGGCGGGTCTCCGACCACTGTAACTTGGTCGGAGACTGGCGGCTCGATATCCACGGGCGGCCTGTATACGGCTCCAGGCAGCGCCGGCACCTACACGGTCACCGCGACCAGTGTGGCGAACACCGCCAAGTCCGCTTCGGCCACCGTGACCGTCACGACTGCGGTTTCGGGTAACGCGAACCTGACGGTAGATGCCTCCCTCACGTACCAGACTATGGATGGTTTGGGCATGAACATGAATCCGGACATGTGGCTGAACGGCCAATTGGAACCCGCATTGGATTTGTGGACACAAACCAACGGCGCCAGCCTGTACCGCCTCACCATCGAATGTACGGATTGGGTCTGCCCCGGTTGCACCTTGGCCCAAGCCAATGCGCAGATCGCTCTTCTGCACAACCTGGACAGCGCGACCTTGGTATCCACCTACGAAACCCCCAAAATGCAGGACCTGTGGAACACGATCGCCTACATGAACTCGAAAGGGATCGGTGGCAGCCAAATCGTATTGAATACCCAGGGTTGGACCGCTACCTGGATGGGAGGCAGCGGCGGGTTCGGTTCTCCCAGTTACATCACCTCGGGATTGGAACCGCAATTCGCTACCATGTGGGGCTCGTTGGCATACTACGGCCGCAAGGTCAGGGGGTTGAGCTTTACCATAATCGACCCCTTGAACGAGACTGATTCTAGTACTGGTATCGAGGGACCAGTCGTCGGTACTGGGCAGTTCGCCACCATATTCACTGATCTAGTGGCCGAAATGGCCTACATGGGCCTCACCGACATGACTCTCACCGGTCCCTCCACCAACGGTTCTTCCACCATAACTTCGTACGCCGCCGCCATGGAGGGCAGCAGTACGGTAGCAGCCAACGTCAAGCATCTCTCTTTCCACTCTTACACCGGTTCTCCAGCTTCCGTCCCCAGCAAGTCGTACAGCGGCGCGGATTACTGGTTAGGGGAAACCAACCCAAGTATCCAAGGCGGCGATACTGGAACTTGTCCCGGCCCCAGCGAATGGTCGTGGAGCGCAGCCGCCGGCGACCTGATCTTGGCAGACTTGCTCAACGGTTTTCCCGCAGTGATGGTTTGGGGAGGGTACGACAGTTACGAACCGCAGGAAGCCAATCCGCCGGTGCTGAACTGTTGGTGGTACATGAGCTACAGCCCCAGCACCGGATTGTTTACCCCGCACAACGGGTTTTACGTGACCGCATCGATCAACCACTTCATTCGCCCCGGCGCGGTGCGGATTTCCGCCAACGATTCTGTCTCGGGTGGGAACACAGTGGCTTTCTACAACCCAACCAATGGCCAGGTGTCAATCGTTGGCCATAATACGAATGGTTCCAGTATCACCATCAACGGCCAGCTCAAGAGTCTGGCCGCGACGGTAACGTCTCTCCAGGCCTACTTCACGAACAGCACCACGAACTTTCAGAGCCAGTCCTCTGTCCCTGTGAGCGCAGGTGGGGCCTTCACCGTCACCGTGCCGGCGGACACCTTCTTCTCGTTGAGCAACATTGACCCCCTTGCCAGCGGCGGCGCCAACGTGATCTTCCTCGACAATTTCACCGGGACCGCGATCAACACCAACAACTGGACGGTCATTTCCCGGCATGGGGAATACTCGCAAAGCGAAACGGAGTGCAACGTTCCCGGAATGGTTACCGTCAACAACGGTCTGACCATCACTACGGAAAAACAGAGTGCGAGCTGTGGAGACTATTTCAATACCGCGACTTCATGGCCCTACATCACCGGGGACATTCAGTGGAAGACTTTCAACTTCACCACTGGGACAGTTGAGATCTATGCGAAATTTCCCAGTGTGAACACAAGCCTGTGGCCGGCCACCTGGATGCTCAGTTCCAATTGTCAGTATACGAACCCACTCACTGGACAAACCGGCGTCACCATAGATGGCTATAGTTGTCCCAACCTCGGTTTTTCGGGGTACTCCGAAATTGACATGACAGAGTGCTACACTTCCACTGGTTGGTGCCAGTTCCACGTCGCCAATCCTGGCTTCGACATAGGTGGTGGATGTGATGCAAACTACTCTGTCGATACCAACTGGCACGTGTTCACAACTGTGTGGACTGCGACGAGCATCCAGCAGTACATGGACGGTGTGCTCAAGTCTACTTGCAATCAGGTAATCAACCAACCCATGTTCCTGATCATCCAAACCCAGACGGGTGGGGTTGGAGGAACTCCTGCGAACTTGCCAGCGACACTACAGGTCAGCTACGTGAAAGTCACGCAACCGTAGTTTGATTTGTAGATAGAGTAAGCGTCCAGACCCAGGACGGGTACGCAGCGGCCTAGCCGCCCGCCTGCTTTGCCTGGCTGAGGGGATCGGGTTTGCTGGCGCCCGTCATCATGCGCCGCAAAGAGGCGAGGCTTTCTCTGGCGCGAACGCTGAGGCCGCCGAGCCGAAGCGTCAGAAGCACATACTTGGCCCACGCATTGGGCATCCAGAAATCCTGCCCCAGGCCGCGCTTGTAGAACTGGAGTGCCTGGTCGAACTCGCGATGCAGGCAATATCCGTCGGCCAGGCGCGCGTTCACCCGTGCCCCCACCCGCGCCAGTTCATCCTGGCGGATGGCATTGCGGTGCAGAGACTCTTCGTACTCCTCGAAGGTCATGGTGTAGGGCGAGATCTTCCAGATCTGCGACATCATGTAGTAGCGGTAGCGGTCCACGATGTACTCTTCACATCTCCGCGCGACCGCCTTGTGATTTGTTCTCTCCGCCGCTTGTTTGATCCGCCACAGCACCGAGGGGCCGTCGGCGGTGAAGACGCGGGCTTCCTTCTGCGTGAAGTGAGTGGTGATGGTGAGCTCGTGCATGCGGTAGTCCACCATCGGCTCGGCAAAGTACGCCACGTCGTAGTACAGCGCAAAGATCAGCCAGATGTACCAGTCACCCGCATAAGGGATGTCGAGCGGGAAGTACCCGGCCTTCTCGTAGCACTCTTTGCGCGCCATGCCGGCAGCCGCGAGCACGAAGTTCCCCTTCAGTAGCTTGAGCAAAAACTCGCGTCCATCGAAGATCGCGTCTTTGTCCCCGTGCCGGGAATAAGGCAGCACGCGGGTTTCGCGTCCGTTCTCCAGGGCCATGCCGGGGCAGAAGGCGTACCCGACCTGCGGATTCTCCTCCATGACTTTGACGTAGCGTTCCAGGATGTGCGGCGAGCGCAGGCGATCGTCGGCCGACATCAGCCACACGTACTCGCCGCGCGCCATCTTGAGCCCCTTGTTGTAATTGCGCAGGTGCCCGAGATTGGGGTCGTTGCGGATGTACTGCACCCGCGGGTCGCCCGAGAACGATCGCGCCACTTGCGGCGTGTCGTCGGGAGAGCAGTCGTCCATGATCAGAATTTCGAAGTCGCGGTAGGTTTGCGCCAGGATGGAATTGACACACTCCGGCAGCAGATGCGCCAGCTTGTAGCACGGCACGACGAAGGTCACTTTGGGAGCCATGGAAGTGCTTTCGCCTTTCTGCTGTTCGCCCGCGGTCCTCAGTCGCCAGCGCCGGCGGCGACTTCCCGGATCGAATCCAGGATGTAGTCCTGCTCCTCCTCGGTCATCTGGTGGAAGAGCGGGAGGATGATGGTCTCGTCGGTGGCGCGATTGGTCTCGGGCAGACGCGCGTCCCAGTTGCCGCCGGCGTAGGGCGGCTCGCGGTGGCTGGCCATGATGCCACGGCGAGTAGAAATGGCGCGGTCCAGCAGCTTCTGCATGAGGTCGTCGCGGCTGACCGGAGCACCCAGCGCGACACGCGCGGCATACGACTGAAAATTGTGGCGGCACTCCGGCGTTTCCTGCGGAGGCAGCAACCATCCCAACGGAGCGATCGCCCGCGTGTAGCGCTCGGCCAGCATGCGGCGCCGAGCGATGAAGCCATCCAGGCGCTGCAGTTGTATCAGCCCGAGCGCACCCTGCAAGTCGGTCATACGGTAGTTGTAGCCCACCTCGGCGTAGCTCTCGATCACCACTTTGCTGGAGCTGTGGCGCGCCAGATCGGACACGGTCATGGCGTGCTGCCGCAGCGTGCGCAACCGCACGGCCGCCTGCTCATCATTTGTCGTGATCATCCCGCCTTCGCCGGTGCTTAAAATTTTGCGCGGATGGAAGCTGAAGCACGCCAGTGGTGAATGCGGACGTCCGATGCGCTGGCCGCGATACTCCGAGCCGATGGCGCAGGCCGCGTCTTCGATCACCAGCAGGCCCTTGCGAGCGGCGATGGCATTGATCTCGTCCATCGCTGCCGGCAAGCCGATCTGGTGGACCACCAGAATGGCGCGGGTGCGCGGCGTGATGGCTTCCTCAATGCGATTGGGATCCAGGTTGAACGTGACCGGATCGATATCCACGAAGACCGGCTGCGCGCCAACATAGCGCACGCAGTTCGCGGTGGCGATGAAGGAGTAGCTGGGACAAATGACTTCGTCGCCTTGCTTGATGCCGCTGACGATCATCGCCAGGTGCAGCGCCGTTGTGCACGAAGAGACCGCGACCGCGTAGCGCGCGCCGACGTATTCGGCAAATCGCTTTTCGAACTCGGCAACCTTGGGCCCCTGGCTCACCCAGCCGCTGCGCAAAGCTTCGAGCACAGCCTGTTCTTCTTCCTGGCCAAAGCAGGGACGGGCAACGGGAATCATCTTGTTCAGCGGACGGGCGGCGGTGGTCATCGGGTCGCTCCTGCGGTGACGGCTACGGCTGACTGGCGCCAGGCAACCAGGCGCCTCAAACCTTCTTCCAGATCGACTTGCGCGCGGAAACCGAGCATGCGGTCCGCCTTCTCGGTACAGGCGCGGCGCACTTGCGCGTCGCCCAGCTTGCGCTCTTCGCGGTACACCGGCTGGAGCGAGGAGCCCGCCAGGTGCAGCAGGGTTTCGCAAAGCTGTTTCAGGCTGGTCTGCACGCCGGTGCCGACGTTGAAGGCTTCGTCGGTGACGTCGCTCTCGAGCGCGACCAGGTTGGCGCGGGCGATGTCGTCGATGTACACGAAGTCCATGGACTGGCTGCCATCGCCGAAAATCTGTGGCGGCTTGCCCGCCTCGATGGCGTCGAGCCAGCGAATCAGCACCTCGGTGTAGACGCCGGTCAGGTCCATGCGCGGGCCATACACGTTGAAGTAGCGGAAGGCCACGTATGGCAGCCCGTACATGGTGAAGAAGGCGCGCAGCATCTGCTCGTTGGCGATCTTGCCGGCGCCGTAGAGCGTGCGGTTGTTGAAGGGATGCGCTTCGTCGATGGGCAGGTACGACGGGTTGCCGTACACCGACGCCGAGGACGCAGCGACGATCTTCTTGACCTTGTGGGCAACGCAGGCCTCAAGCACGTTGAGCATGCCGCCCATCAGGACTTCGACGGCTTCGCGCGGAGCTTCGGCGCAGCGCGTGATGCGCAGCGCCGCCTGGTGGAAGACGTAGTCCACGCCTTCCGTGAGGCGGTTGACCAGGGCGGCATCGCGAACATCGCCTTCGACCACCTGTACCCGGCCGCTCTTCTGCGCCTCGGCCACATTGGCCCAGGTGCCGCGGATGAAATTATCGATGATGCGAACCTCGGCCGCGCCCGCGGCGAGGAGTTGGTCCGTGATGGTACTGCCGACGAAACCGGCTCCGCCGGTCACGAGAAAACGTGCTCCCTTGATCTGGTTCATTTTCCCCTTTGCCTGCGGCACGGCTAAAGCCGTGCCCCTCCCAAGAAATTATTTGTCTCTCCGGTCGCGCATCACGCGCGCCGGAACTCCGGCGGCGATGGCGAAATCCGGCACATCATGATTCACCACTGCGCCGGCGCCGATGATGGCATTGGCGCCCACGCGCACGCCGGGCAGGATCACCGCGTTTGTTCCGATGTCCGCGCCGAAACCGATGACCACGGGCTTGATGACCAGCGGCGTGGCGATGATGGGATCCTCCACCGGTTCGCCGGTATGGGCCGAGCCCAGCACCTTGCCGCCCGGGCCCCAGCCGACGTAATCCTCAAGCACCAGGCAGCGCGCGTCGAAGTAGGCCTGTGGACCGATCCAAACGTGGTTGCCGATCTTGCAACTGCCGTCGAAGCGTCCCTGGATCATGCACTGCGCACCGAGAAACACCTTGTCGCCGAATTCCATCGTCTCGGGATGCTTGAGCACCACGTTGGCCTCGACGGTCAGCTCGTCGCCCACCGACTTCGCCATCGCCCGCACGAGCACGCGGCGCATCATCCGCTCGAATGCGCTCTCGCCGGAACGAAAGCGCGCAAACAGGTCGAGCAATTCTTCCCGCGCATGCTTCTCGCGCAAGTCTGCCGCGAAGCCACGCTCCCATTCGGGATCGGGGCGAACGGGTTTGCTACCGAAAACAGCGGCTACTTCGCGAACGCCTGCCGGGCCGGTTCCGTGCGACATTGCGACTCCTTGATGACTGAGGCTACGAATTCAACCTGCTCGCGGCTGATATCCGGAAACATGGGCAGCGAGAGGATGCGGTCCGCCAGACGCTCGCAGACCGGGAAATCTCCCTTGTTGTAGCCGAGCGACTTGTAGGCTTCCTGCAGATGCAGCGGGCCGGGATAGTGCAGGCCGGTCTCGACGCCCGCAGCGTTCAAATCCTTGCGCAACTGCTCGCGATCGTCCGCCTGGATAACGTAGAGATGATACACGTGGTGCGCGTAAGGCATCTCGACGGGAGTGATGATGCCGTTACCGGCGAGCAGATTGTCATAATGCTCGGCCGCCAGGCGCCGCCGGTCGTTCCAAGTGTCGAGGTGCGGCAGCTTGACCGCCAGGAATCCGCCTTGCAGGCCCTCGAGACGGAAGTTGTAGCCAGGAACAGCGTGCTCATACTTGCGCAGCGAGCCGTGGTCGCGCAGCACTTTCATTTTTGCCGCCAGTTCGGGATCGTTGGTGACGACCGCGCCACCTTCGCCGAGCGCTCCCAGATTCTTGCCGGGGTAGAAGCTGAAGCAACCGGCGGCGCCCATGCTGCCGGCCTTTTTGCCTTTATACTCGGCGCCGTGCGCCTGGCAAGCGTCTTCGAGCACCTTGAGGCCATGGCGCGCGGCGATCTCCAGCAGCGGATCCAGGTCCGCCGGCTGGCCGTAGAGATGAACCGGCAGCAGCACGCGGGTGCGCGGAGTGATCGCACGCTCCACCAGAGTGGGATCCATGTTGTAGGAGACCGGGTCCACATCCACGAACACCGGGCGCGCGCCCACCGCGCTGACCGCTTCCGCGGTGGCGATGAAGGTATTGGGAACGGTGATGACTTCGTCGCCGGGGCCCACGCCCATGGCGAGCAGGGCCAGCTCCAGCGCCACCGTGCCGTTGGTCACGGCGATGCAGTGGCCGGCGCCCAAATACTTGGCGAAGGCTTCCTCGAAACGGCTTACCTCCGCCCCGAGGACGAACGACGAATTCTCCAACACGCGATCGAACACCTGGCGGAACTCGTCCATCAGGGGAGCGTGCATGGCGTGGAGATCTACGAACTTGACTTTCATACCGTCACCGCCTTATTGACGATGCGCGCCGGAACCCCGGCCACGATCGCGTTGTCGGGAACATCTTTGGTTACCACGCTGCCGGCGCCAACAATAGCGTTCTCGCCGATGGTGACGCCGCAAAGGATTGTGGCGCTGGTGCCGATGGAGGCGCCGCGCTTGACCCGTGTGGCCACCACCTTCCAGTCGGCCTCGGTCTGTAACTGGCCGCCGGCGGCGGTGGCGCGGGGATACTTGTCGTTGATGAAGGAGACGTTGTGGCCGATGAAGCAATCGTCTTCAATGGTCACGCCTTCACAGATGAAAGTATGGCTGGAAACCTTGACGTTCTTGCCGATGATGGCGTTCTTCTGGATCTCGACGAAAGTCCCGATCCGGGAATTGTCGCCGATGGTGCAGCCGTAGAGATTGACGAACGCGTGGAAAACCACGTTGCGTCCCAGCTTGACGTCAGGCGCGACACGGCAATAGTCCATAGCCTTAACCCTCTCTCCTTTGCTCCTATGCCCGCATCGAAACCACCTTGGCTGCAGGCCGGCCGATCTCCGGGCCCAGCAAGGTGACTTCCCGTCCGTTCTTTTCGATGGATTGCTGCGCCGCCTCGAGCAGCCGCACCACGCGGTAACCGGAAATGGCGTCGCTCAAGGGCTGGCGGTTCTCCAGGATGGAGCAGAGGAAATCGCGCGCCATCAGGCGCAGCGCCTCGGTAGTTTCCAGGTTGGGCGCCAGCATATCGCCGTTACGATAGCCGGTGAGCAGGCGCTCGCGGCGCTCGGGATCGTGGTTGACGGTGAAGCCGCGGTCGTACACCTTGATCTTCTCGCTGCTCTCCATGTCGTCATAGACGATCATCTTCGAGCTGCCGCCCACCAGCGTCGTCCGGACCTTCACCGGCGACAGCCAGTTGACGTGGAAGTGGGCGATGAGCGAAGAATCGTAGCGCGCCGTAACGTAAGCGATGTTCTCGTAGGGACAACCGAGATGGCGCGCGCCCACGGCGGAAACGGCGATGGGATCGCTGTCGCACAGATAATTAAGGATGGCGAAGTCGTGGGGCGCCAGGTCCCACATGACGTTGATGTCGCTCTGCACCAGGCCGAGATTGATGCGCACGGAATCGAAGTACAGCATGTCGCCGATTTCGCCGCGGGAGATCATTTCCTTCATGCGGCGCACGGCGGCGGTGTACAAGAAGGTGTGGTCCACCATCAGGAGCTTGCCCTGTTTTTCGGCCAGCTCCATCAGGTCCAGGACTTCGGCGGTGCTGCGCGCCAGCGGTTTCTCCACCAGCACGTGCTTGCCGGCCAGCAGGGCCTGCCGCGCGAACTCATAATGGGTCGAGACCGGAGTGGCGAGCACGATCGCATCCACGCGCGGACTGTCGAGCAGCTCGCGGTAGTGACGCGTCACCTGCGCGGTGGGATAGCGGCGCTGCGCCCGGGCCAGCGCTTTCGGATCGAGATCGCAGACGAAGGCAAGTTCGCACTCGTCCACTTCCCAGAAATTGCGGATCAGATTCTGTCCCCAGTAGCCACCACCAACGATAGCCACTTTGATCTTTTGCATGCGTCGCCTCGGTTGGGCTTAGTTCTCCCGGCATGGGAGGATGCAACCGGGATTCCAAGCGGGGCGGTAACGCACTCTGGTAATTAGCCTGTAAGATGCTGAAATTAATGGGCCAACCGTGGTTCGACTGTGACTGGGTGGTGGTGACCCGGGGACCTTGCAAAAGTTTGCATATCTGCCCTCTGGTTTCCTTCCGCCCGCAAGTCCCGCGGGGAAGGTGGGTCTCACCATATTAACTGCCTCGCGCCGCATCCCAGGCTGTGGCGGAAATGTTTTTGGAGTATTCTGACGGGAACCAGCGACTCCATGGTTGAGGGCGAATCTGTGCGTTTAGCAATCATTGGCTCCGGTTACGTAGGCTTGGTGGCAGCAGCATGCTTCGCCGAACTCGGACACGAGATCACCTGTGTCGATAACGACCGGGAGAAGATCGAACGCCTCCAAGCCGGCGAAGCGCCCATCTACGAGGAATTCCTGCCTGAACTGCTGATCCGCCATCGGGGGCGGAGCCTGGAATTCACCACCGACCTGAAGCAGGCTTTGGCGGGCGTTGCGGCAGTGTTCATCGCCGTGGGAACGCCGCCCACCGAAGAAGGCGAAGCCGATATGTCGTACGTCGAGGAGGTGTCACGCGCCGTCGCGCAAACCCTCGACGGCTACAAGGTGGTGGTGGAAAAAAGCACGGTGCCGGTGTTCACCCACGACTGGGTCCGCAAGGTAATGCTGCTGAACGGGGCCGAACCCGCATCCTTCGATGTTGCCTCGAACCCAGAATTTTTGCGCGAGGGGTCGGCGGTGCGGGACTTCCTCTATCCCGACCGCATCGTGCTGGGCGTGGATAACCAGCGCAGCTCGCGGGTGCTGCACAAGATCTATGAACCGCTCTCGAGCGGGCGCTACTACCAGGAAGGATCGCGCATTCCCGGGCCGGCCGAGCCTAAAATCCCGCCGGTAATCGTGACCAGCGCCAAGAGCGCCGAGCTGATCAAGCACGCCTCGAACGCTTTCCTGGCGACCAAGGTGTCGTTCATCAATGCCGTGGCCAGCATCTGCGAGACCGTGGGCGCCGACATCAAGCAGGTATGCGACGGCATCGGCGCCGACTCGCGCATCGGGCGGCGCTTTCTCAATCCCGGCATCGGCTACGGCGGCTCCTGCTTCCCCAAGGACTTGAAGGCGTTCCACGCGGTGGCGCGGGAGAATGGCTACGACTTCCGCATGCTGGAAGAGGTCAGCCGGGTGAACGAAGAGCAGTTGCAGCGGTTCGTCCGCAAGGTGAAGGGAGCGCTGTGGACGTTGCGCGGCAAGAAGCTGGCGGTGCTGGGGCTGGCCTTCAAGGGCGGCACGGATGATATCCGCGAATCGCCGGCGGTGGCCGTGGTGGAGATGCTGCTGCGCGAAGGCTGCGAGATCCGGGCGCATGATCCGGCGGCGATGGAACGCGCGCGCGCGGTGCTGCCGCAGCGAGGCGTCACTTATTGCGAAAGTGCGTACGACGCCGCCAGAGAAGCCGACGCGTTGCTGATCCTGACCGATTGGAAAGAGTTCGCGACGCTGGATCTGGACCGGCTGCGCACGCTGCTCGCCTATCCTATCGTGGTGGACGGACGCAACCTGTACGATCCGGCGGCCATGTCGGCGGCGGGATTCAACTACTACAGCATCGGCCGGCCGGCGCTGGCCGCCGAGACGCGAATCGAAGCCCGGGTGCGAGTGGCGGCGGCCGCAGCCCCAGTGCGGAGGAAGTAAGCCGCTCTGGTAAAATCGTCCGCCCACGCCGGATCATTCCGGCCGCCCGTGAACTCCGCTTCCGCCAAACCCTCGATCCTTCGCGGGCGATCAATCATCCAATACAATTGCCGATTCTTGTGAGGTCGCGATCATGAACAAGAGAAAGCTGGGCAGTCAGGGACTGGAAGTTTCCGAGCTCGGGCTGGGCTGCATGGGGATGACCTGGGCCTATGGCTCGGCGGACGAGCAGGAGTCGCTGGCGACGCTCGACCGCGCCCTCGAACTCGGCATCACCTTTTTCGATACCGCCGAGGCCTACGGCCCCTACAAGAACGAGGAGTTGCTGGGACGAGCCTTGAAGGGACGCCGCGAGCGGGCGATCATCGCCACCAAATTCGGCTTCCGTTTCGAGAGCGGCAAACTGGTGGGCACAGATAGCCGGCCCGAGCATGTGAAGGAAGTGGCGGAAGCCTCGCTGCGCCGGCTCGGTACCGACCACATCGACCTTTACTACCAGCACCGCCTCGATCGCACGGTCCCCATCGAAGAGACGGTCGGCGCCATGGCCGACCTGGTGCGTGCCGGCAAAGTGCGCTGCCTCGGGCTTTCGGAAGTGGGCGAAGACACGATTTGCCGCGCTCACCACACCCACCCAATCTCGGCGCTGCAGAGCGAGTACTCGCTCTGGGAGCGGAACCTCGAGCCACGCATCATCCCGCTGCTGCGCGAACTCGGCATCGGCCTGGTACCCTTCTCACCGCTCGGGCGCGGGTTCCTGACAGGTGCGGCAAAGCGCGCGGAAGAGTATCCGGAAAGTGACTACCGGCATGGCGATCCCCGGTTCCAGGGCGAGAACTTCGATCTTAATGTGCGGGCTGCTGCGATCGTGCATGAGATGGCGGCGCAGAAGGGCGCCACGCCGGGGCAGATCGCGCTGGCATGGCTGCTGCACAAGGGCGACGACTTCGTCCCCATTCCCGGCACCAAGCGGCGGAGCTACCTGGAAGAAAATGCCGGCGCGGCCAAGGTGAAGCTCAGCCCCGCGGAAATGAAGCAACTCGATGAGGCGCTGAAGCCGGAGGCGGTGTCTGGTCCTCGCTATAACGCGCACTACCAGGCGTTTATCGACCGCTGAAGTCCTTCATTGGCGCGGTTGAGCCATCGAACCACACAAAACTGTCGCGCGCAGGCGCGCGCCGCCACACCAAAAAACTCCCGCGCGCTGAAACCCTGGTCCGACAACCGCCTTGCCGAAAATTACGCCGCACCGAGGAAAAACTTCATCGGATCGGCGCGGACAGCGGTGGGGCGCGGGTTCCCAGCAAGCGTCGCCGCACCACGGTTGCAACAGGATAGAGGAAATCTGCGGCCCAGCGCCTCACTTGGCAACCGGCGTGCAGTTCATATCGCCGAGCCACAAGCAATCCAGCCAGTACGGGCAAGCGCAGGCTGAAATGCGCCTGTTCGAGTTCAGCAAGAAGCCATGGGCCACCCAGGTTCCCTCCGGCTCATGGGACGCAAGACCGAGCATTAAGACCAGCACTAGAACTGAATGACCAACGACGAGGTGTAACGACGGCCGAGCGAGCGCCGCTGCCTGTTCCCAGGTGCGGCGGATTGGCATGATCGTCAGCCAATGCAGTCCTGCTTCTGTCGATGCGGGGTTCTCGCTGATCGGCGCCTCTCTGTAAGCCTGGCCTGATCGCCGCCCGCGCGGCGGTTGTACCAGAGCGCCACGTCTGGGTTCTGCACGTCCGGAACCTGATGCAAGTCAATTTTGCCCGGCAAGGCTCCCGCGCGAGCTGCGCGCAGGAGTGTGCCCGGGCGCCAGGAGCTCATGGTGAAAAAGTACCTGCCGCAATTATTATCGCTGTTCCTTTTTCTGTTCCTTACCTCTGCTTTCCTGCCGGCCGGGGTGTTGCTGGGCGATCAGAACGTAGAAAGCACGCTCGATTCGAACGCTGCCGGGCGGGCACAAGCCTTCCCGACGACGGCCAGCGCGAGTGGCCTCTTGAGCTCGCTGAGTATGTATGTCGATCCCACCTCCACGGCCAGTCAGATCGCGATCGGGCTTTATAGCGATGCCGGCGGGCATCCATCATCCCTGCTGACGCAAGCGGTGTTCACGCCACAGGCCGGAGTGTGGAACACGGCGAGCGTTCCCCCGGTGGCGGTGTCCTTAGGAACGCCGTACTGGATCGCGGTGCTGGGATTGGGCAGCGGACGCCCGTATTTCCGCGACAGCGTGACCGGCTGCACCAGCGAGGGCTCGAGTTCCGACAGCCTGGCCGCGCTGCCTGCGGCGTGGTCCACAGGCGGAATCTGGACAGCGTGCGCGCTCTCCGCCTATGGCTCGGCCAGCGGCAACGGCTGGTCGGTGGTCTATGTGGACAGTCAGGAGACGAGTTGCTACAACGGGGCGGCGGCGAATGCCATCGATGGCAACCCCAGCACCATGTGGCACACGCAGTTCTGCGGCGCAGCCCCGCCCACACCGCACGAGATCCAGATCAACCTGGGCGGATCCTACAACCTGACCGCCTTCCAGTACCTGCCGCGGCAGGATGGCAGCGCCTGCGGCTGGATCGGGCAGTACGAGTTCTACGTAAGCGCCGACGGGGTGAACTGGGGAACCGCGGTGGCCACGGGGACCTTTGACTATGGCACTCTGAGCACGCAATGTCCGGGACCGGGAGCGGGCGTGCCCGGACCGCTGCAGATCCCATTTCCGCAAACCACCGGCCAGTACATCCGCCTGCGGGCGCTGTCGGAGATCAACGGCAATCCCTGGACGTCAGCGGCTGAAATCACTGTGCTGGGCGCTCCCCTCGCCGGACCTGCAGCCCTTGCCGCCGTCAGCTTGAATCCCGCCACGGTGGTGGGTGGCGGCTCTTCCGGCGGCACGGTGACCTTGAACAGCCCCGCCCCGGCGGGAGGAGCGGTGGTCGCGCTGTCCAGCAGCAACCTGTCGGTGGCCTCGGCGCCGGCCAGCGTGAGCGTGCCGGCTGGGAGCAGCACGGCCACGTTCACAGTGGCGACCACTGCGGTCGTTTCCCCAACCCAGGTGATGATTGGAGGCAGCTACAACGGCAGCCAGTCAGCGATCCTGACGGTGAACCCGGGCAGCCTGATCCCGCAGACGAACTGGTCGGTTGCCTACGTGGACAGTCAGGAGACGAGTTGCTACAACGGGGCAGCCACCAATGCCATCGACGGCAATCCCAGCACCTTCTGGCACACCCAGTTCTGCGGCGCAGCCCCGCCCACACCGCATGAGATCCAGATCAACCTGGGCGGATCCTACAACCTGACCGCCTTCCAGTACCTGCCGCGGCAGGATGGCAGCGCCTGCGGCTGGATCGGGCAGTACGAGTTCTACGTAAGCGCCGACGGCGTGAACTGGGGAACCGCGGTGGCCACGGGAACCTTCAACTATGGCAACCTGAGCACGCAATGTCCGGGACCGGGAGCCGGCGTGCCCGGGCCGCTGCAGATCGCATTTCCGCAAACCACCGGCCAGTACATCCGCCTGCGGGCGCTGTCGGAGATCAACGGCAATCCCTACACGTCAGCGGCTGAGATCGATGTGTTGGGAATTACGGTCACAGCGCCGGGGGTAGCGGTGGCCGTTTCACCGGTGACGGTATCGCTGACGACCGGCGGCACGCAACAATTCACCGCGACGGTGACGGGCACAAGCAATATGGCGGTCACGTGGTCAGCGAGCGGCGGCAGCATCTCGTCGAGCGGCCTGTACACGGCGCCAGCGACTGCCGGGACGTACACGGTGACGGCGACGAGCGCCGCCGACATCACCAAGTCGGCTTCGGCCACGGTGACGGTCAGCGCGCCCGTGCTGGCAGTCTCGGTTTCTCCGGCGTCGCTCTCCATAAACGTAGGCGGCACGCAGCAATTCACCGCGACGGTGACAGGCACAAGCAATACCGCGGTCATCTGGTCAGCGACCGGCGGCGGCATCTCGCCCAGCGGCTTGTTCACGGCGCCTGCGATCGTTGGTATCTACACCGTGACGGCGACCAGCGCCGCCGACACCACCAAGTCGGCTTCGGCCACGGTAATAGTGGTGGCACTAGTGACGCACTCGGCGACGTTGAGCTGGACCGCCAGCACCTCGAGCGTTGTCGGCTACAACGTGTATCGCGCAACCCAATCCGGCGGACCGTACACGATGATCAACACCGCACCGCAGCCAGGCACAAGTTATGCCGACTTGTCCGTGCAAGCGGGGCAAACGTACTACTACGTTCTGACGGCTGTGGACAGCAGCGGGACGGAGAGCGTCAATTCGAACGAGGTGACGGCTGTAGTGCCTTCGCCATAGCCGGCATCGCACAAGAAAAGGTGCATCCAGGACGGCGGTTCAGCCAGTCGCATAAGCGATTCGGCTGAGCCGCCGTTTGTATTGGCCGAAGGTTCACCGGCGCGGCGCGCGAAAGGACGTACTTCATGCCGCCGCATGTCGCCGCGCGCATCGCTCCGGCGGACGACCCAACAACTGCACAAACTCGCCCGCACGCTTGTGACTTACCCGGGGACATGTCCGCATCCGCCCACGCCAGCAGTCTCTCGGAATCTTCCGCGAAATCGGCGGCGCACATACTCTGCTGGCTAGAAGCTCCTAATGAAAACGTTGCACACAACCAGTAGCGCAAGTCCCCCGCTTAGGAGATACCCCCGTGAAGAAGCACTTCATCTTTTTTTTAGTAGTTGCTCTTTTATGCATTGCGTCACTTCCTGTCTCCGCCCAGTTAGCTACGCCATCCGTGGCGGCACTGCTGGGTGACACCCGCGTCGAGTCGCAAGTGGACTCGAACACCTCCGGCCAGGCGGAGGCATTCCCGGTCAATGCGACATCCACAGGCAGTGTCGCTTCGCTGGCGATTTACCTCGATCGTTCCTCGACCGCCCAGCAACTCGCGGTGGGCCTGTATGCTGACGCCGCCGGCCATCCGGGCACGCTGCTGACCCAGGGCAGCACCGCGCAGCCGCAACCGGGCGCCTGGAACGCGATTGCCATGCCTGCCGCCAATGTAGTCAAGGGAACACGCTACTGGATCGCGATCTTGAGCAGCGGCAGCGGGACCGTCGAGTTCCGCGATACCAACAAGGGCAACTGCAGCAGCGAAACCAGCGCGCAGACCACGCTCAGTTCCCTGCCAGCATCCTGGACTACTGGCTCAAGGTGGGCGACCTGCAAAGTGTCGGCCTACGGTTCGGGATTGTCAGCGCCGGTCGCGGTCGCGATCGCGGTGTTGCCGAGTTCGTCGGCGCTCGCGTTGGGCAAGAGCCAGCAGTTCGCGGCCAACGTGAGCGGGACCAGCGACACGGCGGTGACCTGGAAGGCCAGCGGCGGGAATATCTCCTCGGGCGGAATGTACACCGCGCCCATGAGCGCGGGCAGCTTCGTGGTGACGGCGACCAGCATGGCGGACACTACCAAGTCAGCCTCGGCGGCGGTCAGCGTAACGGCAGCGGCGACAGTCGCGGTGACGATCTCACCCGGTTCGGCGTCGCTCTCCACTGGCGGGTCGCAGCAGTTCACCGCCGCGGTCAGCGGGAATTCCAACACCGCGGTGACCTGGTCGGCGACGGGCGGCTCCGTATCCACGAGCGGCCTGTACACGGCCCCGAGTGCAGCCGGCACTTACACGGTCACAGCCACCAGCGCGGCGGATACGACCAAGTCGGCGTCGGCGAGCGTTACGGTGAGCCCAGCCCCGGTGGTCGCGGTCTCCATCACGCCAGGGTCGGCGTCGCTGACCACGGGCGGGACGCAACAGTTCACGGCCAGCGTCAGCGGGAGCAGCAACACCGCGGTGACCTGGTCGGCGACGGGCGGCACAATCACCTCCGGTCTGTACACGGCCCCGAGCGCAGCCGGAACCTACACGGTCAAGGCGACCAGCGTTGCCGACTCGACCAAGTCGGCGTCGGCGAACGTGGCGGTGAGCGCGGCCCCGGTGGTGGCAGTCACGATCTCGCCGGTGTCGGCCTCGATGTTGAGCAACGGCACGCAGCAGTTCACGGCCAGCGTAAGCGGCAGCAGCAACACGGCAGTGAGCTGGTCGGCCACGGCGGGAAGCGTCTCCTCCGGCGGCATGTATACCGCGCCCGCGGCAGCCGGAAGCTACACGGTGAAGGCGACCAGCGCCGCGGACTCGACCAAATCGGCATCGGCGACGGTAACGGTCAGCGCGCCGGTGGTGGCGGTGGCGGTATCGCTCTCGCCGGGCTCGGCGTCGCTCTCGACCAGCGCCACCCAGCAGTTCACCGCGACGGTAACGGGCAGCAGCAACACGGCGGTGAGCTGGTCGGCGACGGGCGGGACCATCACCACCGGCGGCCTTTACACCGCGCCGAGCGCGGCGGGAACCTTCACGGTGACAGCCACCAGCGCGGCCGATTCCACGAAGTCGGCTTCGGCGAGCGTAACCGTCAGCGTTCCCGTCCAGCACTCGGCCACCTTGTCGTGGAGTTCGGCGTCGGCGGTAATCGGGTACAACGTGTATCGCGGTTCAACCACCGGCGGACCCTACACCATGATCAACACCTCGCTCAATGCACCCGCGGACTATGTCGACCTTAACGTGCAGGCGGGACAGACCTACTTCTACGTGGTGACGTCCGTGGATAGCGGCGGCGTGGAAAGTCTGTTCTCGAGCGAAGTGAAGGCGGCGGTACCGTAAACAACGCGCAGCACACAACAACACGGCGAGGTCCGAAGTTGGGCCTCGCCTTTTCATTTTGGCACCGGTCTCCGCAGTCTTTGACCAATGGGGAAACCCGCACCAAACTCCACCTGTTATTCTGGAGCACTCGATTCCTATGCCGGCATCGCGAACGCTCTTCGGCTGCGTTACCCGCCTGCTCGGGTGGCTGTTCGCTCTGGTGGGGTTGCTGGTAGTAGTGGCGACGCTCACCCCGCTGGATGCCTGGTGGGCGAAGCATCTGGCCGGAGGCTGGAACGATCCGCCCGGCGAAGTCCTGATCGTACTGGGCGGCGCGCGCCCCAGCAGCGATGGGGTGATTGCCTGGGATTCCTACGTGCGCAGTTTGTACGCGGTGCGGGCTTACCGCGAGCGGGCCTTCCCGCTGGTGGTCCTGAGCGGCGGCACGGGCTCGCCGCCGGTGGCGTCGTCGATGCGCGACTTTGTGCAATCGCAGGGCGTGCCCGCGGCGGTGCTGCGCGTCGAAGAACGTTCGCGAAGCACGCGGGAGAACGCGCAGTACGTGACAGAGATGCTGAAGGCAACCCCAGGCCGGAAGGTGCTGCTCACCAGCGACTACCACATGTACCGGGCCGTGCGAGCGTTCCGCAAAGCCGGGCTGGACGTGGCCCCGCACCCGATCCCGGATGCATTCAAGCGCAGCGGTACTCTGGGCGGCCGCTGGCCGGCATTCCTGGATTTAGCAGAGGAAAGCGTGAAGATCGCGTACTACTGGATGCGGGGCTGGATCTGAGGCGAGCTGGCGCTCTCAGTGGCGGTCGGCAAGCGGCTTGGCGTTCCCGTTGCCGTTCCCGTTAGTGGGCAGGGTGGCCAGGGGAGGAGCAACTTCCGCCTCGAACTCTTCAAACAACCAGCTTTCGTCCGCCTCCAGACAGGCGGCGAGCAGTTTGCGCTCCGCCTCGGTCGGTGGACGATAGCCGTGGATGATCTTGCTGAGGATGGGATCGCTGATCCCGATTTGCCGCGCCAGATGGTTCTGCCGCACGCCGCGTTTGAAGATCTGCAGCTTCAGGTTCGGATACATAGCCGCCTCAAGTCCAGAGAATGGCTTTCCGGTCTCACATCATCTCCGTTTGTCACCGTAATCATAGTAGTAGTACGAATGATCGTAGGAGGCCACCGAGTTGAGCGACACGCCCAGCAGCTTGTGGCTGTCCACCTGGGCCAGCACTCTTTCCAAGGCTTCCTTATTAGTGGCGCGGGCGCGCGCGATGACCAGGATTCCGTCGCAACTGGCGGAGATCAGCTCGAAGTCAGCCAGCGGGAACGCGGGCGGACAATCCACCAGCACCAGCTTGAAGTTGTCCTTGCACCAGGTGATGAACTCCTTCCAGGGCGCCCCGGAGAACAATTCCGGCGGATTTTTCGTGGCATCGCCGGCACAGACGAAATGGAGATTGGGAACGTCGGTGGCCACCACGGCCGCCTCGCGCGCCACCCGGCCGATCAGCACGTCGGCCAGCCCGGGTCCTTCGTCGTGCCCAATGCAACGGCTGGCGCCATGGGTGCGAAGATCACCATCGATCAGCAAAACCGGAAATTGGGGAAGCTGGGCGCAGCACAAGGCAAGGTTGGAAGAGGTCAGGGTCTTGCCGTCGCCCTTGGCGGCGCTGGTGATGGCCACGGTCCGGAACTGGCGCCGTGCCTGCAAGCGAAGCACACGGGTGCGGAAACTGCGGTAGGCCTCCAAGGCCGGCGGCGCGGGGACGGTTTCATCCTCGGGGAAGAACAACCTCCGCGGATCGCGCGGAAGGCGGACCATCCGATACGCCTCGGTAGGGAATTCCACCACCCCGACCGCGGGCCCTTGCTGCACAGCATCGAGCGTGGTAGCGATCTTGGCTTCGGAGGGTGCGGTGGTCAAGCCTGCCAACTGCTCATCGACGCCGCGATTGATGGAATCGAGCAGTTGATCGACGTTCATCACATCGATGGGCTGGGGCGCACGCGGGGCCGGGGTCTCGTTCACCTTCTGGGTCCGTTTGAAAAACTTGCTCACAACTGGCCTCCCACCGCCCGGCGAGGGACTTCGTCTTCCTCATAGTGCCCGCGCGCGGGCAGGGGACGCGATTCGGCGGAGGGACCCGCGGCAGCGCCGGAGCCGTTGGCCGGGGGGGCAACCACCGAGGGCGGCGTCAAGGTAAGCCCGGACACGGCGGCGCGCACGATGTCGGGTTCCACGTCCTTGCGATGCATTTGCGCCGCGATGGTCAGGCAACTGTCGCACAGCAGATTGATCAGGCGGGGCACTCCCTGGGTGCGGCGGTAAACCTCGTCGAGCGCCGCGGCGGAAAACAGCAGCGGCCCTTCCATGCCCGCCAGGCGCAATCTTTGCTCGATGTAACTGGCGGTCTCGGCGGGGGTCAGGGGGCGCAATTGCGCCAGCAGCGCGATGCGCTGCCGCAAGGCTCGCAACTGCGGTTGCAGCAGCAGGGTGGCCAGCTCCGGCTGGCCGCACAGGATCACCTGCAGCAGCTTCTCGCGGTGCGTGTCCATGTTGGTGAGCAGCCGGATATCCTCCAGCAAGTCCACCGTCAACAGATGAGCCTCGTCAATCAAGAGCACGGCGGTGCCGCCCTTGCTCTGGGCTTCCAGAAACAGTTCGTGCAGGGCCAGCAGGCGGCGAGGCTTGGTGGTGGAGGTCACCGTCACCTCAAATTCGTCCAGCAACGACTCCAGGAACTCCTCGCGGGTGAGCACCGGATTCACCAGGAAGGCTGACACCAGCTTGCGCTCGCCGTTCTTATGGAGGTTCGACAGCAAGTGCAGCAGCGCATTGAGGATGGTGGTCTTGCCCGTTCCCACCGGACCGGTGGCCACCATGAACCCCCGCCGGCGGATTACCCCTTGCACCAACGCCACCAGGGCGTTACGGTGCGGGTCCGCCAAGTGGAGGAACTTGGGGTCGGGAGTCAGAGAGAATGGTTCCCGCTTCAGATTAAGGAAGTCCAGATACACGTGCGAACCCGCTTTCCTATAGATAGCGCAGAAATTTTTTGTGCAACCATCCTTCCAAAGTTGGCCCTGTTGGAACTGATGATTAGTCGTTAAGAACCAAGCAGTTGGCGGCTCAGTGGCGGTTTGGACGTGCCCCATCCAGGTCGAGTGTGCAATCTGTTGCACACCAGCCTGGACTTTCGTCGCATCGCCGCATCCCCCGGCTTGATATGAGCAATCCGGTGACCACTGTACCTGGGGTGTCTTTGCGGCATCAGTCGGTGATGAAGGCCTTGCACAATAATGACTTAGGTGCGATTCTTCGGGCACCTACGGCGATGGGAAGAGCGGAATGAGGCATGTGCCGCGGACACGCAAACGCGCCTTACTGATCCTGGCCATCGCAGGGATTCTGCTCTTTGCCGTGTTGGAATTTGCCTCCCCGCGGGCGATCAGGGTGCGCTGGGACTATGACTACGCCCACGATCCTCCTTGCGCGACCGTTTGGGGCTACGATTGCGTCCTCGGCTTCCATGTTTTCGTCGGCAGCCCGAATAACCGTTCCCAGCAGGTATTCGTAGCCAATCGCTTCGATGCCGGCCACCACCTGGTGAGTAAACCGCTCGAGGCCACGTTCCACGCCAACCGATTCGGCTATTTGCAGTTCTGCGTGGTTGCGGTAAAGCAAGGGCAGATGGCAGTGATGGTCGAGAGTACTCCCGTGTGCAGGAAACGGTGGGTGCTTCCCTTCGGGATTGCCAGTGAGCGGACGAAGTGACCTTCGTCCAGCAACTACCAGGATTTCAGGGCGCCACACCTGACAAGAAATTTACAAACAATGAGTGTCGGATAATACGAATCGGTGTAGAATGGCATCGCCCGCCCCTTCCTGCCCATTACTACACTAGAAATTCATCTAAAGGGCCCTGATGCGAGGCCGCGCGCCGCTCGTTTCGACGACTCTGCCGCTCAAACTGCACCCCGTGCTGCTGCTTCTGGGTGCGCTAGGGACCTTTGCGATCTTCCTCTCCGCGATCTCTCCGCTGGACGACCTGGTGCAGCAGGAGTACGCCCAAAAAACATGGTGTAACGGCTCCGGGTCGAGCCGGGTGGAGCGATCGCCATCGAGTTCGCACCAACCACCGGGATTTCCGCCGCCTCGGTGGCATGAGCCCGCGAGCGGAAGCTCAGCCGGGGAATGTCCGCCGCCGGTGATGCTGAACCCAAGCACGGTTGTCGTCGCGAGCATAGACAACCGCGGTCCCCCGTGGCTCGCCTACCCGGCATAACACTGATTTAGGACTCGGCCCACGGCCCACTCCCAACCGGTTCGGCGAGGATAGTGTTAGTGAGCAACTGCTGGCAGGAAAAAAGCGTTCAGCTCAGGTTCCTATTGGGTGAGCTGCGCCTCGGCGCAGTGAACTTGCGCGGCTTGGTTCTCAACCACGGGCTGCATCCGCGTCCGGAGCTCTCGGTGCCTGATTTGCCGCGGTCGGTCGACGTCGCGGTGATCCGCTCCCATCCTCTGCCGCGTGCTGTTCCCGAGTACTCCGGATCCACGGCGGCGTTCCGATACATCCCGGATCGCTATTACCGTTGTTACGTGGACTTGCGGCAGACCCTGCCCGATTACCTGAAGAAATTCTCCAGCAAGTCACGCTATACCTTGCGGAAGAAGGTGCGGAGGTTTACCTCGCTCTCCAATGGCAGGAGCGATGTGCGCGCGTTCTCGCGGCCCGACGAAATGGAAGAATTCCATGTTCTGGCCCGCCAGATCTCGGCCAAGACCTATCAGGAGCGCCTGTTGCGCGCCGGCATCCCGGACGACCCCACGTTCGTCACCGAAATGCGCAGCCTGGCGGAACGCGACGCGGTCCGCGCCTACACCCTGTTCCTGGATGATTGTCCCGTCGCCTACATGTACTGCGCCGCCATGGAGGAGAACGACCTGATTTATCGCTTCGTGGGGCACGATCCGGAGTACGGCCACCTTTCTCCCGGTGTGGTTCTGCAATATTTTGCTTTGGAGAGCCTGTTCGCCGAGCAGAGGTTCGACTCCCTCGACTTCGGCGAAGGCACCGGAATGCACAAGCAGTTTTTCTCCACCGGCAGCCTGGCCTGCGCCGACGTCTACTATTTTCGCGACACCGCCCGCTATCGCGCCCTCATGGCCCTGCACGCGCTGCTGCGCTTCACCTCCCGCACCGCGGCCGCAGTCTTCGAAGCGGTGGGGATCAAGCACAAGCTGAAAAGATTATTGCGCGAGGGCCCGTCCTCGATCGTGCGCTCGGCGGGAAGGAAAACATCCACGCCGGCCGAGGTTCACCACAACGCGGACAGCGATCTTGCCGGCGAACACCTGGCCACCGACCTCACAGAAAAATCGGTTAGAAACTCTTCTTGAAGAAGAGCTTCCTGCGAAGCCGGTATACGCTGACCACCAGCCAGGGAGCCCAGCGCAGCCCCCACTCTGCCAGGCGCAGCTTGCGGCTGTGCAGGTAGCGGTTGGCGGCGCGGAAGTGTTCGAGCGCGGAACCGGCGTCTCCGGCGAGCAACGCCCGGTGGCCTTTCAAGTATTCGATATCCGCATTTTTCTTTTCGATGGCCCGCTGCACCAGCCCGCTCTCGCGCGATCCCTGGCGGCAGCGGCCCAGAGTTTTCACCAGCACCTGCAGATTATTCTGGGCCAGCCACACCGGGTCGGCCGTCATGCTGCCCTGCCGGCGCCGATAGCGGGTGAACACATGGTGCTGGTAGCTGAGGTGCTTGCCCGCAACCGCCAGCCGCAGCCACAAGTCGTGATCTTCGGAGGTGCGAATGCTTTCATCGAAGGCGCCCACTTCGAGCACCGCCTCGCGCCGCACCACCACGGTGGAGGTGAGCGGCGTACAGCGGCGCAGTAGCAGGCTTTCAAAGCCCACCTCTCCCTGGGAAGGGAACAACTCCATGAAGGTGCGGCCGTTATCGCGGGTGTCGCCGAAGATCAGGCCGTCTGCGTAGACCAGGTCCAGGGAAGGGTCGCGTTCGAGCATGCCCACCTGGGCCTCGAGGAACCCGGGCTCCCACAGGTCGTCGGAATCCAGAAAAGCGACATAACGCCCCTGGGCGGCGCGGATGCCGGCGTTGCGCGCCGCGCTGACCCCGCGGTTCTCCTGCCGGAGATAGACCAGGCGATCGGCGAAGGGGCGTAGCACCGCTTCGAGCGCCGCGGTGTCGGGGGAACCGTCGTTGACCACGATGGTCTCGAAGTCGCGGTAGGTTTGCGCGAAGACGCTCTGGAGGGTCTCCGAGATCAATCCGGCAGCGTTGTACGCCGGGATGATGACGCTTACCACCGAGCGATGGCCGTTGGTACTCAAGTCCGCTGCAAAGATTCTAATTCAGATGCGAAGCGGGCCGAAACCGCAAACGCGCCGGGATAGATTGCCGCCAAGGATTCCTGCGCCGGCCAGGTTTGATAACATTGCGGCCAAGCGGCACGGCCCCCATGCAGACACAGCCCGAACCGAAACAGAACGCAGGCTCACCGTTACGCATTGGAGTCATGCTGGATTCGTTGCGATCGAGCGCCTGGGTGGCCAATATCCTGGCTGACATCCAGGCTTCCGATTTCGCCGAAATCGTGCTGGTGGTGCTAAATGATGCCTCCCGCACTGCCCCCCAGCGGTCATTCCGCGAACGCTTGCGGATGTACTGGATCCATGGACTCTACAACCGCTACGTCGCATGGGACCAGCGAGCCCATCGCGGCAAGCATGACGCATTCGCCACCGTCGGACTGGAACCGATCCTGGGCACCGCCGAGATCATCAAGACCAAACCCCTGCAAAAGGGATTCGTGGACCGGTTCAGCGACGAAGACGTCAACCGCATCGAGCAAGCACGTTTGGACGTGCTGTTCCGCTTCGGGTTCCGCATTATCCGCGGCGGCATCCTGAGCACGGCGCGCTACGGCGTCTGGTCCTTCCATCACGGCGACAATCGCGAATACCGCGGCGCGCCGCCCGGCTTTTGGGAGATGTACGAACGCAATCCCGTGACCGGCAGCCTGCTGCAGATCCTGACCGAAGACCTGGACGGCGGGCATGTCATCTATCGTTCCCTGGCGGCCACCAATTTCGATTCCCTCTATTTGAACCGCAACGCCACCTATTGGAAAACCGCGGAATTTCCGCTGCGCCGCTTGCGGCAGCTTTACCGCTACGGCTGGGAGTTCATCCAGGCGCTGCCGGAATACAACGAAGCTGACGAATACAAGAAGGGGATCTACAAGACGCCGCGCGCGCCGGCGATGGCGAGGTTTCTCTCGCGGTGGGCAGGGACATGGCTGAAGCGCAAGCTGCGGGCGCGCGTGGTGTCGCAGCGCACTCAGTGGTTCGTCGCTTTGCGGCGCCGTGAAGGCGAACGCACCGTGGCCACCGACATGACCGGCTTCCGCATCCTGCCCATCCCCCCGGGTCATTTTCACGCCGACCCATTCCTGTTTCGGCGGAACGGCAAAACCTATCTTTTCTTCGAGGATTTCGATTTCCGCGCCGGAAAGGCGGACATCTCCTGCATGGAAGTGGACGACAGCGGAAACTGCGGGCCCGCGGAAAGCGTGCTGGTGAGGGATTACCATCTCTCGTATCCCTTCGTGTTCGAGTGGAAGGGAGAGGTTTACATGCTGCCGGAGACGCGGGCCAGCGGCCGGGTCGAGTTGTACCGCGCGGAAGCGTTTCCCGGGCGCTGGGTGCTCGAGCGCGTGCTCATGGACCAGGTAGCTGCCGTCGATCCAACCTTGTTCGAGCACAACGGAAGGTTGTGGCTGTTCCTCAACATGGCCGCTCCCGGCGCCGAAACCACCGACGAGCTGCACCTCTTCTACGCCGACTCTCCCCTGGGCGATTGGACGCCCCACCCGTGCAACCCAGTGGTTTCCGACGTTCGCCGGGCCCGTCCTGGCGGCGCCTTGTTCATGGAGAACGGGGAGTTGATCCGGCCATCCCAGGACTGCTCGCTGCGCTACGGATATGCCCTGGTTCTGAACCGCGTCGAGAAGCTCAGCGAAACCGAATACCGCGAGACGCCGATCCACCACATCGGTCCCGAGTGGCAGGAGGGAAATCTCTGCACCCACACTTACAACCGCACCGATGGCTGGGAAGTGGTGGACGGGATGTTCCTTCCCCGGAGGCTGCGTTTTCTGCCTGGCAGCAGGTGGTAGCAGCGCGTTATTTGCGGCCCGCCAGCAATTCGTCGTAAACGCCAACCAATTGCGTAATCATGCTGTGAGCGGAAAACCTGCTCTCCACGGTTTCCTTTCCGCGCTGGCCCATACGCCGGCGCAACTCGGGATCGCGAAGCAGGATCAGGATCCGCTCCGCCATGGCCTGCGGGTCGTCAGAGTCCACGATGAAGCCGCTTTCCCCGTCGGCGAGCGCTTCCGCATTGCCACCGACTCGCGTCGCCACACAAGGCAGGCCGGACGCCATGGCCTCGATCAGCGCATTGGAGAATCCTTCACTGCGCGAGGGAAGGCAGAATACGTCGCTGATCGCCAGCAGCGGCATCACGTCCTTCCTCGCGCCGAGAAACTTCACGGTATCGGAGAGAGCAAGAGAACGCGTCAGCTCTTGCATCTCCTGCGCGTATTCCGGCTCGAGAATCCCGCCAACGATGAGGAAAGTCGCGCGGGGGAACCCGCGCTGCACGATGGCAGCCGCCCGCACCAGAACGTCCAGACCCTTCACCCGCCGGATATTGGCGGCGGTGATGATGAGATGGGACGCCTCGGCGCATCCCAAGCCGGCGCGCGACACGGCGGCGCTGTCCCGGGACGCAATCTGGTCCAGCTCGATGCCGTTGTAGAGAGTCAGCACTTTTTCCGGCGGCAAACCATCCTCGGCAATGCAATAGTTGCGGACTTCCTGGGAGACCGCCAGCACGCGGTCGAAAAAGCGGTTCACGAAGCGATACGCCAGGTGGTGTTTGGAGGCGCGGAGAATCCCCAGGTCGCGGCGGCTGGAGATCAGAATGGGAACGCCACTGAACCGCGCAATCGGACCCGCCCACAGATCTGAAGTCTCGAAGAAGGTGTGCGCGATGGCTACGTTTTCCGCACGAATCAGTTTGCGCAGTCTCATCCCCATCTTCACCGCATTGAAGTCATAGGTGCGCCGCAGCGGCAGGAAATGAAAAGGACAGGGGATGTCATGGAACACCGCGGGATCAAGCCGGAACGTGACCAGCGAGGCGCGATACTTTTCCGGCGGCAGAAGGCGAACCAGCCGCAGCAGGATGCGCTCGGCGCCACCGAGCCGGCACAACTCGTCGATGATGAACAGCACGTGAACGGGTTCAGGCACGGTTCTAGTACGAGGCTGATCCAGCAGCTTCCAGGACATCATATCCGGCGCTGCTCACGCTTGGCATGGGGATGGGGTTAGGCAGGCAGGTTCGGTCCCCTCAGGCAGGTCTCGCGAGACGGTGTGCACTTTTTTTCACTTTTGCCGGGGCTGGCTTGTCGAAGCTGGTTATCCTATTGAAAAATAAAGTGGTTTACCGCCTTGGTCGCGCCGATAATGGAAGTCGCTTTGCGGGCTGGCTGGTGGCCCCGCCCCGTGTCGCTGCGCGGGCAAAGTCGGTGTCCTCCAGCGATGTTGACAGTCCTCAAGGAAGATTGCAGGATGCCAGAAGTCGCAGCATTGAACCTATGAATTCCTCCAGCATGAAACCGGCCCCCATCCGGCACGTCCTCAGCGTGGACGTGGAGGATTACTTCCAGGTGGAAGCCTTTGCCGGGTCGGTCTCGCGCGACAACTGGGACCAGTTCCCCAGCCGGGTGGTAGCGAACACCGAGCGTGTGCTGGATTTGTTCGACGAACATAGCACCAAGGCGACATTCTTCATGGTGGGATGGGTTGCCGAGCGTTTTCCGGCGCTGCTGCGGGAGATCAATCGCCGCGGGCACGAACTGGCCTGCCACAGCTTCTGGCATCGCACGGTTTACAGCCTTACTCCCGAGGAGTTTCGCCGGGACACTCGTGCAGCCCAGCAAGCGATCGAGCAGGCAGCCGGTGTGCCGGTTCTGGGATATCGCGCGCCGACCTGGTCGATCACCGCCAATTGCCTCTGGGCGCTCGACATTCTGGCCGAAGAAGGCTTTGTCTACGATTCCAGTATTTATCCCATCCATCATGATCTCTACGGCGTGCCCGGCGCCCAGCGATTCCCCTACACCCACACTTGCAATAACGGAATGACCTTGCGGGAATTTCCGCCAGCGACGGTGCGCCTGCTCGGCCTGGACCTTCCAGCGGCGGGCGGCGGATACCTGCGAATCTTCCCCTTCGCCTATACCGATATGGCGATGTCGCGGTATGAAAAGCACCGGCAGCCGGCGGTGGTGTACCTGCATCCCTGGGAAGTCGATCCCGGACAACCGCGTATCCCGGCCAAGCTGCGGTCACGATTCCGCCATTACACCAACCTTAGGCGGATGGAGAACCGGTTAGTCCGTCTGCTCGGAAAGTATCAGTTCTGGCGATTTCAGGACGCCCTCGCCGCCGAGGGCGTGGAGACCCACCCAACGCCGGCCGGAGTAGCACGGCCGCAAACGCAGCCGGCAGGAGCGCCGAATGCGAGCTGAGGACAGCGGGACCGCCTCCGGGCCGGCGGTGATCCCCACCTACCACGAGATCACCGAGGATAGTGCGTCTTATTCCTATACCGTGACGGCGGCGCAGTTCGCTGCGCACGTCGCCGTCATCGCGAAACAGAAGCCGCCGGTGCGCGCTCTGCCGCGGATAACCTTCGACGATGGCGTGCAGTCGCAGTTCCGCCATGCGCTGCCCATCCTGCGGCAGAACT
>JBKQPN010000041.1:0-36482 GCA_052145015.1 Terriglobales bacterium
GACGAAAGCGAGCTCCGGCAAACGGGATGATCGGGTCGGGAACGTATTCCAGCAACGCGTTCTCTGCCACGCTGACATCATTGACCTGCGCCGAGTCGGGCGCTTGTTCGCGCGGGCGGTAGATGCGCGTTGCGCCGGTGGTTGTCAACTGCACGCTTGCGCCTGCTCCAACCTGCGCTCGCAACGCGAGGCGATCGCCACCCAGCAGGCCGCCGGAAACGTTGTGCAGGTGGGCGAGAGCGCTGCCATCTTCGAGCGCGAAAGCGCGCACCACCTTGAGTGGAGCCTGCTGCCGGCTGGCGACTAGGACGGTGCGGCCCGCGGCCTGGTCGTACTCGAAATCGAGCTCGAGCGAAGCCTCGACCCGGCTGGCGGTGTCCGCGGCCGGCTCGCGACCGATCTCGATTTGTTGCGCGCACGCCATGGTCTCAACTGATGAACAGCCTGGTGGTGAGCGCCGGATGCTCCATCGCGCCCCAGTCGAGCAGCGGCATGAAGCAGCAGACATCGTTGATCGTGGCGGCGCGGCTGCGTGCGGCAGCTTCGATCAGCGCTGGCTTCAGGTTCCACAGAATGTGGGTGGCCTCGCTCTGTCCGACGGGCAAAAGTCGTTGGCAGGCCGATACCAGGCTGGCAAGCGATTGATGCAGGTAGGCCAACACCGCGCGTTCCTCATCCAACCCGAGCGCGCCCGCAACCAGCCCGAAGGCGGGGCTGTGATGCACGAGGCCATGCGCCTGTCGTGAAGCCGCAAGCGCGTCTCGCACTAGCGGGAATTCGCCGAGCCCGACGACGGCTGACAAGAAATGCTGCCCCAGGGCGGCGCTGCCCGCGCGGCTTTCTCGCGCAGGCTTGAGAGCGCTCAAGCGCTGGTTGATCTCCACCCAGCGATCGCCCGCGAACTCGTTTACTCCGGCCAGACGAAATGCTTCGCGGCAGAACACTGCTTCCATTACTCCCGCCTCTTCCACATATCCACGCAGGAACTCAGCCACGCCGGCAAGCGCCAGCAATCCGCACGCGGCGAGAGACTCCAGGCCGAACGAGTGCGCCAGCGCCCCGATGGGCAGCGCGCTGTCGGCGAGATGGAGCAGGCGAAGATATGCGAGGTCGCTGCCCGGCGGTTGTTCAGTGCTCATGCTCATGATGATGGTGGCTGTGTTCGTGAGAATGTGTGGCGAGCGGAGCGTGCGCATCGATCACGGAATGCCGCGTTTCGGCAGGCAGGGTGAGCTTTTCCTCCACCCACTCGACCACCGGCGCCAGCCCCACCTCATCGCGCAGGTTGGTGAACAGGAACGGCCGCTCGCCGCGCTGTTTGCGCGAGTCGCGATCCATCACCTCCAGCGACGCGCCGACATAAGGCGCGAGATCGATCTTGTTGATCACCAGCAGGTCCGAGCGCGTGATGCCGGGGCCGCCTTTGCGCGGGATCTTGTCGCCCTCGGCCACATCGATGACGTAGATCCACACGTCCACCAACTCCGGGCTGAAGGCCGCGCCAAGATTATCGCCGCCGCTCTCCACGAACACCAGCTCGAGGCCGGGCAGCGCGTCTTCCAGCTCGGCGATGGCCTGCAGGTTCATGGAAGCGTCCTCGCGGATGGCGGAGTGCGGGCACGCTCCAGTCTCCACGCCGCGGATGCGTTCGGCGGGAAGCGTGCCCTGGCGCAGCAGGAATTCGGCGTCCTCTTTGGTATAGATGTCGTTGGTTACCACCGCCAGACTATGCCTGGGCCACAGCTTCTGGCTGAGCCGGTCTACCAGCGCGGTCTTTCCCGAGCCCACCGGCCCGGCGATGCCGATGCGAAAAGCCCGCTGCGTCTCGCCTGTGTGCATTGCACTCTCCTCTCCGCGCTTGCGGAGCAGAAGTATGCCACACGGGAAAGCGCCGCCGCTGCCCAGCGGCAAAAAACTTTGCTTATCGCGCGCATAAGATAAATTTCTAAAGAAGATTCCGATTTCACGCAGCAAAACTATGAGTTGGACTGTTGCGCCGCGCGCCGGTACTCTCGCTGCAACGTTGGATATGGAGATCACTTTAAGGGTTGCGTCCTGCAATGAGGGGCATCGGACGCACTTGGGGGCCGGCTTCGTGGGAGTGGCGCTCGCTGGCGCTGCATGAAGCCGGCTCTGTTGTAAGCGCAGGTCAGTTATTCAACTGATAGCCGTATGGGTTTGAGGGGTCGTGCAGGGGCCGAAGGTTGTTCCTCTGTGCGTGGGGGCAGCGTTCATCGGAGCGGCGCTGTCGGAGCGGCTTTTTGGAACTGACGAGCGTCCGCCGTCGTTCCAGGAGGCCGCTCGTTACCCTTTTGGGCGCTCGCCAGGCGCGGTTCACTCCGCCTTTCCATCCGTCACCAGAGAAACGCCGTTACTTATCCGCCGGAAGCTCCAGGCGCTTGAGAATGCCGCTGACCGGGTCAAGCAGGATAACGTAGGGCTGGGCCCGATGAATGGCCTGAGGATAGAAAGCGATCAGGCCGCTCGAGATTTTCACCGCTTCAAAAGCCCGCCGCGTGTCCCGGTTGCGCGTCTCGCGCCGGATAAGGCTGGATGAAGTCTTGTGTGCTTGCATGCGCAGATTGTTGCAGAGCTTCTCCCCGTCGGCAAGAAACCCCCGTAACCTTCCCCCCACTCAGCTAGAAACCGCCGTAACCACTGGGCCATTACCGACGTGATGTTTACGCGCGGCGGGCGCCGGATTATGGTGGAGTTGTTGTAAGGCAGTTCTGGGGGAGGGCTGCCATCGGCGTCCTGGATCTAAACGGATCCAGGACGCTTTTATTTTTGGCGGCTGCCGATTTGAATCCCTCCCGCCTGTGCGATAGCATCGCCTGCGGATGCGAACTCGCCTCCACGCGACCGGGGCCCCCGGCACGCGCGATTTTCGCGTGCTGGGGTGGGCACTTCTTCGCCGCCCCGCTTTTCTCCTGGCTGTTGTGGCATTTCTTGCTGCGGTGCTGGTGCAGTCCGGCGACCTCGGTTCCAGCGACACCATGCACCGCCTGCAGGCGACGCATTCCTTCTGGACCTCCGAGCCCGCGGTGTTCCCCGGCGAGTACCCGGAGTTTGGCTTGCACGGCCGCAGTGGCAAGCTCTATGGCTGGTACGGCATCGGCCAGTCCCTGCTGATGCTGCCTTTCGACGTAATCGGCGCCTACCTTGAGCGGCTGCCGTTTCTAGCCAACTACAAAGAGGATCCCAGCATTCGCGGCATGATCGTCGCCTACTGCACCAACGCGCTGGTGTCGGTGTTGACCGCGCTGGTGTGCTTACGGCTGTTGCGCTGGTTCGACTTCACCGTGAATCAGGCGATTGCGGGTGTCCTGGCGCTGCTCTTCTGCACCACCCACCTGCACTACACCCAGAACATGATGGAGAACAACTACATCATGCTGCTGACACTCACCGGCCTCGCGTTCCAGTACCAGTGGCTGCGCACCGGGAATCGCCGGGCGTTGCTTATTGGCTCCGCGGCGCTGGGACTGAATCTGTTGACCCGTTTGACCACCGGCTTGGACCTGGTTGCGGTGGGCGGCTTTCTGTTGCTGGTCTCGTGGTTCACCAGGGTGCGCGGGCGGGCCCTGCTCGATCGGATTGTCGCTTACCTGCGCGTGGCCGCACCCGTATATGCGGTGTTCATTCTGCTCGACCGTATCTACCAGTTCTATCGTTTCGGATCGTTCTTCAATACCTACATCAGCGTTTTTGGGCGTGAGCAGAGGATGCTCAACCCCGAGCTGCCGTCAAACTATCCGTTCGAGACGCCCTTCCACGTGGGTTTCTTCGGCGCCCTTTTTCAGCCGGAGAAATCCATCTTTCTGTTTGACCCGCTGCTGGTGTTGACCGCCATCGTGGCCATCCTTCTCTGGAAGCGGTTTCGGCCCGAGATCAAGGCCTACCTCTCCGCCTTCACGCTGCTGCTGCTGGCCTACATCTGCTTCTACGCGCGCTACACGGTGTGGAACGGCGACTTCGCCTGGGGAGACCGCTACGTTTCAACCACGGCGGAGCTGGTCGCGTTCATTTCCGTGCCCTTGTTACTGCGACACGGCGCGCAAGTGGGCCGCTTGGTGCGAGCGGTCGGGATGGCGCTGGTGGCCGCCAGCGCCGCCATCCAGCTCGCCTCGCTGGCATTCTGGGTGCCGCTGGAGATCTATCAGATGGAAACCCTCGGCCACCCCACGTTCGTCATCGGGCTGCGCTTCGAGAATATTGCCGGGTTTGCCCTGGGAAAGATGCAGGCATGGGGCCTCGTGAATTACGCCATGAAGTGGGATGAATGGGATTACGTCCGCATCACCACCTGGAACTTTCTTCCCTTCGTTCTCAAGCGGGCCGGAGCGGCGCCGGCTTGGGTGGTCGAGACCGCGACCATTCTCTGGATCGCCGGCATCGGAGCTCTGCTGGTCCTGCTGGCTACCATCCGCCGGAGGGCGATCAGGGGAGACTTTGAAATCGAAGATGGTCCGGCTTAGTCGCCAGCCGCATCCGCCAGAGCGGCGGCGCGTCTCCTTTTGCCAGCCACCACGGGCACCGCCCACACCACGACGCGATAACCCAGCAGCACGCCCAGCACGATGCCATACTCGATCGGCCGATGGTGGTCTTTCTTCATCGCCCAGGTGAAGTGCACGATGGCGACGGTGGCGCTCACGTAGATCAACCGGTGCAGCCACTGCCAGCGCCGCCCGCCCAGCCGCTGAATCATCTTGCGGGTCGAGGTCACGGCCAGCGGGATGAGCAGCACGAACGCGGTGAAACCCAGGGTGATGAAGGGACGCTTGTACACGTCCTTGGCCATGCTGTGGACGTTGAACCCCTGGTCGAGCCATATGTAGGTGAGAAAGTGCAGGCAGCCGCAGAAGAAGGCGAACAGCCCGATCATGCGGCGCAACCCGATAAGCCAGAGCTGGCCGGTGAGCTTGCGCAGCGGCGTGATGGCCAGCGTGACCAGCAGGAATCGCAGCGTCCAGTCGCCGGTGGAGTGGGTGATAGCCTCGATGGGATTGGCGCCCAGGTTCGCCGTCGCTGCCTTCCATACGAGCAGCCCCAGCGGCACCAGGCATGCAGGAAAGATCGCGAGTTTGAGCCAGCGGGTGCGCGTCACGGTCGTCAGTAATACTTGCGCAGATCCATCCCGGCGTAAAGTTGCGCCACCTGGTCGCCGTAGCCGTTGAACGGACGGGTCGGGATCTTCTTGATCGAGGCGAAGAAGCCACTGCCGTCGATGCGCCGCTCCGTCCGCTGGCTCCAGCGCGGATGGTCCACGTCCGGGTTCACGTTGGAATAGAAGCCGTACTCGCCGGGCGCGGCCTGGTTCCAGGTGTTGATGGGCTGCTGCTCCACCAGCCGTATCTTCACAATCGATTTGGCGCTCTTGAAGCCGTATTTCCACGGCAGCACGATGCGCACCGGCGCGCCGTCCTGGTTGGGCAGCGCCTCGCCGTAGAGGCCCACGCACAGGATGGCCAGCGGGTGCATCGCCTCGTCCAGCCGCAAGCCTTCGATGTAAGGCCAGTCTAGGATGCGAGCTCGCTGCCCCGGCATCTGTTTGGGATCGAGGAGGGTGGTGAACTCCACGTACTTCGCCTTCCCCAGCGGCTGCACCTGCTTGAGCAGGCTGCTGAGCGGATAACCCACCCATGGGATCACCATCGACCAGCCTTCCACGCAGCGATGGCGGTAGACGCGGTCTTCGAGCGGCGCCAGCTTCAGGATGTCGTCGATGTCAAACGTGCGCGGCTTCTGCACCAGGCCTTCCACCTTGACTTGCCAGGGACGCGTGCGGAAGTCCTTGGCCAGTTGCGCCGGCCCGTCCTTGTCGGTGGAGAACTCGTAGAAATTGTTGTAGGTGGTCACGTCCTTGTAGGGAGTGAGCTTTTCGGCGGTGCCGAACGGGCCTTTGACCGTGCTCAGCTTCGCGCCCGCCTGTGCCACCTCGGCGGGGGATGCCATCTCCAGCAGCCGTCGTCCAACAAGCAGCGAGGCGCCGGCGGCCGCCGCTCCCGCCATGAACGTGCGCCGGCTCAGGTAGGCGCGCTTGGGTGTGATCTCGGACGAGGCTACGTCGGCAGGCTTTTTGATCAGCATGTTCCCCCCACATCCTTGGTACGCATTCCACTGGCTGGCGGATTGCGCCCTATACATGAGACTCACAGGACGGGCAAAAGTTTCGTGCGGGAGCCGTTGAGTGGCTGCGCTGGAGAAAACGGTGTTGAATAGACGGATAATATCGTATTAAACTGCACATCCTATGGACCTGCTTCGCCCCCGTGACGCCGCCACCGTGCTGGGCATCAGCTATCCCACGGTGAAGCAGTGGATCTACAAAGGCAAGCTGCGCACGGTCAAGACCGCCGGCGGCCATCACCGCATCCCGCAGAGCGAGCTCGACCGCTATCTGCACCGGCTGCGCGAGAAGCCGGGCCCGGAGCGGCGCCGCAATTTCCGCCGCATCAGCGGGCGCAACCAGCTCGTTGGACGCGTGCTCGAGGTCCGCACCAGCGGCTTGATGGCCCAGGTGAAGCTCTCCATCGGCGGCCAGACCATCACCTCCATCATCACCGCCGACGCGGTGCGGGAGATGCGCCTGAAACGGGGCGATACTGCCGCCGCCCTCATCAAGTCCACCGAGGTGATGATCGTCCGGGTGTGAAGCGGAGGTGAACCGCCATGAAAAATGTGCGTCTTGGCTCGCTGTTTCTGCTGATCTTGCTGGTGGCGAAAGCCGCGCCGGCAGGGGAGATCACAGTGGCGGCGGCCTCTGACCTCACCTTCGCCCTCACCGAGATTGCGCACGGCTACGAGCAGAAAACCGGCAACCGGGTGAAGCTGGCCTTCGGATCCTCGGGAAATTTCTTTGCCCAAATCCAGAACGGAGCAACGTTTGACGTGTTTTTCTCCGCCGACGTGGAGTACCCGCGGAAGCTCGCAGCCAGCGGCTTGGCCGCTGCCCCTACGCTCTGCGTGTACGGCACCGGACGGATTGTGCTGTGGGCGCCGGCCGGTTCGCCGCTCGATCTCGGCAAGATGGGGATGAAGGCGCTGCTCGATCGATCAGTGCAGAAGATCGCTATTGCCAATCCAGCGCACGCGCCCTACGGTCGCGCCGCCGTTGCCGCCTTACAGAGCTTCAAGCTGTATGACCAGGTGCGTGACAAGCTGGTGCTGGGCGAGAACATCTCGCAGGCAGCGCAGTTTGTCGCATCCGGAAACGCGCAGCTCGGCATCCTCGCCCTTTCCCTCGCCGTTGCTCCCACCCTGAAGGGAAAAGGCGCCTACTGGGAGATTCCCACCGATTCCTATCCGCCCATCGAGCAGGCCGCAATCATCCCCACGGCGGCCACGGACAAGACCCTCGCCCGCGCCTTCCTGGACTACATGCGGACGCCCGAAGCCCAGGTGATCCTGCGCCAGTACGGATTCCAGCCGCCGCCGGAGAAGCCATGAGCTGGCAGGCGCTGGGCCTTTCCGTGAAGCTCGCCGCCATCGTGTCGGCGGTGCTGTTCGTGGTCGGGATGCCCATCGCCTACTGGATTGCCAGCTCGCGCTGGCGCTGGAAGTTCCTGGTGGAGGCGGTGGTGGCTCTGCCGCTGGTGCTGCCGCCCACCGTGCTCGGCTTTTATCTGCTGGTTGCCATGGGCCCGCGCAGCCCCCTGGGACGCCTCTGGCTGCGCGCCTTCGGACACACTTTGTCTTTCACCTTTGAAGGATTGGTGGTGGCATCGATAATCTACAGCCTGCCGTTTACGGTCCAGCCCTTTGCCGCCGCCTTTCGCTCGGTGGACCGCCAGCTCGTCAACGCCTCCGCCACCCTGGGCGTGTCGCGCCTGCGGACCTTTGCGCGCGTCATCGTGCCTCTGTCCTACGCCGGGATCATCACCGGGCTGGTGCTCAGCTTTGCCCACACCCTGGGCGAGTTCGGGGTGGTGCTGATGGTCGGGGGAAACATTCCTGGAGTGACCCGCACCGTCTCCATCGACATCTACGACCAGGTGCAGTCGTTGAACTATGCCGTCGCCAACCAGACCGCGCTGGTGTTGCTGGCGATCTCGTTCATAACCTTGTCGGTGGTGTACGCGGTCAACCGCAAGGTGTGGGTGCTTTGAGGTGGGCGCGGACGGTGATGCGGAGGCGCCCGCCGGGAAACACGCACTCTCGGTGCATATACAGAAAGGCTTTCCTGGCGGTTTCGAGCTGGCGGCTGAGTTCGCAGCCGCTGCCGGCATCACCATCCTGTTTGGCCGGTCGGGATCGGGGAAGACGACCATCCTGAGCTGCGTCGCCGGACTGCTCGCGCCCGATGCCGGAAGGATCGCGGTCGGCAGCCGCGTCCTGTTCGACCGCGAGCAACGCCTGGACGTCCCGGTGGTGCGGCGCAACGTGGGATACGTCTTTCAGGACCTGGCCCTGTTTCCGCACTTGACCGCGGAGCAGAACGTCGCCTACGGCCTGGGGCGGCTGGCCGCGGGCGAACGGCGGCGGCAGGTGCAGGCGATGCTGGAGCAGTTCCGCATCGCGCACCTCGGGGGGCGCAGACCGGTGGAACTCTCGGGCGGCGAGCGCCAGCGCGTGGCTTTGGCGCGCTCCCTGGTCATCGAACCGCAGGTGTTGCTGTTGGACGAGCCGCTGGCCGCGCTCGACCTGCCCACGCAGTCGCAGCTCATCGCCGACCTGCGGCGCTGGAACCGCGAGCATCAGATTCCCATCCTCTATGTCACGCACAGCCAGCGCGAGGTGTTTGCTCTGGGCGAGCGGGTGGTGGTGCTGGACGCGGGGAAGGTGCTCGCCCAGGGAACGCCGCAGCAGGTGTTACGTGCGCCGCTCCAGGAGACGGTGGCGCAACTGGCGGGCTTCGAGAACATCTTCGACGCGCGAGTGATCGCGCTTCACCCGCCGCACGGGACCATGACGTGCCGCCTTGAGGGTTCTTCCGTGGAGCTGGAAGTCCCGCTGGCAAAGGCCGCAGCCGGCGAGGCTGCGCGCATCGCGGTGAATGCCGGCGACATCCTGATGGCTGTGGAGCGCCCGCGTGGGTTGAGCGCGCGCAATGTGCTCGCCGGCAGGCTGGTGGGGCTCGAACAGGAAGGCATCACCGTACACGCCCGCGTCGATTGCGGCGTCGTGTTCCAGGTGAAGCTGACTCCCACGGCGCGGGAGTCGCTGGTGCTGGCTGTGGGCCGCGAAGTCTGGCTGGTGATCAAGACGTACTCATGCCACCTGCTGGAGCCCGAGCCGGGGTAAGAGTCTCTCACTGCGTGGTGGGGACGTCGTTTTCAATCTCCGCCTTAGCGCTGAGGAACTCCTCGCTCCATGGCTTGCCGGAACACTCGGCGCACTCATCGATGGTGTTTCCTACGGCGAAACAGTGATAGCAGGGCTGGCCCTCGTTGCTGGGAAATTTCCCACACTGCGGACAAGGATCAAACGGCCCAGCTTCGGCGTTGCGGTGCTCCTCATAAAGCTGGTGTTCACAAACTATGCACATGGCATCCCTCCAATTCAGGCGGGGCACAAACCTACCACATGTGAAAGGTAATCGCGGTAGAGGAAGGACAACTCAGGGCCATTCTTCCCCTGCCTTCGCCGCCACCAGGTTCTATTGGTCGAAGCCTACGAAGACGGGTTCGGGTTGGAGCTCGATGCCGAACTGGTCGAGGACGCGTTGCTGGATTTCGTTTTCGACGGCGATGATATCGGTCGCAGTTGCGCCCCCGCGGTTGACGATAGCCAGCGCGTGCCTGCGGGAGATACCCACAGCACCGCGCGCCAGCCCCTTGGTGAAGCCCGCGTGTTCCACCAACCATGCCGCCGCCACTTTGACCATGCCGTCGCGGGCGAGGAAGTTGGGAACCGGGCCGGCGCGGGCTTGCAGTTGCTCGAATGCCTCGCGCGTGAGCAGCGGGTTCTTGAAGAACGATCCCGCGCTGCGGCAGTCGTCGTCTCCGGGAACGATGAGCATGGCCTTGCTGAGCCGGATCGCGCGCACAGCCTCTCGCGTCTCCGCCAGTGTCGGCGGGCGGCTGCGGCCGGCGAAGTGGCGTTTCAGGTCGGCATACTCGATGCGCGGAGTTCCTCCGCGCACGAGCGCGAACGTCACTCGCAAGACGATATAGCGCCCCCGCTCCCGCGTGTTGAAGATGCTGGTGCGATAGGCGAAGCCGGAGTCAGAATTCTCCAGCTCGCGGAACTCGCCGCTGGCGGTGTCGAGCACGCGCACGCTGGTGATGGTGTCGGAGACCTCCCGCCCGTAGGCGCCGACGTTCTGCACCGGCGTGCCCCCGACCGTCCCCGGAATGCCGCTCAGGCACTCGATGCCCGCACAATCGCGTGCGACCGCATGCGCGACGAAGCCGTCCCAGTCTTCGCCGGCGGCGGCATCGAACCGCATGCGGGGGCCGTCGCGCCGCTCCGAGATCCCAGGCAGCGCAATCTTCAGCACCAGGCCCGGCCAGCCGGCATCGGAGATGACGAGGTTGCTGCCGCCGCCCAGCACGAACAGCGGCCATCCACGCGTCTGCGCTTCCGCGACCGCCGCGCGCACGTCTTCCTCGCTGGAGGCTTCAACGAAGTAGCGCGCCGGGCCGCCGACCTTGAAGGTGGTCAGCGGCGCCAGCGGAACCTGTTGCTGGATTTGCACGCGGCCCAGAATAGCAGAGAGGGTCAGGGCGTCGGTTCCTGGGCGATGAAGGCCTTCACCGCGATCTGGTTCGGCTGAATGCCGACCGGGACGAGGGTGTGCAGTGCGAAGGGAGCAGGGTTGGCTTTTGTGGTCTTGTCGCGCTTCAGGATCACGGCTACGTCGCCGGCGAGCGCGTCGGCGACCAGCAGGAAGTGCTGGTTCGGACTGAGCTCCAGCGTGTCGGGACGGCTGCCCACCATGACCGTGGTGACGAGCCTGCCGGTGTCAATGCTGTAGACCGCTACCGCGTCGGCGCCGAAGTTGCTCACGTAGAGCAGGGAATTGTCGCTGCTGACGAGCGCGTGCGAAGGGTGGGTGCCGATCAGGAAGCTGCCGCCGACCTCGTTGGTCATGGTCTCGATGACGGAGATGCTGTCGGAATTGAAGTTGCACACGAACAGCTCGCCGCCGTCGGGCTTGAGCGCCAGGCTGACCGGCGTCTTGCCGACGTCGAGCAGGGTGAGCAGGCTCCCGGACCGCAAGTCCAGCACCGCGACTTGCGACGAACCGCTGCAAGCGACGAATGCTTTGCTCGAATCCGGCAGGATGGCGACTTCGCCCGGCTCATGGCACACGGTGATCGTCCCGCGGACCTGGTTGCGGTCGGCGTCGATGAGCGAGACCGAGTCGCCGCCCCGATTGGAAACCACCACCGTCTTGCCATCCGGCGAAACCCGCGCCACGCCCGGCGCTCCGCCCACGCCGACGGTCACCAGCACGCGGCGTGCTTCCAGGTCGAGCACCGAGACGTTGGCCGAGCCGGAATTAGCCACATAGCCGCGCTTGCCGTCGGGCGAGACGTCGATGAAATACGGCGCGTGGTGTACCCCGATGGCCGCCACCACCAGGTTGCGCTCGGCGTCGATCACGCTGATGTTGTCGGAACCGGTGTTGGCCACGTAGAGTTCGTTGCGCACCGGGCTGGCAGTCACGCCGGTGGGATTGCGGCCCACGGGAATGGTCTTGATGGCGCGGAAGCTGTAGAGATCAAGGACGCTGACGCTGTTGCTGCGGCCATTGGTGATGTAGGCGTACTGGCGCAGGTCTGGAAGCGGTTCGTGCCGGCAGCCGCCGAGCGCGAGCAGGCAAAAGCCCGCGAGGCCGGCGGCGATCTGCTTCCTGAAACTCAACGTCTAGCGAGCGGCTGCGGCCGCGGGCGCAAGTTCACGCCGCAGCACGGCGGCAATCTGTCGCACTTCCAACATCAATTCGTCGAACTGGTCGGGATAGAGCGACTGCATGCCGTCGGAGAGCGCGCGATCGGGATCGTTGTGCACTTCGATGATCAGGCCGTCCGAGCCCACCGCCACCGCGGCGCGCGAAAGCGGTGTCACCTTGTTGCGCTTGCCGGTGCCGTGGCTGGGGTCCACCAGGATGGGCAGGTGGCTCAGGCGATGCACCGCCGGCACCACGCTCAGGTCCAGGGTGTTGCGGGTGTGGTCAGCGAAGGTGCGCACCCCGCGCTCGCACAGGATCACGTTGTAGTTGCCTTCGCACATCACGTACTCGGCGGCCATCAGGAATTCTTCCAGCGTCGCGGCCATGCCGCGTTTCAGCAGCACAGGTTTTTTCGATCGCCCAGCGCGCTTCAGCAGAGAGAAATTCTGCATGTTGCGGGCGCCGATCTGGATGACGTCGGCGTACTCTTCCACCAGCTCCAGCGATTCGTTGTCGATGGCCTCGGTGACGATGCGCATGCCCCAGCGCTCGCGCACTTCCGCGAGAATTCGCAGGCCTTCCTCACCGAGACCTTGAAAAGAATAAGGTGAGGTGCGCGGCTTGTAGGCGCCGCCACGGAAGAACTGCGCTCCGGCGCGATGCACGCGTTCGGCGATGGCGAAGGTCTGCTCGCGGCTCTCTACTGCGCAGGGCCCGGCAATGACCGCCAGCTCCGGCCCGCCAATGCTGGCAGCGTTGTCGAAGCGGACAACCGTGTTCTCCTGCTTGACGTCGCGGCTCACCAGTTTGTAGGGCTTGGTGACGCGGATGACTTCAGCGACACCCGGCATGTCTTCCACGCCGAGTTCCACCTCACCGCGGTTGCCGGTGATGCCGATGGCGGTTCGCTCCGCCCCCGGGATGGCGTGGGCGCGGTATCCCGCCGCATCGATTTTTTCGCAGACCGCACGCACCTGTTCTTCAGTAGCGTGCGCTTGCATGACGACTAGCATGGCTGGACCTCGAGAGACTCATTAGTGTACCGCAGTTGTCAGTTGCCAGTTGTCAGTTGCCAGTTGCCAGAGCAAACTACAGGGGCTTTGATACGCCTGGTTTGGGCGAACGGGGCAGAAAGGAGCGATCCGTGGGATACCCGACCTACCGAGACCTCAAAGCTTGGCAGAAGGCGATGCAATTGGTGACCGCGATTTACGCTTCAACGCAAGACTTCCCCAAATCAGAGACTTATGGACTGACCGGCCAGATGAGGCGTGCGGCAGTATCGATACCAAGCAACATTGCAGAGGGACAGGGCAGGCGGCTGGAAGGCGACTTCCAGCACTTCCTCCGCAACGCCAGGGGATCGCTACTCGAGTTGGAGACGCAAGTTCTAATTGCTCAGAATCTGCGATATTTATCGCAAGTACAGGCAGAGCCGTTGCTGGCCCTGTGTTCAGAGGTGGGACGAATCCTCAACGGATTGATTGGCTCAATTCACAAGAACTGACAACTGACAACTGGCAACTGACTACTGGTTTTACATGCCCATCTCCATGGCCCGCGAGCAGGACATCCTTAAGCTGCCGCCACCCAAGCGGCCGCCGCGACGAACCGCGCGGAGGATCGGGATTCACACCTCCACCGCGGGCGGGGTCGAGAATGCCGCCGAACGCGCCTGGCGCCTGGGCTGCAGCACCTTCCAGATCTTTTCCTCCAGTCCGCGGCAGTGGAAGCCCTACGAGCTGGGACCGAAGCAGTGTGCGGAAATGCGCCGCTTGCGCGAAAAGTACGACCTCAGGCCGCTGGTCATCCACGCCAGCTACCTGCTGAATCTCGGAGGCGGCAATCCCGAGTTCTACGCCAAGACGATCGCCGGGTTTCGTGGGGAAGTCGAGCGCGCGCTGGCGCTCGGCGCCGAATATCTTGTTGTCCATCCAGGATCTTTCCGTGGCGCGAGTCGCGAGGAAGGCCTGGCGCGCGCCGCCTATGCTATCCGCGAAGCAGCCGCGGGTCTCGACCTGGTCAAGGGCGGACTGACCGTGCTGATCGAGAATACTGCTGGCGCCGAGTACTCGTTGGGCGCGAGCTTCGAGCAGGTGGCGGCGCTGGTGGGCGTGCTGCGCGAGTTCATCCCTGTTGCCGCGTGCATGGATACCTGCCACATCCACGTCGCCGGCTATGACATCGTCACCCCGGCGGGCTACGAGGCGACGCTGCAACAGATCGATGAGACCATTGGCCTCAAGAATGTTCCGGTTTGGCATTGCAACGACGCCAAGGCCGCCCTCGGATCGAAGCTCGACCGCCATCAGCACATTGGCCAGGGCATGATCGGCGCCGCGCCGTTCAAGCGGCTGTTGAACGATCCTCGCCTGGCGCACGCCGCCTTCATCGCCGAAACGCCGATTGACCAGCCGGGCGATGACCGTCGAAACATCGAAATGCTGAAGTCGTTGGTGAATCGTTCCCGATCGCGAGAAGCCAAGTAGGTGGGGAGTGTAGCCCGTCCGTGTAAAATCAGAGATTGATCCTCTTATCGATTTCATTTGAGCATCATGCCCGACCCGAACACCCAGACTGAAACTGGCACTCTCGAGCGCTACGATCCGCAGCGCATCGAGGAGAAATGGTCCGCCCGCTGGCAGCAGCAGCCAGAACTGTTCCGCGCCGAGCCTCTCGACTCGCCGCGTCCGAAATACTACGTGCTGGAGATGTTGCCGTATCCCTCGGGCGCGCTGCACATGGGGCACGTGCGCAACTACTCCATCGGTGACGCGCTGGCGCGCCACATGTGGATGAAGGGCTACAACGTCCTGCACCCGATGGGCTGGGACGCCTTCGGCCTGCCCGCCGAGAACGCCGCCATCAAGAACAACACGCCGCCCCGGCAGTGGACCCTCTCCAACATCGCGCACATGAAGGCGCAGATGACGCGGCTGGGCTTCGCCTACGACTGGTCGAAGGAAGTCACCACCTGCCTGCCGGATTACTATCGCTGGAACCAGTGGTTCTTCCTCAGGATGTACGAGCGCGGCCTGGCCTACCGCAAGAAGAGCCGCGTGAACTGGTGTCCGGAGTGCGCCACCGTGCTCGCCAACGAGCAGGTGGTGAACGGCTGCTGCTGGCGTCACACCGAGACTCCGGTCCAGCAGCGCGAGCTGGAACAGTGGTTTCTGCGGATCACCAATTACGCCCAGGAACTGCTGGACGATCTCGACCGCCTTCCCGGCTGGCCGGAAAAGGTCCTCACCATGCAGCGCAACTGGATCGGCCGCAGCCAGGGCGCGCTGGTGGACTTCAAGCTCGACGGCCCCGCCGGAGCGGCTGGCGACAAGATCCCCGTCTTTACCACGCGCGTGGACACCATCTTCGGCGCGACCTCGGTGCAGCTCGCCCCCGAGCATCCCATGGTCGCCGACCTGGTCGGCGACAATTCCGAGCTGTATACCAAGGTGGACCAGTTGACGGCCGAGCAGCGCCGCGCCAAGGAAGCCGGCGACGTGGGCGCGATCGAGAAGCACGGCGTCTTCACCGAACGCTACGCCATCAATCCCTTCAATGGCGAGAAGCTGCCTATCTGGGTAGCCAACTACATCCTCATGGACTACGGCACCGGCGCCATCATGTCGGTGCCCGCGCACGACGAGCGCGACTTCGAGTTCGCGAAGAAGTACGGGCTCGAGATTCGCATAGTCATCCTGCCGCGGCGCGAGGGCGAACCACCTGAAGCCGGCAAGGAAGACGTCGCCATGCTCCCCTACACCGGCACCGACAGCATGTTGATCAACTCAGGTCCCTACGACGAACTCTCCTGCGAAAACGCCATGCAGCGCATGGCCCAGGACGCCGAGCGGGGCGGCTTCGGCAAAGCTGCGGTCACGTATCGGCTGAAAGATTGGGGCATCTCGCGCCAGCGCTACTGGGGCACTCCCATTCCCATGTTGTACTGCGACCACTGCGGCATCGTGCCCGTGCCGGAAAAGGACCTGCCGGTGGTGCTGCCGGAGAACGTGGACATCACGCTCACCGGCGGTTCGCCGCTGGGCAAGGTCGAGGAATGGGTGAATACGGCGTGTCCGGCATGCGGCGGCCCGGCGCGCCGCGAGACCGACACCATGGACACCTTCGTCGATTCGTCCTGGTACTTCTATCGCTACACCGACCCGACGGTCGCGACCGCACCGGTGGACCGCAAGACCATCGCTTACTGGTTCGAGATTGACCAGTACATCGGCGGGGTCGAGCACGCCATCCTGCACCTTATTTATTCGCGCTTCTGGACCAAAGTCATGCGCGATCTCGGGCTGGTCGCGAATTCGGAGCCGGTGGCGCGCCTGTTCACTCAGGGCATGATCATCAAAGATGGCGCCAAGATGTCGAAGAGCGTCGGGAACCTGGTCATCCCTGACGACATGATCACGCGTTACGGGGCGGACGCCACGCGCATGTACACGCTGTTCGCGACCTCTCCCGATCGCGAGCTCGACTGGCAGGATGCCGGGCTCGAGGGCATCAGCCGCTTTCTCTCGCGAGTGAACCGCTTTTTCTCAGTAGCCCATGAATCTCCGGCCGAGCCGCAGCCGGCGGATCGCAGGGTCCTGCGCAAGCTGCACCAGACGATCCGCCGCATCACGGAGGATTTCGATGGGCGCTGGCATTTCAATACTTCCATCGCTGCCCTGATGGAGCTGCTGAATCTTGTGCTGGAGGAGCGATCTGGCGGCGAGACGAAAGATGCGGTTGTAATCGAGAAGCGTGCTTTTCTCGGCGGGAGCGCTCTGCAAGCCTTTCAGCGGAATTTCGTGCTGATGCTGCACCCCTTTGCTCCCTATCTCGCGCACGAGCTCTGGGAGCGGCTGGGCGAGCGGTCAAACCTGCTGCGCGCGCCCTGGCCGAAATACGATCCCGGTCTGGCGAAGGAAGACGAGGTCGAGATCGTGGTGCAGATCAACGGCAAGATTCGCGACCGGCTGTTCGTCCCCGCCGATTCTTCGGAGGAAGAACTCCGCCGGCTGTCGCTCGCCGCCCCCAAGGTCCAGGCCACGCTCGATGGCAAACAGGTGGTGAAGGCCATCGTGGTGCCGGGTAAGCTGGTCAACATCGTGGTGCGGTAAGGAAAAACGCCACGGATCTTCACGGATTCAACGGATGGTTTCTGAGTCTCCCATCAGCCGAGGCTTTCGCACGGCGTTCCGAGAGCCGGCGATCGTGCTGGCCGAGATCGCCTGGCGCTGGAGCTTCGGCCTGGCGGTACTGGCGCTTGCGGCCGGCTCGCTGTTCGCATATCTGGCGACGCTTCGCGTCTCCAGGTTCGAGCTGATGGCGCTGCGCGGGCACCCGCGCTTGTTGATCGCCGATGCCATAGGCCACATGCTGCACGGCGGTCCGCGCCTGGTGATGGCGGCCGCTATCGTGCTGCCGGCAATCTTCGTGCTGTGGATTGCGGCGGCTACGGTTGGGCGCGCCGCCACGCTGAAGGCGCTGCTCCGCCGCGAAGGACGCGTTGCGCTTTCGCCTCAGTTAGGACTGAATTTCCTGCGCGCCAGCGTGACCCTGGCCGCGCTGATCGGATATCTCGGCGCAGCTATCCTCGCCGGCCGTGCCGCTGCCGGGCCGGACGATGTTCGCCCAGGCGTTTTCTTCGTGGTGTTTGTCGTGCTCGGTGCGGCTGTTGCCATCGTGCGCTCGCGCGTCAACTGGTTTCTCTGCCTGGGAGCGATTCCCGCCGCGCGCGGCGGATGCGACACCTTCACCGCCATCAGCGAAGCTGCCGGCCTTTTTCGGCGTCATCCCGGGAGATTTGCCGGCGCAGGCGCCGTTTTCGGCACCATCCATGGCGTGCTCTTCGCGTTCTGCACCGTGGTCTGCCTGCTGGCCCTGTCCCTTGCTGACAAAGTGCCGCCCGCGGCGACACTATTCTTGCTGACAGTGATCACGTTGGCCTATTTCGCGGCAGTGGATTTCTTGCACATCGCGCGTCTGGCTGCGTACGTCGCAATCGACGAAAGCGACCGCACGCCTCCGCCCGTAGCCGTCGCACCGGAATCTCTGCCGCCTGCGCCGGAGCCGCCGCCAGTGCCTCAACTTCCGCCCGTATCCGAGCCGGGATTGCCCAGCCCGGAAGGAGCCACGAGCTAAGAGCTAGTGGCTAGCAGCCGCCTTCTCCCTTTACACTGTCCTCGGGTTCTGGCATCTTTATTTATGGAAGCGCAATCCATCGTTGTGCTCGACTTCGGCGCGCAGTATTCGCAGCTCATCGCGCGCCGCATCCGCGAACAGAAGGTCTTCTCCGTAGTACTGCCGTGCACCGTTTCGGTGGACGAGATCCGCAGTTATTCGCCGGTGGGGATCGTGCTCTCCGGCGGTCCGTCGTCGGTGTACGACCAAGACGCGCCCGCAGCCGACGATCGCGTCTTCGCGCTGGGTTTGCCGGTGCTCGGTATCTGCTATGGGCTGCAACTCATGGCGCACAAGCTCGGCGGCAAAGTCCGCGCCGCGGAGAAACGTGAGTACGGCCACGCCATGGTCGAGGTGCTGAACGGGTCGCGGCTGTTTCAGGAGTTGCCCGCGGAGATGTCCGTCTGGATGTCGCACGGCGACGAGGCGCTCGAACTGCCGCCCGGCTTCAAACTGGTGGCGCGGACACAGAATGCCGCCGTCGCCGCCATCGAAGATCCGCAGCGCAATCTGTACGCCGTCCAGTTCCATCCTGAGGTCCACCACACTCGCCAGGGGACGGACATCCTGAAGAATTTTATCTTCGGCATCTGCCACGCACGACCGGAGTGGACCAACCAGCACTTCATCGACGAGACCGTGGCCTCCATTCGCCGAACTGTGGGCGCCGGCCGCGCCATCTGCGCGCTTTCCGGCGGCGTCGATTCCTCGGTCGCCGCTACGCTCGTGCATCGCGCCATCGGCGAACGCCTCACCTGCGTCTTCGTCGATAACGGCGTGCTGCGCAAGAACGAGTTCGAAAAAGTGCAGCAGAACCTGCGCGACAAGCTCGGCTTGAACCTGCTGGCCGTCGATGCCACCGACCGCTTTCTCGCGAAACTCGCGGGCGTGACCGACCCCGAGCGCAAGCGCAAGATCATCGGCAACGAATTCATTGCCGTCTTCGACGAGGAGGCGCACCGCATCGCGCAGCTGCAGGGCCACGTCGATTGGCTGGTGCAGGGCACGCTCTATCCTGACGTGATCGAATCGCGCTCGGTGCGCGGCCCCTCGCAGACTATCAAGTCGCATCACAATGTCGGCGGGTTGCCCGACGACATGAAGCTCAAGCTCATCGAGCCACTGAAAGATCTTTTTAAGGACGAGGTGCGGCGCATTGGCCGCGATCTCAGCATGCCGGAAGAGATCCTGCAACGGCAGCCGTTCCCTGGGCCTGGCTTGGCGGTGCGCATTGTCGGCGAAGTCACGCGCGAGCGCCTGGATCTGCTGCGCGAGGCCGATGACATCGTGGTCGCCGAGATCAAGCGCGCCGGACTCTACACCAAGATCTGGCAATCGTTCGCCGTGCTGCTGCCGGTGATGTCGGTGGGCGTGATGGGCGACGCCCGCACATACGCCTACACGTGCGCCGTGCGCGCCGTGCACTCCGAAGATGGCATGACCGCCGACGTGGTCGAGCTACCGTGGGAAGTGCTGAAGCGGATTTCCACGCGCATCGTGAACGAGGTGCGGGGGATCAACCGCGTGGTGTATGACACCACGTCCAAGCCGCCGGGAACGATTGAGTGGGAGTGACATCTGAGCTGTCATGCTGAGCGAGTGCGGGCGCGTTTTGCCCGCACGAGTCGAAGCACCCCTACTTTAGTACATCTTTCAAATAGGGGTCCTTCGACTCGCGCGCCAAAGTCGGGCGCGCTCGCTCAGGATGACATTCGTTAAGAGTTACCGTCCGGCGCCGACCAGCGCCGGCTCCACTTCATACATCGGGAACCATGACGTCGCAGCCTTCAGCCGCTCGTTGACGTTGTTGATGTTCTTCACGCCCTGGTCCTGCAACCAGCTACGGAATGCCGGTGGGCCATCCTTGGCGAACAGGGGAATGCCGTCTTTCCAGGTGGCGCGGCCGCAGAGGACGCCGTTGAACTTCACGCCCGCTTCAGCCGCGAGTTCGAGCGACTCAGTGAACTCGGCGTTTGACACGCCGGCCGACAGATAGATGAACGGCTTGGTCGCGACGGCGGCGGCGTCGCGGAAGAGCTGCATGGCTTCCTTCTTGCTGTAGGCGGTCGGCCCGGCGTAGGTCTTCGCGCCCTCGACGAACTTCATGTTCACCGGCACCTCGACCTTCAGCACGTCCACGCCGTAGCGGTCCTTGGTGAACTCGGCCATGCTGGCCTTGACGATCTGCGGCTTTTTCTTGGCGTAGTCGAAGCCCTTCTCGTCCAGACCTTCTTCGTAACCGACTAACTCGAGGAAGAATGGGATATCGTTGGCGCGGCACTCATCGCCGATGCGCTCCGCCCAGGCGTGCTTCCGGTCGTTGATTTCCTTGGGATCGAGCGGCGTGTAGTAGAGCAGGATCTTGACGCAGTCGGCGCCGGCTTCCTTCAGGCGGCGCGCCGACCAGAGGTCGAGCAGGTCGGGCAGCCGGCCGGGGCCGGTCTTGTCGTAGCCGGTCTTCTCGTAGGCGAGCAGCAGGCCGGCGTTCTTGGCGCGCCGCTTGGAGGCGGGCAGGCCCCACTCGGGATCGAGCAGGATGGCGCTGGCGTGCGGGGTGAGCACTTCCGTCACCAGCGACTTGAATTCTTCCAGGCCGGCGTCGGTGGCGTGCTGGCCGAGGGCTTTCTTCAACGAACCGCGCTGGTCCATGGCGGCGGCGCCGATGACACCGTTCGCGGTGGACACGGCCTTCAATCCTTTCAGTTTTCCAGGCGTAAGCTTCACGAGATTTCCTCCTCTATGATTTCGCGCGGCGAGCGCTATGACGGGTGGTGATGACCGAGACTACCAGAACAGCCATTTTAGCACCGGCCCGCCGCAGCGGACGGTGATGGCAGTCACTGCCGCAGCAGCAGGGTTCCCAGGATGGCACGTTGCCGGGAGATCAACGACTCCACGCCGTGCTTGGCGAGATCCGTCATGCGGTGGAGCTGTTCTTCGTCGAAGGCCCGCTGCTCGGCGGTGGCCTGGATCTCGACAATTTTCTTGCCGCCGGTCATGACGAAATTCAGATCCACCTCGGCGCGCGAGTCTTCCTCGTAGTTGAGGTCGAGCAGGATCTCTCCATCCACGATGCCGACGCTGGTGGCCGCCACGTAATCGCGGACAGGCGCGGCGGTGAGCGTGCCGGCCTCCACCAGCTTCTGCATCGCCAGACCCAGGGCGACAAAAGACCCGGTGATGGAAGCGGTGCGCGTGCCGCCGTCGGCCTGGATCACGTCGCAATCCATCCAGATGGTGCGCTCGCCCAGGCGCGCGAGGTCGGTGACCGCCCGCAGCGCGCGCCCGATCAGGCGCTGGATTTCGTGGGTGCGTCCGCCGATGCGTCCGCGGGCGGCTTCGCGCGGGGTGCGGGTCAGCGTGGAGCGCGGCAGCATACCGTACTCGCTGGTGATCCAGCCTTTGCCGGAATTGCGCATCCACCCGGGGACGGACTCCTCCACTGATGCGGTGCAGATGACGCGCGTGTTGCCGACCTCGATCAACACCGAGCCTTCCGCGGTCGAGATGTATTCCGGGATGAGGTTCACCGGCCGCAACTGGTCGGGGGCGCGATTGTCGGAGCGAAAGAACATCCTATCCTCCCATGTCCACGTGCTGCACATCTTTCAGCGCGTGTCCCATGAAGCGCTCACCCAGGCTGCGGAATTTGTCTACCGAGTCAGTGGCGAAGAACTTCATGCGTGTGGGCTTGCGGCGCTCCGAGCCTTCGGAGGTCTTGGGCGGGGCGATGCGCAAGCTCTCGGCGACGCAGCGGGCAGTTGCTTCCGCCGAGTCCACGATCTCCACCCGCCAGGGCGCGACGCTGCGCAGCAGAGGCTTGATCAGCGGGTAATGGGTGCAGCCGAGCACCAGCACGTCGGGGCCGGTCTCGAAATCGTGGAAGACGTCGTCGAGATAAACGTGCGCGACCTGCTGCGTGACGGGATGCTCCACCCAGCCCTCCTCGATCAGCGGTACGAACAGCGGACAGGCCTTCTCACACACCTCGACGCCGCGTTTTTCCAGCGCGTGCTGGTAAGCGTGGCTTTTGATGGTCGCTTCCGTCCCGATCACCAGCACTTTGTTGCGGCGGGTGGCGGCGGCGGCGGATTCCGCGCCGGGCTCGATCACTCCCACCACCCCGACGTTCGCGGCGTTGCTGATTGCGTCCAGCGCCAGCGCGCTTGCCGTGTTGCAGGCGATGACCAGCAATTCCGCGCCGTGTTCCTCGAGGAACCTCGTCGCCGAGACTGAGTACCTCGCGACGGTCTCGGCTGACTTCGATCCGTAGGGCAGGCGCGCGGTGTCGCCGAAATAGATGTAATCGGCATCGGGGATGCGCGCCGCCAGCTCGCGCAGCACGGTCAGGCCGCCCACGCCGGAATCGAATACGCCAATGGTGACGCGCCTCATCGCAATTGTTCGAGCAGTTGCTCCATCGTGACTACATCATAAAAGCACTCGAGATCGGCGTGCCCGGCCAGGGTCTCGCGCTCCTTGCCGTCCACCAGTATCTTTACCCGCGTGATGCCGGGAAGGTTGGCGCTGAGAGTCTTCACCAGCGACGCAACCGTAAGCGTTTCGACAAAGACGCCGGAGCGATGTCCCTCGGCCAGGGCTGCCGTGGTATCCACCACGGCGGTATTTTCGTCCACCAGAAAGACATCCTTCACGTCGGCTCCGGCGGGCAGTTCGTGCGCCGACGGCCGCTTCACGTATTCACCCACCAGCGCGCGCAGGATCTCGCGGCCACGCTCGGCGGGATCGGCGGGCAGCGCGATGGATGCCTCCTGCGGGCGCACCACGCCGGGATCATCGTAAGCCAGATAGAGAATAACGCGCGAGGCCGGTCCCATGACCGGCGCCGAGATGGGCCGCGTATCCGGCAGGTTGTGGGCGCGCGCCTGCTCATTGCGGCGCAGGCTGTAAAGGTACGCGCCCATGCCCAGGACCGCTGCCAGCAGCAGCCCGGTTCCGATGGTGAGGGCGCGCGTCATCGCTCCGCCTCCACCCGCGCCCGTCCGACTACGATGGCCTCGGCGATGGCGGTGGCGATGCGTTGCTGGTACACGCCCGCGCTGACGCTGCCCACGTCGGCTCCCGAAGGCGCGACCTCGATGGCGAGGGCGGCGGCGGCCACGTTGTTCAGCGGCTTCACCGGCGCGGAGAGCTGGGAGCTGGGGATCTCGTGCTTGAGGAGTTCGGCCTTTACGAGTTCGGCCAGGGCGCGGCTGCTCAGCACGTAGCGGGCCTGCGCCGTGTCCCAGGGCACAAAGCCGCCGGGCTTGCTGGAGGCCGAGTTGATCAGGGCCGTGTACACGCGCACCCCGTGGCCCTGCGACGCGGCATGCAGGCTGAGGTAAACCGAAACCCGCGCGGCGTCGGCCATGGCGGCGCGCTGCTCCACCGCGACCGTGACATCGGCGTCCCGCGACATCACCACGCCGATGCCGCGGCCCTGGAGTTCGCTGCGCAGCCGGCGCGCGAAGGCCAGCGTGACTCCCTTTTCCTCGAGCGTCTCGTTCAGCAGCGCCCCACGATCGTCCCCGCCGTGCCCGGCATCGAGCATTACCACGAACGCGGGCTTGGCGGCGAGCGATTGCAGGGTGGGAGGCGGAGGCACGGCCACCGCGGCTGGCACAATACCCGCCGGCGGCGCAGTTCCTGGCGCAGCCGCTGGTGGCCCAGTTCCCGCTACAGCCGCCGGTGGCGCGCTGGGGGCCTCGCTGGGCGCGGGCACGATCTCGATCGCCCTGCGGTCAGCGGCGAACTGCGCCAGCAGCGGCACCCGTCCCAGCACCACCAGCTCCGCCTCGCCATTGCTTTCGGAGAAGGTGATCGACGAGACCAGCGGATTCTCCAGCCTGAGGATACTAGTGTTGGCAACCACCGCGTCGCGGGTGAAGCTCATCTTGAGTTTGCCCGGCTCGGTACTGATCAGAGGATTGACCGGCGCGCTGAAGTTCAGGCGCAGCCCGTTCTCGCGCGGATCGGTGGTGAAGCGGGTTGCCACGCCGCCCAGAAAAAGCCGGCGCCCGGCTTCATGGTATTCCGTTCGGGTGGCCAGCATGAGACCGAGAATGGCCGGCAGGGCGCGCAGCGGCACCAGCCCGCGGCCGTTCTGCAGCACGAACCGCCCCGGCAGCCCGAACTTCTGCCCGGCGACTTTGCCGACGCTGGCGCCCTGGCGGAACTCGGCTTCGAGCTTGTTGAAGCGCAGCTTCCACTTTGCGCCTACGGCCCTGGCGCTCACGTTGCCGAACGGTTCCAGCGCTTCCAGCAAGGCGACATAATCCTGCCCCTCGTGCTCGGAGACGGGCAGGGAATAGCTGACCCGCGGACCGTAAATGGAGAGCTGCTTCTCTTCGGCCGAGGGTGCGCTGGCGAGCAGGACCAGCAGCAGTGCAGCCACGGCGGCCGCGCCTTGCGACCTCCGCCGATACTTACTCCAGGGCATAAATGGTCAGCCCGCTTAGCAGCTTGGGATAGAAATCGGTGGACTTCTGCGGCAGAACTTCTTCCGCGAAGGCGGTGTCGCGCACCTGGTCCATGCGCACCGGGTTCATCAGGAACGCGACGTTGGCGCCATGGCGCACCCGAGCGATGGCCTCGCCGGCATCGCGCAAATAAGAAATATTGCGCTGCTCACGGATGGCCTCCTCGGAGATACCCAGCACCAGCTCCAGGCCGAGTTTGTGAAGAATCACCACGTCCAGTCCGCGCTGGTGGGGGGAAAGCTGGGCCAGGGTCTGCTCGACCTCCGCCGGACGGGCCCGCAGGAGAAAGCTACCGCCATTCGTAACTGCCAGCAGCGCCGCGCCTTGCTTGCCCGCGGAGTGCAGGATGGAGGTCGCCTGGGCAGCGTCGCTCACCTGGACCGGTTCCACGTCGAACACTGCGCGCGCCGATTCCAGGAACTGCTCTTCGCGGAAGCTCTCCAGCCCGGCAATGACGCGGTGCGTGGGCAGGATCACCAGGCCCTCAGCGTACATGTTGATGAAGGTCATCATGACGCGGTCATAGGCGGCTTCGCCGGGAGGCGGCGCGGCGGCATCCTGTTCACGGCGCTCACGTTGGTAGTTCAGCGCCGTCTCATAGCGGTGATGGCCGTCGGCGATGATCAGCTTGGTGTTCTCCATGCGGCGGCGGATGAACTCCACCAGCCCGGGGACGGGCCAGAGGCGGTGCAGGACTTCGTACTCGTCGCGCAGCTCGACGTCGGCGGGATGGCGCGCCACCTTGGCCAGGGCGTCGTCGATCTCGCCGGCGGGGTCGTTGTACAACATGAAAAGCTGCCCGAAATGCGCACGCGTCGCCCGCAGCAGGTTGAGCCGGTCGGCCTTGGGCCCGGAGTGGGTCTGCTCGTGCCGGAACACCACGCCGGCATCGTAAGGCTCGAGCTGGCCCAGCGCGATGAAACCCCGCCGCTCCAGACGCTGCTGCGGAGAGCCCGGGAGGGCAAACTCCTGGGCGTAGGCGTAGAACATGGGGTCGGGATCCTGGATGAAGATGGCGTCCTTGCGCCACTGGGAAAACGCCGCCGCGGCGCGGCTATAGACGTTCTGGCCGTTATCGCTGGGCTCGCGTTTCCCCAGAAGGATGCGCACCAGGTTGTGGGGACTGGCCGCGTAATAGCGCTCCTGCATCTCCGCGGTGATCTTGTCGTAAGGCTGGGTGACGACATCCGCCAGCCGCACGCGGGCGGGGTTGTAGCGCAGAGCGGGGAAGGGGAGGATCCTGGCCATGGTTAGGAACGGGTACCATTGGGATTGTAGCAAGAGCGGCAGAAAACCTGCGGGATGGGTTGGCCGCAGGTTCCGCGGGGCGGTGGGAAGGGACAGCCGCGCTGTGATACCATCGGCTGCAAAGAGGGTTGGCAAAGCCCCAGCGAGGATTGAGTCCGATCATCCCGTCCCCCCTTTCAGGTTGTTCATGAGGTTGGCTGTGTCTCCGAACCCAGGGACGTCCCGCTTGTCCACCGGCCAGGCGATGCGGTGCCGTGCCGCGCTGCTGCTACTCGTTGCCCTGCTGGCCGTCGCGGTCGTGGTTCCTACGGCCGTGGCGCAGAGCGCCTCGGATGAAGTCCACGTCACGCCGCGCAAGCCACCCGATGCCCCCAAGGATCCGCTTAACGGCATCGACCCCGCGCTGAAGACGCACACCAAACCCATCAAGGTGGACGTGGACCTGGTGCTGGTATCGGTGACCATCACCGATCCCATGAATCGTTTGGTCACCGGCCTGGAAAAGGACAACTTCCAGTTGTACGAAGACAAGCAGGCGCAGGAGATCCGCCATTTCTCCAGCGAGGACGCTCCCATTTCGCTGGGAGTGATTTTCGACATGAGCGGCTCGATGTCGAACAAAATCGAGAAGTCGCGCGAGGCGGTGGTGCAGTTCTTCAAGACCGCCAACCCGCAGGACGAATTCTTCATGATCGCCTTCAACGACAAGCCGGAGCTGGTCTCGGACTTCACCCGCTCCATCGAGGAAATCCAGGGCAAGCTGCTCTATACCATGCCTCGCGGGCGCACCGCGCTGCTGGACGCCATCTACCTGGGCATGAACAAAATGCGGGACGCGCAAAACAGCAAGAAGGCGTTGCTGATTATCTCCGACGGGGGCGACAACCACAGCCGCTACACCGACAACGAGATCAAGTCGATGGTAAAAGAGGCGGACGTGCAGATCTTCGCCATCGGCATTTTCGAGCCCTCGCCGCCCACGCCGGAAGAGATGCGCGGTCCGCACCTGCTGGGCGAGATTACCGATATCACCGGCGGGCGCACCTTCGTCATCGACAACCCCAACGAACTGGCCGACGTCGCCACCAAGATCGGCGTCGAGCTGCGCAACCAATACGTGCTCGGGTACCGTCCCAAGAATCCAGCGCGGGATGGCCGCTGGCACAAGATCAAAGTGAAGCTCTCGCCGCCCAAAGGATTGCCGCCGCTCACCGTCTACGCCAAGTCGGGATACTATGCGCCTTCGCAATAAGCTGCTTTCCCTGGTGTTGCTGCTGAGTTTGGGGCTGATCCTGATTGCTGTTGCCCAGAATCCGCCGGCGCCCGACAACCCGCCCGCCAGCGGCGCCGACAAGGCCGCCCCGGCTCCGCCGCCCCCGGCCTCGGGGCAACAATCGGGGCAACAAGATGTGGAGCGGGGCGATAACGGCACCTTTACGTTCAAGAAAAAAGTGGAAGAGGTTGTGCTGCATGCCACGGTGACGGACCAGAGGCAGCACCTGGTTTCCGGGCTGCGGCAAGGCGATTTCGCCGTCTTTGAGGACGGCAAGCCGATGGTCATCACTTCCTTTCATCAGGAAGACATACCGGTGTCGATCGGCATCGTCATCGACAACTCCGGTTCCATGCGGACCAAGCGCCAGCAAGTGAACCAGGCTGCTCTCAACCTGGTGCGGGCCAGCAATCCCCAGGATGAGCTCTTCGTCGTCAACTTCAATGACGAGTACTACCTCGACCAGGACTTCACCTCCAACATCAATCAGTTGAAGGAAGGTTTGGACCACATTGAGTCGCGCGGCGGGACGGCGCTCTACGACGCGGTGGTGGCCTCCGCCGACCACTTGGCCAAGGGCGCGCGCCTGGACCGGAAGGTCCTGCTGGTGGTGACCGATGGCGAGGACAACGCCAGCCGCGAGTCGCTGGAGCAGTGCGTGCGCAGTCTGCAGGATCTGAACGGGCCCACGGTATACAGCATCGGCATTCTGGGCGACGACCACGAAGCCCACCGCGCCAAGCGCGCGCTGACAGCGCTGGCCTTCCAGACCGGCGGCGTCGCCTTCTTCCCCAAGGACATGAACGAGGTGGATAACATCAGCCGCCAGGTGGCGCACGACATCCGCAACCAGTACACCATCGGCTACAAGCCCGCCGACCCGAACCGGCCAGGATACCGCAGCGTGCGCGTCGAGGCCCACGCAGCCGGCTACAAGAAACTGGTCGTCCGCACCCGCAGCGGCTACTACGCCGGCCAGGAAAGAGCCGCGAAATAATTTGGACGCCAGAAGCCAACAGCCGCACCCGATTGACCCCAGCGCGTACCTCCCTTACCCTAAGTCCAGATGAAAGCCACAGAAGCCGCCCGCCTTCGAGTCGCGGAGGACATCATCGAGCTGGTCGGTGAGACTCCGCTGTTGCATCTCCGCAAGCTCACGCCCCCTGGGGCCGCCGACGTGTTCGCCAAGCTCGAGTATCTGAACCCGGGCGGCAGCGTAAAGGACCGCGCCGCCATCGGCATCATCAGCCGCGCCGAAGAACAGGGCCTGTTGCGCGAGGGCTCAACCATCATCGAGGCCACGGCGGGGAACACCGGGGTAGGATTGGCGTTGATCGGCGTCAGCCGCGGCTATCGCGTGGCGCTGTTCGTGCCGGAGAAGTTTTCCCAGGAAAAAGTCATGCTCATGCGCGCCCTCGGCGCCGAGGTCACACGCACCCCGGATGCCGAGGGCATGGAAGGCGCCATCCGCCGCGCGCGCGAGCTCGTCGCTAGCACTCCCAATTCTTTCCTCGCGGGCCAGTTCGAGAACCTCGCCAATCCCGATTTTCACTACCAGACCACCGCGCGCGAGATGTTCGAGCAGATGGATGGGCGCATTGATGCCGTGGTCATCGGCGCCGGCACCGGCGGCACCTTCACGGGAGTGGCGCGCTACATCAAAGAGCGCATTCCGGGCGCGCTGGCTGTCGCCGTTGAGCCGGTGGGGTCGATCCTGGGCGGCGGGCCCAAGGGGGACTACAAAATCGAGGGCATCGGCGCCAGCTTTTTCCCCAAGACGTTCGACAAGGCGCTCGCCGACGAGATCTTCGCGGTCCGTGATTCCGAGGCGTTTTCGACCGTCGCCGGCCTGGCGCGCAAGGAAGGCGTGTTCTCCGGCTCGAGCGGCGGCGCCAATGTTTACGCCGCCCTGCAGATCGCCCAGCGGCTGGGCGCTGGCAAGCGCGTGGTCACCATGATCCCCGACTCGGCCGAACGTTATCTGTCGAAGGGGATTTTCGACAGATGCTGAGGCCGCACCCATCACTGGATCGGTTACGGTCGGAGCCCTGGGTGGAGCAGGGCTTCAGCCCTGCATAATGGCGTTTTCCATGGCACTCGGCTTTAGCCGCTGAGGAATTGAATCTGTGTGCAACCTGTCAGTCTGGTCCATCAGAGTACCTCAGGGGCTGAAGCCCACAACTCAAGGGATTGCATGGATGCAGGCCTGAAGGCCTGCTCCACCCCTTAATAATCCAGGATCGAGGCGAGCAACCACGAATTCAAAACTTCCTATGAATGAAAAAGAACTCGGTTTCGCCACGCGCGCCATCCACGTCGGCCAGGAGCCAGATCCCTCGACCGGCGCCGTGGTTGTGCCCATCTTCGCCACCTCCACCTACGTGCAGGAGGAGATCGGCAAGCACAAAGGCTACGAGTACTCGCGGGTCTCCAATCCCACGCGCACCTGCCTGGAGAAGAACCTGGCGTCGCTCGAAGGCGGGCGGACGTCGCACGTCTTCGCCAGCGGCATGGCTGCCATCAACGCCATGTGCACGTTGCTCAAATCCGGCGACCACGTCGTCTGCACCAACAATCTCTATGGCGGCACGCCGCGCCTGTTCAACCAGATTCTGGCCAACTTCGCGCTGGAGTTCTCCTATGTTGACACCTCCGACCTGCGCGCCGTCGAGCGCGCGATCCGCCGCAGCACCCGCTTCGTCTTTGTGGAGACGCCGACTAACCCGCTGATGACCCTCAGCGATATCCAGGCCATCAGCCAGATCGCGCACCGGCGCGGCGTCGAACTGGTGGTGGACAACACTTTCATGTCGCCGTACTTTCAGAAGCCCATTGCGCTGGGCGCGGACATGGTCATTCACTCGACCACCAAGTTCCTCAACGGGCACAGCGACGGCCTGGGCGGGGTCGTGGTTTGCACCAAGCCAGAGCACGCCGAGAAGTTTGCGTTCATCCAGAAGGCGGCGGGCGCGATCCTATCGCCGTTCGAGTGCTGGCTGGTGCTGCGCGGGGTGAAGACGCTGGCCGTCCGCATGGAGAAGCACGACGCCAACGGCCGCGCCGTGGCCGCTTTTCTCAACGGCCACAAGAAAGTGAAGAAAGTCTTTTATCCGGGATTGCCCGACCATCCGCAATACGAGCTGGCCGAGCGCCAGATGACCGGTTTCGGCTCGATGATCACTCTCGAAACTGGCTCGCTGAAGAACGCGCAGAGAATGCTGCGCAAGTTGCGCGTCTGTTTTCTGGGAGAATCGCTGGGCGGAGTGGAGACGCTGATCTCCCATCCCGCCACCATGACCCACGCCGCGCTGGGCGAGAAGGGAAGACGGGAGATCGGCATCACCGACGGCATGGTGCGCATCTCGGTCGGCATCGAGGACGCGGACGATATCATCCGCGATCTGGAGCAGGCGCTGGCCGCAATATAAAGGAAACCGCCGAGACGCAGAGGGCGCCAAGGAAGAGGAATAAAAAGAAACATCTCGGCGCGCTCGGCGTCTCGGCGGTAGATTCTTCCTCGATGGTTAAAGAGAATCGCGAATGGAACTCCGAGGCTTACCACCGGCTCTCGCGGCCGCAGTTTGAGTGGGGGCAGAAGGTCCTCGACCGTTTGCCACTGCGCGGCGACGAAACGGTGGCCGACGCCGGCTGCGGCAGCGGCAAGGTGACTGCAGAATTATTGCAGCGCCTGCCGCGCGGGCGCGTGGTCGCCATGGACCTCTCGCAGAACATGCTGCAAACTGCGCGCGAGCACCTCGCGCCGAAGTTCCCCGGGCAGGTGTTCTTCGTCGCCGCCGACCTGCATGACATTCCTCTCGATGGCGTTCTCGACGCCGTCTTCAGCACCGCCGCGTTCCACTGGTTGCCGGACCACGACCGGCTCTTCCGCAGTCTGGTGCGGGCGCTCAAGCCGGACGGCTGGCTGGAAGCGCAGTGCGGCGGAGGTCCCAACCTGGCGCGCGTCCGGGAGCGAGCGACCGCGTTGATGGCCTCGGCGGAATACTCCTCGTTCTTCGCCGGATGGTCGCCTACGTGGCAGTATCCGGATGACATCACGACGGCGAAGCGCATGCGGAGTGCAGGTTTCGTCGAGATCAAGACCTGGCTGGAGGAAGCGCCGGCAACTCTGTCGGATGCCCCGGAGTACAAGGAGTTCCTGGCCACGGTGACGCTGCATCGCCACATCGAGCGTATTCCCGATCCAGCGATGCGCGACCGCTTTATGGACGAACTCGCGCGCCAAGCCGCAGTCGACAACCCGCCGTTCACGTTGGATTATTGGCGGCTGAACCTGAGCGGCCGGAAGCCAAAGAGCTAGCCACAGAGGGCACAGAGAAACACGGCCCGAAGCCGATTCCAAATCGGCTCCCCAGATTCATTTGCTAATCGCCAGCACAGTCGCGTTCGCCTACTGCTTGATGCATTTGTCCACGACCTCCCGAGCGATGTCGAAGAGGCCGAGCGCACGTTTGCAAGCAACAACCATCAACGCGGGATTGGTCAGGCCCGCAGTCAGAAACATCTTTTTGGTGTATTCCCAAAATAGCGTCTTTCTTAGTGAACCCTCTTGCTTGTCAGGAAACAGCTTGTACGCCCCATATTCCGTCTGACGTGCGTTATAAGTCTCGTTTGCCAAATCGCGAAAAGCGGCTGCCACCATGCCGCTAACGTACTCTCGACTGAGCCGCTCCCTCACCTCTTGATAGAGGGCATCCATGAAAACGTCGCGATTCTCAGCGCCAAATTCCAAGAACATTACCCGATCGAAAAGGTGCAGAATGAAGATGACTTCTTCAAGCCGGAGCATTGCGAGAGTACTCTCTTCCAGCTCGGTATGCGACTCAGATGCTAATTCATTCCAGAATCCTGGTATGTCAGGTACCATCTCTTGCATCAGAGCGTCACCAACCATGGCAGCTCTGGCCACAAGTTGTCTTGGATCGGCGGCACGCGCCTGCTTTTTCCAGAATGACATCAGAGTTCCCGAAAGCGTTGGGCGCGCGCATCATACGCCAAATGGCTTATCACCGCGACTGGGTATTGAAGAGGGGCAATATGGACCGCTATCTCGTTTGGATAATCGCAGGCATTGGAACGGTTGCGCTAATCGGCACCTTTGCGCGGATGAAAGGGGGATTCGGACCTTTCAACCTCAGGGTTCTCGCAATCGTATTGGTTGCGACCTTCGCTTCCCTGCTTGCGTCGCGGGAGGGAGGGTCGGTCACCGCAGCAATGGGGATTTTGGGCGCAATCGCCGGGTACGTGTTCGGCGTCAAGGACTCAAGCGCCTAGTGAGCGGTTAAAATGCTGCATCTTCCCGCAGAAGCGATGACCCGATCACCCGATCTCCCGATCAACCGATTCTTCAAGCCACTTCAGATATTCCTCGCTCCCTGCCTCGATAGACAGCATTACGCACTCCGGCAGCTCGTAGGAATGCAGCTCGCGGATGGCGTCGCGCACGCGGGGAAACGCTGCCGCGGTGGTCTTGATGATCAGCAGGTGCTCGGGCGCGCTCTCCACCGCGCCCTTCCAGCGATAGACGGACTGGATCGGGCCCACGATGTTGACGCACGCGGCCAGGCGGCGCTCCACCAGCGCCTGCGCGATCTTCTGCGCTTCTTCTGCTGATCCGGCGGTGCTCAGGACGATTCGCTTATCGGTCATTTACAATCGTTGGTTGTCGGCGACGTGCTGGAATTTTATATGACAACGGCCATCAAGTTTGGCACCTCGGGCTGGCGGGCGGTGATCGCGGAAGATTTCACCTTTGCCAATGTGCGCCGTGCGGTCACCGGCATTGCGCGCTACGTGGTCTCGGAGAAGCCGCGCGGGGCGCGCGTCGTCGTGGGGCGGGATCCGCGCTTTTTGGGAGAAACGCTGGTCGCGATGGCGGCCGAGATCCTCGGGGTGCACGGCATCACGCCGCTGGTGATCGCCGAGCCCGCACCCACACCGGCCATCTCCTACGAAGTGATTCGTTCGCAGTCGGACGGCGCCATCAACTTCACCGCCTCGCATAATCCTCCCGAGTACAACGGCATCAAGTTCTCGACCCCGGACGGCGCGCCGGCGCTGCCGGAAGCCACCAACCGGATCGAGGCGGAGATCGCACGTCTGGACGGCCAGCCGCCCGCAGCCCAAGCCGCACAGCCCGTCACCGTCGACGTGCGCGCCGCCTACCTGGCGCGTCTCCGCGAGTTGGTGGACCTGGAAGTGATCCGCAAAGCTGGCGTGCGCGTTTGTTTCGACCCGCTGTGGGGAGCGGCGCGCGGCTATCCCGACTCGCTGCTGCGCGAAGCCGGGGTGCAGGTGTCAACCGTCCACGACTGCCGCGACGTGCTCTTCGGCGGGCACGCGCCCGAACCCGACGACCACCTGCTTTCCGACTTGCGCCGCAAGATGGGCGAGACCAACTCCAACATTGGTATGGCGACCGACGGCGACGCCGATCGCTTCGGCATCCTCGACCAGGACGGCTCCTTCCTCCAGCCCAACTATCTCATCGCCATGTTGTTCGACTACCTGGTGGAGACGCGCGGCTGGAAGAACGGCGTAGCCAAGTCGGTCGCCACCACCAACCTCATCAATGCTCTGGCGCATCATCACCAGGTCGAGCTGCACGAGACGCCGGTGGGCTTCAAGTACATCGGCGAGCTGATCAAGCAGGACAAGATCGCCATCGGCGGAGAAGAGAGCGCGGGGCTCTCGATCCGCGGCCACGTCCCGGAGAAGGACGGCATCCTTGCGGGACTGCTGGCGGCCGAGATGGTGGCGCGCCGCCACAAGCCGCTGCGCGAACAATTGCAGATCCTATTTGGCAAAGTTGGTTCCTTTTATCCGCTGCGCGAGAACTTCCGCTTGACGCCGGAAGTCAAAGAGAAGTTCACTAGCAAGTTGAGGTTGGAACCGCGCGAGTTTTTCGGACGCAAAATCGCCGGCGTGGTGCGCACCGACGGGCTGAAGCTGCTGTTCGAGGACGGCTCGTGGGCGTGTTACCGGCTCTCCGGCACCGAACCGGTGGTGCGCGTCTATACCGAAGCGCGGTCCCGCGACGATTTGGCAAAACTCAGCGGGCAGGCCAAGGACTGGATTTTCCATTGATGCTGGATTGGGAGCGGCTGGCGGACTTTTTGGCGCAACATCAACTCCTGCTGCACGCAGGAGCCTGGCTCTATGGAGCGCGGCGCAAGCTGGCGACCGCGGGCATGTTGCTGCTGGTGGTCACGCTGGGCTACCACGTGGTCTTCGGGGCCAACGGCATGGTGGCCTACCAGCACAAGCGCGCCGAGAACCACAAGCTGCAACAGGACGTCCTGCGCCTTGAGCAGGAGAACGGCCGCATCTCCCAGAAGGTTCGCGGACTGAAGAGCGATCCCCGCGCCATCGAGCGCGAAGCCCGCGAACAGCTCAAGTACGCGCGTCCCGGCGAGGTGGTTTATGTCGCTCCCGAGCCGCGCCAACAGAGCTCCACGGCCACTGCACAGACGCGCTGAGCCGTCGTGACAAATTGATTACAACCAAGGGCGCGCTTTTTGCTTGAAATGTGCTCTGTCGGCAAGGTAGAAGGTAATCCCTTATATAATGTGGGGGACGTTAGGCTGGTTCGCGAAACGAGCTTGCGGCACGCGCTGCGAGAAACCGAGGAGATGACATGAAGAAGTTGCTTGTGGTCCTGCTTTTGCTCACGCTGGTGTTGGTGGTGGTGGCAGTCGCGAAAGATATGGCGGTGAATGGCTGGGTTGTGGACGCCAAGTGCGGCGTCAAAATGGCGAACGCCGAAGGCGCCGCGTGCGCCAAGAAATGTATCGGCGCGGGCGAGAAGGTGGCCTTCGTCCCCGATGGTACGCAAGATGTGCTGATCGTGGATAATCCCGACAGCCTCAAGGAGCATGCAGGCCATCACGTCACGGTCACCGGAAGCACCGACAAAGACAAGAAAACTATCCACGTGAACGGCGTCAAGATGATGGCCGAGGGCGGCGAGATGAAGCATTAGGCTTCGCTTGTCGAAGAAGAAAAACCAGGGCGGCCCCAGCGGCCGCCCTTAATCTTGCCGCGCCACTCTTACCGCACCACTCCTTCGAGCGGCGAGCTGGCCGTGGCATAGAGCTTCCTGGGCATGCGTCCGGCCAGATAAGCGTTACGTCCGGCGAGGATGGCGTGCTTCATGGCATCGGCCATCAGCACCGGGTCCTGCGCCGCCGCGATGCCCGTGTTCATGAGCACGCCGTCGTAGCCCAACTCCATGGCGACGGTGGCATCGGAAGCGGTGCCCACGCCTGCATCCACGATCAGCGGCACGCCGGTAAAGATCTCCCGCAGGATACGCAGGTTGGCCTGGTTCTGGATGCCCATGCCGCTGCCGATGGGCGCGCCCAGCGGCATCACTGCGCTCGCGCCCGCATCCACGAGCCGCTTGGCCACCACCACGTCGTCGGAGGTGTAGGGAAGAACGGTGAAGCCTTCCTTCACCAGCACGCGCGTGGCCTCGATGGTCGCGGCCACATCGGGATAGAGCGTGGCCTGGTCGCCGATGACCTCCACCTTCACCCAATCGGAGAGCCCGACCTCGCGCGACAGGCGCGCGGTGCGGATGGCTTCGTCGGCGGTGTAGCAGCCCGCGGTGTTGGGAAGCAGGAAATATTTCTGCGGATCGATGAAGTCGAGCAGAGACTCTTTGCTGCGGTCGAGGTTGACGCGCCGCACCGCGACCGTGACCATCTCGGCGCCGCTGGCCTCGATGGCGCGCGCCGTCTCCTGCCCGGATTTGTACTTGCCCGTCCCCACGATGAGCCGGGAACGGAAGGGACGACCGGCAATGATTAAGGAGTCCATGCTGGTATTGTAATCCAGCGGATGCACTCCCATGCGACCCGGCCCGCTGGGGCCATCCACGCTCTTAAGGGTGCCCCATCCTGGCCCGGTTTTGGCCAGGGTGGGGATGTTCAGGTCCTTGTGTACCTCTCCGTTAACCCCTCCGGGCCTCTCTGGTTGGGGTACCCCCCTCCCAGCCCTCTAGCAGAATCAGCTACTTGCGTACTGTTAACAGTCGCGAACAGTCGTCGAACAGATGAAACAAAGGACTTACCTGCAAAAACAGTTTCTATAAGGACTTAAGCCCGTTTCCGGGCGGCTTTCTTGTCAAAGAGCGGCAACCGCGCCGCAGAGCGGCGTGCAGTGGATGTTATCTTTCTGACAACATAACTAATCATGATATATCAATAGATTCAAGGGTGTCAAGGGCAATCGCTACAAATTGGAGGGTGCCCCATCCTTCCCGCTTTTGGGAAGGGTGGGGATTTTGACTTTGCGCGCTCTTCTACGCTGACTGGTCCACAGGGCGCGATTCATCCCGCGAAACAACTGAGACAAAACGAACCTCAAATACCCCACCCTAACGTCGACCAGCACGACGTTAGGATGGGGCACCCACGGAGTTCCTGCTGGGATCAAGGACTCT
>JBKQPN010000042.1:0-44305 GCA_052145015.1 Terriglobales bacterium
CGCACCAAGGCGGCGGCGGAGAAAGACGTGCAGCGCATCCTGCCCGGCAGTTGCATCGTGCGGGTCTCGTGGCTATTCGGGGCGGAGAAGAAATGCTTCGCCAACACCGTGCTCGATTGGGCCGAAAGCGGAGAGCCGGTGCGGGCGCTGGCCGGCCAGGTGAGCATCCCCAACTACAGCCACGACGTGGCGCGGGCTCTGGCCGCACTGGTGCATGCCGGCGCCCAAGGGACGGTGCACATCACCAATGCCAACGCGGTTTCGCGCTATGACTTCAGCCGCGAACTGCTGCAGGCTGCAGGATTCAAGGTGGAAGTGAAGCCGGCCGCCGTCGAGGATGTGAAATGGACAGGCGTGCGGCCGCGCTATTCGGCGCTATCGGACGCGAGCTTGCGGCGCTACGGTATTCGCGTCCGCGACTGGCGTGATGCCCTGCCGGATTATCTGACGCTGCGCCGGCAAGTGCGGTCGGCAGCCGGGCCGGGAGACGCGCGGTGAGCCTACCGTAAGTACTGCGCCCGCCCCCGACAGGAACGCGAGCCCACCCTGGCGAAAGCCGCGCCCAGCGGCCCAATCGCGGGAATCGTACCTGTAATTCTTACCCATTACGCGGGTAACAATTCGGTAGCTCTGGAGCAATCGTGCAAGAGTTTTCCTGTCTTGTGCAACTGCCTGCCTCTTCTCAACTGTAAGTTGAAGTAATTGCGGCGACTTCTCCTCGGCCGGCTGGCCCAGAAATTGCTGATATGCACTTGTTTTGAGGCAGCTTTGGACCCCATATGGCTGTCCGGTCTCTTTTGAATGATAGAAAACTCGCACCTGGAGCTGAACCCTCGCTTGCGTCGCCCAAGCCGGACCCGCAGTTGGCTCTTGTTGGTAGTCTTCGCGGTCTCGGCAGGCGCGGTCAGCATGGCCCAAAGCCTGATCCCGCAAAGCGGATGGTCGGTGATCTACGTCGACAGCCAGGAGACCGGCTGTTTTCCCGGGGCGGCGAGCAATGCCATCGACGGCAACACTACCACCTTCTGGCACACCCAGTTCTGTGGCGCCACGGCGCCGCTTCCGCATGAGATCCAGATCGACCTGGGAGCTTATTACAGCCTGAGCGCCTTCCAGTACCTGCCGCGGCAGGATGGCAGCTCCTGCGGATGGATCAACCAGTACGAGTTCTACGTCAGCACCGATGGGGTCAACTGGGGCACGCCGGTGGCGGCCGGGAATTTCGATTACACCGGCTTTACCGTTAAGTGTTCCGGCCCCGGCGCCGGAGTTCCCACCCCGCGTCAGATAGGATTCCCGGCCGCTCTCGGGCGGTTCATCCGCCTGCGCGCTTTGTCGGAGATCAACGGCAAGCCCTATACTTCAGCCGCTGAAATTAATGTAGTCGGCACCGCCAGCAGCCCACCGGCGGTGTCGGTATTGCAGCTCACCCTTAACCCGGCGACGGCATTAGCGGGAAGTGTTTCGAGTGCCACCGTAACCTTGACGGCGCCGGCGCCTGTGGGCGGCGCGGTGCTGGCGCTCACCAGCAGCAACCCGGCGGTGGCAGCGGTCCCCGCCAGCCTCTCCCTTCCACCCGGAGTGAGCAGCGGAGAGTTCCTCATCAGCGCGAGTGCGGTCAGCGCCTCAACCGCGGTCACCATCCGCGCCAGCTACGGCGGAACCACGCAGGGCTCCACTCTCACCGTCACTCCCGGCGCCATGATCCCACAAAGCGGATGGCAGGTGATTTACGTCGACAGCCAGCAGACGGGTTGTTTCAACGGGGCGGCGACGAATGCCATCGATGGCAACACCACCACCTTCTGGCACACCCAGTTCTGTGGCAGCTCGCCGCCGCTGCCGCACGAGATCCAGATCGACCTGGGAGCCTCCTACACCTTGAGCGCTTTCCAGTACCTGCCGCGGCAGGATGGCAGCGCCTGCGGCTGGATCAAGCAGTATGAGTTCTACGTCAGCCCCGACGGGATCAACTGGGGCACGCCGGTCGCTGCCGGAACCTTCGACTACACCGGCTATGTCACTCAGTGTCCGGGGCCGGGGGCGGGGATTCCAACCCCGCGCCAGATCGGATTTCCAGCGGCCATCGGGCGTTACATCCGCCTGCGCGCTTTGTCGGAAGTGAACGGCTATCCCTGGACCGAGGCCGCGGAAATTAATGTGCTCAGCATTCAGCTCGCGCCGCTGGCACTGGCGTTCAACCCAACCAGCGTTCCGGGTGGAAGCGTCTCGACCGGGACTGTGACTTTAACGGCGCCCGCTCCCGCCGGCGGCGCGGTGGTAACGCTCACCAGCACCAATACCGCCCTGGCCACCGTCCCCGCCAACGTCACCATTGCAGAAGGCTCCGACAACGAAAGTTTCCTGGTCAGCACCGGCGCCGTAAGCGCTTCCGCGACGGTCGATATTCTCGCCAGCTACGGCGGCGTCACACAGGGATCCACTCTTTCCTTGAGCCCCCTGGGATTGATCCCGCACAACGGATGGTCGGTGATCTACTTCGACAGCCAGCAGACCGGGTGTTTCAACGGGGCGGCGACGAATGCCATCGACGGCAACCCCGCCACCTTCTGGCACACCCAGTTCTGCGGCAGCTCGCCGCCGTTGCCACATGAAATTCAGATTGATCTGGGGGCTTCCTACCTTCTCAGCGCTTTCCAGTACCTGCCGCGGCAGGACGGCAGCGCCTGCGGCTGGATCAGCCAGTACGAGTTCTACGTCAGCTCGGACGGGGTCAACTGGGGCACGCCAGTTGCTGCCGGAACCTTCGACTACACCGGCTTTTTCATCCATTGTCCCGGGCCGGGCGCGGGAGTCCCAACGCCGCGGCAAATTGGATTCCCCCTCACCATCGGGCGCTACATCCGCCTGCGCGCTTTGTCGGAGGTCAACGGCAATCCCTGGACGTCGGCCGCGGAAATCAATGTGCTCGGCGACCTGCAGCCGGGCCTGCTCGCGTCAGCAAGCAGCCTGGACTTCCCCGATCAGCTTTTGAATACATCCAGCGCTCCGCTGCCTCTCGTGCTCACCAACGCTGGGCTCAGTGCCTTGGGGGTCACGGGAATCGGCGCTTTCGCGGACTTTACCCAGACCAACAATTGCGCCGCCAGCCTGCCGGCGCTGGCCAGTTGCACGATCACCGTGACCTTCACCCCCAAAGTCCTGGGCTATCGCAGCGCGCGGCTGACGGTGCTGAACAGCGCCACCGGACAACTGGAGATTCCGCTCAGCGGCAACGGCGTGCTGCCGATCGCGTCGCTGTCGCCCGCCAGCGCGGTGTTTGGACCGCAATTGCTCAATACCACCGGGACCGCGCCCAGCATCGGCGTGTTGAATGGGGGCTCGGGCCCGCTGCTGGTGAGCAACGTAACCGTCACCGGAGACTTCCGCCAGGCAAACGATTGCGCGGGGGCCGTTGCCGCCAATGCGGGCTGCACCATCCAGGTGTTCTTCACACCCACCGCCCTGGGCACACGCAGCGGAACCATGACGATTTTCGACAATACCGCCGCCGGCTCGCACTCGATCAGCATGAGCGGCGTGGGAGTGGCCAAGCACAACGTGAATCTGAGTTGGACGGCGAGCACTTCGCCGGTGATCGGATACTTCGTGTATCGCGCCACGCAGTCCGGAGGGCCCTACACGGAGCTCAATTCCGTGCCCCAGACACAGACCACGTTCGTCGACTCGCTGCCGGGAGGAGCGACCTACTACTACGTCGTGACCGCCGTCGACGCCAACCTGGTCGAGAGCGTAACCACACCCGAGATCGCGGCCACGCTCCCTCAGCCCTAGCGCGGCGAGGCCCTACCCCCCGTTGACCTCACACCGATGCCAAGCACGGGTGCGCGCCCCTGACCAGGCCGGATGCCCAAACCTGACCAGACCCCGGAAAACTGTCTCTTTTCCACAACTCAAGCTGGTAAGAAGAAAGCACCCCTGCTGTGGAGACAAACCATGAAGGCGCAGCTTTCGCGGAAGTTTTGGCGTTGTGCGATGTTCTTGCTGGTGGGAAGTGTGGTCGCGGCGGCGCAGAACGCCGGCGCAGCGCCAGTGGTTTCGCAACCGCAGAGTTTAGCGGTCGATTGGCGGCAGCGAGGCCTAACCGGCGACATACACGTCGATGAGACGCAGACCATGAACCAGGCGGTGCTGGAGCAAAAGCAGGTCGGCGGAGGGGAGTTCAACTGGCCGCATCACTTTCTGACTCGGGTGAGCGCGGCGATCAATGCGGCCAACACTGGCGACCTGACGTTTCGCGGTACTGGGCCGACCTCGGGAGTGGTCTATTGCGGCGACGGCACCCAGCCTGTCTTCGACCTCGACCGCGCGCACACCATCGAGATTCGCGAATTGAGCATTTTCGGCCACTGGAGAGACAACTGTACCCGCACCTACGCCCGCGCCGCGATTTCCTGGGACCAGGCCCGCGCCGGCACCTGGACGGCCAGCAACCTGCTGGTGGACCGCGTGTTCATCAGCCCCGCGCCACAAGGAGACATCGCAACCCCGGACTTCACCTGCATCGACATCTCCGCCAAGTCGCCGGTGAACGTGGAGGACGGCAAGTTCTACAACATCGTTTGCCATCCGGGCGGCGGCATCGGCTTTCACATCGGCCCCTCGTTCAATCCCAAGAACGAGATTTTCTTCAACAACAACGTCAGCTTCGGAAAGTACGGCTACCAGTTCGACAGCGGGAGCTGGCACATCCAGTACGGCGAAGTCGGCAACTTCAGCGGCGCCGGCCTGAAGATCGACCGCTGGAGTGATCCGGTCAGCGTCGATGGCTTGCTCAGCGAGGCCAACCGGCAGTTCCTCAGCATCGGGATCGGCCCCCTGCTCCACCCCATCACGCTTTCCCACATCAACAACGGTTGGGACGACAAGGCAACAGCGCCCTGCTTCTGGGATATCGGCGGGGCTCAGTTCGCCTTCATCTTCAGCAATAGCTGGGGCCAGAGCAACGTGGCAAGCCCGCACCATGTCTGTGGCAACGGCCGCAGCAGCGCCATTTTCCTCAATAACGGCTTCGCCTGGAAGAGTTACGGCTCGAATTTCGCGACCCAGAATGCCCAGTTCTACCTTCCACCCGAGGAAATGAAGCAGTTGCTGGGAGCGAGCTACGGTTTTTACGGCGGCGGCAATATCCTGCTCGGCACCGCCCGGCGGGGTCAGTATTTCAACAATGGCGTCAGCTTCATCAACAGCTCCGGCGGCATCCGGCGCGGGTTTCGCTACTCGGCCGACAATACGGCGAAGGAGTCCGGTGCGCTGCCCGCCGCTGCCGATCATATTTTCATCGGCGACGGGGTCATTGAGATCGGTGGTCCTAGCGCTCCCAGCTTCGTTCTGCCGGGCTGCGCGGTGACGGGCAAGGATTTCTCCGTGCCCTACAGCGTCTTTCTCTTTGCCCTCGATTCCGGCAAGCGGCGCAGCAGCGAGAGCCACACCTTCTGCCGCGGCCCCGAGACCCTCGACGCCAGCCACACCGTCAGCTTTGCCTGGGAGCCGACGCCGGAGGCGGCAAGCTATGACGTGGTGGTGATTTTCTCCACCCGGGGCGGACAAGCCTGCTTCGCCGGCAATACCACCGCGGCCAGCATGACTCTCAGCTCGCCACTGAACTGCAGCTATAAGTTCCCGCTGCAGAACGAGGCCGAGTACATCAAGACGCGCGGCCGCGGCATCTGGGGCTTCGGGCCCGCGAACGAGACCACTCCCACCTGGTCCATCGATACCGCCAGCGGGAGCGCGAACTTTTCCGGCGGCGTGAACGTGGCCAAGCTCCAGGGGATCGCCGATACCAACGTGGTCGCGAATCTGAACGCCGACCGCGTGGACGGCAAACACGCTTCCGACTTCACCGCCGCACCGGTGGCGGCGCCCCAGTCATCGGCTTCCGCCTGCACTGCAGGGAGTTGGGCCTACGATGGCAATTACGTGTACGTGTGTGTCGGCACGAATACCTGGAAGCGGACTGCGCTGGCGAGTTGGTGACTATTCTGCTCACTGCGGGTTTCGGTGTGCGCTCCGGCCGCCCTCTCTTGCAGGGGTTCGATTCCCGGGCGCTGCCAGCTATCGAGGTCCCTCGCTGCGCTCGGGATTTCGGCAGCGGGCTCCCGCTTCCCTTCGCTGCGCTCAGGGTCGCTCACGCCCGCTAAACGCCTCAACGTCGAGCTCCGCTGCCCATCGGATGTAGTTGCAGCCCGGGATTTCTACCTTCTCCCAGTTCTTGGCTTGGATAAATGAGGACCGGATCGCGATCCCCTTGCCATTTTGCTCGAAGTGGCGTGGCAGCAACACCAGGACCCGCAACGGAACTGAAGTTCTGAAGACTTCGCGGCGCAATTGCTCCAGCGGTTGGAAATCGGCTTGGCGTATCACCATGCGCCCCGGCAAGAAGAGCGCGGTGATCCCGTCCGGGGCATACCACACATCCTTTCCAGGGGAGTAATCCTGCAGCAGCGACTTCATCGTCGCCGATTCATCCCGATCGGCCAGTGACGGATGATAGAGTCCGGGGCCGGTAGTTTCATAATTCCCGGGTACCCGGCGCCACTTGCCCACCACGGAAGCCGCCCCGTAGAGCATCGGGGCAAAGACAAGGACGATGATCACCAGTAGGAGCGCCGCCCGGAACCACCACGGCTTGCGCCAAACCAGGCGGGCTTCCGCGAGCAGGGCCGGCACCAGGGCCATGGCGGCGGCAGCAATGTGTCGCGCTTCGTGGCTGGCGCCCGCGCCGGACAACGTCCACACCGCAAAGATCGCAGCCATGGCGACGAGGGCCACGCAGCGGCTGACTCCCACCACTGGATCCTCGGTCCGACGCCGCAGCACGATCCAAAGAATCAGCCCCGCCGCCGGGAGGGCCGCGATGCGGAGCCATACCGGGTCGAAGGGCACGAGCTGCGACGGCTTAAAGAAGAGGTATTGCAAGGCAGAGTCCGCATCCGCCATCGCCAGCGGCAAGAACCCGAGGGTATCCACCGTGTTTTGCCAGGAGAGGTTCAGCCGCGCGGTTTCGGTCACATAGTTGGCTGACGCTCCCATGTGCCGGTTCAGGAGGTTGAGACCGGCCACCAGCGCCACGAACGGTACTGCCGCTGCCAGTAAGAGCATGACTGAAGCCTTGAACGAGACGGCACGGCGGCGATCGCGGAAGCAGCAGTAACCAAGAAACATGACCAGGCCGGCGGAAACGAAGACGGCCGAGTATTTCAGCCAGTACGCCGCCCCCAATCCGATACCGAGCCAAAGCGCGCCGGCGGCGCGGGTCCCGGTGAGGTCCTTCTTCATTTGTGCGGCGAGCCATACTGCACCCACCAGCAACCAGGGAGCGAGCGCATAGGTGAGGCTCTCCGTGTAGTACTGGAACAACGGGTTGTTGGCGTAGCGCAGGCAAGGCCATCCCAGCGCCAGGATTCCTTGCAGCCATCGCGGCAAATCAAACAGCGAAATCCACCAGGCCCAGCCCAGCGATCCGACGATAAATGCTGCCGCCGCGAGCACACGGAGAGCCGAAGCGATCGTGAGTCCGGTGCGCAGCCATGGCAGCAACAGCAGCCCCATTCCCGGCGGCCATGTGCTGATCCAGCTTTGGCGGTTGCGCGACAGCTCGCTCGGGCTCGCCGTCACCACAGTGTTGAAGTTGGGGGAAACCCCGGCGCGATATTGCTGCAGAGCTTTAAGCTGCATCGTCGGGTCGTTGTAAACGGTGATGGGTGTGGGCACAGCGAATGCCAGGACGATCCCGCAGCTCAACAGCGCGAGGCTGAGCGGGCGCCTCCGCCGGGCGCTGGGTTCGCACATAGGCCGGCCGAGAGCACCGGAGACGGCGGACGCGGGAGTCGAAATCATTACCCGGGAAAAGCTGGCGCCTGGTAGTAAACGCCGTGTTCCTGCTGCTACCATATCGGCACCGGATTCGCCATCGAGCTCATTTCGTGGAACCATTGCTGGACGCAGTTCCCGACCAGGATACGCACCTCCGCACTCGGCGTGTGAGTTTGCTCAGCGTAGTCTCGCCGACCCTCAACGAGATTGAGAACGTCGAACCCCTGGTGCGCCACCTCACCGGGGTGCTTGCCGGCCTGCCGCACGAGATCCTCATCGTCGATGATGACTCCCGGGACCAGACCTGGCGGCGCGTCGAGGAACTCGCCGGCAGCGTCCGCCAGCTCCGCCTCTTGCGCCGCTTCGAGAACCACGGGCTTGGCTTCGCGGTCATGGACGGCTTTGCCGCAGCTTCCGGGGACGCCGTTGCCTGCATCGACAGCGACCTGCAGCACGACCCTGCCATTCTGCCGCAGATGGTCGCGGAGTTGGAGCGCGGCGCTGCCCTGGTGGTCGGCTGCCGCTACATGCCCGGCGGTGGCACCGCCGGCTGGACTCGGCTCCGCCGCTTCCAATCGCTGTGCGCGACGCGGCTGGCAAAGGCTGGTTTGGGCACTCCGTTGCGCGACCCGATGTCCGGCTACTTTGCGATGTGGAAGAACGACTTCATGGCTATTCGCGAACGCGTAGACGGCAGCGGGTTCAAGATCCTGCTGGAGATCGCTGCTCATCTGCCGCCAGCCTTGGTGCGGGAAGTGCCGTACTGGTTTCGCCCGCGCCAGCATGGCAAGTCGAAGCTGTCCGGCCGCATCGTCCTGCACTACCTCGCGCAACTGTGGCGGCTCCGGAACATTGGCGGCGGGGGCAAGCGCTGAGACAAGACCCCAACTCACGGGAGCTCCCTGCCATCTCACCAACGATCCAGCACCTTGCGGAAGTACGGCTTCACGAGCCGGGCGCTGGCGAACAGGGGCCACGACTCGGCCGACCACAAGGCCATTTCCCAGGCGGAGTGGCGCAGGCTGCCCTCGCCTTTCAGGGCCGCGACCTTGCGGCGGTAGTTCCTCATCAGCTCGTGGTGCTCGCGCAGCATGACCTCGGCGTAAGGACACTCTTTGCCAGAGCGCCAATACTCGTAGAGCTGCACCAGATCAGACGCAACCCTTTCGACGTGCCAGCGCGTCCAGGCATGCTGCCGGGTGGAGGCGCGCAGCGGCTGCAGACGACTTCGATCCGAGCCAAAGCGGAGGAGCGCTGCGATCGCCTGCGCCGGGGTGCCGACCAGCTTTCCCGTGACGCCCTCCAGCACCTGCTCGACCTGCCCGTTGTCCTGGCACGGATTAACCCCGGCGATGGTGGGCGTGCCCACGCCCGCGGCTTCGCAGATAGTGCTGGCGAAACACTCTCCGTGTTGGCTCCAGAACAACTGCACGTCCATCGCGGAGAGCACTCCCGCGAGGAATTGATAATCGGCAGTCTCCGGAAAGTTACAGAAGCGTTTGCCCCAACGCTGGCGCAAGCGGCCGAGCCCGAGATCCTCGGGATAGCCGATGGAGATCCACTGCGCGCCGGGGTCCGCGCTCAGCACGGCGTCGATGATCCGCGGGTAGCAGCGATGCCACTTCCCTCCCTGGCTCCTTCCCACCCTGCCGAAGACGAAGGCGTCCTCGGGGATGGCCATCGCGCGCCGCGTGGCGTCGCGCTCCACTTCCGCGGGAGGCGGCTGGAAGGGCGTGAGCGGAACGTAGCCAATCCCGTTGCGGACCATTTCCGCAGGCCGCTGCTTCAACCATCGCCCCAGCCGATAGAAGGTGAACACACCCACGCAGCAGGTACGCGTGAGCGCCAGCAGCCGGCGATCTTCCGGCGGACGGCCGAAGACCGGCGTGGTCACCAGCAGCGGCAGCTTCTCCCCTGGCAGGCCCTCAAGGCGGCGGATCAAGTCTTCAGGGTACTCAGGAGCGTGAAAGTGAATGACGTCGGGGGAAAACTCGCGCGCCGCTTCCGCGACCGCCTCCCGCCGCGGACCCTGCAGTACACGATGCCAGGAGCAGGCCGGCTGGAAGCGCGGCCCGGTTTTTTCGGCGAGCAGCAGGACCTGGTGTCCGGCGCGGACCATGATCTCGGCCAGCACGCAGCCGGCTTTCTGAGTGCCGCCCAGACCAAAATCGGGGATGACCTGGATGATCTTCACGCGCGCGGCCCCGCCGAGTACCGCATTACAGGAACCGCCGGGGCACCGGTAGCGGCATCCGCAGCCCACCGCCAAGGGGCTGGCTGGTCTCCCGCTGGGAGGGGCTCTTGCCTTCTCGGAGGCACACGTGCAACATCGGCCACAGGACAAACAGAGCGACAACAACACACTGAAGGATCCCCGCCAAATACTGCGCCAACTGGGACTCAATGGAGAGAAAGTTGGGGATGAGCGCAATCCCGATCGCGTTAAACACCCACCCGGAATCGCGTGCCAGGAAAGCATTCTGGAAGTAGTCAAAGAAGATGCCCAGGGGAATCATGATCAAGAAGGGGCCCCACCAGCCGAAGTTGATGAAGCTCTCGGCCGCGGTGCCCACGGCGATGGATACAGAGCCCAAGCGCTCCGGGTCGGTTAGGCCGTACGCGACCTGGTAGAACTGATTGGCCTCGCTCACTGAAGGCTTATCCTCCCAGACAGCCCGCGGGATGAATGTGACCAACATGTAGGAGTACAGGCGCCCATGCTGGTAGGGAACAACTTCAGGAGTGAGGTCGATCACATTGGCAGTCTGTTGCAACAGAGACACGCGGCCCAGACTCTGGTCGGCTAGGCGGCGCCAGTTGTCGGCATTCGGATTCTCCAGGGTGAGTTCCCAGTTTCGCAGGGACTCGCTGGACCAGAAGGAAATTCTTTGGCTGAGCGTGGAGTCCACCCGCTCTCCCCAGAAGGTCTTGCGGAACGCCTCTTTGCCGGCCTGAAAAAAGAGCACGTATGCCAGGACCATGGCGACGGCAAAAGTGGGGATCTTGCGCCGCTCATAAAGGTAGGCGACGCTGCAGATGATCATGATAGCCACGCTGGTACCCAGCCAGCCAGAAGCAATCCCGACCAGAAACCTGCTGGCAAGGAAAACCAGGATCAGAAGGCCTTCTCCAAGGTTGGCCTGGCGGCGCAGCAACTTGCGAAAGAGCATTACGAACAGCGCCATGGGGACGGTGGAGGCCAAGATCATGAGCAGTTGGCGTCCACCGCCGCCAAATAGGTAAGCGCGCGACTGAACCGCGAACGTCAGGGGAATACTGAACAGGAGGGCCGTGCGAATGTACGACCAGGCGTTTTCCTGCCGGGAGTAAATGTCGAGTACCCGGGGTGAGGCCAGACGGCGGCCGATGCCCGTCCACTTTCCAACCCACAGGCAGACCACGCCCACCACCGCCAGCAGCATGGCATGCTCAATCGACTCGTGGGTAAGTTCTCCGCGGGAGGTGTAGCTATTGCGCTGCCCCCAAAACAGCGCCAGAGCGTAATACACCCAGTACATGAAGCTCAGCATGGGGAAGAGGGGCAGGTAGCGCTCCCCGACCTTTCTCCAACTGTAGTAGGGCCCCCAGGCCGCGGTCAGCAGACTCGCTGCACCCAGGAACTCAAACAGGGTTAGCTGATTAAGCCGTGCCAGCCACATCAGGAAAGTCGCAGCCAGGGGCGGAAGCACCCACATGAGCGCGCTTCCGCCCGTGTCTTTGACCAAAGGTCTCATCTCGTCCGCCTATTCACGGTGACCGCCTCCACTGCATCGACGACACCCTGCACGGCGGCGTCGTGAGAATAGGGCCGTAGGCCAGCGCGGCCGCGCTCGCCCATGATGCGCAGGCGTTCCGGGTTCCCGGCGAAAGCCATCAGGATTTTGGACAGGGCTTCGACATCGCCCAGCGGGAAGATCGCGCCCGTCCGGCCGTCGCGGACCAGATCGGGGGCACAGCCGACGGCATCGCTGACTATGGCCGGCCGTGCGCACGACATGGCTTCGTTCACCACCAAGCCCCAGGTCTCACGGCCGTCGGACGGGAGCACCAGGCAATCGGCGGCGATGTAAGCGTCCACCATCCGCGATTGGTTCATGAAGCCGGCGAAGCGAACCGGAAGTTTGCGCTGGCTGACAAACCGCTCGCAGGCGGCGCGCAACGGACCATCGCCCACCATCAGTCCCGCGATCGTCGATGGTTGCTTTGCGGCGGCTTCGATGGCCTGCAGAAAGTCCATGGGCCGCTTTTTCTCGATGAACTTGCCGGCGAAAACAAAGACCGTCTGCTCCTGCTGGAGTCCCCAATGCTGGCGCAGCATCCGGCGCTGAGGCTGCGCTTCCTCAGCCGCACGCCGGAACAAATCGTCCTGAATGGCGTGGGGCACGTGGAATACACGCTGCGAACGCGCGCCATAGTGCAGGTAGTAGTCTCGGGAACGAGTGCCCACCGCCAGGCAGGCGTCAAACCTGGGGATGAAGGCTCGGTACACGGGATATTTCAGCGGCCGCTTCAGCGCGCCGCGCGGGGAAGCCAACTGGGAGTCGCCCCGCGCCATCACCGGGATCCGCATTCTCCAGCAAGCGAAGATGGTCTGCCAGGCTGCCCAGTAGTACCAACCGTTGACCAGCACCGCATCAAAGTTTTCTCGCGCCAGGATCTGCGCCATGCCCGGCGCACGAAACGCGAAAAAGTTTCCCGGCTTGCCGCTTCCGCCGTTCAGGAAGGTGTGGCGATAGCCCTCGAGCAGCGGGATGTCCCAGTCGAATTCCACGCCGAAGCCGGCTTGTGCCTGGTCGGCGGGACTGCCCTGGTAGCAATAGAAGACGCTGAGGTCGAGCTCGGGACGCGCCGCCAGCGCGCGGAACCAGTGGGCGTGATACTGGATGGGGTGGGTGCTAAGGATCGCCAGCCTTCTGCGGCGGGGGAAACTAGTGGTTCTCTTTGCGTTCCATACCGGCAGCGAGACCTGAGCCGCAGATTTCATGGTTTCGCCCAACCTCAAGCAACCATTCCAGTAATTGGCGGCCCGCTCGAAACTTCGTATCCAAGCGGCTTCAAGAAGTCGCGGACGACGTCAAGCGTGGTACCGTCATTGTAGTCGCAGAGAATCACTGGCCGATGTCGTAAGAGAGTTGCCGTGGCGCCCCGAAGCACGGCTCCCTCATGGCCCTCGACGTCAATCTTGATCAGGTCGGGCTTGGGAATCTCGCCAGCTCCCACCAACGTGTCGATGGTGGTTGCCTCGACCACGAGCTTGCCTTCCGCGTGGATACGCGACTGCCCACTACCTCTGGATGAATAGAAATGCAACTGTGCGTGACGGTCGCTCAGAGCGTATGGCAATACAGCAACGGGCAGATTGGGATTGGCAGCAACCTGTCGAGACAACGATTCCCTGCAGAGCGGATCGGGCTCGAAGGCGATCACGCGGCCAGAAGGGCCAACCGCCAATCCGCAAAACAAGGCGTGGAACCCCAGATGCGCCCCCACGTCATAAACAACAGAGCCTGGCCGCAGGAGCCTCAGGAAACTGCTTTGCATATGCGGCTCGTGGGCACCGCGAATATAAGCTTGCGTTGTCAATGCATCGATGTGCCAGGTTATCGCACCAGCGCCCGTCTCCACCTTGAAGAACGGCTCACGCCAGGCCAAAACGGAGGTGTAAAGCGGCTTCAGCCACCGAGTCTTGTACTTTATGGCGCTCGGCAACGCGGCGACAACCGCTGTCAGGGTTCGGGTCAACATCGCTGCACGTAACCATTCGCCGGATCTGATGAAATGCGGTTGGGCCCAACGCCCGAGCGCGTTCGCTCAAAGAACTCGATCCAGCGGCCACGGATACGATCGTCGGAATACAGTTCCTGGAACCGACTCAAGGCGGCCTGACCGCAGGACCTTCTGAAGCACTCGTCGTCCAGAAACCGGCTGATGTTGGAAGCTAGGCAGGCTGACGTCTCCTGGTCACAAACTAGCCCGGTAGTCTCATGCAGCACCGTCTCCTGCAATGCGCCGCTCGCGAAGCAGACGGTTGGAACGCCCTGAGCCATGGCCTCCACGGGTCCGCGACCGAAGGCTTCGTGGACACGGGAAGGCGGGCTCGGATGAATGTAGAGATAGGTCATACGAAGAAAATCGTGCACGTCGTGACGGTATCCCCACAGGTGCACCCGCGAATCCAGCCGCGCGGACTCGATCCTGCGTCGCAGCTCCTGCTCCTGAGGACCGCCGCCCAGGACGTGCAGGTGAACATCGGAATAATGGGATGCTAAGGAGCTAAACGCCCCCAGCAGGAGGTCAATCCCCTTGTGCGGGGATAACTGTCCCACGAAGAGCAGGTTTCTCTTCCCTGCTAGCGCCCTGCGAACTTGGGGATCGGAATCGCACAAGCGCCAAGCCTGTGTTCGTCCCGAACAGATGAAGGTCTTTTTGCGGGCGATGTAGGGATTGGTGCGCACAGTGAAATCGTAACCGAAGCGAGTTCGATGTACGCAATCGGTCGCCAGCATCGAGATCAGGCGCAGGCGGAGCTGCCAGCTCCTCGGCAGGTCGTGGAACTCGAACACCACGCGTTTCCGGCGCAGGCGGCAGTACAGCGCGCCGAGCAGCGCGAAATATCCGTAGCCAGTCGCAGGCAAGTAGATGGCGTCGCAGTCGACCGAGCGGCGCAGCACGTCGCGGTTGCCCTTGATCATCGCCATCGCCATCTGCCAGGCATGGCGCAGCGAGCGCGGGTGGCCGATCTTCGGCCAGTCGGTGCGATCGCTGAAAAAGGAATGATCGAGGCCGCGGCGCTCAATCTCCTTCAGCAAGGGTAGCTGCTTGCGATACGTGGTGTAGGAGAGCAGGAAATGCGGTTCCACCTCCGGCCTCAAGAGATCGAATGACTCGATTACCTGCCGTTCCATGCCGTAGAGGGCGATGCTGTTGAACACGATGAGAACACGGACGGGCGGCGCCGTTCGCCGCGGGTCCGCCTCCGCGTGTAACTGGGGCTCTACACAGTCTGGCTTGACACCTAGAGTCGCCATCGAGTGTCCTCGGTCCGGTTAGGCAGGAACGGCGGCGGTTATCTCGAGCCGCGTGCCTGCGCGCTGGAATGCGATCACCTTCTCCACGATCTGGTCCACGTCGATGGTTGGCCGCCACCCGAGGAGCTGGCTGATCTTGGTAATGTCAGGCACGCGCCGCGGCATGTCCTCGAAACCTTTTTCGTAGGCCTGGTCGTAGGGCACGTGAACGATCTCGGACGAGCTGCCGGCTTTCTCCTTGACCAGCCGGGCCAGGTCGTTGATGGTGATCTCGCGCCCGCCGCCAATGTTGAACACTTCTCCCACCGCGCCGGGATGGTCGGAGAGCCCGGCCAGCGCCTTGACCACGTCGCCCACGAAGGTGAAGCAGCGCGACTGGTTGCCGTCGCCGTAGACGGTGATCGGACTTCTCTCCACCGCCTGCTTAACGAAGCTGGGGATCACCATCCCGTAACGGCCGGTCTGGCGCGGCCCCACGGTGTTAAACAGGCGCACCACCACCACCGGCAGTTTCTTCTCGTGCCAGTAGGCGATGGCCAGGAATTCGTCGATGGCCTTGGAGCAGGCGTAGCTCCAGCGTCCCTTGGAAGTCGGTCCGAGCACCAGGTCGTGGTCTTCGCGGAAGGGCACGCGCGTGCTCTTGCCATAGACCTCCGAGGTGGAGGCGATGATCACCTTCTTGCGCTTCTTGTTGGCGTGCTTGAGCACCAGTTCGGTGCCGTGCACGTTGGTCTCGATGGTGTTGACCGGGCTTTCCACGATGAGCTTGACGCCCACCGCGGCGGCCAGGTGGTACACCACGTCGCAGCGGTCGATCATCTCCGCCAGCAGATGCTCGTTCTCGAGCGAGTCGATCACGTAGTGAAAGCCTTTGCGGCCTTTGAGGTGTTCGACGTTGTCGATGCTGCCGGTCGAGAGATTGTCGAGGATATAGACTTCCTGCCCCTCGCCGAGGAGTTCTTCGGCGAGATGGCAGCCGATGAATCCGGCGCCACCCGTGATCAGTGCTCGAATCGCTACCATGGAGATCGTCTTTGCTCCTTACTGTTCCCTTTCGGGGTTGTTGTGCACCATCAACTTTCCACCGTTGCTAGATCGAGCGGGGTCGAGCAGAGGGCAGCCGCAGGAACCGCCACCGTGTTCCACACCGCAGTGTTCACCGGTTTGCCGCGCTCGGCGTCGAACAGGGTGTACCCCCGGAGGCACGCCGTGACCGCGGACACATTCTCTTTCGCCACTTCGCAAATGACGACGGGCAGGGATTGGGCGAGCAACCGCGCCGCGCCGCGCAACACCGCCAACTCGCCGGTCTCGACGTCGATCTTGAGCACGTTGGGAGGAGCCTGGCCGAGAAAATCCAGCGTGACCACTTGGACCTCGGCCAGGCGCCGCGTCCCCCCGCTCTGGCTGCTGCCCTGGCCCAGTAGGAAGTTGGATCCCCGGGCCCGCCTCGCGATGTGCAGTTCGCCTTCGCCACAGTAATCGGCGACGGCAGCGCGGATGACGGAGACGTTGGGAAAGGATGCGGCGGTTCTCTCCAGCAGGTCCGCCAGCCAGGGATCAGGCTCGAAGGCCAGCACCCGGGCGGCACGATGAGCGGCGGCAAATGTGAACAGCCCCACATTGGCGCCCACGTCCCAGACCACGTCTCCCGGGCGCACCAGATGTTCCGCCAGATCCAGAAGCACCGGGTCGATCTTCCCCAGGTCGAACCGCCAATAGCGCAGGCCGCACTCCGGCGACACATACAGGCGTTTGCTTCCGAAGGCCGCGGGCAGCCGCCGGCGCAGCACCACACCGCGGCTGGCGAGTTCCGCCAGGCGGCGCAGTGCACCCGGAGCTGCAGCCGACCTCAGACGCGACAATCTGAAACGGTTCTCCGACATCAGACCCAAGGCGTTGATTTCGTCCGAAACCCGGCGCCGCCGGTGGCCAGAAAAGGAACCACGGTTATCAAGTTCACCCATTCATGGCTGGAGCGCCACTCGCAGGCTGGATCGCGAGCGCCGGTTGCAACTACAGATTGTCTTTGCCCACAGAGTAGCACGGATAAATTTCCCAAACCTAAGCCCATTATTACCACAGATGATTCACGGCCGAGCCTCCACGGAGTATGCAAGTGAGGTTCCCTCACTCTCGGCGGGGGAACGGCGCGCCAGCACCTTGTCGAAGACCGCGGCCAGACGCGCGGTCATGGCCCGCGTGGTATAGGCCTCAAAGGCCTGCCAGCGAGTGCGCGGCTCATATCCCGGGCCGAGCGCCGCCAGCTCGCGCAAGCGCTGCGCCACCTCGCCGGTTTTTTCCTGCAGCGGATGTTCGGCGCTGAAGCTGATCACGCTGCCCGCTTGAGCGCTTTCCACGATGCCGATCACGCTGCTGTCGCGGTGGAAGATGGTCAGCAGGGGTTTGCGCGCCAGGATGTAAGGGAAGATCTTGGAAGCGGTGTAGTGAGGCTCGGCGGAACCGATCACCAGCAGCGCGTGAGCGTCGGAGAGAAGCTGCAGCGCGTCCAGGTAAGGGACACGGTGCGGGCGCTCATCTACCACATCCTCAACGCCTTCATCGCGGGCGATGGGCGCGACGCACGGCCGCCCAGTGGAATAGCTGGTGCCGACAAAGTGCAGCCGCAGACGCGCCAGCTCCGGCGCTTCCGCTCGCGCCTTGCGCACCCCCGCAAAAAAGGCGCTGAGCACCGGGCGCATGGCCTCGGTGTAGGCACCGACGCTAGCAAAGTGCCGGAGGCCGTCGGCAGGATCGAATACCTGGTTGGGCCGGGGATGGCGGCGGATGTAATCCCAGTCTCCCGTCTCGCCGCCGTAGGGGATCTCGGTGGTATCGGCTTCGCCCAGCCACCTGTAGCGCTGGCGTACGAGGTCGGTGGTGCCGCGCGACACGCCGACGACGTGGGCCACGCGGCGGAGCGCATATCGTTCCAGCACGCGCGCCGTGGCGTATGCCGCCCGCCACTTGGGCGGACGCTGCGCGCGCGGCACCGACCAGTAATACTCGCTGGTCCAGGGATCGATGTAATCGATCACGTAAGGAATGCCAAACCGGTCGTGGGCCAGCCTTCCCAGCACCATGGGGATAAAGGCGGGCACGGGAATGAAGACCAAATCCACTTCCCCGCGACGGCAGAGATCGCGCAGAACCCGCCAGTGATAGCTCATGCTGCGCGCCCCCAGGTCGCCCAGTCCGACCAGGCGCGTGAGTCTGCGAGAAAACGCCGGAGTGCGAATGACGCGCACGCCCTCCGGCAGCAGGCGCTCGATCTCGGGATCGAGCGGGCAGTCGTAATGGCGTGGGTCGGTGGTGATCACCGTCGGCTCCCAACCGAACTCGCGCAGGTGCGAGACGAAGAAGCGCAGACGCAGCGCCGGCGGCAGGCTGCTGGGAGCGAAGTCGGCGCCGATGAGGGCGACTCGCTTCATGAAGCCGCGCCCCCTCCAGCCCAGATTAGCTCGCGAGACGCCGGCGATGCGAAGAGGGCAAGAAACTTTTCGCGTTCGCGGTCCCAGCAGAAGCGCGCGCGGGCGGCGTTCCAGGAGGCTTGCTGTGCGGCGCGCAGCGATTGCCGGTCGCGCACCCATGTCAGTAAGCCGGCGGCCAGAGCCCGAGCATCACCCGCCGGATACAAGAATCCCGCCCCTGGGGTTGGCGACATCACTTCGCGCTGCCCGGGAGTGTCGGTGGCGGCGACGGCCAGGCCGGCCAGCAAATAGCTGAAGAGCTTGTTGGTCACAGTGCGCGAGTAGTTGCCGTGGTCCGGGTGCTCCAGGGCCAGACCGGCGTCGAAGGGCTCCATGGCGCGAATCACCTCATCGTGATCGAGCGGCGGCAGGAAAAACAGCCGCGGACGCGCGCTGCCGGCCATTCCCTCCAACCTCTCGCGGTAACCCGCGGAAAAATTGCCGCGCATGTGCAACTCGACTTCGCCGGGCAGATGGGCCAGCGCCGCGACCGCGTCTTCCAATCCGCGTCCCGGGCCGATGGTCTGGCCGAACCAGTGCAGGCGCAGCACGGCGGCAGCCCGGCGCTCACCGGGCGCAAGCATGCCCTCGGCCAACTCCAGCGGAAAAACGTTGTAGAGGACCACCGGCGGCGGGATGCGGTGATCACGCGCCAGTTGTTCGGCCATGAGCGGCGAGGCCGCGGAAACATAGGCACAGCGCGGCAGATACTCGGCCTCGATCACCCGCAGGAGGGCGCCGGGCTCGCCCGGAGCGTGCGCCAGCAGATCTTCGCAATCGAAGCCCAGGCGCGCGTTCCAGCGTGCGGCAGCCGCCGCAGCCGCGGGCAGAGCGGCCTGGGTGTGGGCAATGAACCAGTCGGCGGGCTCGCGTGCGGCGAGTTCGCGCATCTCCGCCAGCGCCGGAGTGTAGCTGTGTTCCGCCAGCGCCGGAGTGGCGACTCCGCGAGCGATTTCCTGAGCCAGCTTGCGGCGGCCTCGGATCCAAAGAGAACGCAACCTGCCATGCTGCGGAAGAAAATCCACGCGCTCCAGCCGCCACCGCCGGTGCGCCATCAAGGCGCGGTCCTTTTCCACCAGGGCGGGATTGAATAATGGAGCGACCACGCGGACCTGGTGGCCGGCTTGGGCCAGTGCGTCGGCTTCGCGCACCAGCCTGGGGTTGTAGCAAGGATGGGCAGCACCGACCAGGCAGACGCGCAAAGACATCATCGCGCCAGCCTGCCCGATTGCATCAGGAGTGTATCCGCGCCCACCGCTCATCCGAATGTTCGTCGTCGCGCAGCCTTGGGATCAACATCGGGATCAACATCGCGGCTGGTACTCAGTTGCATTATCTTTTACCATACATGCACCAGCCGAAGTAATTGCCAAGAAATAGTCGCGGGGGGACGAATCCATCCCGATGCAGCCGCTGGTTTCCATTCTCATTCCCGCTTACAACGCCGAACGCTGGATCGCGGACACGCTGAAGTCAGCGGTAGGCCAGACCTGGCCGAACAAAGAGATCATTGTCGTGGACGACGGCTCGAAGGACGGAACGGTCGCCTTGGCGCGCCGATTCGAGTGCTCCGGAGTCAAAGTAATCCACCAGGAGAACCGCGGGCCGGCGGCGGCGCGCAACCATGCCTATCGCCTCTCGCAGGGCGATTACATTCAGTTCATCGACGCCGACGACCTGCTGAGTCCGGAAAAAATCACGGAGCAGATCAAGGTTTTGCGCGAAAGCCCTCCGCGCATGTTGGGGATCTCTCCGTGGACATACTTTCAGGACGGCGCCGATCCCGAGCAAGGCCTGGCCGAGAACGGCTGGCCCGCGGTGGACACCGACGCACCGGTTGCGTGGCTGACCGACTTGCTGGGTCCGGAAGGACCGTTCGGGATGGTGCCGCACGGAGCCTGGCTGACGCCGCGGGCCGTCGCCGCGGATGCGGGAGGCTGGGACGAAACACCCTCGCCCGACGATGATGGCGAATATTTCGCCCGCGTGGTGCTGGCCAGCGCCGGCATCCGCCGCGCTGCCGGCCGCTTCTATTACCGCAAGCGTCCCATGGGAGGGAGCTGGAGTTCGACCCGGAACGCAACCCTGCAGGCGGGCGCTCTGTACTCGCTGGAGCGCAAGATGCAGCACTTGCTGGCCCGCACCAACGATCCGCGCACCAAGCGAGCGCTGGCCAACCGCTTCGTGCAGGGCGCGGTGGAAGCGTATCCCTACTTTCCGGAGATCACCCGCCGCGCCCTGGAAAAAGCCCATGAGTTGGGCGGCACGGATTACGTTCCGCCTTACGGCACCTGGAAGGGAGAACTGTTCCGCCGCGTGTTCGGGTGGAAGGCAACCAGGAGAGCCCAGGCTATCTATCATCGTTATAAGCCGCGCGCGGAGACGGCCACTGCGGCAAGATAGCGGAGGAAAATCCGGTCATCACGATCGCGCCCTCCAGAACTGTTCCGGTTCGAGCAGTGCCTGCGACCACAGACCGGCCAGGCGCTCGTGGCCGTAGCGGGCGCGGTGATAGTCCTGCAGGCGCCGGCCCACGATCTTTCCCGCGCGGATCTCACATTCCATTTCCCTGACCGCTTGCGCGAAAGCCGCATTGTCGAGCCCGACCACGCGCACGTCGGGATTGTTCTCCGCCAGCGAGGAGATCGCGCCCACGTTGCCAGCCACGAAGGGCACGCCGTAAGCCATGGCCTCGAGCAACACCAGCGGCAGGCCTTCGGTTTCCGAGGGAAGCACCACCAGATCGGTCGCAGCCATGATGGCAGCCAGTTCCTCGCTCGAGGACCAGCCGCCGTTGACGCGCACGCTGGCGTCCAGGCCGCGGCGGCGGATCTCCTGCTCCAGACCCTCGCGTTCCACACCGTGTCCGTAGAAGTCGAGCCGGACGCGCTGGCCGGCGAATCCTGACCAGATGTCCAGCAATCGGTAGACGCCCTTGGTACGAAAGTAGCGGCCGAGGAACGCCACGCGGAAACAGTCGATGGCGCGCGGCTGGCGCGGCGGCGCGTCATGAACGAACGCCATCAGCGGAATCGCAGCCACGCGCAATCCGTTCGCCGAGCGCCGTACGGGCGCGGCTTGCATTTCGGATTCGACGATGAAACCGTCGAGCACCGGCGCGCAGCTTGGGTCGAGCCGCTGGGAGTCGCCTAAGGGCTCGCCGATGCGGTTGCCGATCATGTAGCCGTCGCGCCGCACGAACCGGCGCAGGAAGCGCGCGAAACGGCTCAACTCCACCGTGTACAGCAGATCGAAAGAGCCGGCCCGCATCTGAAGCGGCCACACCGCGGCGGCCCACGCGGTGGAGAAGCGAAAGCGGCGCAGGTCGCGCGCGAAGGGAGTGGCCAGCAGGCGGATGGGAATCTCGCGCCGCTGGCGGATCAGTGGTGTTTCCGGATTGGCGATGCGGGCGGCCACCGTGACTTCAGCGCCACGCTCCACCAGCAAGCGGCAAAGGTTGAGCAGATGGGTTTCAACGCCACCGGCGCCATAGAGTTGGGCGGTAACAAGAATGCGCTTCGATCCCGCTCTCCTCGCGAGAGCCGACGTCATGACGCACTCAAGCGCCCGGCGCTGCCTAGCAGCCTCATCCCCGCAGCCAGGAGTGCCAGCCGGCAACGCAAATTACGCCTTCCGTTTTGGCGCAGAGCTAGTGCCCACGCGTGCCGTGCCCATTGCCAGTAGGTACGCCGGCGGTGCAGGCCGGCGAGCTTCCGGGGAACTTCGTACTTAGCGCAAAAGGCGGCATGGAGCGATTCCAGCAGAGACACGGTAGGGCGGACTTCTCCACAGTCGAGGTCAAGGTTTTGGCCCGGTGGATGCAGCAGAAAACGCTTCAGCCGCATCCAAGTCCCGTCCTCCAGCTCCCGCATTCCCCAAACCCAGCACAGGTTTTCCCGGGCTATGCGATCTCTCTGGCGAAGGTGTTCAGGGCGAGTTCTCACGGAAGCCGAGGTGGGATTCTGGCGAAACTTCAGCAGCGGTTGGGCAAAGTTCGCTGACCGCGAAATTCTGTTCACACGGGACCACAGCTCATAATCTTCCACGAAGGCTTGGGCTATCTCCGGCCGCGCTGTGTAATAGCCCGCCTCCTCGACCACCGATCGGCGCACCATAATGCTGCTGTGAATGAATGGGTTAAGAAACAGCAGCGACCATTTGAGATCAAGGTCCCCGGCGATGGCCGGCCAAACGCCTCTGCGCTCCCCGTCGTGCGCAATCACAATCGCCGCGGAACCGACCAGGGCGACGTCGGGATGACTGTCCAGATAATCAACCTCCCGGGAAAGCCGGTCGGGAAGGGAGATGTCATCGGCATCCTGACGCGCGATGTACTGGGCGCCGGACAGACGGATGGCTTTGTTAAGCGACGGCGCCAGCCCGAGGTTGTGCTCGTTAACGATCAGCCGAATGCGAGCATCATGGTAACCGGCGATGATGGCGCGAGTATTGTCCGTGCACCCGTCGTCAACGATGACGAACTCAAAGTCCGTGAAGGTTTGCGCCAGGATGCTCTCGATCGCATCTTTGACATATTTGCCGTCGTTGTAGACGCTCATGACTACGGAAACTAGCGGCATTGGGCCCCCGGCCTCTCTTGGTGGAAGGTAGTCTGCGGGATGGATGCTGGACAGCATTCTCAGGGCTCGCGCACGCCAAAGATGTTGAGCGCGCCATCGAGGTTGCACTCGACGTTGCGCTGGATCAGCGGCTGTCGCGATGGGTCTGGGGCGGCAAAGTAAAGCCGGAACCCAGCGCCGCTCAGAAGTTGCAACAACCCGCCGACCTTCTGCGGTTCACCGGCGAAGGAGTGATACTCGACGAACAGGTTGCGCACCATTCCCAGGGCGCCGGCGCAGTCGTTGAGCACTTCGGTCTCGGCGCCTTCGATATCCAGCTTGAGCAGATCCACGGGGCGATCCAGGTAGTCCCGCAAACGTACGGTCTCCACTTGCTCGTTCGCCGCGTCTCCGGAGCGCGACATCCGCCCCCACCACGACCCCTCGGAGGTGAACCGCATCTTCTGGCGGGAGATCCAGAGCGCACGTGGGACCAGATCGACATCCCGGAATCCATTGCCGTGAACGTTGCGTTCAAGAACCCCAAAAATCTTCGGGTCTGGTTCGAAGGCAATGATTCTAGCCTCGGGATAGAGTTTCTTGAAATACAGGGTGATCAGCCCGATGTTAGCGCCTCCATCCAGGATGAAGGGGCGAGTACTCTGCGATTTGAACCGGTAACGCTCCAGCCGAAATATGTCGAGGTACATGGCTAAAAACGATGGCGCGTCGACCAGTTCAACCGGGAAACCTGGAAGGTCCGTCACCGTGGGAACATGAGGCGGCATCGCGCGCAGCCTGGCGAGCTCGCTCTCTTCGTGGCGATACTCTGGATTGCTGACTCGCGACCAGAGGTCGTGCGCACCGCGCATCAGCACCCGCGTGTAGGGATTCCGGCGCACGCTTTCGCGGAGAGCGCCACGCCGTGCTTGTCTTTCGTCCATCGTGAGGAGAGTCTCGTCGCTCATAGCTGTGCCACGCGTTGATTTCACCCCATGCTGAGGTAAGCAGCTTTCGATAGCAGGCCGGCCCCGGCCGCCATCAATGAGGCGCGCCGCCGGAAATTGTTGGCCCCGCTGCGTCTCAGCCCCAGACCTAAGCAGTGCCTTCCCCACAGAGTGTGGACTTGCTGGTTGTGCCGCCTCAGCTCTCGTTCTGGAAAGTTATAAGCACGCGAGAAACCGAAATACAAGCGCTCCAGCGCAGAGATCGCCAGCGCAGCCTCGCCGGCGCCCAGGTTTCCCGGACCTGAAGCTGGGGAATACAGGAACTTCTGCACCACCGGCCAGAAGTCTGGTCTCCAGTGATCTGAACCCATGATGGCGGCTATGGCGCGCCGCGACACCCTTTCAATCTGGCGTTGCTGTGGGTCGGCATGCCGGACGCAAACCGATCCCTCACGACACGTGAAATTCATCAGGGGCTCGCGCAGGTTGGCGCAGGTCCCCAGCGGGCACAGCCGCTGCCAGAGTTCGAAGTCCTCCACATAGCAGAATTCAGCGTCTTCCGAATAGAGCCCGGCTCGAGCGAGGGCGTCGGCGCGCATCATCACCGTGGGATGAATGAGAGGAGTTCTGAAGAGCAGAGTCCACTTGATATCGATGTCCTCGGGTGGCAGCGTCCACAGACCTCTGACCCTGCCGGTCTCCTCGGTGGCCACAACGTTGGTTCCGACAACGACCGCGTCCGGATGGCGGGCAAGATAGTCCACCTGCACCTGCAGGCGGTTGGCAGCGGAAATGGTATCCGCATCCTGGCGAGCGATGTACTTTCCGCTGGCCAGGCCAATTCCCCGGTTCAAGGAAGCTGCCAGCCCGAGATTGCGCTGGTTGCGCAGCACTCTGAGCCGCGAATCCTGGAAACCCGCCAGCACCGCGGCCGTGTTGTCCGTGGAACCGTCGTCAACGATGATCAATTCCAGGTCGCGGAAACTTTGGCCGAGCAGGCTCTGTACCGACTCCCGTAGGAACGCCGCATCGTTATAAGTGCTTAATACCACGCTCACCAAAGGCATCAATCCGCTCCTTGTGCCGGCATCAGAGCCGCCCGGCTACCGCGACCGGCTCACCCTCCGCGGCCCGGCTCCAGAAACTCTCGGGTTCCAACAGCGCTGCCAGCCACCGCCGGGAAACCGATTCGTAGCTGTAGCGCTGCTGGTGATAGGACTGCAAACGCTGGCCATCGATCTTGCCGCAGCGAATCGCGTGCGCCATGTCCCGGATACCTTTGATCAGGGCCTCGTTGTCGAGCGGCACTACCAGCACATCCGGATTGTCTTCTGCCAGGGTATGGACCGCCCCAACATCGGTGGCGACAAACGGCACGCCATACGCCATGGCTTCCATCAACACCAACGGCAGCCCTTCGGCATAGGACGGAAGGACGAGCAGGTCAGCCGCTTTAAGTATTCCCGGCAGTTGAGCGCCGGTGAAGGGCCCATGTACTCCAATCTGTTCCGCTAGACCCATGGCTCGCACCCGGCTCTTCGCCTGTTCGCACTCACCACCGCCGTGGATGTCCAGCCGGGCCGGGTGAATATCCAGGCGCCGCCAGATGTCCAACAAGCGGTACGTGCCTTTGTGTTCGTCGACTCGGCCCAGGTAAACAACCTGCAGCTCGTCGATGGCGCGCGCCCGGCGCCGCGGCGCATCATCCTGCGCATTCGTCAGGTAGGGAATGGCAGCTACTGGAACGCTCAGGCCAAAAACCTGGCGGAACCTTTCAGCCTGATAGGAAGATTCGGCAATGAAGCCGTGCAGGCGGCGCTTGGCCAGCGGATGCAAACCGCGCGGCGAATCCGGCAATCCGAAACGATTGGCCAGGATATAGCCACCCGGTTTTACGAATTGCGCCAGGAAATCAACGAACCCAGTAACGTCAATTGTGAACATCACATCGAAGCGTTCTTGCAATTGCAGAGGCCATACCAGTCTTGCCCATCCCGTGGACAAGCGGCGCCACGCCAGCTTGGAAACCTGGATAAACGGGGTGGAGACCACATGCACGGGAAGCTCTTGGCTGTCCCGCAGCAAAGGAATTTCCGGATGGGCAAAACGGGCGGCGACCGTCACCTCGGCGCCGTGCTCGACCAGCAGCTTGGACAAGTTCCACAGGTGGGTCTCCACCCCGCCGAGCGGCCAAGACAAAATGCTGGTGACCAGAACTCTCTTTTTCATCCCTACACCGTCAAGCCGAATAGCCAATCCACTAGCTTCGCCTGGCGAGCACCTCGACGGTGTCGCCCCATCCGTCTTGCAACAACTGGCCGGCCGCGGAGCACGTGAGGACCACGCGCAGCTCCTGCAGGGCTTCATCGCAAAGGTTCTCCGTCCATAGAGCATTCGGAATGCTGAATTCCAGCAGTTCCAGACCGGTTTCCCGAATGCGGTCCCGCAGCCATTGCGCCGTCAGCCACGGGCTGCGATGCGAATAATCGGAGTAACCCACCCAGCCGGCGCCTAGGGCTTTGTGAAACCAGGAGTCGGCGTTCAGAGTCGCGCAGTACAGAAATCCTCCCGGTGTAAGCAGGGAAGCCGCCAGGTGAAGCAGACGCGCAGGGTCCTTGACGTGTTCCAACACATTGTTCATAACCACGGCGTCGTAGGTATCGGAGAAATCGGCAGTCGTCGCGCTGTCGATGTCCAGGACTTTACACACACCTCCGGGCAGGCGCTGGTTGGCCTGAGAGATCGCCCATTCCGAACAATCCACGCCTGCCACCCGCAGCCCTTGGCTCCTGGCATGACTGAGCAAGATTCCGATGGAGCAACCAATGTCGAGAATCGACTGGATTTTTCCGTAGCGGGCAAAGCGGTTCAGTATGTCGACACCGTAACCCGCGGCATCGCGCTCATAGTCCCGGTAATTCTGCCCATTGAAGTAAGCAGCATCGCATTGCGACTCACCGTTAAGCACGCGATGACGCAGCCTCCGCCGCAGCGCCGGTCCGGCGCTCGGCACGAACTTTATATCTGAGATAAGCCAGCCATTTTCTCGCGCTACGCCAGAGGCTAATAGCGCGACCCGCTCCCCGTTCAGGGTCACCTCGGAATCCAAGCGCAGCCGCCATTCACACGGCATGACTACTGGCCGGCTGATTTTGACCAGATTCAAACCGCCGTCGACGTCCACGGAAAGCGAGAGTGTCCCGGTACCGCAGCCGTTGAACACATAGAGCAATTCCGGCGGCCATCGCAGGTTGTTATTCGCCATCACCGCGAGCAGTGCGGGACGGCGATTGTGCGCCACGTACCAGTCTCCGGAGGGCAGGCGCAGGATTCTGCAGTCGAGCGCCTTCTCCAGGGCCAGGCGTGCGATGGACGTGGTTTTATTGATAACCGAACGCAATCCCTCAGTCTCCTTGGCCCCGTTTAGCTCCATATGGCCGACGCCGACGGTGTGATCAGGTTGAGATTGTGCGCGTGTGGCGGAACATACCCTTTGAGGATCAGATAGCCGGCACAGGGAAGCATCGCCTCGTATCCCACCCCCGTGGTGCGCAGGCCGACATCGAAATACATTTCCGGCACCGTCAGCCCGGGATTCTCGATCTCGAACTTGACGGTATGGAGCCCCGCGTCGTAAGCCGTCCTCCCGCTCAGGGAGTCGCTCTGTAAGCCAAACAACCTCTGGCCGTCGCTGGTGTAGAACGTGACGTCCAGCGCCAGTCGCTGGCACGGAACACTGACAGAGGCGTCCACTTCCACGATCAATCGTCGCCCGTACGGCCAGGTAACGGTCGGCTGGCCCTGTTCGTCAAGCATTCGCACCGTCTTGATCGCCAGGGAGCCGTCGAGAGCCGTGGCGGCGGTGAAGTCCGGCCGCGATTCCAGAAGCTGGGAGTAGCAGCGCACGCAACTGCCAATACGGCCCTGCGAAACCACAGTTCCGCCATCCAGCACGATGCCCGCTGTGCACAGCTTCTGCAGCACCAGCATGTTATGGCTGACGAACAACACCGTGCGACCGTGCTTGGCCACTTCGTCCATCTTGCCCAGGCATTTTTTCTGGAATTGCAGGTCGCCGACCGCCAGCACCTCGTCCACCATGAGGATTTCGGTTTGAATATGCGCGGCCACCGCGAACGCCAGGCGCATATACATGCCGCTGGAGTAGCGCTTGACGGGGGTGTCGATGAATTTCTCCAGCTCGGAGAAGGCGACGATCTCGTCGAACTTGCGCGCGATCTCGGCCTTCCTCATGCCCAGAATGGCGCCATTGAGATAGACGTTCTCACGACCGGTGAGTTCAGGATGAAAGCCGGTGCCAACCTCGAGCAGGGAACCGACGCGGCCGTAGATGTCAGCCGAGCCGCGCGTCGGCCAAGTGATGCGGGAGAGGATTTTGAGCAGCGTGCTCTTCCCTGCCCCGTTGCGCCCGATAATGCCGAGGACCTCGCCCTGCCGCACCTCGAAGGAAACGTTCTCAAGCGCCCAGATGGTGGCCGGACCGTTGGATGGACGGCCATTGCCACCGTGGAACGCGGCGCGCACCCGGCGCAACGGTGCAGTGATGACATCGGTCACGGTGTCGCGCAGGTCGCGGTGACGGTCCCGCTGGCCGATGCGGTACTGCTTGGCAATACCTTCGCAACGAATGGCGAGATCGCTCATGTCAGATCACGTCCGCGAAGCTGTTTTCCATGCGGCGGAAGTAGAACAGTCCGCCCACCAGCAAAAGCAGAACCACCATCACCGAGACCGCCAGCATCGCCCCCGGGGGCGCGGTCTTGCCCACCAGCGCCCAGCGGAAGCCCTCGACCACGCCGGCCATCGGGTTCAGACCATACAGCGGTCGCCAGCGTTCCGGCACCAGCGAACTGGGATAGGCCACCGGCGAGAGAAACAGCCAGATCTGCGTGAGAAACCCGACCGTGTAGCGCACGTCGCGGTACTTCACGTTCAGTGCGGAAAGCCACAGGCCAGCGGCCAGCGCGGTCAGGATGGCCAACAGCACAAACAGGGGCAGGGTGGCGATGGTCCAGGTGGGGACGATCCCGTAGCGCAGCATAAGAAAGATGAGCACGCTGAAGGCGATCGCGAAATCCACCAGCCCGGCCAGCACCCCGGCAATGGGAATCACCAGGCGCGGGAAATAGACCTTGGTGATCAGGCGCTCGTTGGCCACCACGCTGTTGCTGGACTCGGTCAGAGCGTAGGCAAACAGTTGCCAGGGCAGCAGCGCGCAGTAGGCAAAGACGGGATACGGGATGCCATCGGAAGGCACCTTGGCCAGATGTCCGAAGAACAGGCTAAACACCACCATGCTGAAGACGGGCTGGAGAATCGCCCAGGCGGCGCCCAGCGCGGTCTGCTTGTAGCGCACCTTGATGTCGCGCCAGATGAGGAAGAGCAGGAGCTCGCGGTATTGCCACAGTTCGCCGAGGTTCAGGGCGGTCCAGCCGCGCGCCGGCCGGATGGAGACATGGGGCAGCACCGGACCCGGCGCCGCAGCCGCCACCTCCGGGTCCACGCGCCAGGCTTCTCCCGAAAGCGTCGCCATCAGGCAATACCTTGATACCGCAGGCGGCCGGCCGCGCCGCCTCCAGCGGGATTCCAAAGCATGTTCACGGGAGTGGGAGAGGAATTGAGACTGTGCTTTGGCAGCGCGTTCACCGATACCAGAAAAACTCTTCGAATATGGACTGAATATAGGATCGGTGGATTCGATTGTCAAAATGTTTCCCGGGCGTGCCGTTGGCTTCGGATGGGACCGCAATTGTGGAAAACTTTCGCGCTGCGGAAGCGCAGTTTCGCCCGCGACGCCGCGCGGCACGGCTGCAATCGGCGCTGCTGGCGGCGGCGCGCGCATGATTGCGAGTTCGATTCCCCCGCCAAATCTGTTGAACAATCTGCGTTGCACCTCATGCTAGAATCCAGAAAATTTTCTCCCATGATCTCTCTTTGGCCCCGAAGACTCGATGGAGCGGTGAATGGATCCTAGCAATCTGGTGCGCACCGAAGCCTCCCAATCTTTACTCCGGCCGGGAACGGCCAACCCTGAAGCAGAACTGGCGACGCTGGAACCCTCGCTGCTGGAATACTGGCGCTTACTGCTGAAGCGCAAGTGGACCATCGTTTCCTGCGTGGTGGTGATCACGGTGCTGGTGGCCATCCATTCCTTCCGCGCCACCAGGCTCTACGACGCTGTGGGGCGGATCGCGATCAACCATCAGACCGACGCGCTCGGCCTCAAGGGAACGGTCGGCGGCTATGACGAGGAAGACTACATCGTCAACCTCGACACCCAGGCCAAAATCCTGGAGAGCGACGGCATCGCGCTGCGGGTGATCAAGAGCCTGCGCCTGGACCAGGACCCGAGATTCACCGGGGTGCCGGTGAAGGCCGCCAGCCGGGCCATCCCGCTAGGCTCGGCCGGGCTGACTCCCGCCCAGGAGAACGGCCTGCTGGGCGGGTTCCACGGGGGATTGACCGTGAAGGTGATCCCGCGCACCCAGATCGTCGAACTCCATTTCCTTTCCACCAACCCCAATCTTTCGGCGCAGATCGTGAACGAGCTGGCGAACGCTTACATCGAGCAGAACTACCAGGCCAAATTCGAGGCCACGGATACTACTTCGCAATGGCTTTCCGGAAAACTCACCGACCTGCAATTGAAGGTGGAGACCTCGCAGCAGCGGCTGGTGGATTATCAGAAAGAACACGGCATCGTCGGGGTGGACGAGAAGCAGAACATCATCACCACCAAGCTCGACCAGTTGAACAAAGAGCTGACCACGGCCGAAATGGAGCGCATCGAGAAGGAATCGCTGTACCGCATGAGCCTGGAGGGGAAACCGGAGTTGTTGCCGCGCGGAACTTCGGTCAATGAGTCGCCCATCGATTCCCTGAAGAGCCAGGCCAGCGCCCTGGAGTCACAACTGGCAGCCATGTCCACGCAGTTCGGTGCCAACTATCCCAAAGTCAAGGAACTGGACAGCCAGTTGAAGGCGCTGCGGGAGGCGCTCCAGAAAGAGCTGGCGAACGGCGCCGAACGCTACAAAGCCACCTACATGGCGGCGTTCGAACGCGAGAAACTGTTGCGCGACGCCTTCGAGAGCCAGAAGCAGGAAGCCAACCAACTCAACGAGAGCGCCATCCAGTACAACCTGCTGCGGCGCGACTACGAATCCAACCGGCAACTGTACGACGGACTGCTGCAGAAGCTCAAGGAAGCCGGAGTCGCCGCCGGACTGCGCTCCAGCAACGTGCAGATCATCGACCAGGCGCGCGTACCCATGGGACCGTCGCAGCCCAACATCCCGCGCAACATCACCACCGGTTTCTTCCTCTCGCTGGCGGGTGGCATCGGTCTGGCGTTCCTGTTAGAGATGCTGGACAACAGCGTGCGCAGTCCGGACCAGGTGGAACTGGTGGCCGGCCTCCCCACCCTGGGCATGATTCCTTCCGGCGTGCGCCTGAACAGCAGCTACGGACGGGCGCTGAAGCCGCTGCGAGCGGGCTCGCAGATCATGCCGCAGCAGGAATCGGTGGAGACCATCTCCTACTTGCGGCCGCAGTCGCAATCGGCGGAGGCCTACCGCACGCTGCGCACCTCTATCCTGCTCTCTTCCTGGGGTGCGCCCCCCAAGGTGCTGCTGGTGACCAGTCCGCTGGCCCAGGAGGGCAAGACCACCACCAGCGTGAACACCGCCATTGTGCTGGCGCAGCGCGGAGCGCGCGTGCTGATGGTAGACGCCGACTTGCGCCGTCCGAGCATTCATAAAGCCTTCGGAGTACCGCAAAGACCGGGCCTTTCGGAGTACCTCACGGGCAACATCTCCGAATGTCCCACGACCCCCTGGGCACAGCTCCCCAATCTGCACGTGCTGCCCTCGGGTGGGTCGCCGCCGCATCCGGCGGAACTGCTGGGCTCGGCGATGATGAACAACGTCTTGGCGGAGTGGCGAAAACAGTTCGACCATATCGTGATCGATACGCCGCCGGCGCTGTCGGTGACAGACGCGGTGCTGCTGTCGGTGCAGGCCGATTCCGTGATCCTGGTGATCCGCTCCGGACAGACCACCAAACAGGCGCTGCGCCGGGCGCGGCAACTACTCGCTTACGTCAACTCCAAGATCATCGGCGTGGTGGTCAACGCCATGGACCTGAACGCCTCCGACTACTACTACTATTACGGCTACTACGGCAAGAAGTACGGCTATTACTACAAGAGCGACAAGGTGGACGAGCAACTGCCGCAGCAGTAACGGGACGCTGTTCTGGATCGCATGACACCTGATCCCGGTGGAACCCTGGCGGGGCCGCGGAGCGAAGCGGCGGCCAAACCAGCCGCCCGTGCTGCGCCGCTGGCGGCCCGAATCGCGCTTCTGCTGGTGGCGCTGGCGGCGGCCGGGCTTTACCTGCGCGCGACGTCACGCGCCTACCGCGCCTTCCAGTGGGCGGAAAACTTCACCCCGGACAACCTGAAAACTGCCGCCCGGCTGGAACCTTCCGACGCCGAATTCCGTTACCGCCTCGGCCGCTACTCCCTGCTGATGCAGGATTTTCCCGACGCCATCGCCAGCCTCAAGGCGGCGATCGCACTCAATCCCTACGACGCGCGCTATTGGCTGGATCTGGCCAGCGCCGATCTGGCCACGGACAATCCTGCGGGAACGCGGCAGGCCCTGGCGCGTGCCATGGAAGCCGATCCAACCACCCCAGAGGTGGTGTGGCAAACCGCCAACTACGAACTGGTGCAGGGAGAGACGGAGCTGGCCCTGCGCCGTTTCCACGACCTGGTGGAAAATGATGGGGAAACCCTGCTGGCGGTGCTGAACGTGTGCTGGCGGGCCACCCGCGACCCCGACCTGATCGCGGACAAGGTGCTGCCGGCGCGTCCCGACGACTACTTCACTTTTATTCGTTTCCTGTGGAACAAACGGCCGCCGCAAGCGGCCGACAAAGTGTGGTCGCACCTGATTGCGCTGAAGCGGCCGTTCGCCGCGCCGCTCGCCTTCCCCTACCTCGACTACCTGATCAGCCGGGGAGAGTTAGGGCAAGCCGAAGAGGCGTGGGCGCAGTTGGCGGTGGCCAATCCTGAGTTCCGCCCCTACGTTCCTTCGGACGACCGGATCGTCAACGGTGGTTTCGAGCTTGACCTGCTCAATGGCGGTCTGGATTGGAGATATTCGCCGCAGCAGGGAGCGTCGGTGGTCATCGATGACCGGCGCGCGCACAGCGGGAATCGCTCGCTGGCCATCACCTTCGAGGGCGCGCCCGGGGATTCGGGTGTGCTCCAGTTGGTCCCGGTACGAGCTAATACCCGCTATCAGTTCAGCGGGTTCATGATGGCGGAGGACCTTCAGACCATCAGCCCGCCGCGTTTCGCCATCCACGGAGTGAGCCGGAGCCAGCCGTACCTGCTCACCGACGGAGTGACCGGTGCTCACGGGTGGCAGGAGTTGCAGGGCGAATTCACCACCGGGCCGCAGGACGACCTGCTGCTGGTGCGCGTCGTGCGGGTGCCCGGCCAGCGGCTTATTCGCGGAAAAATCTGGGTGGACGATGTGACCCTGGTCCCCAAAATCATGAACCGGAGTTTGCCGTGAGCGGACAGGCACAGATCATGTCGGCGGAGTTGATAGCGGCGGTGCGCACGCGCAGCGCCACGGGGGTCGCGATCCCTGGCGTCCTTCGCTATTTCGTGCTGTACGGGCTGGCCGGCGTGCTGATTTACGGCGTGATCACGTTCGGCGCGGTGGAACCGTGGTCGCTGTTCGGATTGCAGGCCATGGCCGCCGGGCTGCTGGTGCTGTGGGCGGCGCAGCAACTGGTTACCGGCGCGGAGTTCGTGCTCAGCCCGCTGTATGTGCCGGTAGCGCTTTTCGCCGCCGTCGCCGGGGCTCAACTTCTGTTGCACCGGACCGCTTACGCCTACATGACGCGCACTGCCAGCCTCACCTACCTCGCTTACGGCATGATCCTGCTGGTGGCGGTGCAGATGCTGCGCGCGCAAGAAGACGTCAAGCGGCTGGCCGGTTTCCTCACGGTGGCCGGGTTCCTGATTGCCCTCTTCGCCCTGATCCAGGACCTTACCTCCAAGGGCGAGATTTATTGGCTGGTGCCGGTGCGCGGCGCCAGCTTCATCTTCGGCCCCTACGTCAACCACAACCATTATGCCGGCCTGATGGAGATGCTGGCGCCCTTCCCGCTGGTGCTGAGCATGATGGAGGAGCTGACCCCGCCCAAGCGCGTGCTGCTGGCCTTTGCCGGCGTGTTTATGGCGGTCACCATCTTTCTCTCCTTATCGCGCGGCGGGATGACGGCGTTTGGCTTCGAGGTGGTCTTCCTGGCCGGGGTGCTGTGGTGGAAGAACGCCAGCCGGCGCTCCGCGGCCATCTTCGCCGCGGCCTGCCTGCTGATCCTGATGTTTCTATTGTGGCTGGGCGGGAAGAACCTGGCCGAGCGCTTTGTCTCCTTCAAGACCGACGACGCCAGCTATCACACCCGCATTCAGATCGCCCGCGACAGCATCCCCATGATCAAGGCGCGTCCGGTGATGGGATGGGGCCTAGGAACCTTCACCACGGTGTATCCCAGGTACCGCACCTTCTATGCCGACGTGTTCATCAACGCAGCGCACAACGATTACATCCAGGTGCTGGCCGAGACTGGAGCGCTGGGTTTCGCGGCCGTGCTGGGTTTTCTCGCGGTGGTGTATATGCGCGGATTCCGCAAACTGCGCGGCCCGGGGCTGGACTTGACGCAAGCCGCCACGCTAGCGGCTCTGCTCGGCGTCACTGGCATCCTGGTACACAGCTTGGTGGATTTCAACCTGCAGATCCCGGCCAACGCCGCGACGTTCTATGTGGTGGCGGCGATCGCCGCTGCTTCCTTCCAGACCACCAGCCGCCGGCGCAGACGATCGCACCGGACGGCGGCCTAGTTCCAAACCGGCTCGCCGCGCCAGGCTACACCAGAGATTGGCGATCCCTAGTGGGCGATGGCCAGCCCAAACGGGTTCTGGCCTCCGGTGTTCACAGCCGAGCCGCTCTGGGCGAGTGCGCCGGGTATGCAAGTGGTTATACCGGCGCAGCCGTTGGTGCTGGTGATGCTGTATGCCTGGATCGAGCCGTGGTCGTAGTCAGCAGCGTACAGGAAGCCGCTCACACTGGTTGCGGAGCAGTTGGTCTCGGTTGTGGAGGTGCATGGTGGAGGATTGGTCGGGTCCGCGAAGATCCCACCCACCGTGCCGCTGGCCGGGGTGCTGCTGTTATTGGCCGGGATAGCGAGAGGCGCAGTGCCCGTGCACGTAGTACTCTCCGTGCAGTTGATGAAGAAAGAAATGGTGTGATTGCCGGCATTGCCGGTGTAAACGTAATTGCCGTCAGTGCTCACCGCGATCGCGACCGGACCGCTGCCGATTGGCAAATCCACCGCCGGCACTGCAGGCACCGCGTCGGACAGCGCGCCGTTGGCGGCGATCCTCTCGACGTACACTTCATCGGCAGTGCCAGGGGTTTCCGCCAGGCTGGCGACGAAGAGGAACTGGCTGTCAGGCGAAACCGCCAGTGCGACGGGACGCGCGGTGACGGCGGCGCCGAGGTGAAAAGGCGAACTGGGCACGGCGGTCAGCGTGCCGTCGCCATTGATGGAAAACACCGAGACCGAGCCCTGGTTCTGGGGATTGGTGACGCAATCGCAATTGGCCACAAACACAAACTTGCCCTGGGGGTCGACCACGACGTTGAACGGATCCGGGCCCACGGCCAAGCCAAGCGGCGGACCCTGCGGGCCGATGGCGGTCAGTGCCCCGCTGCTACCATCGATGGAAAAAGCTGCCAGATGATTGGTCGTGAGGTCGATAGCATAAAGGAAGTTGCCGCTGCCGGGCGTGACCGCAATGGGATCGTAATCGCCGCCGCTGGCGAACATCTGCGGCGTACCCAGCGTGTGGTCGCTGTTGATGGGCATCATCATGATGCCGCCAGTGACCGAACCGCTCAGCGTGCGGCCCAGCAGGCGCGTGATCACCCCGCCTTTGGACGTCGCCGGAATTCCCGCATATAGGAACTTGGTGGTGACGGCGGGCGCGGGCGACGGCAGGGGTGGCGGCCAGGCCGCGAGCGTGTAGGGCGCGTTCCCGCTGGTGACGAACGGAGTACCGGCGATCTGGACCAGCGCTCCCGTAGTGACGGTAAAGGCGGCGATTGATCCCGGCCGGAAGGTGTTAGCGGAGTAGAGAAATCCATTGGGCACGGTCACGGTGGACGACCCACACCCTGAAACCGAAATCAGCAGCAGACAACTGAGGAATAGCAGGACGGCCTTATTCACGGGAGATTCTCCAGATTTCATTGCCGCGGATTGACGCCCTAGGGTATCAAAGCGAAGCCACGGATGGGCACGGATCGTCACGGATTTTGTCATCCGTGCTTATCCCGTTTGATCCGTGGCGTTTTTTCCGCCGGCGGCTGCCAACAGCCGCGCTGGTCAGGCGCGGGCGGGATCGATCTTCTCCGTATCCACCCCCAGATCCTGCAGCGCCTTCTGCGCCTTGCGGGCGTCGAGCTTGCCGTCGCGGGCCAAGCGCGAGAGCGCGGCCGCCGCGATCGACTCCGCATTCACTTCGAAGTGTCGCCGCAGGTGCTGGCGGTTGTCGCTGCGTCCAAAGCCGTCGGTGCCGAGTGTGACCAGACGCCCGGTGAGCCAGGGAGCGAGTTGGTCGGGCACGATCTTCATGTAATCGGTGGCCGCTATAATCGGCCCTTCAGCGCCCTCTAGGGCTTGCAGGATGTACGGCCGCTTCTCTTTTTCCGCCGGGTGCAGCCGGTTCCAGCGCTCGGTGGCCAGCGCCTCGCGGCGGAGCTGGTTGTAGCTGGTCACGCTCCACAGGTCGGCCTGGATCTTGTACTTTTCCGCCAGAATCTGCTGCGCGCGCAAGGCTTCGTTCAGGATGGGTCCGCTGCCGAACAGTTGCAGGGCTGGCTTGCCCCCGAGCGCGGGCTTGAACTTGTAGATGCCGCGCAGGATGCCTTCGGCCGAGCCCTCCGGCATCTCCGGCATCGGGTAGTCCTCATTATAGACGGTGATGTAATAGAAGCGGTCTTCGCCTTCCTGGTGCATCCGGCGTATGCCGTCCTGCACGATGACGGCGATCTCGTACACGTAAGCACAATCATAGGTAGCGCAGGTGGGCACCACGCTGGCCAGCACGTGGCTGTGCCCGTCGAGGTGCTGCAAGCCTTCCCCGGCAAGCGTGGTCCGTCCGGCGGTGGCGCCGACCAGGAAGCCGCGGCCGCGCGCGTCGGCAAACGCCCAGATCAGGTCACCGACGCGCTGGAATCCGAACATCGAGTAGAAAGTAAAGAACGGGATCATGGGCACGCGGTAGTTGGCGTACGCCGTGCCCGCGGCGGTGAATGAGCCCATCGAGCCCGCCTCAGTGATTCCTTCTTCCAGTATCTGGCCGTCCTTGGCCTCGCGGTAATAGAGCAGCATGTCCTGATCGTGAGGCTCATAGAGCTGGCCCTGGCTGGCGTAGATGCCGACTTGGCGAATCAGCGACTCCATGCCGAACGTCCGGCCTTCGTCGGGAACAATGGGAACGATCAGCTTGCCGATCTCGGGATGCTTCAGCAGATGACGCAGCATGCTGACGTATCCCATGGTGGTCGAGACCGCGCGGCCCTTGGAACCTGTCAGTGACTCCGCGAAGTAATCCAGCTCCGGAACCTTGATGTCGAACTTGGGGACCTGGCGCTGCAGGATGTACCCGCCAAGTTCCTTGCGGCGCTCCTTCAGGTAGAGGATCTCGAGGCTGTCCTCGGGCGGGCGATAGGGCGCGCCGTCGAGCGCCGCCTGCTCGGGGATGGGGATATCGAAGCGCGCGCGGAAATGCGCCAGGTTCTCGTCGTTGAGTTTCTTTTCCTGGTGGGTCGCGTTGCGGGCTTCGGCCGAGCCCAGGCCGTATCCCTTGATAGTCTTGGCCAGGATAACGGTGGGCGCGCCGCGATGCTCGACCGCGCACTTGTAGGCGTTGTAAACCTTCTGCGGGTCATGCCCGCCCAGGCGCAGGCGGCTGAGTTCTTCGTCGCTCTTGTCCGCCACCAGCTCCAGCAGTTGCGGATACTTGCCGAAGAAGTAACTGCGAATGTACGCCCCGCCCTTGACCTTCAAGCTCTGATAGTCGCCGTCGACGCACTCTTCCATGCGCTTGAGCAGCAGGCCGGTGGAGTCGCGCGCCAACAGATCGTCCCAGTCGGCGCCCCAGATCACCTTGATCACATTCCAACCGGCGCCGCGGAAAGCGGCTTCCAGTTCCTGGATGATCTTGCCGTTGCCGCGCACCGGTCCGTCCAGACGCTGGAGATTGCAGTTGACCACGAAGATCAGGTTGTCCAGCTTCTCGCGCGAGGCCAGGGTGAGCGAACCCATGGTTTCAGGTTCGTCGCTTTCGCCATCGCCGACGAAGGCCCAGATCTTGCGCGCGGTTTGGGAGATGAGGCTGCGGTTCTCCAGATAGCGCATGAAGCGCGCCTGGTAGATGGCGTTCAGCGGACCCAGGCCCATCGAGACCGTGGGAAAGCGCCAGAAGCTCGGCATCAGCCAGGGATGCGGATAGGAAGACAGCCCGGGCTTGCCGCGCAGCTCGTGGCGGAAATTGTCGATCTGTTCTTCCGTGAGCAGGCCGGCGAGGAAAGCGCGAGCATAGACTCCGGGCGAGGCGTGGCCCTGCAGGTAAAGGAAGTCGCCGGGTTCGTTGCCGTAGCGGGCGCGGAAGAAGTGGTTGAAGCCGACCTCCAGCAGGCTCGCCAGCGAGGAGTAGGTGGAAATGTGTCCGCCGATGCCGGGGTCCTTCTTGTTCTGGCGATGGACCATGGCCATGGCGTTCCACCGAACCAGGCCCTTGATGCGGCGCTCGATCAGCCGGTCGCCCGGGTAGGGCTCCTCTTCCTCCACGCGGATGGTATTGACGTAAGGAGTGTTCAACTGAATCGGCAGATCGACGCCAGCCTGCCGCGCGCGGCGGGTAAGTGTGCCCAGCAACTGCGCCCCGGCCATGGGACCTTCTTCGGCCACGAGCTGGTCGAAGGCTTCGATCCACTCGGACGTTTCCTCAACCACATCGGGCTGGGCTGCCTGGGGCGCTGCTGCTTCCAGATCTGCTGGCGGAGCAATTTTGGTCGTCGTCATCGGTCATCTCTTCCGTTACGGAAACACCCGGGCGCGCAGGCGGACAGTGCACCGGGCGGAAGTCCATTGAAGTCCATTGGGGAGGTATATGTGTTTTGATTCCCAGCCATCCACTGGCGTTACTAAGAGTTTAGTGTCTTCCCGGAGCTGCCGCAAGAGAAGGGGATGGTTCCGCACACAAAAGGGGCAGCCCGGATTCAGGTTTGGGCTGCCCCTCCGTTACTAGCGTGACAGCGCTAAGCTGCACCCGCTGTTCTTGATGGTGTCTGCGCCTCCACCAGCGGCAGATTCACCAGGTGCTCGCTGACGAACCAGACCTGGAGCTCGTTGGTGCGCAGTACATCACTGACCACCAGATCGTTGGTTCCATCGTCCCCCAGCGCGGAGGCGCGGCGCGCCAGCTTCCTGGCCTCGCGGATAATGATCTGGTGGGCGTCCAGCAGCCGCGAGAGTTGTACCGGGACAGCTTCGCGGCCGCGCGGAGGCCGCGGGATCGCGGTCGTCTCGGCGACATCGGGCGCCATGGCGATGCTTACCCCTCCCAGCAACTGAACCCGCTCGGCAATGGAATCCACCAGCTCGGACTGCTCCCCAAAGTGCTTATCGAAAAGCAGGTGAAGCTGATAGAAGGTGGGGCCGGAAGTCTGCCAGTGGGATTTCTTGTACAGATCGCGCAGCGTCATGGTATCGGCAAGCAACTGGTTGAGTTGCTCGGTCATTTCCAGACGGACGGGCTCCTCCAGCTCAAGAGGCAGGAGCGTGACCGTTCCGTAGGCCTGGACTTCAGGCGCACTCTGGTGAAAACGGGGTTGTGCATTGATGACTTCGGCATGGATCGCACGGGTTCGCTTTTCCGGCATTCAATTCTCCTTTCGCTGAATCGCAATGTACCTGGACGGTTTCTTTCCCGCGTCCTTTTTTTCAGAGAGCAAGCAGAGCAGTTGGTTCTGCTCAGGTTGGAGGCGCCCTCCCCGACGCTCTGCCAAGGGGCTGGCGGTGGCTCAAGAACGCTGCGCACGCAGCGGAGAAGGATTTTATCAAACCCCGAGCCGGAACGGGAGGCGAGGGCCGGCAGCGATGATTCCAACCGCTATGAATCCGCTTCCATCTCTCGTTTCATCCGCGCCAGCAGCGCAGCGGAGCTGCTGGCGTACCGGCTGATCCACCGGTTGTAAATTTCCTGTATGGGGACCACGTTCAGGTAGTTCCAGCGGCGCCGCCCTTCGCGCTTCACGATCACCAGCCCGGCTCTTTCCAGCACTCCCAGGTGCTGCATCACGGTGCAGCGATCAATCTTCCTGAAATGACCGCAGAGCTCGCCGGTGGTCTTGGGCGCTTCCTTGAGCAGGTCGAGGATCTGGCGCCGGCGGTGGTCCGCCAGCGCTTTGAAAATCCAATCCTGCCTAGCTCTTGACATGTTATATCTTTATAACATATAACGGTGCCCGCTCGAAAGGAGGCACCATGGATCTCAAGTTTCAAATCCAGACCAAGATTCAGCGGCCCATCGCTGAGGTATTTGACGCCGTCTACGATCCGAAAAAACTGAGCGCCTACTTCACCACCGCGGGCGCGAGCGGGCCGCTCCAGGAGGGCACAACCGTGCTCTGGAAGTTTGCGGATTACCCGAAAGAAATTCCGGTCACGGTGAAGAAGGTGATTCGCAACGAACTGATCGTCTTTGAATGGGCGGCCATGGATCGTGAGTACAACACCCGGGTCGAGATGCGTTTTGAACCCCTTCCGCCCAATGGAACTCTGGTCAGGATTTCCGAATCAGGATGGAAGGAGAACCAGCAGGACCTGAACAGCTCCTACAGCAACTGCCAGGGCTGGATGCAGATGAGTTGCTGTCTCAAAGCGTATGCGGAGTACGACATCAATTTGCGCAAAGGGTTCTTCTGAGGCAAGCTCAGAGAGAATTGGCGTCCCCGGCGGGATTCGAACCCGCGTTACCGCCGTGAAAGGGCGATGTCCTGGGCCGGGCTAGACGACGGGGACGCAGTCATGGGGCAGGAAAACGCTGCAATTCACTACTCTACCAAATGCCCCCGGAACGGCCAAGCTCAGGAAAGTTGCATTACGTCGCGGCGGCGCCCGGGATGGAGGCCAGCGCGGCGGCCTCGTCGTCGTAGAAGTCGAACAGCTTGTCCAGGTGGGTTACGCCGAGCGCCTGGCGGACCACCTCGTTGGCGCCGACCAGCTTCACCCGTCCGCCCACAGCCCGGAGCGACGAATAGCAGCGCATCAGGCTCCCCAGGCCGGAAGAATCGATCATCGGCACGCTGCCCAGGATGATGACCAGGATCTTAGCGCCGCCGTTAATGGCTTCGCTCCACTGGGTGCGAAACTGGTCGACGGATTCGCCCAGCTTCAGCTTGCCGTCCACTTCCAGCACCGCGGACCCGTCGTTTCTGCGCAGCTTGGTCGTCATTTGGACGCATATCATACTCCGGCAACCCATCATGCCGATAGAATAACGGCCGGCGGATTAACATGGCCGATTCTCTGTATCTCAGCCTGTGGTTCCCCAGCTTCTCGGAAAGCGAGATGCTGCCCAAGCTGCTGTGCGTGCTGCGCCACTTCCCCTTCGCCGCCGAACGGCCGGGAATCGGCTACCTGGCTGTGCATCCCATCTCGTGGAACGAGCCGGTGATTTACCAGGAGACCTTCGATTTCCACGCCACCCCGGAGCGCGCGGTGGAGACTGCCGGAGAGTTCCTGCACGACGACAACGCCTACGAGTTCGAGGCCTTGTGGGATCTTTGGGCGCCGGGCGAAGAGGCGGAATGGGTGCGCGCTCCGCGCGCGGTGCGCTTCCTCGTGCGCGGGATGAACTTCGACGACGGCGCCTACGAGCAGGAGGGCCACGTGCAGGTGGACTTCGGGCTGGACACGCCCTTCCTGTATGAAGACGTGAAGCTGACGCCGCTGACGGAGGGGCGCGTCCGCGACAACGTGCGCCAGTTGGTCGGGTTCACCAGCGCGGTGGAGAAGAATTGCGGCACGAGCGCCAGGCTGCTGTGGTCGGAGTCGGACGAGAACCTGGCCCAGAAGCTGATCGCCCGTCTGCAGAAAGTTCAATAAAACCACGGAGACACGGAGTCACAGAGATCTCGATTTCTCCGTGTCTCCGTGGCTCCGTGGTGGACGTTACTTGGTTCTTCCTGTTTCCGCTTTCAGCTCCTCGCTGGCGGCGGCCTGGGCTGCGGCCAGGCGCGCGGTCAGCACGCGGAAGGGCGAGCAGGATACATAGTCCATCCCCACGCGGTGGCAGAACTCCACCGACGAGGGCTCGCCGCCGTGTTCGCCGCAGATGCCGACCTCGAGGTGGGGGCGGGTCTTGCGGCCGCGCTCGATGCCCATCCGCACCAGTTCGCCCACGCCCTCTTGGTCGATCACCGCGAACGGATCCTGCTTGAGAATGCCTTCCTCCAGATACGTCGGCAGGAATTTGTTGATGTCGTCGCGTGAGAACCCGAAAGTGGTCTGGGTGAGGTCGTTGGTGCCGAAGCTGAAGAACTCGGCGTCCTTGGCGATCTCGTCGGCCACGATCGAGGCCCGCGGCAGCTCGATCATGGTGCCCACCAGGTAGTGCACCTTGGTCTCTTTCTCCGCGAACACTTCTTCGGCGACCCGACGCACGACGGCCGATTGGTTGGCCATCTCCTTCAAGGTGGTGGTGAGCGGGATCATGACCTCGGGAATCACCTTGACGCCCTCCTTCGCCACCTGCACCGCAGCTTCGAAGATGGCGCGCGCCTGCATCTCGGTGATCTCCGGATAGCGTATGCCGAGACGGCAGCCGCGGAAACCCAGCATGGGATTGAACTCATGCAGCTCTTCCACGCGGGCGAGTATCTTCTTCAGCTCTTTGAGCTTGGGTGACTTGGGCTTGGTGGCTTCGAGCACCGCGATCTCCACCATCAGCTCTTCCCGCTTGGGCAGGAACTCGTGCAACGGCGGATCAAGGGTGCGGATGGTGACCGGCAGTCCGTCCATGGTGCGGAACAGACCGACGAAGTCGGCGCGCTGGAATGGCAGCAGCTTCTTGAGTGCGGCGCGGCGGTCCTTCTCGTTGTCGGCCATGATCATGGCGCGCACGTGCTGGATGCGGCCCTCGCCGAAGAACATGTGCTCGGTGCGGCAGAGCCCGATGCCTTCGGCGCCGAAGGCGCGCGCCTGGATGGCGTCACGCGGGATGTCGGCATTGGCGCGCACCCCGATCTTGCGGAAGGGTTCAGCCCAGCCCAAAAACTTCTGCAGGTTGGGATCGTTGGGCGAGGGCTCCAGTTGGTTGAGTTTGCCCTTGATCACGCGCCCGGTGGTACCGTCGAGCGAGATCCAGTCGCCTTCATGGAACACCTGGCCGTGGACGCGCATTTCCTTGGCGTGCTCATCCACCTGCACGTCTCCGGCGCCGGCCACGCAGCATTTGCCCATGCCGCGGGTGACAACGGCGGCGTGGCTGGTCATGCCGCCGCGCGAGGTCAGAATACCCTTGGCCACTTCCATGCCGTGGATGTCCTCGGGCGTGGTCTCGGCGCGCACCAGGATGACCGGATTCTTCTTGTTCGGACCGGCCTTGATGACGGCGTCGTCCGCGGTGAAAACGATCTGTCCGATGGCCGCGCCCGGTGACGCGGGCAAGCCGGTGGCCAGCACTTCGATCTTGCCGCTCTCATCCAGCTTGGGAACCAGGAAGTCGTAGAGCTGGTTGGGATCGACGCGGAAGATGGCTTCTTCCTTGGTGATCAGGCCTTCGTTCACCATGTCGATGGCGATGCGCACGGCGGCGATGCCGGTGCGCTTGCCGTTGCGCGTCTGCAGCATGTACAGGCGGCCGTCCTGGATGGTGAACTCGAAATCCTGCACGTCGCGGTAGTGCTTCTCCAGGCGCGTGGTGATGTCGCGGAGCTGGTTGTAGACGTCGGGCATGATCTTATGCAGCTCGGAGATGTGGACGGGCGTGCGGATGCCGGCCACCACGTCCTCGCCCTGCGCGTTCATCAGGAACTCGCCGTAGAACTCCTTGGCGCCAGTGGCGGGATTGCGGGTAAAGCCCACGCCGGTGCCGCTGGTCTCGCCCAGGTTGCCGTAAACCATGGCCTGCACGTTGACGGCGGTGCCCAGGTCGTCGGAGATGTTGTTGATGCGGCGGTAGTGCTTGGCGCGATCGTTGTTCCAGGAGCGGAAGACGGCGTCGCGCGCCATCACCAACTGCTCCTGCGCGTCCTGCGGAAAGTCGCGCTTGGCGTGCTTCTTGACCG
>JBKQPN010000043.1:0-27797 GCA_052145015.1 Terriglobales bacterium
TAGCGGTGATCTCTTTCAGGTATTTGGCGTTGGGATGGCCTTCCTTCTTCTGCTCGGGGATGGCGACGGCGATGTTGCCGGCATCTTCGACTACGAAGCCCAGCGCCTCGAGACGAGCCTCCAGACCGGCGACGCGCACCGCCGACGGGCCCATGTCCACGCCGCGCCGCGACTGGCCGAGGTCGAGCGGGACGCCGATGACCCGGATTTTGCGGGGGGAGACGTTGGTAGTTGCAGTTGCCATTCAGTTAGCCCTTACAACCCATTTTTCACCGCCGAGACGCCGAGCGCTTGTCATCCTGAGCGAGCGACCGCAGCTTTATCGCGGTCGCGAGTCGAAGGACCCCCACCTTCTGTATTGATCATAGGGGTCCTTCGACTTCGCTCCGGCTTCGCCTCCGCTCCGCTCAGGATGACAGGTCAAAAGCATCACGGATAAATCCTGGTCAGCGTACGCGCGAACGGGATCGCTTCCCGCAGGTGCTCGATGCCGCAGATCCAGGTGACCACCCGCTCGATGCCCATGCCGAAGCCGGCGTGCGGCACGCCGCCGTACTTGCGCAAGTCGAGATACCACTTGAAGGCGTCTTCCGGCAAGCCGTGCTCGCGGATCCGCTTGAGCAGCAACTCGTAGGAGCCGATGCGCTGCGAGCCGCCGATGATCTCACCGTAGCCCTCAGGCGCCAGAACATCCACACACAGCGCAGCGTCGGGCCGCTGCGGGTCGGGTTCCATGTAGAACGCCTTCACCGCCGCCGGATAGCGGTGCACCATCAGCGGCCGTTCGAACTTCGACGACAGATACGTCTCGTCGGGAGAGCCGAGGTCGCCGCCCCATTCGAAGCGGTTCTCCAGCTCGCCTTTGGCGTGGCCCTCCTGCAGCATCTTTACTGCTTCGTCGTAGGTGATGCGCGGGAAAGGCGTATCGACTTTCTCTAGCGGCACAAGGTTGCGTCCGATGGTCTCCAGCTCCGGCCGCCGGCGCTCCAGCACGCGCTTCACGATGAAGGTGACGAACTCCTCCGCCAGGTTCATCAGGTCATCGAGTGTGGCGTAGGCGATCTCCGGCTCGACCATCCAGAACTCGGTCAGGTGGCGGCGGGTCTTCGATTTCTCCGCGCGGAAGGTCGGCCCGAAGGAATAGACCTTGCCCAGCGCCATGGCGGTGGCCTCGATGTAGAGCTGGCCGGACTGCGTGAGGTAAGCTTGGTCGCCGAAATAATCGACCTCAAACAGTGTGCTGGTACCTTCACAGGCGGCGGGTGTGAGGATGGGTGGGTCGGTGAGGATGAAGCCGCGGTCGTCCAAAAAGTCGCGCGCCGCCTTGATCACCTCCGCGCGCACCCGCAGGATCGAAGCCTGGCGCGGCGTCCGCACCCAGAGATGGCGGTGTTCCATCAGGAAATCCACGCCGTGTTCCTTGAGCGAGATGGGGAACGGGTCGGACTCGGGCACCGGCTGCACCACCTGCACATCGCTGACGTCGAGTTCGTAGCCTCCGGGGGCGCGCTTGTCGGCCCGCACCTTGCCGGTGACGATCACGCTCGATTCCTGGGTGAGCTTCTTGATCGAGTCGAACATCTCCGGCGGAACGGCGTTCTTCGCCACTACGCCCTGGATCACCCCGGAGCCGTCGCGAAAGATGGGGAACAGCAGCTTGCCGCTCTCACGCAGGTTGTAGAGCCATCCGCGGATGGTGACGGTCTGGCCTTCGTGCCGGCCAATCTCACGGATGGTGGTGACCGGAGCCTGGGTCGCGGTGATGTTGGCGGTGGACATGAGAAACCTCAGGGCTAGGAAGCCCTTACAGGATACGCCTCGGTTCCATCTGCGTTAATCCGCGGCGGACGAATTAGCTCGGCTGCGGAGGCGGCACGGGAGCAGCGGGAGCGGGCTGCGCCGCGGGCGTGCTGGTGTTGACCAGATCTTTCAGCTCCTTGCTGGGCTTGAAGAAAGGAATCTTCTTGGCGGGGACTTCGACGCGGTCGCCGGTCTTGGGATTGCGTCCGACACGCGGATTGCGCTGGCGGGTGCGGAAGCTGCCGAAACCGCGGATCTCGATCTTGTCGCCGGCGCGCAGCGAGTGCACGATGCTGTCGAAGATGGTCTCCACGATCACCTCGCTGTCCTTGCGCGTCAGCTCCACCTGCCGCGATACTTCGTCGATCAAATCCGCTTTCGTCATCACCACCTCATTTGCATTGCATTCCCGGGGCCGTTCTCGTTCCAGATCAGTATCTTACATCGCAGGGGCTGGGGGCAATCCGCTCATTTCCACAGGTAATAGAACCCGATGTTGCTCTGCATGAGCTTGGCCCGGTCGGGAAGGTATTCGGAAACGTCGCCGAAGAGCAGGTCGAGCGCGGTGCGCCGCTGCTTTTCCGGATGGACGAGTGTGGGCTCGCCGGTGATGCCGACCGACTTCGCCGTGTCCTCGACCGCGGCCTGGAAATCCCCAAATTCGTCGATCAGCTTCAGTTGCTTGGCCTGCTCTCCTGTCCATACTTTGCCGTCAGCGATCGAACGGACATCCTCTTCCTTCAGCTTGCGTCCTTCCGCCACGGCATGGATGAACTGCGCAAACATGTTGTCGAGCAGCTTCTGCATGTATTCGCGCTCGGCGGGCGTCAGATCGCGCATGGGATTTCCTGTGTCCTTGAACTCGCCTGTCTTGAGCACGATGTCCTTCATTTTGGCCCAGTGGACCAGGTCGCCGTAGTTGTACCACTCGGCGATCACGCCGATGCTGCCGACGATGCTGCCGCGGTCGGCGAAGATCTTGCTGGTGGCGGAGGAGATGTAGTAGCCGCCGCTGGCCCCCACCGTCTCGATGGAGGCCACGACCGGCTTCTTCTTCTTATCGCGGATGCGCTTGACTTCCTGGTAGATCTCCTCCGAAGCGGCAACGCCGCCGCCTGGCGTGTTGATATGGAGGATGATGGCCTTGATGGAATCGTCGTTGGCGAATTTCTTGAGCTCAGAGACCACCGTCTTGGGCTCGATGATGACACCCTCGATGTCGACCACCCCAATCTGATCGCCGAAGCCGCCAAAGGCTTCCTTTCGCTCTCCTCTGCGCAGGCTCAGGTAAACCAGCGTGAACACAGCGAGAACAAAGAGGAAGAAGGCGCCTCCGCCGATTACGATCCACAACAGGGTGCGGGACTTTCGCTCTTCCGCCATGGCAAGCCGCTAGTGTAACACCGCGTCCGCCGGCAGACCCACCCTTGGCCATGGCTGCCAAGGGTGGAACACCCCGGAGACTCACTTCGATACAACCGCGCTAAGCCGCCATAGGCCCGGTGCGATGGAAGTGGTAATCCAGGATGCGAGCCGCGAGCACGGGGCTCATGTCATCCCCCTCTGCGTCCACCTGGCGCACGATCTCGCCGCGGCACAAGATCTCGGTGGCCGCCATTCCGAAGACGCCGGTCGGCAGCTCCACGCTGAACTCCAGGGGAGCGTTGGGTTCCAGGGGCTGGTCGGTGCGGATGAGCACGCCCGAGCGGCTGATGTTCGCGGTGGTGCCGTGCCGCCACATGGTTTCTCCGGCCAGACGGTAGTGCACCGGAAGCTGCAGGGTGAAGCGCGGCGCGCGCGAGGGAAGATCGTTCTCGGCTTCGATCAGGAACTGCTTGGTCGGTTGCATCTTGGGTTTCTCCGTTTCGGGGGTTGGTGTTTCCAGAACTTCGCGCACCTTGCGGGTGAGCGCATCGAGGGTGAAAGGTTTCTGCAGGAAGTTGGTTGAGCTTTCGATCATGCCGTTGCGCCAGATGGCGTTTTCGGTGTAGCCCGACATGAACAGGATCCGCGTCTTGGGACTGAGCCCGGCCATGCGCTGCGCCAGCTCGCGCCCGTTCATGACCGGCATGATGATGTCGGTGAGCAGCAGGTGAATGACGCCCTTGTGGCGGCGCGCCACGTCGATGGCCGCCGCCCCGTGTTCCGCCACCAGCACGGTATAGCCGCGCGTTTCCAGGAACTGGCGGGTCAGGTCGCGGAGTTGCGGCTCGTCTTCCACCACCAGGATGGTCTCGTGGCCCAGGGGAGGCCCCGCTGGCGCAGCCTGCACGGTGGGTTTGTCCGCCGCCGCCTCCTCCACCCGCGGCAGGTATACCTTGAAGGTCGAGCCGTGGTTGGGTTCGCTGTACACCCAGATGTAGCCGCCGCTCTGCTTGACGATGCCATAGACCATCGACAGGCCGAGCCCGGTCCCCTTCTGTCCTTTGGTGGTGTAAAAGGGCTCGAAGATGTGCGACTGGGTCTCCTTGTCCATGCCCAGGCCGGTGTCGCTGATGGCCAGCATCACGTACTCTCCGGGCGAAACCCCGGGATGGCGGCGGGCATAGGCTTCGTCCAGGGTCACGTTGGCGGTCTCGATGGTGAGCTTGCCGCCGCTGGGCATGGCGTCGCGCGCGTTCACCACCAGGTTCATGACCACTTGCTCGATCTGGCCTGGGTCGGCCTTCACTCGGCCCAGGGCATCGGCGGGGAGGGTAGCCAGTTCAACGTCTTCACCGATAAGCCGCGGCAGCATCTTCAGGTTCTCGCTGACCACCGCGTTCAGATCGAGCACCTTGGGCGTCAGCAACTGTTTACGGCTGAAGGCCAGGAGTTGCCGAGTGAGCGCGGTGGCGCGGTCGGCGGCGTTAGCGATCTCCTGCGCGTAGCCGCGCAGCGACGGATCGGGACCGAGCTTCTGCAGCAGGAACTCGCAGTATCCGGAGATCACCATCAGCAGGTTGTTGAAGTCGTGGGCGATGCCGCCGGCCAGGCGTCCGACCGCCTCCATCTTCTGCGACTGCCGCAGTTGCTGTTCCAGCGCGCGCTGCTCGGTGATGTCCTCGGCATAGAGCTCGAAGGAGACGCTCTTGGCGGTCACCCGGATCGGCCGGGCGGAGACGCGCACCATTAGGGCCGAGCCGTCCTGCCGCTTCCACTCCGCCTCCGCTTTGTCGAAGCTGCGGCCGGAGCGGAAGCACTCCAGCAACTCCGCCCGCTGTTCGGCGTCGCTGTAGATGTCGGTCGCCAGGTTGCGGCGCAGGAGTTCGTCGCCGCCGGTGAAGCCGAGCATGGCGATGAGCGCGGGATTGGCATCCACCAACTGGCCGTTCGCGTTAGAGCGGCAAATGCCATACGGCGCATTCACCACCAGCGAGCGGAAGTTCGCCTCCGAGGCCTTCAGGGCCTGCTGCGCCGAGCGCAGCGCGGCATTGAAGGCGCAGATCGCCAAGGCCACCAGCACGAACAGCGCCAGGTGGACCAGGTAATCCTTGTAGGCGCGGAAGGCGGGCTGCACCGGCAGGAAGAAATAGGCATCGCCCAGCACGCAGAAGGAGGTCGTGGTCAGGCCGGGTTTCCAGCCTCCGAACCACGCGCCCACCATCACCGCCAGCGCGAACACCAGCAGCCGGGTCTCGACCAGAGGGGAGTAAACCGTCAACAGCAGCGCGACCGCGCTCGAGAGCAGGGCCACACCGTAGCGGAGGACGGGCGGGTCCTCCGGCGGGACGAAGCGTGCGCGGGATCGGGGAAATTCAAGTAGCATAGCCCGCCTCACAGTTCGCAATCGTAGCCCGCTGTGCGGTGGGTTGGAAAATTACGGCGGTGCAGGTTAGGGATCGCCGAAACGGGCGGTGGGCGCATCGTCCGCCGATGCAGGGGGGTGGTTACTAGGCGGGTGGTCTCGGCAGTATCACGCGGGAGCGCACACGCGGGTTTTGGCGTCCAACATCAGACGGTCGGCTTGGTGGATCAATTCACTTGCCGTCATTCCCGGCTTAGGTTCGGCCATCCCGCACGTGACGGTGATGGAATACCCGCGGTCGTTGGCCTGGTTCCACCCGGCAAGATAGACTTCCTGCAGCCGATTTATCGCGACCGCGGCCTCCTGCATGGCGGTTTCGGGCATGACTACGATGAACTCGTCTCCGCCGTAGCGGACGATGGTGTCCGCCGCCCGGAAGTTCTTGCGCATCAGGCTGGCGACTGCCATCAAGACCCGGTCCCCCTCCAGGTGGCCAAAGCGGGTGTTGAAGTCCTTGAACTTATCGACATCGATGACCGCTAAGCAGAGGCTGTTCTGGTATCGCTCCGCCCGGCTCACTTCTTTTTCCAGCATTTTCTCCATGTAGCGGCGATTAAAAACGCCGGTGAGGGCGTCGACCTGGGCTGCTCGCTCCGCCAATTGCAATTGCCGGACAAGTTCCGCGCGGGTCTTTTGCAACCGAAACCTTTGGTGCAGGGTCTGCGCGTTCAACAACAGCAGCAGCACGATCAAACCCGCCGTGTACTGGGGCAGATTGCCCGCGTGGACGGAATCGGTGAATTTCCAAAGCAGGTTCGGGGCCAGGAGAAGAAAGAAACCGGCGGCCAGAGCGAACAAAACACAAGCGCCAATCCCCCAGAGCTGAAGGTCGCGCCATTCCAGCGCTTTGATCTCTTTTTCGAGTTGTTCCGGACGACGCTGGATTTCGGAGTCCGCCATCGATAAAACCTCCGCCATGAGAATCACCAGGGCCCCAATAAAAACAGCAACGCCAAGCAGACAGTATCGTTCACTTAATCAATGGAATTCCATTGCCCAAAGGTACAGGGACACTAGATGCGCACTAGGGGCGGAGGAGCCACCGCCGGGCACGGTGCTGTGAGATCGTTTTACCCTGGGCTCCCGTTGACACTCCCGGCACCCTGCTCTAGAGTAAGTGATTACTTACATGGCGACGACCCCGCAAGTGCGTTTGCCGGCGCGCGACCGCCGGCTGCAAATCATGGGGGCAGCGAAGGAATTGTTCGCGCGCCAGGGATTCGAGGGCACCACCACCCGCCAGATCGCCGAACACGCGCGAGTAAACGAAGCCATCATCTTCCGGCATTTCCCCAGCAAGGAAGACCTGTACTGGGCCATCATCGATCGCGAGTCCGAACTGGCAGGCTGGCAGCCGGCCCTGGAGCGGCAGCTCCGCTCCGGCGTGAGCGACCGCGAGGTCTTTGCCAGCATCGCAGAGGAAATTCTCGTTGGCCGCGCCAAGGACGGCAGCCTGAGCCGGTTGCTGCTGTTCAGCGCGCTGGAGAACCAGCGGCGCTCACAGCGTTTCTTCCAGACCCACGTGGTGGCATACTACGAACTCATCGCGGAATATATCCGGGAGCGAATCGAGGAAGGAGCGTTTCGCGTGGTCAACCCGCTGCTGGCGGCCAGGGGGTTCGTCGGCATGATCGTGTACCACTCCCTGATCCAGGAGATTTACGGCGCCAAACGTTATCAGGAGTTTGACGTCAAAGAGGTAAGCGAAACACTGACCGACATCTGGCTGGGCGGGATGGCAATCCGGGAAGGCCAGAATCCCCGGCGTAAGGCAAAATAATCGCAGCTCAGGGCGTAGCTAATGATCCTCGGCTTTCATAGGAAACCCACAGGCGCGTGCGGAAAGGCGGCCCTTGCCGCCGCGCTGGCCACCGGACTTCTGTTCTCCGGATGCAGCCAGAAGAAGCAGCAGGCAGTGGAAGCGCGCGTGCCCGTTACCATCGCCGATGTGGTTCAGAAGACCGTCCCGGTGCAGGTGCGGGTGATCGGCAACGTTGATCCGTACACGACGGTGGGGGTGAAGCCACAGATCACGGGCGAGATCGTGGGCGTGCATTTCACCGAGGGCCAGGACGTCAAGAAGGGACAACTGCTGTTCACGCTCGACCCGCGGCCCTTTGAGGCCGACCTGCTGCGCGCCCAAGCCAACCTGGCGCAGGACGAGGCCAAGGCGAAGAACGCCGAAGTTGAGGCTCACCGCTATACGAAGCTGGTGGAAGCCGGGGTAGTGGCCAAAGAACAGGCCGAGCAGATCCAGACCAACCACGAGGCCATGGTGGCTACGGTGAAAGCCGACCACGCGCAGGTGGAATATGCGCGTGTGCAATTGGTGTACACCAAGATCTACTCTCCCCTGGACGGCCGCACCGGCAGCGTGATGCTGCACCTGGGGAACGTGGTGAAGGCGAATCCCGACGACCCCATGGTCACCATCAACCAGGTCAATCCCATTTACGTGGAGTTTGCCGTGCCGCAGCAGGCGCTGCCGGAGATCAAGCAGCACATGGCCGGGGGCAAGCTGAAGGTGACCGCCATTATCCAGGGCCAGGAAGAGCGCCCCGAAATAGGGACGCTCACCTTCGTGGACAATAACGTGGACATCAACAGCGGGACCATCAAGCTGAAGGGCACGTTTGCGAACACCGAGCGGCGCCTGTGGCCGGGGCAGTACGTCAACGTGGCGCTGACCCTGACCGAGGAGCCGAATGCCATCGTGGTGCCGACGCAAGCCATCCAGACCGGACAAGAAGGTTCGTACGTATTCGTGGTGAAGCCGGACCTGACGGCCGAGCCGCGGCCGGTGAAGGTGGAGCGCAACATCGACAACCAGGCGGTGATCGAGTCGGGCCTGAGCGCCGGGGAGAAGGTAGTGACCGACGGCCAGATACGCCTCGTGCGCGGAACCAAGGTCGAGATCAAGAACGCCGGCATGCAGGCGCAGGAAACCAAGCCATGAACCTGGCTGAACTCTTCATCAAGCGGCCGGTCATGACCACGCTGGTCATGGCTGCCATCCTGCTTTTCGGCATCATGGGCTATCGTCTGCTGCCGGTCAGCGACCTGCCCAACGTGGACTTCCCCACCATCCTGGTCAGCGCCACCCTGCCCGGCGCGACGCCCGACACCATGGCCTCGGCGGTGGCGTTGCCGCTCGAAAAGCAGTTCTCCACCATCGCCGGCGTCGACAATATGACCTCGGTCAGCGCGCAAGGCGCCAGCAGCATCACCCTGCAGTTTGCGCTCGACCGCAACATCGACGCCGCCGCGCAGGACGTGCAGTCGATGATCTCCAAGGCGGCGACGAATCTGCCGCAGAACATGCCCACGCCGCCTTCCTACCAGAAGGTGAACCCGGCCGACCAGCCGATCCTGTATCTCGCGCTCAGCTCGCCCACGCTGCGGCTTTCCGATGTAGATGAATACGCCGAGACGCTGATGGCGCAACGTATCTCGATGGTCAGCGGTGTGGCCCAGGTGCAGGTGTACGGATCGCAGAAGTACGCCGTACACGTGCAACTCGACCCCCGCGCGCTCGCCTACCGCCAGCTCGGCATCGACGAGGTGGAAGCCGCCGTCGAAAAGGGCAACGTAAACCTGCCTACAGGCACGCTCTACGGCCAGCACCAGGCTTTCACTGTGCAGGCCAACGGCCAGCTTATGAACGCTGCCGCTTATCGCCCGCTGATCGTGGCTTACCGCAACGGCTCGCCGGTGCGCATCGAGCAGATCGGCACCGCCATCGACAGCGTGGAGAACGACAAGCTCGCGGCCTGGTACAACGACACGCGGTCCATCGTGCTAGCCATCCAGCGCCAGCCCGGCACCAACACTATTGAGGTGGTGAACTCGATCAAGGCGCTGCTGCCGACATTCCGCAAGCAGATGCCGGCTTCGGTGGACTTGAACATCCTCTACGATCGCTCGGACTCGATCCGCGATTCAGTTAACGACGTGAAGTTCACCCTGCTGCTGACCATCGGGCTGGTCATCATGGTGATCTTCCTGTTCCTGCGGAACATCTCGGCCACCATCATCCCCAGCCTGGCGCTGCCCATGTCGATCGTGGGCACGTTCGCGGTGATGTACCTGCTGGGTTACAGCCTCGACAACCTGTCGCTGATGGCGCTGACGCTGTCGGTGGGCTTCGTGGTCGACGACGCCATCGTCATGCTGGAAAACATCGTGCGCCACATGGAAGGCGGCGAAGGCGTGCTGCAGGCGGCGCTGACCGGGTCGCGGGAGATCAGCTTCACCATCCTGTCCATGACCCTGTCGCTGGCGGCGGTCTTCCTGCCGGTGCTGTTTATGGGCGGGATCCTGGGACGGCTGCTGCACGAGTTCGCCGTCACGATCGGCGCCGCCATCCTGGTTTCCGGCGTGGTCTCGCTCACCCTGACGCCTATGTTGTGCAGCCGCTTCCTACGGCCGCCGAAAGAGCAACATCACGGGCGTCTGTACCGGCTTTCCGAGCAGGGTTTCGACGCCATGCTCGGGCTCTACGTGCGCACATTGAAGCCGGTGCTGCGCCACCGCGTGGCCACCATGATGGTGCTGCTCGCCCTGGTCGCCGGCACGGGATATCTCTTCATGGTGATCCCCGGCGGCTTTCTGCCCAGCGAGGACACCGGCTCGGTCTTCATGTTTACCGAGGCGCAGCAGGGCATTTCGTTCGAGTCCATGAAGGCGCATCAGAAAGAACTGGCCAGGATCGTCATGGACAGCCCCTATGTCGACAACATCTTTTCGAGCGTGGGCGCCAGCGGGCCGAACGCAACCCTGAACACCGGCCGCATCTTCATGCGTCTGAAGCCGCGCAAGACACGGCCGCACGTGGACGAGGTCATCCAGCGACTGCGTCCCAAGCTGGCGGTCGTGCCCGGCCTGCGGGCCTTCATGCAGAACCTGCCTCCTATCCGCATCGGCGGCCAGCTCACCAAGTCGCTCTACCAGTTCACGCTGCAAAGCCCGGACACCGGCGAACTCTACAAGTACGCGCCCCAACTGGAGACCAGGCTCAAAGGGTTGAAAGAGCTCCAGGACGTCACCAGCGACCTGCAGATCGCCAACCCGCAGGTGAACGTGGAGATCGATCGCGACAAAGCGGCCACCCTGGGCGTGAACGCGGAGCAGGTAGAGGACGCGCTCTACTCCGCCTATGGCATGCGCCAGGTTTCCACCATCTATGCGCCCAACAACGAATACCGGGTGATCCTGGAACTGCTGCCGGAGTACCAGCTCGATCCCACGGCGCTCTCCCTGCTCTACATCCGTTCCAGCAAGGGCAACCTGGTGCCGCTCAACACCGTGGCCACGCTGACCCGGAACCTGGGACCGATGACCATCAATCACCTCGGCCAATTGCCGGCAGTGACCATCTCGTTCAACCTGGCGCCCGGCGTGGCGCTGGGCCAGGCGGTCGATTCGGTGGACAAGATCGCCCGGCAGGTGTTGCCTTCCACCATCACCACCGGCTTCCAGGGAACCGCGCAAGCGTTTCAGTCGTCGTTCCGCGGCCTGGGTGTGCTGCTGGTCATGGCCATCCTGGTGATCTACATCGTGCTGGGCATCTTGTACGAGAGCTTCATTCACCCCATCACGATTCTCTCCGGCCTGCCTGCGGCGGGATTCGGCGCGCTGCTCACGCTGTGGATTTTCCGCCAGCCCTTCTGGCCGTTGGAGTGGCGGGTCACCGACCTGAACCTCTACGGCTTCGTGGGACTGATCATGCTGGTGGGGATCGTGAAGAAAAACGCCATCATGATGATCGATTTTGCGCTGGAGACGCAGCGCAAGGAAGGCAAGAGCCCGGGCGACGCCATCTACGAAGGCGCCATCATCCGCTTCCGCCCCATCATGATGACTACCATGGCCGCCCTGATGGGCACTTTGCCGATCGCGCTCGGTTTTGGCGCCGGCGCCGAGGCGCGGCGTCCGCTGGGATTGGCGGTGGTGGGCGGGCTGATCGTCTCCCAGTTGCTCACCCTCTACATCACTCCTGTTTTCTACACCTACATGGAAGGGCTGCAGCACTGGCTGGGGCGCTTCCGCCGCAAGAAGAAAACCGAGGCGGAGGAATTGCACGTGGGCGAGCCGGAGCTCGTGGATAGCCAGGATTAGCGAAGCATCTCCGAGTAGGCGTTGCGTCTTCTGGGCTCGCCGCCGCTCTATGTCCGTCCGGCCAATGGCTGTGGGTTACTGCTGTAATTTGACGCCTTCCCCGTGCCGCTGCAAACTCTCACCATGATCAGCATCCCTGAGCGCACCGGTTTGATCTCACTCTCTCTCGGCACCGCGTTGTTGCTGGCCAGCAATGTGATGGGCCACGGGGTTGGCATTCTGCCTGATCCGCGGGGCGCCCTGCTGCTGGCCGCAGCCGGGCTGCTTTTCTTCGTTCTCGCAGACCTGGAGCGGTGGCGCGGGAAGTTTCTTCGGGTGCTGCAGTTGATGCTGGCACTGAGCGCATTCTCCGTAGTCGCCGCCCTGGTCGTCGGCGCCCTGCGGGAGTTCCACCGAGCCGCGGGCCAGGATTGGGGTGCGATCCCGCCTCCGCAACTGATTTTTGCCACCACCTACACGCTGATTTCGCTGGTGGCGCTGCTGGGAATCAGCATCCACGCGCGACAACAGTCTCCTCGCTCCTAAGTCCGGCGTCGCGGGACTGCGGGAGAGAGAGTGTGTCGCGGCCCGCTCCCTACACGTCCTCATGCAGCCGGCGTTTCAGATAGCCGGTGAAGTCCGCGCCTGCGGGATTGGCGAGTACTGTATCCACCCACGCCTGTCGTTCGAAACATAACACCCGTAAGTCCCAGACCGTGGAAGCCAGTCCGGTAGGGGTCACGTATTGCAGATGGCGGGGATCGTCAGCGGGCGAGAGGTAAACCTGGTGATAGAGTTCGTTGTCGTCGGCCCACCAGTCGAGGGAGACGAAGTTTGCCCCCGGTCCCTCGTGCACCCCCAAGAATCCCACGCCGTAGTGGCGGCGGCCGGGAGCCAACGGTTGTCGCAACCAGCGCAGGGCCGCCTCCTTGGCCGCGGCCAGCAACTCCGGGTTGAGCGAACCTCCCGCCAGGGTGATGCCATACACCTTGATTCGCCAGTCTCCCTCCTCCCATAACTCGACGAAGCGAATCGGACGCCGGCGGTAGCTCTCCAGAAGGTCGGTCATGCGCGCCCATCATACACAGAGTTTCAAGTTTCAAGTTTCATGTTTCAAGTTGTTTTGCGGGGCAGCATGCTGCGCATCTACGCTCATCGGGGATAGAATTGCGGGGTTATTGAAACTTGAAACTCGAAACTTGAAACTCGAAACGAGGTTCTCATGGCCGAATTAGCCGAAAAGCAGTGCGTTCCCTGCCGCGGCGGCGTCCCGCCACTGAAAGGCGCTGAACTGGATGCGCTCAGGAAACAGGTGCCGGGCTGGGAGGCGGTCAACGAGCACCACATAAAGAAAGCGTTCACTTTCCCCGATTTCCAGCACGCGCTCGATTTCGTCAACCGCGTGGGAGCGGTGGCGGAGGAGCAGGGACATCATCCCGACATCTTCCTGGCGTGGGGTAAAGTCGAGATCACCCTCTGGACCCACAAGATCGACGGGCTCACCGAAAGCGACTTCATCCTGGCGGCAAAGATTGACCGGCTGCAACGTGAGTCGGCGGCAGCATGAGAGATGCGAAAGATTGATGTGGCGCGGGGCGGTGTGACCTCGCCTGACGCCGTTCTCCTTTGGCGAGTCCATGGACAGGGAAACGGCGAAAACCTGTCCCCACCACCCCCACGCTACATTGCCACTAGGCTAGCGCCGTTCCTGGAAAAAAGGAAGCAGGAAGCAGGTAGCAGGTAGCAGGAAGAAAGAAACGCGGAGACGGCATCGCAACTCTTGCTGCCTCCTGCGTCCTGCCTCCTGCCAGCCGGAATCAGAGAAGGCACTGATAAAGCGCTGGCGAACGCATTGTTCCCCGTTGTTTTCAATGGTTTAGCCCCATATAATGCGAAACCGTGCCGCTAAACCTCCATTTCACCCACTTCGGGGCTTCCCTGTTGGGCTAGGACACATCATCTAACTAACATTGGGTGAGTATGGGGGCCTATCCTTTGCAGCGGCCCGATGCAGGACCGCGAGGTGGCGCCGGAAATATTCGTGCCCTGCGGGCAACCACGAGGAGCTAGAAGTTATGCGCAAGCCGGTGAAGTACCTGGAAAAGCTGCTGACCTCTGCTGCACAGGCGGGGTGGGTGGTTTACGAGCGGTTGAACCGGATCAGTCCTAATCCTTCGTTTATCCCGGGGTGGTCGGAGAAGCCGATCCTCAAGTCCTGGCAGAAGACCAAGCCGCCACTGGGCTGGCCTCGGCAAACCGACTCGCTGTGCCCGCGCTGCGTGCCGGAGATCCGCCAGCAGATTCTCGACGGCAAGCTGCCGGTGGATATCCTGATGGCCGAGAAGGTGGGCGAGATCAAGGCGCAGATCATCGAGCGCGACGGCAAGATCCTCATGGTGAAGGACTGCCCCAAGCACGGCCACTTCGAGGACGTGATGTCGATCGACGTGGACTTCTTCCGGCACCTCGAGCAGACCTTCCCCGGGCGCGACATTGTGGCCCACGCCGACAAGCACCTGCACCACCACGGCACCAGCACCGTCAAGTGGGGCCGCGGCGCGGTGCTGACCATCGACCTCACCAACCGCTGCAACATGATGTGCGATCCCTGTTTCATGGACGCCAATCAAGTCGGGTTCGTCCACGAACTGACGTGGGAAGAGATTCAGACGATGCTCGATAACGCGGTGTCGCTCAAGCCGCGGCGCCAGCTTTCCGTGCAGTTCTCCGGCGGCGAGCCTACGCTCTCGCCCTACTTCCTGGATGCGGTCCGCTACTCGCGCAAGGTAGGGTACAACAGCGTGCAGGCGGCCACTAACGGAATCGAGTTTGCCAAGAGTTTCGAGTTCTGCCAGCAGGCGGCCGAGGCTGGGCTCCGCTACGCCTATCTGCAGTTCGACGGCATCGGCAACGCCGCCAACGCCCACCGCAAGGTCGGCAACCTGTATGACGTGAAGCTGCAGGCCATCGAGAACCTTTACAAGGCGGGCGTGGACGTGGTTCCGGTAACTACCATCGTCAACGGCATCAACAACGAACAGGTGGGCAAGATCGTCAAGTTTGGCCTCGACAATCCCAAGATCATCTCTTTCTGTTCGTTCCAGCCGGTATCGTTCACCGGACGCGACGAGGCCATCACCGACGAGCGCCGGCAAGCACAACGGTACACGCTGTCGCATCTTGCGCACGACGTCAAGAACCAGACCGGCCTGGGCGAGCCCGCCCGCGACTGGTTCCCGCTGTCGTTCATGTCGACGTTCTCCGACTGGGCCGACCTGGCGCATGGCCCGGAAGCGCAGTGGGGACAAATGAGCTGCGGCTGCCATCCCAATTGTGGCGTGGGCATGGGCATCATGGTGGACAAGGAAACCAAGGAAGCCGCGCCGATCACCGCGTTCCTCAACGCCGACCGGCTCGCCAAGGACGTGCAGAAGGTCACCGACGCCGCCCGCGGACGCAAGCTCTCGCTGCTGGGCATGGCACTGGCGGTGATGCGCAATTACGATCCCTTCAAGACCACCACCCACTTCACCATCTTCGACCTGCTGATGAAGTTCGATAAGGGCTTCGGCGCCAGCAAAAAAGCGCGCTCCGGCAAGTATGGCAAGGTGGGCGCTGATCGTACCCTGGCGGACATCGAGTCCCGCCGCAAGGACCGTTGGAACATCCTGTTCATCGCCGGCATGTGGTTCCAGGACCTGTTCAACTACGACTTCCGGCGCACCGAGCAGTGCATCATCCCCTATGCCACGCAGGAAGGCGAGATCTCCTTCTGCGCCTACAACACCGGCATCGGCTGGCGGAACATCATCGAGAAGATGCACATGACCGCCACCCTCACCAAGTGGTACGAGGAAAACGGCCGGCACGAGATCTTCGCCGGCGGCAAGCGCGTCAACATGGACTCGGCCGAGGTGATCACCAGCGGCAAGGTGCTCAAGATCAACCAGGAGTTGGTCACCGAGAAGGAACAGGATGACCTCGACCGCCTGGGCATCGCCAAGAACTCCCGCGAAGAGAAGCTGCGCGCGCGCGATGCCAAGCAGAAGAACGTGGACAACGAGCAGATGATGAAGCTCTACCGCAAGGTGGTGCTGAAAGAACCGGCGGCGGAGAACTTCGTGTCGCTCGACTCGCTGGCCGCTCCCAAGCCGGTAAAGCCGGAAGAGCGAGTCGGAGAGGAAGTCCTCGGCGACTAGAGCATCAAGAGAAGCAAGGGTTTTGTGGAGGCCGCCGGTCTATCCGGCGGCCTTTTTAGCGAGTAAAATGCGGCACTTGCACTTTTCAAGGTGGCGCGGCTTTAGCCGTGCTGTTTGAGTTCCTTACATTGAACCCGTCCCAGCACAATCCCGCGCAGCCAGCTTTAAGGGCGGCCCGTCCGTATGTCTTCTGGCGGGTTGAGGGCAGCCTCCTGAACCTGACTGCGGTGCGTCCGGCGGCGTTTTTCACCTGGAATGCCCAAACCTTCCTGGAAAGATGGCTGCGGCGCGGCACCATGGCCCTGATGGCGTTGGCCCGGCCCCTGCCGTACCTGACCCACCGGCGCGCGGCTACTCGAGTGCTGCACACGGTCCTGCGCGGCATCAGCCGCGACCGCCTCGACCTGCTCGGGGCCGAGTACTTCCACTATCGTCTCAAACCGGAGTTGAAGCCGCATGGCGTAGCCCGGCTCAACGAGCTATTGGAGAGCGGCGCCGAGGTGGTGCTGATCAGCCAGGGCCTGGACCACGTAATGCGACCCCTGGCAGAACATCTGGGCGTGCGCTATTTGCTCGCCAATCGTCTGGAGTTCCGCGACGGCATCGCGACAGGGCGTCTGCTGGATCCCGTAATCCGTCCGCGGGGAGCGCTGGCGCGCATCACCGGCCTGAGCCCCAAGGGAGAGGTGCCGCTGGAGCGCCTCTGCCGTGATCTCGACTTCGCCGGCCCGGACGTCCTCGTTTCCGCCGTCACACCGGCCCGGCGCCCCGCACCGGCCCGGGTCCGTCCTGCGCTGAATTTCGAGCCCGCAAAAACCGTGCGCCGGCTTTCGGTGCGGCAGTCGCTCACCGGCAAGCACCTGCTGCTCATCGGTGTGACCGGCTTCATAGGCAAGGTCTGGCTGGCGAATCTGCTGCTGGACTTGCCCGAGATCGCCAAGATCTATCTCCTGGTGCGGCCCCAGCGCGCAACCTCGGGCCTCGAACGCTTCGAGAAGATCGTTGAGGAGTCGCCTGTCTTCGAGCCTCTGTACCGCCGTTACGGCGAGCGTTTGGCCGAGTTCATGCGTGAGCGGGTCGAAGTGATCGAGGGCGACGTCAGCCAGCCGGGGCTTGGCATGGAGCCGGCGGTCCGCGAGCGGCTGGCGCACACGCTGGATGTGGTGATCAACAGCTCCGGGCTCACCGATTTCAATCCCGACCTGCGCGACGCCATCGCGGGGAACGTGGATTCGATCCTCCACCTGATCGAGTTCCTCCGTGGTTCGGACCATGCCGCTCTGCTGCACCTTTCCACGTGCTACGTGGTCGGCTTCGTGGACGGACGTGTCCCAGAGATCCTCACGCCGAACTACACGCCACGGCGCATTCCCGGCTGGGATGCCGAGAGCGAAGTGCGCTCGCTGCGGCAGTTGATCGCCGAGAGCGAAGCCCGCGCCGAGACCCCGGAGGTCACCAAGCAACTCCGGCAGCAGGCGCTGGATAAGGCTACCGCCGCCAAGGACCTGCATGGCGCGGCGCTCGATAATCAGATCCGCAAGAACCGCATCCGCTGGGTGCGCAGTGCGCTCACCGCGGCCGGAACGCAACGCGCTCACGAACTCGGCTGGCCCAACACGTACACCTTCACCAAGAGCGTGGCGGAATCGCTGATCGCCAAACACGGCGCCGGACTGCCCATCGCCGTGGTAAGGCCGTCGATTGTAGAGTCCTCGGTCGAGAAGCCGTTCCGCGGATGGAACGAGGGCATCAACACTTCAGCGGCACTTTCCTATCTGCTGGGAACATTCTTCCGCCAGCTCCCCACGAACGAGCGCAAGTGCCTGGACCTGATCCCGGTGGATACGGTCACGCGCGGGATGACGCTCATCGCGGCGGCCCTGGTGGAGCGCTGCCATCAACCGCTCTATCAGCTCGCGACCTCGGTGGCGAATCCTTGCAATATGCGGCGCTCCATCGAACTCACCGGCCTGGCGCACCGCAAGTACTATCGCGCGCAGGAGGGCCTGGAATGCTGGTTGCGGCTGCGCTTCGACACCATTCCGGTCTCCAAGGAACGTTACGTGCGCTTCTCCGCGCCGGGGCAGAAGGCGATCATCAAGGCCATCCAGAAGATCATGTCGCCGGTTCCGCTAAAGCAACCGGTGCTGGCGCGCGCCGAGCGCAACCTGGAAAAGCTCGAGAAGCTGATCGAGCTCTTCGAGCCCTTCATCCTGCGCAACGAGCATGTGTTCGAGGGTGAGAACGCCGAGTTGCTTTCCGCCGCGCTTCCGCCCGGCGAGATCGCAGATTTTGGCTATGACCCGCGCGCCATCGACTGGTATGAGTTCTGGGTTGATGTTCATATTCCGGCGCTGCGCAAGTGGACCTATCCCCTCATCGAAGGACGGACGGTGGAATACGAGTCGCGGCACAGTTTTCGCCTGCTCGGACCGAAACCCGTCCAGGGACCGGGCGTGCGCGGCGGCGCCACCATCGACACGGGAGTAACGTGGCCATCTTCCTGACAGGATCGACTGGATACATCGGCGCGCATGTGGCGGCGGGGCTGCTGGAGGGGCACAGCGACCGGCTGAATCTGCTTGTCCGCGCGAAGGATGAACACGAGGCCCAAGTGCGGTTGTGGAAGTCGCTGCAACTCCACTTCCCCTTTCCGCGATTCCACGAGTACCTGCGGACGCGGATCAGCATTTTTCGCGGCGATCTGACGGACGCACGTTTCGGGCTGTCGTCGGACGACTACTCGGGTTTGGTGCAAACCACCGACGCGGTCATCCACTGCGCCGCTTCCTTGAACCGCAAATCTGAGAAAGCTTGCCTGAACGTCAACCTGCGCGGGACGCTGGAGGTGATCAAGCTGGCGGCAGCGGCTCGCGACCACCACGGCCTGCGCCGCTTCAGCCATGTTTCCACCGTCGCCGTGGCCGGGCAGCGCTCGAACGAAGTGGTCCGCGAGGACGATGCCATCCAGTGGGACCGCTCCGACTACGATCCCTACGCCCGCACCAAGAAGTTCTGCGAGCACATGATCCGCGAGCTGCTGCCGGATGTGGATCGCACCATCTTCCGTCCCAGCATCGTGCTGGGCGATAGCCGCCACGCCGAGACCACGCAGTTCGACATGGTGCGCGCCTTCGTCTTTCTCGCCGGGCTGCCGCTTCTGCCTTTCCGCGCCGAGGACAAGGTGGACATCGTTCCGGTAAACTACGTCGCCGACGCGGTAGTGGCGCTACACCAGAAGCCGCGACCGGATCATGAGATCTACCATCTCTCCTCGGGCGCCGAGTCGCAAACCTACCGCGAACTGACCGCGGCGCTTAATAGTGCGCGGGGAAAGCGGCCTCCGTTCTTCGTGCCCACTCTGGAGAAGCCGTTCACGGCGGCAGTGAACTGGCTTTCGAGCCGCAAAGGCGCGCTCGGCCGCGCGGCGTCGCTGATGAAGGTATTCGTGCCCTACCTGGTGTGGAACACCGTCTTCGACAACAGCCGCGTGGTCGGCGAGCTGGGCGTCGCGCCCGCGCCGTTCTCTCAGTACAGCTATCCGCTGCTGAAGTTCTCCACCGACAGCCACTTCACGTATCGCTACCAGGAGTGGCCCACGGTCGCACTGCCCCAGCAAACCAAAGTCGAGTTCGCTGGGAACCCCGCGGGAGGATCGCTGACATGATGGATTTTGTCCTGGAAGCCTGGGTCAGCAGCCTGATCGAGATCTCCCGGCTGCAATGGATGTTCGGCGGCGGCCAGCCCTGGCGTCCGGGCGAGAAACTCCGGTTGCTCTTCGCCGGATACAACGGGACTCGCAACACTGGCTCGGACGTGCGCGTGGAAGAGATGCTGCGCCAGGTGCGCCGTGTGCTGGGTCCGGATAACGTCGCGCTCAGCGTGATGACTCAGAACCTCGACCGCACCCGCGGCTACTTCGGCGACGCGCGCCAGGTCCACCTGCCGGACATCTTCCCGCCGTTCCTTTACCGCGAAGTTCGCCAGCAACATGGAGTGGTGGCATGCGAAGGCTCGATGTTCAAGAGCAAATTTGCCAATGCTCTGACCACCATGATGATCGGCTCGCTGGGCATCGCCGCGGCGCAGAACAAGCTCTCCGTCGGCTATGGCGCCGAAGCGGGCGAGATGGATCACCTGCTCCAATCCATGTGCCGGCGCTATTGCGGCGACTCGCTGATCATCACGCGCAACACGGAATCGCGCACCCTGCTCACCGAACTGGCAGTGCCCACCGAACTCGGAACCGATACCGCCTGGACCTTCGAGCCGCTCGGCCCCGACTACGGCCAAAAGGCGCTGCGCGCCATCGGCTGGGACGGCGCCCGGACCGTGCTGTTCGTCTGCCCTATCAATCCCTTCTGGTGGCCGGTGAAGGCGTCGGTGGCGAAATATCTGCTGCGCGTCACCACCGGCGCTTACAAGTCGAGCCATTACCGCACCGTGTACTTCCACAACTCCGGTCCGGGAGTGGACGCCGCGTACACGCGCTACCTGACTGCGCTCGGCAACGCGGTCGCGGCCTTCGCCAATCGGCACAAAATCTTCCCCGTCCTGGTGGCCACCGAGCAACTGGACCGCGACGCCTGCGAGCGCATCTCCGCCCGGCTGGGAAACGCTCCCGTGCTCACCTCCGACGTCTACGACATGTACCAACTGGTGAGCATTTTGCGTGCCGGCCACATGATGGTCTCTTCGCGTTATCACGGCATCGTGACCTCGATGCCGGGGCTGGTTCCCTCGGCCGGGGTGACCATGGACGAGCGCATCCGCAATCTCATGCACGAGCGTGGCCACGATCATCTTCTGGTGGAAGTGGACGATCCCGAGCTCGAACCCAAGCTGATCGACATCATGGAAAAGCTGTGCGCGGAGCGTGAGGCCATCCGCGACGCCATCGCCGGCACCGTGCTGAAGAACCTGAAGACCATGGCGCGCATGGGCGTGTACCTCGAAGAGAACGTACAGCAGCGCTATCCCGATTTCCCTTTGCGGACGGGCGCACTGAGCTGGGAGGACTACCTGCCACCGCTCAGCCCCACGCTGCTCCGGCTGGCCGAGGCCCGGGCCGCGTGAACTTCCTCGAGAACATCTTCGACCGCCTGCGCCACAGCGCCGATCGCCCTGTGCTGCAGCAGGTTGAGCAAGGCAAGCTGCTTTCGAGCAATGGTCGCCAGGTGCTGGGACTGGTACACGCCGCCAGGAACTTTCTGCTGGGCGCCGGCCTCAAGAAAGGCGGCCGCTGCGCGCTGCTGGCTGCCAACGATGTGCGCTGGGCCGCCGTGGACCTGGCCGCGATGGCCGAAGGCATCATTGTCGTGCCGCTCTACTCGCGCCAGGCGCCGAAGGAACTCGTAGGAATGATGAAGGACTGCACGCCGTCACTGGTGGTGTGCGGCGATGCAGTGCTACGCGATAGTGTCGCCCGGGTCTGGCCGCAGATACCGCGCGCCGTGCTGTTGGAAGAAATCTTCGTGCGCGGCTCGGGCGTGGCCGACGATGGGCGCACACCCATCCCGCTTGCCGATTCCGACCCGGTCACGATCATCTACACCTCCGGAACCTCCGGCGAACCCAAGGGAGTGGTGCTCAACGTCGGCAACCTCAACCACATGCTGCGCTGCACCAGCGAACGGCTCGATCTGCTGATGGGCGAGAGGACGCAACCCGACCGCGTCTTCCACTACCTGCCATTTTGTTTTGCAGGCTCGTGGATCCTGCTGCTGAGCTGCCTGTCGGGCAACGCTGTCCTGACCATCAACACCGACCTCGACCGCATCAAGCAGGACCTCGAGCTCGCCGCTCCAAATTATTTCTTGAACGTCCCCACGCTGCTGGAGCGCGTGCGCGCGGGCATCTGCGATCAGATCAGGAAACGCGGGGGAGTCGCGCAGATGATTTTCGAGAACGCGACGAAGGCGTACGTTGGCGGCCACGCCGGGAAATCGGGGATTCGCGAGGTGTTCTGGCTCATGCTCGCGGGTGCGCTGGTGTTCCCCAAGATTCGGGCGAGCATCGCTCCGAACCTGAAGGCGCTGATCTGCGGCTCGGCGCCGCTGGCATTGGAAACGCAGCTCTTCTTCAACATGCTGCGCATCCCGGTGCTGCAAGTTTACGGGCTCACCGAGACCACCGCCATCTGCACCATGGACGACCCACGCTACGCCGAGCCCGGCAAGGTCGGCCCGGCGATCCCCGGAATCGAGATGCGCCTCGGCGGGAACGAAGAGATCCTGGTGCGCGGGCCCAACGTCTTCTCCGGCTACTGGAACCGCCCGCAGGAAACGGCGAAGGTCCTGCGCGGCGGATGGTTCCATACCGGCGATCAGGGCGAAGTGGACGCCGGCGGCAATTGGCGGGTCATCGGCCGCATCAAGAACCTGATCATCCTGAATTCCGGCCACAACATCGCCCCGGAGCCGCTCGAGGACGAACTCCTGCGCCGCTTGCCCGGCGCACAACAAGTTGTACTTGTCGGCAACGGGTGCAGCTTCCTCGCGGGCATCATCACCGGCAACTGCGCACGCACCGACGTTGGCCTGGTACTGGCGCAATTCAATCCGGACTTGCCGCACTACAAGCGTGTCCGCGCGTTCCATCTGTCGTCCGAAGCTTTCAGCGTGGAGAACGGACTGCTCACCGCCAACGGCAAGCTGAAGCGGGATGCCATCGCCGCACGCTTCCGCTCCGCGATCGACGAGATGTATGCGCCAGACGGCATGGCGGAATCGGCGAAACCGGCATGAAGAAACACTGTGGCCAAGCTCTTTCCTGGGAGATGACCGAGGGCGTGGTCGAGCTGGCGCTGCACCGCGAGCCGCTCAACGAGATCGGCTCGCTCATGCTGCGCGAGCTGGAAGAATTCATCGCAGAGCTGGAGATCGCAACTAGCCATGCCAGCGCCCTGATCATCTATAGTGCGCTGCCGCAGGGGTTCTCGGCGGGCGCGGACTTGCGCGAGCTCCACACTCGTGGCCGCGACCTGCCGATGGACGAGCGCGTGGCTGGCGTGCGCCAGTTCCTGGAGCGCATTCATCGCGTGTTGAACATCATCGATGCCTCGCCGCTCACCACCATCGCCGCCGTGCACGGTGTCTGCTTCGGCGGCGGCTTCGAGCTGGCGCTGGCCTGCGACCTCATCATCGCCGACAAGATGGCGCGCTTCTGCTTTCCCGAGCTGCGCCTCGGCCTGATTCCCGGCTTTGGCGGGATTCCGCGCCTGAAGCGCGACCTCGGCAATGCCGTGGTCCGCGACCTGCTGCTCACTGGCCGCAGCTTCAACGCGCAGAAAGCGCAGGCCATCGGGCTGGTCAGCCAGGTGGCGGCGGAAGGTGAAGCCTTGCGGGTGGCGCGCGCCACCGCCGCGCAGATCGGGAAGTTCGACCGGCACACCCGCGTTACCGCCAAGCAGTTCATCAAGCCGGTCCCGTATAACGAACTGCGCCGCGAGATCGAGATCTTCTGCACCCTGTTCGCCCGGCCCGCCGTCGAGGAGGCCTTGCGGAGGTTCGTCGAGAGCACGGACCGGCAGCCGTATCTGCCGTGAATGTGTTTGCTAAATTGAGACAAGAGAACACCCATGCCCACACTGGACCAGACGACCGATGAGATCCTGAAGCTCGCGGCCACGCACTTCAAGGTCGCGCGAGAGAGGCTCTCGCCCGACGACGACTTCTTCGAGAAGCTAAAGATCGACAGCTTGCAGGCCCTCGAGTTGCTCACGCGTCTCGAAAACCACTTCCGGGTCGAGCTGCCCGACTACGAGATGCAGGGCGTGACCAGCTTCCGCGAGCTGGCCGAGAGAATCCAGTCGAGACTTTAATCGGGAGATCGGGTCATCGGGCGATCGGACGTTGGCGCAATGACCCGATGACCCGATCTCCCGATGAGCCGATTGCGTGCTGAATTCAATTGCTCGACCTGACCCAATACGACTGCTTGGGAGCGGCGCTGCGCGATGGCCTCGAGCGCTGGCCGGACGAAGTGTGCCTGATCGAGGCCGACCGTGACCGCGAGAACTGCCGGCTCACCTACAGCGACTTCAAGCAGATGGCGCTGCCGCTCGCGCGCGCCCTCCAGGACTCGGGTTTCGGCGAAGGCGACCGCGCTGCCATCATCATGACCAATCAGTCGAAGTGGCTCATCTCCGCTTACGCTATCTTCTATTGCGGCGGCGTGCTGGTCCCGCTCGACTACAAACTGACCGCAAGCGAGCATCTTGCGCTGCTGGCGCACTCGAAGGCTAAGGTGCTGGTGATCGAGCATCACCTGTGGCGGGCAATCGTAGCCAGCCCGGGGTTCAAAGAGCTTCGAGCGCAGACTGTCCTGGTGACGGAAGCTCCCGGCAACGCCGACATCGTCGGCGCGACGCGCTGGGAGGAATTTAAGAAAGAAGGCGAGCCGTGCTTCGTGCCGCAACGGCGGCAGGATGCGGCGTGCATCGTCTATTCATCGGGGACGGGCGGCCGTCCCAAAGGCTGCGTGCTCACGCACGAAAATTATCTTGAGCAGTGCATCTCGCTGACGGCGCTGTACCCCTTCTGGCCGGGCGTGCGCTACCTGAGCATTCTGCCCACCAACCACGCGATTGATTTTATGGTCGGCTTCATCGGGCCGTTCACCTGCGGCGCGGCAGTGGTGCACTTGCGCACGCTCCGACCCGAGTATGTTCGCGACGCCTTTCCTCGCTACCGGATCACCTACATGTCCCTGGTGCCGATGGTGCTCAAGAACCTGGAAAAGGGCCTGCGGGCGCGCTTCGCCGAGCTGCCTGCCCCGCGCCGCTGGCTGCTCGACCGGCTGATCGCCCTGAACAAGCGGCTCACCGGCAAGCGCCCCAAACTCAAAATCAGCCGCGCTCTGCTGAAGCAGGTCCACCAGGCGTTCGGCGGAGAGTTGCGCGCGCTGTTTGTGGGCGGAGCGTTCACCGAGCCGGCAACGCTGCAGTTCTTCTACGATCTCGGCATCCCGGTCGCCAACGGATACGGGCTCACCGAAGCCGGCACCGCCGTCACCCTGAACGATTTCAATCCGTTTCGTCCAGACACAGTCGGCAGGCCGCTGCCCGGGATGGAGGTAAGGATCGTCGATCCGAGCGACGAGGGCATCGGCGAAGTGGGGGTGCGCAGCAAGACCGTGATGTCGCACTATCTCGACGATCCCGAGATGACCGCGGAGACGATCGTGGACGGCTGGCTCATGACCGGCGATCTCGGCCGCATCGATCCCGCCGGCCACCTTCAGCTCTTCGGCCGCAAGAAGAACATGATCGTCACCGAAGGTGGCAAGAACATTTATCCCGAGGACATCGAGACCGTCTTCGAAGGCCTGCCGGTGAAGGAATTCTGCGTGTTCGCGGCCAATTATCTGTGGCCCGAGAGCACGCTCAGCGGCGAGATGCTGGTGATCGTCCTGCGCCTGGAGCCCGGACATGAATTCGACGAAGCTCTGCGGTGCGAACTGGCGGAGCGCAACCGCCGACTGCCGGACTTCAAGCGCGTCCGCGGCTACATGATCTGGGACCGCGATTTCCCCCGCACGGCATCGCTCAAGATCAAGCGCCTCGAACTGGCAGAACAGATTCGCGCCTCGACCGAGCGCGCCACGGCGGTGGCTGCGCTGTGAGTCAGCCGTTTTTCGCCATCGTGAACCCGGCCGCGGGTGGGGGCCGCTGCGGCAAGCTCGCAGGCCCGGCGCTGGATCGCCTGCGCACAGCCGGGGTCTCTATCGAAGCGCACCGGACGCGTGGCCCCGGCGACGGCATCCAACTCGCCCGCGACGCCTACCGCGCCGGCTTCCGGCGATTTCTCGCCGTCGGCGGCGATGGCACCTCCTACGAGATCGTCAACGGCCTATTCCCGGAGGCGCTCGATGGCGAGCGTCCTCAGCTAGCATTCCTGCCGCTGGGCACGGGCAATTCTTTCCTGCGTGACTTCAGCAGCCGCGGCTCCGAGCACGCGACCGAGGCTTTGCTCGCCGGCCGCAGCCGCGGCTGCGATGTCCTGCGCATGACTCACAAGGACGGCGTGCTCTACTACATCAACTTGCTCAGCGTCGGGTTCGCCGCCGACGTGGCCTTCCTTCGGCACGAGCGTTTCCAGCGATACGGCGAACTCGGCTACCTGCTGGCGCTGTTCACGTGTCTGGTACGCCTCGAACGCCGTCCGTTCCCCTTGCGGGTGGACGATCAGCCAGAGTATGACCACCGCCGATGTCTGTTCCTCACCTTCAACAACAGCAAGTTCACCGGCGGTAAAATGATGATTGCGCCCGACGCCGATCCCAGTGACGGATTGATCGAGTATGTCCGCTGGGGACCGATTGGACGGCTGGGCCTGATCGCCAACCTGCATACGCTTTACACCGGCACGCACGTCAGGCATCCGCTGGCCTCGCGGCAGGCCGCGCGCCAGATCGAGTTCGAGTTGGATACGCCGGTCAATGTGATGGTGGACGGCGAGGTTGTCAAGCTGGAATGCCAGAAGCTCGAGGTGCTTCCGGGCGCGCTTGAGGTCATGGTCTAAGCGGTAATTTGTAACCCGTTGGCGAGTGCGGCATCCTACAATCCAAGCGAGGGGTAAAACTATGTCCGATGTGGTTTACGTTTCGAACTCACGTATCGAGCGAGTAGCCGGACCGGTCCGCCTGGCATGGCTGCCGGGCGAAAAGGAACCCATCACGTTCAGTGTTCACGGGGCGATCGCCGAACACTACAAGATCCCCAAGGAAAAACTCGGCGAGCCTCACGCCGCGACCATCGACTACGTCATCGCTGCCACCGCCGGTTGAATGCTGGGCACCTTCGGGGGCGCGCTGGAGGCGCGCAACATCGATGCCAGCGGCGGACGTTTGACCGGCCAGGTCCGCGGTGAAGTGGAGACGGATGAGAAGGTCCTGGTGATCAAGCGCATCCACGTGGAATACCACCTGGTGGCGCCCGAAACAGCTCGTGAGACCGTGGAGCGCGTGCACGGCATGTACGCCATGCGCTGCCCGCTGTATCGCACGCTGCACGGCGCCATCCAGCTCAGCTCCAGCTATGTGCTGGCCCAGCCTGCGTCCACCTGAGCTTAGCGGCTCCACAGCACGATGCACGTGAAGGGGCACGGCTTCCAGCCGTGCCGTATCAGTCGCTAGATGAATGGCCTTTAGGCCCTGAGGGAGATTCCCTCAGCGGCTAAAGCCGGGCTTTTGTCAGCGTTTTACGGCACGCCTGAAGGCGTGCCCCTTCACAATTTCTCGTAGACATCAGCCGACGAGCAGAACCCCGGCGCCTTCGATGCGGCTGTGCTTCATGTCGGCAAGAGCGCGATTGGCTTCTTCCAGCGGGTAGAGCGTGACCTCGGTGCGCACTGGCACCTCGGCGGCGAGCTCGAGCAGTTCGCGGGCATCCTGCCGTGTGCTGTTGGCGACACTGCGCACGACGCGCTCGTGGTAGAGCAGCGAATAGTCCATCTGCGGGATGGGACTCATCGTGATACCCGCCAGCGCCACAGTACCGCCTTTGCGCAGTGCGCGCAGAGCATCGAGCACAATAGGACCGGCGGGCGCGAGGACGATCGCGGCATCAAGTTCGTGTGGTGGGCACTCCTTCGCATCGCCGACCCAGGCAGCTCCCAGCTTCATAGCGAGTTCGCGATGCGCCGCCGCGCGCGTGAACACGTACACCTCGCATCCCATGTGGCGCGCGATCTGCAGCACGATGTGGGCGCTGGCGCCAAATCCGTAGAGGCCCAGCCGGTCGGACTTGGCTGCTCCGCTGAGCTTTAACGAGCGGTATCCGATTACGCCGGCGCACAGCAACGGAGCGGCGTTTTCGTCAGAGAAATTCTTGGGGATCTGGTACGCGAAGTCCGCAGGGACGACAACCGCTTCGGAGTATCCGCCATTCACGTCGTACCCGGTGAACTTGGCGT
>JBKQPN010000044.1:0-30349 GCA_052145015.1 Terriglobales bacterium
TGCTGCTCGAAGGCTTGCCCGACAAGGCCGCGCCGACGCTGGCGATGGGAGCGCTGCTGCACGATGTCGGCAAGCCGCCGACCTTCCGCGTGGCCCCGGACCGCATCCGCTTCGACGGCCACGTCGAGGTGGGCGTGAGGATGACGGAGCAGATCTGCCATCGGCTCCGCTTCTCGAAGCATGACACCGAGCAGATCGCGCACCTGGTGGCCAACCACATGCGTTTCGCCGACGTGCAGGAGATGAAGCCCTCCACATTGAAGCGCTTCTTCCGCCTGCCGCGTTTCGACGAGCATCTCGAACTGCACCGGCTCGATTGCCTGGCCAGCCACTGCGACCTCTCGCTCTACAACTTCGTGCGCCAGAAGCTGGCCGAGATGCCGGCGGAGCAGCTCCGGCCTCAGCCCTTGCTCACCGGCGACGACCTGATTGCCATGGGCTACGCGCCGGGGCCGCAGTTCAAGCAGATTCTTGCGGCGGTGGAGGATGCGCAGTTGGAAGGCCGGATCACGGATCCCGAGCAGGCGCGCGAATTCGTTCGCCGGGAATTTCCCCTGAATTCTGGTGTAACCATCTTGTAACAAACGACCTCCAGTCAGGGCATGGCGGCTGGGTGCGAACTGGGTGCTACAATCTGGATCTCCCCACACTGCACAAGATGCAGTGGCTGTATGCGCGCCGCGAAACGTCAGACAACTGGCCGAGAGAGAGGCGAGTATGGAACCTGCGCGCGCAGGCTTCCACAAGATCGTCGCGGACATATTGCGCCGTGCGCCGGCGGAGGATGCCGCAGGCATTGCCTGGGGGCTGGTTTGTGGCCAACCGGTGGCGGACAAGACCGAGGTACTGGAGTTCCATGAAGGGGTCTTGCGGGTACGCGTGCCGGACGAGGCCTGGCGCGCCAATCTCGCCGGCTTCGTTCCGCGCTACCTGGAGTTGCTCAACACCATGCTGAGCAAGAAGGTGGAGAAGATCGAGTTCGTGCCGCCGCAGAAGACACCGCAGAAGAAAGGCGCGGCCTAGACGAAGGATGAAGGTCAGCGAAAAAGACGTGCTGTACGTGGCCGACCTTGCCAACCTGGAGCTCACGCCGGAAGAGCGCACCCGCATGGTGCGCGACCTGAACTCCATCCTCGAATACGTGGAGCGGCTCAACCAGTTGGATACCAGCGGCGTGCCGCCCATGGCCTGCCCGGAGCTTGTCGAACGGGCGCAGGTCTCCGACCGCTACGGCGTCCCGGAGAAGAAGGACATCTCCAGGTTCGAATATGCCATGCGCGCCGACGCGCTGGGCAAGTCGCTCGACCACAAGCTCGCGCTCGCGAACGCCCCCGAGTCGGACGGGACGTTCTTCAAGGTTCCCAAGGTCATTGAGCGGTAATTCCCAAGGCGACGGAGATTTCAATGCGAAGAGATCAGGAACTGGCCATCCCTCCGGGGGCACTAGAAGATCCACATAGCCGCGAGATGCTGCGCGCCTGGATTGCCAAAGGTGGGCTGCATTGCAGCCTCCAAATCGGTGCATGGAAAGACAAAGAGGCAATTGCCTGGGGGATCGTGCTCTCGGATGCCGCGCGCCACGTGGCAGATGCATTAGCCAAAGAGAAGGGCATTAGCCGCGAAGAAGCCCTCGCCGCCATTCGCGAGAGTTTCGACAGGGAGATGGAGTCTCCGACTTCTGACACAGAAGGCAACTTCGTGCAGTAAAAATGGACCTCAGCTCCCTCACCGTCGCCGGCGCCGTCACCGCCATTCGCGAGCGGCAAGTCACCGCCGCTGCCTTGGCCGAAGATTTCTACCGCAAGATTGCAGCGGAGGACGGCGAAATCCACTCGTTCCTGACGCTCTCGAAAGAGCGTGCGATGGCAGCCGCCGCCAGTGTGGACGCACTGGCCGGCAAGGGCGATCCGCTGCCCCCACTCGCGGGTGTGCCCCTGGCCATCAAGGACGTGATGGTCACGCGCGGCGTTCGCACGACTGCTGGGTCGAAGATTCTCGAAAATTACATTCCTCCTTATGACTGCACCGCGGTGGCGCGCCTGGAAGCGGCCGGTGCGGTGGTGTTGGGCAAGACCAACTGCGACGAGTTCGCCATGGGCTCGTCGACGGAGAACTCGGCTTACGGTCCGGTACGCAACCCGCGCGACAAGACGCGCGTCCCGGGCGGATCTTCCGGCGGTTCGGCCGCCGCGGTCGCGGCGGGTTTCACGCTCGCCGCGCTGGGTTCCGATACCGGAGGTTCCATCCGCCAGCCGGCGTCGTTCTGCGGTGTAGTGGGCTTGATGCCGACCTACGGGCGCGTCTCTCGCTACGGACTGATTGCCTTCGCGTCCTCGCTCGATCACATCGGCCCGTTCACGCGCTCGGTGAAGGACGCCGCCCTTCTGCTCGGGATCATTGCCGGACGTGATCCGCTGGATTCCACCTCCGCCGACGTTCCCGTGCCCGACTACGCGGCCGAGATCGGCAAACCGGTGCGCGGGATGAGAATCGGCGTTCCCGAGGAGTACTTCCCGGAGGGCATGGACGCGGAAGTCCGCACCGCCGTGGAGGACGCGATTCAACTGCTGGCCGCGAAGGCGGGATGCGAGATTGTCCCCATCTCGCTGCCGCACACCGCTTACGCTATCCCCACATACTACATTGTGGCGACTGCCGAAGCGTCTTCCAATCTGGCGCGCTATGACGGCGTGCGTTACGGCCACCGCTCACGGGAGAGCACAACGCTTTCCGAGATGTACCGCCGCAGCCGCGATGAGGGCTTTGGCGCAGAAGTCAAGCGGCGCATCATGCTGGGCACGTACGCGCTGAGCGCCGGCTATTACGACGCTTATTACCTGAAAGCACAGAGGGTGCGCACGCTGCTGACCCGCGACTTCGAAGAAGCCTTCACCAAGGTGGACGCCATCATCACACCCACCAGCCCCACGCCGGCGTTCAAGCTCGGCGAAAAGGTGGACGACCCGCTCTCCATGTACCTGGCCGACATCTTCACGGTGACGGCCGACCTTGTGGGCGTGCCGGGAATCTCCATCCCTTGTGGCAATTCGCGGGAAGGCCTGCCCATCGGGATGCAGATCATGGCCCGGCACTTCGACGAACCTACGCTGTTCCGCCTGGGACACGCCTACGAGTACGCGCGTGCTGCCGCGTGAGGCTTCACCACTAAGGCAGAACGGGAAGGCGGGCAGCGGTCGCAGCCATTAAGACGCCAGCCCTTGCTTGCTTTCGAGGCGTCTCACGGCCTCGCCAAAGGAGAGCGCCGATGTTTTCTTCTGCCGGGAATCATTCAGCGACCGGTTGGCGGACATCCGCCACACCGCTTCCTGAAACCCACCCCGCACGGGAGGGGCGCTGCATTCCTTATCCAAGAGCATCGTGACTTTTTCCGTCCAGCCTTCCGAGGAGTCAGTTTCCCGAGGCAGTTCGGGCTGCTGAGACGGAGACAGGTAGGCAGGCTTGCCGACCAGAAATGCGACGGCCTGCCGCGGACTGTCGGTCTTGATCTCGGCGCAGAATTCCGCCGCGCTCTCAGCATCGTGCCTGAGATCGATCAGCACGAGACCGTAGGAATTAGCGCGCCAGAGCACGCGCGCCGCAATGGTATCGCTGGCGCAGTCCACGTCCATACCCGCTTTCCCCATGATCTTGACTCGCAGGGCACGCTTACCCGGGTTTGCGTCAACGAGAAGGAGCTTCTTTTTCTTTAATGGCTGGCGAGAGTCTAAGTTCAAAGATAGTGGGTTCACAGTGATATTCCTCGGCAAGTCAGAGCGACTCGCTTCCCGGCGTACGATCAGTGATAGAGGCGATGGACAGCTTGGGTTTCGTCTCCCACCCGCGCAGCGAAACCATGAAGAGAACCAGGGTGATCGCATCCAGGAACAGAAACATGCTGGGAGACAAGGGAACCGGCCGGATGGGATTGAAAAGGGCCGCCGCGGCGAGGAACATGCCGACCCAGAGGTAGCGCCCGGCACGAAACGCCTGCGCCATAACTGCGACAGCTCCCGCTAAGACCGCGAACTGCAGCAGTCTTCGGTTCTCCGCGAACGGGTGCCAGAACAGGGCCAGGAGCAGCGCGGCAATTGCGATCCACTTCATCACTTTCGGAATCATGGGTAACCTCGATTTCTTTGATCTATCCGCAGGGTCGCGCCTGTGATTGTGAGGAGAAGAGGAAAGGCCGGCATGCGCCTTTCCTCGGATCCAAGGCTTTCAGGCTGCTACGCGGTCGGCGATCTTGTGGAAGCTGGAAGAGGCGAGCTCGAAGTTGCGCACTTCCGGCGTGCCCTCGATCGACTTCGCCACAGTCTTCAGCACGTCGGCATAGGTTGCGCGATTGTACGTTTCCGCGCTCTCCTTGCTGTCCCACAGGGTGATGCTGACGGCTTCGGGGCCGCCCGGAACCACGCACAACAAGTGGTCTTTGAAGCCCTGCTGCTTACGAAGCGTGGGAACCACTTGCTGGTCATAGCTCTCGTTGAATTCGCGCTGGGTATTGGCTTTCAAGCGCATGGAAACGATGCGAGCAAACATATCAACCTCCTGGGTTGTGTACGTGGGCTAAGAGGAAAAACTTCAGACGGGCTGACTTAGTTCAGGAGATCTGAAAGAGAGAGAAGAGGTGCTCGCTCACTTGCAACGCTAGCCCCATTTCGCTGGGTTGTCAATCAAGCCGGGATTGGAAGAGTCCTATGATCTCCGCGTCTCCGTGGTGGATTCTGGCGAGGCTACGCCGGCGCGTAGTAGCTCTCCCCGGCGCAGGCGCGGCATAAGACTTTTCCTTCACGTTGGACTTCACGTTTGAAGTTGATGCCCTCGCCGCACTTCCCGCAGACCACGCGCTCGCCCTTGTAGCCGGGAAACTCCTCGGGCGGCAGCTCGACCTTCACCCATTGCAGATCAAACAGGTCTTCCTCGGGCATCTCGCGGTAGGCCAGCATCTGCTGCTGGTTCTTGTCGGCGATCTCGGGATGCAGGGAGCGGGCGAGGGCCTTGGAGGACTCCTTGGCCGCGACGCGGATCGCCTTCCCGCCGGCGGTATCGACGAACGTGGCCGCCATCTTTCCCCAGTCGCGGAATTTCAGCGCGCGCTTGCCCAGGCGGCATCCGGTGACCACGGCCACGGCATCAGTGGCGCAGCGGTCGATCTCCACGAAGGTCACCAGGCGCTTGCGGTCCTTGCCTTGCGGGTCTTCGATCCCCAGCCGCGCCAGCCCCAGCATGGCCATGCGCACTCCCAGCACCTGCCCGGCGCAGAGGTGGCCGTGGGCACTCTCAGCATCGTTCAAGTATTCGTCCAGCGACTTCATTCTTCGGCCTCGTGGTCAGAGGGCACTTCCGCAGCCTGGCGGTGGATGGCGAAGGTGACGGGCTGTCCATCCTTGGGAACGATGGTGACCTGCACCGGCTGGCGCTGCCAGGTGGGTGCCTCGCACTCGGAATCCGGCATGTCACCGCCGTGGGCGCGTCCCAGTTCCTTGCGCACCAGAGGCTTCCTCACCCCGATCTGCGCCACCACGGCGTACACCTTCTGGGCGTCGCTGGAGAGCCCACAATAAGCGACGTAGTCACGATACCAGCTCGCCGTCGAATAGAACGGGTCGAAGTCGGGCAAGTGTAGCTCGCTGACTCGGCCGGTCGGGCGATCCACCAGCAACCATCCCGCGCGCTGCCACTTCCATTTCGGCGTCTGCTTGGGGTCGGTGGGCAAGCGGTCATTGACGCGGTAGACCTTGCGCACCACGAAGGCGCGGTCGGTGATGTCGCGCGGCGGGCCGGTGGTGAACTCCTTCAGCTTGCCGTCCACGTACAGCGGGCGGACTTTGAGCTTGAGCGCAGCTTGCTCCCGAGCGCCGACAAACCATTGCATCTCGGTGGCAGCACCGAAATAGATGGCGTGGGACCCGGAAGCCGCCGCCATTACGCCAGCGGTCAGCGCCACCCACACCACCGCAAGGAGCCGGTTCGAGCGCATGAGGCAAAGCGTAATCGCTGGTGGCCGATTGGCGCAAATCGAGGAGCACGGCCGCGAGCCGGGTGCGGCAGGGAGCACCAAGATCGGCAAGGGAAAATTCGCTGCGCGCCGCCGCTTGTGCCCAATGAGTCTGCGTTTGGCTTAGAATAGCGAACAGGCCAGAATCATGCATCCCTTGGGTAAGGCCGTACCTTCACCGGCTGCAATAGTCGAAGTCCCGGGGCGCCGCCGCGCGCAGCGCATCCTCATCGTGGACGACAATCCCGACAACATCCTCCTCACTCGTGAACTGCTTTCTTCGCGCGGCTATGAGTTCGCCAGCGTCGCCAGCGCCGAGGAAGCGCAGCAGGCGATCCAGAAGCAGCAGCCGGACCTGATCCTGCTGGACGTGATCCTGCCCGGCAAATCGGGATACGAGCTGTGCCGCGAGTTGAAGGAGGACCCCTTCACCCGGCTGATTCCCATCGTCATGATCACCGGCCTGGCCGATCGCGAGGACAAGATCCGCGGCATCGAGGCCGGCGCTGACGACTTCCTGAACAAGCCCATCTTCCCGGAAGAGCTGTTCGCGCGCGTGCACTCGCTGCTCAAGCTTAAAGAGTTCACCGACGAGTTGGAGAGTGTCGAGGTGGTGCTGTTCACGCTGGCTTTGGGAGTGGAGGCCCGCGATCCCTACACCGAGGGCCACTGCGACCGCCTCTCGATCTACGCCAGCAACCTGGGACGCCACCTCAAGCTGGACGAGGAGTCGGTCACCGCGCTCAAGCGCGGCGGCGTGCTGCACGACCTGGGCAAGATCAGCATCCCCGACGAGGTCCTCAAGAAGGGAAGTAACCTTACCCCCGAAGAATGGGAGATCATGAAGCAGCACCCCATCATCGGGGAGAACATCTGCAAGCCGCTGAAGTCGCTGCGCCGGGTGCTGCCGATCATCCGCAGCCATCACGAGCACTGGAACGGCAGCGGATATCCCGACGGCCTGCGCGCCCACGACATTCCCTTGCTGGCGCGCATCCTCCAGGTGGTGGACGTATACGATGCCCTGCGCACCGAGCGCCCCTACAAGCCGGCGCTGGGCCACGACGAGTCCCGCCTCACCATGGAGGAAGAAGCCCGCGCCGGGCTCTGGGACCGCGAGTTGGTCCACGAGTTCTTCAACATGCTCGAGCAGCAACGGCGCGCGGCCTAACCCCAAGCCACGGATCGCACGGATAAACACGGATCAAGAACGTCGACCCGAAAGAAATTCGTGAAAATCCGTGGCGTTCTTGTTTTTGCGAGAGCGCAGCGTAAGCTGTACGCGGAGCGGCTTACGTACAGCATCGTCATTCCCGCCTATAACGAGGGCCAGCGCCTTGAGGCCACGCTCGAGAAGGTGTTGGCTTACGTGGCCGAGATGGGGCGGACGGCGGAAGTCATCGTGGTCGATGACGGATCGCGCGATTCCACGCCCGAGATCGTGCGCCAGTGGGCGCGCCGCAACCCGATCGTCCGCCTGGTGGAGAATCCCGGGAACCGCGGCAAGGGCTACAGCGTCCGCCACGGGATGATGGAGGCCGGTGGCGACCTGCTGCTGTTCACCGACGCCGATCTTTCCTCGCCCATCCGTGAGGCGGAGAAGCTGATCGCTGCCATCCAGCAGGGCGCCGACATCGCCATCGGTTCGCGCTGGCTGCAAGCCGAGCTGCAGACCGAGAGACAACCCGTCTATCGCCAGTTCTTCGGCCGCGTCTTCAACCTGTTGTTGCAGATCATGCTCAGCTTGCGTTTCAGGGACACCCAATGCGGCCTCAAGGCCTTTACGCGGCGGGCTGTGCAAGCCACCTTCCCCCGCCAGCGCATCGAGCGCTGGGGGTTCGATCCCGAGATTCTGTTCCTCGCCAACAAGGCCGGCATGGTGACCGCGGAGGTACCGGTGGAGTGGGCGCACGACCAGCGCTCCAAAATCCACCCCATCCCAGACGGCCTCAAGATGTTGCTCGACGTACTGCGAATCCGCTGGTACGACCTGACGGGCAAGTACCAGGGCTCGGCTACCAGCCTGGCCGCCAGCAAGTAGCCCAGGCCACGGATGTACACGGATAAACACGGATCGGGAATCTGATCCGTGTAAAACCCGTGGCGTTTTGGTTCTTACGATGCCGCGGCACGCGTGAGCACTGCCGGTTCGATCGAGATGGTCTCGACCTTGCCCTGGTTCATCACCAGGGTCAGGCTGGCGGAACAAGGCCCGCAAAGCCAGAAATGCTCGATCTTGCGAACCGGGTTGTTGCCGGCCAGCTTCAGTTTGAAAGGGCTGCCGTTGGGAGCGAACTCCATGCGGAAAACCTTGCCCTCACGCAAGTAATGGAACGGGGCAGAACAAACGGGGTTAGCGCACTTGGCAATCATGACGACGAACCGGCCTTGATCTTGGCCGCGCCCCCACACTTTACCCAGTTTAGACCCGGATAAATCTCCGCCGCTGCTGTGGAAAACTTTTTATTGGAGGCGCAGCCCGCACTAACCCATTTCCGAACGTGTCATGAAGTGCGAAGGCTCTGTTTTTGCTGGCATTCCACCCGGGACGTGAGGTCCGGATTTGTCGCCTCCGGGCGGCCGGTCGGGATCGGAACGCGCGCAGTTTCCGTCGCGCGGCATCGGTTCCTGGCCTATGATACGTTCGCTGAGTCCGGCCCACCGGCCGTCCATGGAAGGCTTCGATGCAACTGCGCTTGGATGTGGTCAGGCAGGCAGAGGTAGCCGTCGTCCGCTGCCGGGGACGCATTGTCTTCGGCCAGGAGGTGGACGAGCTGCGCCTGGCCGTGCTTTCCCTCCTGAAACAGACCAATCGCGTGGTGCTGGATCTTGGCGGCATTGAGCAGATCGACAGCGAGGGGCTGGCGGGGTTGGTGGGACTGTTCATCTCCGCCCGCAACCGCAGCGGCGAACTCAAGCTCGCCGATCTGTCGCCCAAGTGTCGGGAGCTCTTGCGGGTCACCCGGCTCGACGAGGTTTTCCCTACCTATAAGTCGGTAGACGAGGCCATCGCCGCTTTCCATCGCGTGAAAGCCGCCGCCGCGGGCGCCAAGCCGAGGGCGGAGGAGGAGACTCAGTTCTGAGCGCGCCCGCAAAACTGCGGGCCGGAACAGGGTTAGTGGCCGGATTGGAGCAGGGCTGTGATCTCCCGCTCCAGCTTGGGGAAATCGGTCGCGCCTTCATACTTAGCGTGGATGAGACCGTCGCGGCCGATCAGGAATGTGGTGGGCAGTCCCAGCACCCCTCCGAACGCCTCCGCGATCTTCTGGTTGCCCATCACGATCGGGTAATTCAACTTGGACTCGCGGCAGAAATCGCGCAGGGCGCCCTCGGGGTCGTCCAGGGAAATGCCTACGGCCTGGAACCCTCGCGAGCGGTACCGGTCCTGCAACGTCATGAACTGCGGGATTTCGGCGCGGCACGGCGTGCACCATGCGGCCCAAAAATTGATCAATACGACCTGGCCTTTGTAGCGGGAGGGGTTAAGAGCGTTTCCGCTGAGGTCGGTCAGGGCGATCGCGGGTGCAGGCAAGGTTGAGGTCGAGCCTTCGGGGCTGGAAATGCGCCGATGCCAGTAGAGGGCGGCGACCAATCCGATCACCGCTATGAAGACCGCTGCTTTCCTTGTCACCCCGTCACCAGACCCGCCGATCCAGTCCGCTACTCGCCCTTGGCGGTCGGGTAGCCTTTCTCGACCCAGTCGGAGCCGAAGCTGTTCGCGATGTATAGCACCTTGAGCCTGGTGAATCCCATTTGCTTCAACTCCTTATATGCCGGCCGGATGTTGGGGCAGTGTTCCCATGGACAGCAGCCGCAATAGATCACGAGAAACGAATCGCGCGGCAGCGAGGCGGCGCGTGCCCGCAGTTTCTCAAGTCCCTCCGGCTTGGCCGTGGGTCCAATGTACTCGGCGCCGGGGATGTGCGCCTGCACGTAAATCACGCGCGGGCCGACGTTGAAAACCGTGGGCTTCGCGGACGACTGGAGCGCCTTCGCCAGTTCCTCCGGCCGGATCAGCTCCGCGCTGCCAGGTGGCAACTCCGATGCCGCAGAAGTTTTGGCGCCGCCGCCGTCCTTACCTCCACCCTGAGCCCGCGCGAGTGGCGCGATGAGCACTGCCGCAACAGCAAGGCATATCGATAAGACACATTCACAGCGGCGCATGCGATGCATTGAATCCTTCTTGTCCGGGGAAGTGGCTGCTGCGTTCCGTTGAGGTGCCCGCCCGCGCCGACTATTTGGCGGCAAGCGCGTCCAGCAAGGCCGCTGCCTTGGTCACGTTGTCAACCCCGAAGACCGCCATTGGCAAGGCCGATCCCAGCTCCAGTCCGCAGTAAGAGTAGTCGATGTTGATCTGGTTTTCGCCCAGGCACGAGGCTGCCCGGCCCAGCTCGCCCGGGCGATGCGCCAGCCTGACTACGGCTACGTCCACTTCCTCGAAGTTCATGTGCAGGCTGCCCAGCACCGCGTTGGCGCTGGCCGGATCATCCACGACGAACCGGGCCAGGCTCTCGCCATGCTCCACAAACGATTGAAACGCCAGGATGTTCACCCCACGCTCCCCCAGGGCGAGGCAGCATTTCCCCAGGGCGCTCGGTTTATCTTCAACAGTTACCCTGAACTCCTTCGCCTTCGCCATGCGCCTCACTTCCTCCCTATCCTGATCCCGGCCTGACCTCCTTTTATGGTGGGCCCGCCTGGATTCGAACCAGGGACCAAGGGATTATGAGTCCCCTGCTCTACCGCTGAGCTACGGGCCCGTCCCCGAGTAGCTTACCACTTGCCCCGGAATCCGCTCCCTCGCCCGCACTTTGCCCCGCCGGGTGGAATTCATCCACCATTTACAAGTCGTATTCCCATTTCATGCCATCTATTGATTAGGCGGCAAGCGGCGCTAGCCCTGCTGCTACCATCGCGACGGGACGGGGTCGGAGGAGATGAGAGACGTCTGGATCGCGGCCGCGGCCATGACCCGCTTCGGCCGGCGGTCTGAAACCTTGGAAGACTTGATGGCCGACGCGGCGCTGGAGGCGCTGCGCGAGGCCGATCGCCAGCCCGACGCCTTGGTGGTCACCGCCATGGCCCCGGAGGAGCTCGTGGGCGAGGGCAACTTCGCCTCCCACATCGGCACCTATATCGGGCTGTCGCATGTTCCCGGCCTGCGCGTCGAAACCGCCACCTCGTCGGGCGCCGCGGCGCTTTACGCAGGATTGGCCCTGGTCGCCTCCGGATTCCACAACCACGTGCTGGTGGTGGGCGGGGAGAAGATGACGCACGTTTCCACACCACGCGTTTCCGAGATCATCAGCCGCGTCATCGACCCCCACGAGCGCTCCTACGGCGCCACCATGCCGGCGCTGGCTGGTATGGTGGCCCGCGCCGCTCTCGCCAAGGGCCTCTTCACCGAAATGGATATGGCGCGGGTCGCGGTCAAGAACCACGCCCATGGCGCGCGCAATCCGTACGCGCATTTCCAGCGGCCGGTGACGCTGGAGGAAGTGATGAGCAGCCGCCTGATCGCCGACCCGCTGCGGTTGCAGCACTGCTGTCCCATTTCCGACGGCGCCGCGGCAGTCGTGCTCACCTCCGACCCCACCGGACTCAAGCTGGCGGGCATGGGCCAGGGCAGCGATTACCTGGCGATTCGCTATCGCAGCTCGCTTACCGGCTTCCGCGCCACCCAGGAAGCGGCCAAAGCCGCCTTCAAGATGGCCGGCTTCGGACCTGAGCGCGTACAGGTGGCCGAGATCCACGATGCCTTCGCTCCGTTCGAGATCCTGGCGTTGGAAGACACCGGGCTGTTTCCGCCGGGCAAGGCCACCAGGGCCATGCAAAATGGCGAGCTGACGCTCGAAGGACGCTTGCCGGTGAACCCCTCGGGCGGATTGAATGCCCGCGGTCATGCCCTGGCCGCCACCGGCCTGGCGCAGGTGGTCGAACTGGTGTGGCAACTCACCGGCCGTGCAGTAGGGCGTCAGGTGAAGGCAACCGTGGGCCTGGCTCACTCGATCGGTGGCATGGCGACCAACAACTGGGTCACGCTGGTGGAGCAGGTGGCGTGATGGAAACCATCGCCGGCTCCCGCTGCCCGGATTGCGGTTGGGTGGTCGCGCCGCCGGCGCGCATCTGTCCCCGGCACCCGGTGGAGATGACCCCGGTAGAGATTTCCGGCTACGGCTTGGTGCTTTCCTACACCACGTTGACGGTCGCTCCCGAGGGATTCAAGCCGCCTCTGCACATCGCGGTGGTCGAGCTGCCCGGCGGCGCGCGCATCTTCTGCCATGGCCGGCAAACCCGCCAGTTGAAGATCGGACGGCGGGTGGCCATCGAGCAGGTGGACGGCATCTTCTACTTCGCCAGCCTCGGGATCGCCGACCGCATAAGCCTCTTCTGGAAACGCCGGGGCGCCGCTCCCGAACGCACCCGAGACGCGGCCAAGAGCGCGATCAAGCGCTTCTTCGATGTGTACAAGAGGCCCAGCGTCGAAACCACGCCGCCGGCTGAGGACAAAAACCGGACGCGCGAGGAAGAGAAGAACCGCCGCCCGGCCGAAAAGCGCTAGCGCGCTCCCGCCAGCGTCTGCCGGATCAGCGCGGGCAGGCTGCGGGGATTCCCCAGCGTCCGCTTCACCATCTTCCAAGTGTGGCGACTGGTGGGCTTGATGCCGCCGCGCGACAGCACGTGCGTCGCGTCGTCGATGGTGTAGAAATAGCGCCAGTGGAGGCCGTTCTCGAAGTCAGCGGGATTGGTCTCGCAACCCAGCCGGCAATTTCGCGTAGCTTCCTCGCCCGCCAGCATCGCCTCGCGGCCTCCGGCATAGTGCGAGTAAGTATGGTTCTGATGGATGGCAAGCACCACCGCGGTTGCGTCCACCACTGCGGCGCCCAGTGCGTACGCCTTCCAGATGAGCCAGTTGTCCCACCAGAAGCGTCCCAGCGCCATCTCCGGCAGGGGCGGGTAGAGGTTGCGCGGGAAGACGAAGTAGTCGATCGAGCGGGCGATGTTCATCGTGCCCTGACCGAGGGCGCGGCTGCGCAAAGAGGCTTCCCAGCCGTTGGCGTCGAACTGCAGCGGCTCAGCGAGGTCGAGGTCCAGCCTGCGGCCCACCATCAGGAATTTTTCGCGGAAGCGGGCGATGCGCTCCACCGCCTGCGGGAAATCGGCCAGCAGGATGATGTCGGAATTCACGTAACAGAGCGTGTCGTGCGCGGCCACGGACTGCGCCTGCTGAAAAAAATCGCCCATCACGGGCGTGCCGAACTCGTTGCGGCGGATGGACGGGATGTGCCGCAGGCCGAATTCCCGCGCGATCTCGGCCGTGCCTTCGTCGTCGCCGAACAGCAGGATCTCGGGCGCCGGCTTGAGCTCGGTCCAGCTCCGGATGGCGTTGCGCTGGATGGTCTCGATGTGGCCGCGAAAAGGCTTGGGCAGGCCGAAGATGGTCAGCGAGGCGCTTTGAGAGTTGTTTCGAGTCATGCCTTCGGAGGGTTTTCGCACGCTCCCAATACAAGATAACGCACGCCCGGCTGCTGCTCCAGATGCTTCAGCAGGCGCCAGCAATCCACCACGGTGCGCGGAGCGCCTTTGCGCGCCCACTGCTCCGCGGGGATCGACGCGAACTCGCGCCACGCCGTAGTGATCACCACCAAATCCGCCTCGGCGATGCACTCTTCCGCTCGCGGGGCAAACCGGACCTTGTCGCCCAGCACCCGCGCGGAGTTGTCTTTCCCCACGGGATCAAAAGCGATCACCGCAACGCCGCGCTGGGCGAGTTCCTTGGCCAGCAGCAGGCCCACGGCTTCATCCACTACGTCCGTACCAGGTTTGTACGTGAGCCCGAGGACGCCCACCGGTCCCTGCGAACGCTCCTGCACGAAATCGGCGAGCCACTCGACCTGCCAGCGATTGAAGTGGTCCACGCTCTGGGCCAGTTCCGGCGAGGTTCCCACCCGCCGCGCCAGCGCCGCCATCGCCAGGTTGTCACGCGGAAAGCAGGGGCCACCGTAGCTGATGGCGCCCTTCAAGTACTTGCCGCCAATGCGGGTGTCCAAGCCGAGCGCGGAGGTGATGACGTCCACGTCCGCTCCGGGCAGGCGCTCGCTGATGCGCGCCAGCATATTGGCGAAGCTGATCTTGGTGGTGACGTACGTATTGACTGCGAGCTTGGTGACCTCGGCGTTGACGAAGTTCATGCGCGCCACCGCCGGCTGGTTCTCGCAGACTTGCCGGTAGAGCGCCTCCAGCACGTCGCCGGCGCGCCGGTCGGATTCCCCGATCAGCAGCATGTCGGGATTCAGAAAATCGCGGATCACGCTGCCCAGGGCGATAAACTCCGGGTTGTAGCACAGGCCGAAATCCGCGCCGCAACGCTTGCCGCTCGCCTGTTCGAGCAAGCTGCGGACGCAGCTTCCCGTCGATCCCGGCATCACCGTGCTGGTGAGTGAGACCACGTGGTAGTCCTTTTTCGACGCCAGCGCGCGCCCGATCTCCCGGCACGCCGGCTCGACGTACTTCAGCGAAAAGCCGCCGCCCGGCTCGCTGGGAGTCGAGACCACGATGAAGGTGATGTCCGCCAGCGCGACCGCTGGCCCGATCTGGCCGACGGCGGTCAGCCGGCCGCCGCAGTTGGCCAGCAGTTCGGCGAGGCCGGGCTCCGCTACTGGCGGCTGGCCGCTGTTGATAGCGTTCACCTTGCGCTGGTCCGCGTCCACACCGATCACGGTCACGCCGCGCGCCGCCACGCACGCCGCCAGCGGAGCGCCGAGCTTTCCCAGGCCGATAACGCAGGCGGATTCCGCCCTGAATGAATCTCTCACTTCATCTCCCAGTTGTGTTTTCGATAGCGGATGACCGGCGCCAGATCCGGTCCGGGCAAACGCTTGAGTCCGCCCATCACCAATTCCCGCCATCCGCGGCTGACCAGGGGCACCGACTGCGCCGCGGCGCTCAAGGCGCGGAAGCCTTTCAATGTCCTGCCCCAGGGCGCCGATTGCAGTTCCTTGCGGATAACTTCCTCGTGGACACGGTGGCACTCTTCGATGTCCTGGAGCCCCAGCGAGTCCGCGTGGGTTCGGAAGCCGCCGATCATCGCATCCACGGAGTAGAGCCGCGCGTAACGGAAGAAGCGTACCCACAGCTCGAAATCGTTGCCATTGCGGCGGGACGCGTCCACGTGACCGCCCGCGCGCTCCCACAAGCTCCGCCGCCAAAAGGTCGATTCCTGCTGGATGTAGCGGTTGGCGCCGGCCAGAAAACGCAGCCGCGACCACCGGCGCAGCCGCAGCACGCCCACTATCATACCGGTTTCGTTCAGCGCGGTCGGGCGGCCGGTAATCCATTCCACCCGGGGAAAGCTCGCGAAGACGCTGCTCACCACGGACAGCGATCCGGCGTGCAGCAGGTCGGTGGCGCTAATCCAGCCCATCATTTCGCCCGAGGAGCGCGCGAAGCCTTTGTTGATCGCGTCGTACATGCCGCGGTCCGGTTCGCTGACCCACCAGTGCAGCCGGTCCTGATACTTGCGGATGATCTCCAGGCTGCCGTCGGTCGAGCCACCATCCACGATGCTGTATTCCAGGTTGGGATAGCCTTGGTTGAGCACGGACACTATGGCCTGCTCCAGGTAGCGCGCCGAGTTGAACACCGGCGTAACCAACGACACCCTCGGCCAGCCTGCCGGCGTCGGGGGCGGAGAACCGACCGCCAGATTCGGGTTGAGTTGCAGGTTTACCAAGGTACCGATTCTCCTGCCACCGCGACTATGTTCTCCGAATCGAAGTGCGGCCGCGATGCCTGCGGCTGCGGAAGACCAGAGCGCGGGTCGAAGCCGTAGAAGCGGTATCCCTCGCGCACGAGAAAATCGAGCACCTCGCGGCTGCTGGAGCTCTGGTGCTGCAGGGTGCGATCCGAGACTTCCAGCAGCAACAGGGGATGGAAGCGCCGCAGGGTTTCCGTTGCTCCTCGCAGCGCCAGCATTTCCGCGCCCTCCACATCCATCTTGATCACATCTACGCGGTCGAAACCCACGGTTTGGAGGATGTCGTCGAGCCGCTCCGTGGGGACTGGCTCGGTGCGCTCCGCGGTCGTGCCATAGCCAAATCTTCCCAGCGTGTTGTGCCCGGAGTTTCTCAACGGCGCAACCAGCAAATCAGCCTTGCCGCGTCGATTCGACACCGCGGCCTTCACTGTCCGCACGTTCTGCAGAGCATTCGACTTGATGTTACCCTCCAGGATCTCGCACTCGCGGCTGCTCGGTTCCACCGCCAGGACTTGGCCTTGCGCCGTCACCCTCCGCGCCGCAAACAGGCTGTACAGGCCCATGTTGGCCCCGACATCAACGAACGTCATGCCGGGTTTAAGCACGCGGCTGAGCCAACAAAACTCGTTCGGCTCATAGCGCCCGGTTACGAAGATAGCCCGGCTGATTTCATTTCGCGGCAGCAACCGCAGGCGCAGTCCTTCCAGCCACTCGACTTCAAACCCCGCGCGCAGCCAGCGCCAGAACTGCCGGCGGGCTCGGGCTCTGATCCCTTGTTTTTCGCCGGCTCCCAGCACCCATCCAGGATACGGCGCAAGCACGGGTGCGGCAGCCAGGCGCTTGCCAAGCCAGCGGCTTAAGCTTCTCCGCACCATCAGCTTTTCAGCAAGGAGACGAGCCTGCGGTTCTTCAATTCTTTTCGCGAAGCGACAAACACGCACCGCAGCGGATGGCCGTCCCGTGCGGCGTCGAGGTTGTTCTGCCACTCGAACCGGAAGTCCCGGTGCTCCGGAGGAGAAGCCGGAGCATAAACGTGCGGGAACCCCACCCGGTTCAGGGCCAGCACGACATAGTGCGGCGTCGGACGGCAGCCCAGGCCACCCAGCGCCTGGTTGAAGTCCGAGCTCTCGTCCTCGGCGCGCACCAGCGGCAGCTCATGGTCGCAGATGATCGTCTCCAGCAGCAGGAAATCGTCGCAAACCGATTGCAGGTTGCGCAGGCTTTCCAGCGGATTCTCCAGGTGATACAGAAGGCCGTAGGAAAATACCACGTCGAAGCGCCCGAAGCGCGACAGCGGCTCGCTCTCAACATTGGCGACGTGCGCTTCCAAGCCGGGATAGCGCGTGCGCAGACCTTCGATGTTCTCCTTGCGCCCGTCCACGCACACCACCTGGCACCCCATGCGCTCCAGGCGTGAAGCCAAGTGTCCTACGCCGCAGCCAGCGTCCAGCACGCGCTTGCCGGCCAAGGGCAGCCCCAGTGATTCCAGATGCGACATGCGGGCATCATTGATCGCCAGCGCCTCGGGAGCGTCGAACACCTCCAGCCTGCCTCCGCGGCGGATTCCTTCGGTCTTGATCACGCGCCGCCGTGCGTCGACCGGATATGGCGGCGCGGCGCGCACTCCAATCTTTTGCAGGAGTTGGTCAACGTGCTTCATCGAGGTTCACGCCCGCCGTATCAGATCGAACCAGTTGAAGTCATTGTTATGGAAGTTCAGAGCCAGGACCACATCGAAGACAGCCGGCGCGAGAAAAGCCTCGATCTTCTGCAGATCGTGCCATTCCATCCAGGGCGCGCCGCCATCGGTCTTATTTCCCCACTCGCGGAACGACATCCTGCCGTCGCGCACCCAGCGTTCGCGCGGATACGCCAGTTCGATCCAGCGCCCGCCCACCGGGAGATGCTTCAGCAGCTCCTGCGCTTCGATGCGTGTCACTTCCGCGGGAGCATTGATTAGCGAACCGCAGCAGTAGATCGCATCGTAGTCATCGGGCAGTTGCTCCAGCGCCCGTAGGTCCGCCAGGTAGCAGAAGCGGGTGCGGGCCAGCCCCTTGATCTTGCACAGCCGCTCGATGACCTGCAGATTCGGCTGCGCAACGTCCACGAACGTGACCTCCGCCCCGTGTTCGGCGTAGAAGATCGTGTCGATGCCCAGGCCCGCGCCGACGTCCATCACCTTCTTGCCTCGCAAGATGCTCTTGTAGAGGATCTGATACCAGCCTCGCACGGAGTAAGCCTTTCCGGTGGAGGTGTCGTTCCAGAACTCCGTCCAGCGCCGCAGCAGCTCCTCGTCGGACAGCTTCATCAGGTCCTGCGACATCACCCGCGTGAGCTCTCCGGCCGGCACCTCGCCCCACTTCGTGCGCAGAATTTCAAGCGACTTGCGTAGGTGGGCGTCCTCGCCGACTCCCGGCTCAAACGGCCAGGCAGCTTGGTTCAGACCCAACCTTCCCTTTAACCCTAGCTTCATCCTCAAACTCCTCCCCCGCCCACCGCCAGCCTGGGGTTCACCCAGCTTTGCACGCCGCCAGTGAAGTGCACACGTCCCCACGGAGTCTTCTGCTCGGAGTAGCACTTGTACTCGGCCAGACATCTCCAGCCGAACTTGGGCAACAACCGGCGCAGTCCCTTGTCGATGCGCCGGCCATGGGTTTCGATGTGCAGCCGCTTAACACAGCGGCTGACTTCGTCGATAGCGGAAGAGATCACTTCCAATTCCTCTCCCTGGACATCCAAGTCCACCAGATCGACCTGCTCCAGATCCCGCAGGATCTCTTGCAAAGTGACCGTTGCTACCCTGACCGACCTACAGCCGCTGCGGTGCTGTTGGGCAGCCAAGCCCAGGTATTCGTCACCGCCGGATATGACCCCGTCGCGTTTCTTGGCGACGCATTGCCCATACCACTCGGCTGGCCCCTGGTCTTTACCGTCCTCCAACCCGACGTAGAAGAGGGCATCTCCAGAGGTCGCACTTACCGCCGCCTGGATCAGTGTGTGTTCTCCCGGATCAATCCCGTTATCCCGCAGGTGCTCGCGAAGCCATTGAAAGTGGCGCGGCTCAGCCTCGACCGCAACCAAGTGGAAAGGCAGTCCGCTGAATTGCCGAACCGCTTGAGCGGCCCGGACGGACCAGCGCGCGAAACCCGCTCCCAGTTCGATGAACGTGTAACTTCCGCGAGCCGACACGACGGATTCCAGCACATCGATCCATTCCGGGTACTCTTCGTCCTGGAGCGGATAACTATTCTGGGCCACGCCGGTCCGCGTGGAGGAAGGCAGAAACTCCTGCCGGATCTTGCACCCCAGGAAGTCCACCTCGAATCCCGCCGGGGCAGGGCCGGTGCGCGGCACGAAGTTATAGAACACCGGATGGTGCTGGATCGCTACTGCCTGCGAAATGGCCTTCTTCCTCCTGCCCGCCTGAACGGGATTCCCGCATGACAGCTTGGTATTAGCCAACTCCGCCCCAAACGGGAGAACCCTGACTAGCCTATCATTTCGGCGGAAAACAACGAATAACTGCGGCTGCCAGACGTCATTGGTCTCTCCGCTCCAGCTTGAGAAGCTGCATCCGGCCTTTCCATTTTAAGTAGCCTCTTTTCCAGGCGTGGGCTAGCCGGGGAAGCGGATTCCTGGTGCCGCGGAAGCGGCCCGGCTCTCGCAAGAATCTTTCCATGTGCCGATTGTAACTGGCAATGCCGAACACCTCATGTTCTGCCTGGGTCGCCAGGAGATCAAGAATCCTGTCCACGTCGCAAAGCTGAGATAGCAGAGAACGAAACCTCAGCACCACCTCGGCGGCGCAATCCGGCAGATCGAAGATGGCAAAGATGGCTGCCAGGTTCAGGATCTTGTCTGCGGTCAGGGAGTTGGCAAAATCGTCGTAGAGACCGCTCTCCAGGTCGCGTGCATACATGGCATCACCATGATGAACTCGGCCTGATTCGGTTGGGCCCGGCGCCCGGCTGACAAACCGGCTGGGTAGAGCACTGGTGGAATAGCGGCGCAGGGTGAGGTTAAAAAGTTCAAACCCGCGCGCCTTCAGGAAGCGGTCCACGTTGTGGAAGGCGCCATCGGTTTCGCTCGCCGATCCCCAAAAGCGAACCTCGATTCCCACGCCCAAAACTGCCAAGTCGGTCAGAGCCCGGTCGAACGAGTTGAGGAGATCGAAGTCTTTGCCGTCAACGTCGATTTTCAGGAAATCCAAGCTGCTGACCCCATTGCGCTGGAGGTGCTCGGGCACGACGATGGGCGACGACGGGTCGGCGAGCTGGGCGGTGGGCCATAGATTGGCCGACCGCCTTTCTTTTTCACTTATCTTCTTGTCTGTTGGGTAAACGTTCTCCATGTACTGGAGCGTGCTCAGCCGCGGCCAGGGATTGCGCTCCAGATCCGGCTTGCCTTGCTTCTGGATCGCGAATGGATGATCGGGAGCAATGCCCGCGAAGGCATTCACGTACGTGATCAGGGGATTCTTTTCGCGGGCTGCGAGCCTTTCGATTTCCCGGACGTCAGGATCAATGCCGAGGGCGCGGAGCCGGCGCCCCAGTCGGCGCCATTGCCGGCTAATACCGCCGGAACAGCCGATATCCAGCAACATGAAGGCACCCGGCGCGGTGATTTCCGCTACGTAGTCAAGCAGTGGGCAGAAATTGACCAAGCCATCCAAGATTCGTCCGCTCTGTGCCTCCCGGACAGCGTATCACCCCGCTGCGGTTTCAGATCTCCCTTCCCGCCGGGTAATTCACGGCGGCACGCCATACCTGCCGCCGTGGCTCAGGGTCCTCGGTTGCCAGAGCCCCCGAGAGCAGCGGCGCCAGCAAGTGGGTGTCGGCGAGGAAGCCATCGTGTCCGTGCTCGGAAACGAGCTCGAGATATCGACTGTGAACGCCGGCCGCGCGCAGCCGCGCCGCGAGCGCCCGCACGTCGGCGGCGGGGAACAGCCAGTCCAACGAGATCCCGACCAGCAGCACCTTGGCGCGGATCCGATCGAGCGCCTGTTCCTCCGAGGCATAACCGTGCGCCAGGTCGAAGGTGTCCATGGCCTTGGAGATAACCAGATAAGTATTGGCGTCGAAGCGCTCCACCAGTTTTCCGCCCTGATAATCGAGGTAGCCGGCGATGTCGTAGCGGTTCTCCAGCGCGGCCAGCGGATCTTCGCCGTTACGGTTGGGCTTGCGCGCGAAGCGCTGGTGGAACAGGGCCGCCGACTTGTAGGTACACATGGCGAGGGAACGCGCGATCCCCAGTCCTCGGGCGGGCTGCTCGTCGTAGCGTCCACCGCGCCACTCGGGATCGAGTTGGATCACTTGCCGCTGTAGATGGTTGAGCGCCAGGCCCATGGCCGAGAGCGGCGTAGCGCCGATGGCGACCGCCGTCCCCACCTGCTCAGGGAAGTCCACCGCCCACTGCAAGGCCTGCATGCCGCCGATCGAGCCGCCAATCACAATGCTTAGCCGCTCCACGCAGAGGTGTGCCAGCAGCAGCGCCTGCGCCCGCACCATGTCACGGATGGTCACCAGCGGGAAGTTCGGTCCATAGGGCTTGCCGGTACGCGGCTCGATGGAAGTCGGGCCGGTCGAGCCGTAGCACGAACCCAGCACGTTGATCCCAATCACGCAGTCGCGATCGGTATCGAACGGACGCCCCGTCCCGAACATCCCCGGCCACCAATCGGCCACGCGCGCCGAACCCGAGAGCGCGTGGCAGACCAGGATGGCCCCTTCCCGCAGCTTGCCGTAGACCGCGTAGCGCAGCGTCACCGGCAGCAGCGCGCCGCCGGATTCCAGGCGAAACGGCTCATCCGCTGCAAAAGTAAAGTCGCCTTCCAATGTCGGTTCCAAGCTCATAACTACCTCCCTGCGGCCGCGGCCGGCGCCACTTCGATGCCAGGAACAGCCGGCTTGCGTCCGCCGCGTTGCGACTTGGTCAGCGCCTGGTCGAGATCGGCGATGATGTCGTTCACGTCCTCGATGCCGACCGAAAGCCGCACCAGCTCGGGCGTGGTCCCGGTAGCGCGCTGCTCGGCTTCGCTCAACTGTTGATGGGTGGTCGATGCCGGATGGATGACCAGCGACTTGGCATCGCCGATGTTGGCCAGCAGGCTGAACAGCTTCAGCGAGTTGATGAACGTGCGTCCGGCCTCCAGGCCACCGCGAATGCCAAAAGTGATCAGCGCGCTCGCCCCGTTCGGCAGGTACTTGCGGGTCGCCTCGTACCACGGGCTCTTGGGCAACCCAGGATAATTCACCCACTCCACATCCGGATGCTTGGTGAGGAAAGTGGCTACGGCCAGCGCGTTCTCCGAGTGGCGCTGCATGCGCAAGTGCAGCGTCTCCGCGCCCTGCAGCAGCAGGAAGGCGTTAAACGGCGAAAGGCACGCCCCGGTATCGCGCAGTCCCTGCACCCGCGCCTTGAGGATGAACGCCAGCGGCCCGAACGACTCAGTGAACGAGACGCCGTGGTACGACGGGTCGGGCTCGACGAACTGAGGGAAGCGTCCCGACTTCTTCCAATCGAAGCGGCCGCCGTCCACGATCACGCCGCCGATCGAATTCCCGTGGCCGCCGATGAACTTGGTGGCCGAGTGCACCACGAGGTCGGCGCCGAACTCGATGGGCCGGCACAGCGCCGGCGAGGGCGTGGTGTTGTCGATGACCAGCGGCAAGCCGTGCTCGTGCGCGATCGCGGCCAGGCGCTCAATGTCCACGATGTCCAGCTTGGGATTACCGATAGTCTCGGTGTACAGCGCCTTGGTCTTGCCGTTAATGGCGCGGCGCAAGCCGTCGTAGTCCACCGCGTCCACGAAGCGCACCGTGATCCCGTAGCGCGGCAGCGTGTAGTGGAACAGGTTGTAGGTGCCGCCGTAGAGCGAGGTGGTGGAGACGATCTCGTCGCCCGCGGCCGCCAGCGTGGTGAGCGCCAGCGTCTCCGCCGCCTGCCCCGAAGCCAGTGCCAGCCCCGCCGCCCCGCCTTCGAGCGCCGCAATGCGCTTCTCGAAGACGTCGGTGGTGGGGTTCATGATGCGGGTGTAGATGTTGCCGAACTCTTGCAGCGCGAACAGGCGCGCGGCGTGCTCCGCGTCCTGGAAGACGTAAGAAGTCGTCTGGTAAATGGGAACGGCGCGCGCGCCAGTGGTGGGATCGGGCTGCTGGCCTCCGTGCACGGCCAGGGTGGCAAGTCGGTAATGGTTATTGCTGGTGGCTTCGTCGGCCATGATCTTCTCCTTGGGAGATGGTGTCCGGCGCCTTCACAAAAGATGCTGGCAAAAACAAAACGACCCACGAATCATCGTGGGTCGTCTGAGAGCTTGTTAATTATTGCTGTCGCTGGCTCCGATCACGACCCACAATTCGCGGGCATACACATGGCCATGGCCATGATGGAAATGCATCCGCAAATGGAGGTCGAGAGCGACATATTCAATGCCTCATTTGTACGCGGAGCAGCCGGGGTTGTCAAGAACATCGCTACCCACCGCACCTAACGGGCCGACGTAATACATCGCTAAGCCCTCTCGCGGCTCTTTCTTGCTTTCTTGCGGGCGCTGCCTTTACCTGTTTTCGTGGCACGCTTGAACGTCACCGGATGCTTCGGTTGGTACAGACCAACTTCACCACCGCCCGGCAGCAGCATGCGCGTCCGCGTTCCCCACTGCTCTTCCGCCATTTCACCGAAGCGCACACCCTTCTTCCTGAGCGACGCCATCAGCGCTTCCAGGTCGTCGCACATGAAATACATTTCGTGCTTGTTGTTTTCCTCGAACGGATGAAACGCCGCCTCGGCCGCGGGCAGCGCGAAGATCAGCCAGCCGTGTCCCGCGTCGACGGAGCGAAATCCCAGCACGTTGCGGAAGAACGCGCGGTCCGCCTCCGCATCCTTGGTGTAGATCACCACGTGCGCCCCAGTCAGCATAGGCTTCCTCCAGACGCTGGAATCCTAAACTCAGTTCCACCTGGCTGACAAATTACCGGGTTACCGCTGCCGCGGCGCCGTACCGCTGGGTGGCATACCCGACGATCAATCCCACGATGCTCCCTGGCAGGATGATGGCGAAGTAGTGGCCACCCTCCTTGTAAGCCACCAGAAAGGCGAGAAGGAACCCTATCGCCAGCCCGAACACAATTCCCAACGGCAGGGAGTTAACTTTGCGGGCGAAGAACCCAATGGCCACACCGGCAACGATTCCTTTGATTGTGGACCCGACAATGATTCCGGCAAGCTGCGCCCTGGCCTCAGGTGTAAACCACGCGGTCATTCCGTCCACCGCTCCCAGGATCGCCCCCAGCAAGACACCCAGCACCAACTTGTTCATCGAGGAATCCTCCTTTTGGTTCGGGAACTGTTTCCCCTTTGACATTCTTTACAACGAAACTGGAGAATCCTTTAACCGCTAACGCCGCAACACCAGCAGCGAAAGCAGCCGCATGAATAAGTAAGCTGTTATCAATAGGATCGCCACGCGGTGGCGAAGAAAAAGCCGTTCTGCCCGTTCCAGCACGTTCTCCCTGTATGCCCCCACTGGAAGCCCATCGAGATAACTGGAAACGTCCGCCGCCAGATCTGGCACGTTGGCATATCGCTCGCCAGCCTCGGTCGCCGTGGCTTTCGCGCAAATCGCGGTCAGGCGTCTTGGGACGCCGACTTTTCTCTGCTCCGCCGGCTCCTCGGGCGTCGTCGTCGCCAGGAACTTCAGAATCGCCCCCAGGGAATAGACGTCGCTGCGCGCATCCACGTGCTCCACGTCACCCCGCGCCTGCTCCGGAGACATATACCCGGGCGTGCCCATCACCGCGCCATGGGCGGTTCGCACGCCTTGTGTGGACGGTTCGTTCATCTCGGCCCGAGGCGCAAGCTCCGCGACCGTTTGCTCCGCGTCATCAGCCAGCGCGCCGGGTTCTCTTGTCGCAGTCCCCTCCGGCAGAACCTTTGCCAGGCCCCAGTCCATCACCAACACTTCGCCGAAGGGACCCACCATAATGTTCGCGGGCTTAAGGTCGCGGTGCAGCACTCCGCGAGCGTGCGCGAACGCCACCGCGTCACACATCCGCAAGAACACCCGCAACCGTTCTGGGAGGAGCTTGACCGCGGCGATGTGCTGGTCGAGTTGCTTCCCCTCGACAAATTTCATGGAATAGAACACACGTCCATCGCTCAGCTTGCCCACGTCGTGCACGGGCACGATTCCCGGATGCTCCAGCCGCGCCAGCACCTGCGCCTCCCGGATCAGCCGTTTCTCCAGCTCGCCGGTGGCATCGGAAAGGTCCAGCACCTTGAGCGCCACGCGCCGGCCCAGCCGCACATCCTCCGCCGCATACACCACGCCCATGCCCCCGCGCGCTACGCGCTCCAGCAGCCGGTAGTGTGTCCCGCTGAGGTCCGGCTCCTCCCCGCCTGAGCGCAGCCGTTCGAGCGTCCGGTCTGAGAGAAACTTCATCGTACCTCCCACCCCAACATTCCCCGCGCTTCCCGGCGAAGCTCTTCTTCGCTGAGGCACATCTCACGCAGCCGTTCGAGCGCGATCTGGCGGAACTGGCGGCGCGCCCAGGCCAGCGCGTTGGTCACGTCTGTCACCGCCATGCCGAATTCCTGCGCGAGCTGCGAGTAACCGGCGTTTGCGCGCTCTTCTTCCAGGTCGTATTTGTCAAAAAGCTGGTACGCCTTCTCCTTGCCCTGCGACTCACAAAGCCTTCGCAAGTCTTCTACCGCGCATCCAAACAGGCTGCGCACCCATTCCTTCTCGAAAAACGCCTCCAGCGATTCGGGCGACGCGATCTTCGCCGGATCGATCGCTCCCGCCCCCAGTTCGCTCTCGGCGGCTTCGAAATCCAGGGCCACGTGCAGCGCCTTGCCTCCGCGTTTCTGCCGCCGGGCGGCTTTGTCTTCGTTCATCACGAAGCTGTCCACGCCCAGCCGCAGAAACGTCCGCAGCCGGCTTTTCTGGGGATCGTATTTCGCGAACAGGTCCCGCTCCAGCAGTCCGGCAAAGAATCCCTGGGTCAGATCCTGCGCGTCCTCGAATTCGCGGTTCCATCGCAGCCGGATGTACTTGAACACCGGCTTCCAATAGGCGGCCAGCAGCGTCTCCAGGGCGCGCTCTCGTTCGCCGGGGTCGGCGCTTCGGGCGGCCACGATCGCCGACCACCGCGTGGCCGGAAACCGTCCGCCGGCTCCGCCTTCGCTCTGCTGCGCTTCGTTCACGAGGGAGCAAGGTGATTCAGAACGGTGAGAAGGTCAGGGTCTTGTCTTTTTTTTCTACCCAGATCCGCGCTTTGTCGGCGCGGTGGTTGACGGTGACCTGCACGACCACTCCGCTGCCATTCTTGGGACGCACCGCGCCGTCGATCTGGTAGTCCTTGATCAGTCCCCACTCCCCACCCGGTCCCCAGTCCACGTGGAACTCGCCAAAGGAATAGTTCCGGTACCGCTCGGGGTGCTGCTTCCAGTCGGGGTCGTGCATCCAGACGCCGTACGCCTTCTCGTAGTCCTGCTGCTGAAGCGCCTGGAAGAAGTTGTGGACCACGTGCTCGTAGGGCCAGTTCCGGAAGCGGAAGAAGATCATCACCGCCAGCACGGCGGCGACCACGACGATGATCGCCACGCGTTTCCGTCTTCGTTCGCGCGCGGGGTCGTACGTCGGCGCCTGGAAGAGCGTGGACATGAGCGCTGCTATTGTACCAACCAGCGCCATGCAGAACGTGTGTTCTTCACCGCTTCGTGTAAACGGTGTTGAGAAACGCAGCACGCCGAATCGCGCTTGGGCGAGAATCCGCTGGCCTTTGCGGGAAAACCCTGAGTGGAGTTCTACGCTTCCGTTCTCGGCTCCGTCACTCACTCTCAAGCCATTGAAAACAAAATAAGAATGGCCGATGCGGTTCAGGCCAGGCTGTGGCTCGGTACATGCCTATGGTTTTATGCGCGACTGGGCTACCGTGCGCACAAGTCCAAGGTTGTGGTGATCCTAATGCGTCTGGGGATGGAGAGAAAGCAGGGACACCTGCCCAACGGCAGCATCAAGATCGGCGCCGTCGCAGGCCGGTTCGGAGTTTCCGTCGATCTGCTGCGGCTCTACGAACGCGAGGGCTTGCTGATCCCCATCAAATCTCCCCGCGGCACCCGCTACTTCACCGAGCACGATTACCCCTGGATCGCGATGATTCTGCGACTGGTGCGGGAAGCCCGTATGAACCTTGCGGGCATTCGCCACCTGCTGGCCGCCTTGCCCTGCTGGCAGATCCGCAACTGTGGCTTCGAAAGCAAGCGGGGCTGTCCGGTCATCTCGGATGAGTCACGTCCCTGCTGGAGCAATCGCGCCACTTGCCCGGTGGTCTGCGCGCAGGATTGCTACTTCTGTCCGGTGTACCGCTCCGCCCCCAACTGCGAGAACTTCAAGGCGCTGTTGCCGCCGGTGGCCAGGTCAGCGCCGCCACTGGAAGCCGTCGCGAATTAGCGAACTGCACGGGTCCCTCTGGCAGCGTGGAATGCATCATCGAACGCTCTCGGCCACTCATGCCTGTGAGACAATAGCCATTACTGCCAAAGCCCGCGGTCGCCTCGGAGTGTCTCCCAGGGCAGTAGAGGTGGGTCACTAGACAGGATGGCCACGACCGAGCCAGCCACGCCAGCCAGTTCGGAAGATCTGGAGCGTTTCTCCGACCGGCATATCGTGCCGGTCCTGGTGCTCGAGTTCAATGACGAGCGCTCCCGCAGCCGTTTGCGCGAAGCCGGCCTGGTCTCCATTATCTTCCACCTGCTGCTGTTCATGACCCTGCCGGCTCTGCTCCGCTATTCGCCGGGGAAGAACGTAAAGGTCTGGACGGCGCAGGAAATCATCGACCGCAACCGCGAGCTCACCTACCTGGAGATGCCTAAGGACAACCAGCGGGTGACGAAGCGGCCCAACACCGAGATCATTTCCGACAAGGATCGCATCGCCACCTCGCGCCACCCCACGCTCGACGAGAAGACGATGAAGGAACTGCGCGACAGCTCCATGCGCCCCGGGCCCATCGCGCCTCCATCGCCTCCGCCCCAGGGGCAGGCGGCGCCACCATCGCCTCCCCGGTCTGGCCCGGCAGGGAATCAGACGGCGCGGCTCGAACCGCCTTCATCCACACCCAACGTGCCGAACGTGTTCGCGAAGGCGCCGCTCTCCGCTGGTTCCGCCATCGAACAGGCGGCGCGAGATAGTGCCGCCCGGCGAGCCAGCGGGATGGGCGGCGGTGGCGATGTTGGCGGCCTGGGCGGTGGGGGCCGCGGCAGCCCGGCCCAAGGCGACCTGGATGTCCTCAGCGACACCATGGGGGTGGATTTCGGTCCCTATCTCGCGCGCGTGCTCCACGACGTGCGCTACCACTGGTACGACATCATCCCCGAAGCCGCCTATCCCCCGTTGCGCAAAAAGGGCAGGGTGGCCATCGAATTCGCCATTTTGAAGGACGGCAGCGTGGCGGGCATGAAATTGGAGTCGCCCTCGGGTGACATCTCGCTCGACCGCGCCGCCTGGGGTGGCATCACCGCTTCGAACCCGTTTCCTCCCCTGCCCAACGAATTCAGCGGCCAGTACCTCCTCCTCCGTTTCCGCTTCTATTACAACCCCGACAAGTTCGACCACTTGGAATAGTGGCATTCGGCTGGTTGCCGTCAGCTACAATCCCCGCATGCAGCCGGCGCGCCAGCAGACCCTGGGACTCATCCTTGTCGCCCTGTTGATCCTGATCTTCACTGTGGTGCGCTTCGCGCGCCTCCTCCACTGGAGTGCACGCTGACTTGCCCTCACTTCCGAGAACGACGCCAGATCCGGTGCTGGTAGCCGTCCTGGGTCCGACCGGCAGCGGCAAGACCGCGCTCTCTCTGGCATTGGCCGGGCAGCTCGAGGGAGAGATCGTGAACTGCGATTCCGTAGCGCTCTATCGCGGATTCGAGATTGGCACGGCCAAGCCCAGCGGCGAAGAGCGTGCCCGCGCGCCCCACCACTTGCTGGACATCCTCGAGCCCACGGCGGTGTTCACCGCCGGCGATTATGCGCAGGCGGCCCGCCGCGTGGTGGCGGAGATCGCCGGCCGCGGACGGCTTCCCATCGTGGTGGGAGGAACCGGGTTCTATCTGCATGCCCTTTTGGAGGGACTGTTCGCCGGACCGAAGCGTTCCGAGGAATTGCGCGCGCGCCTGCGGGAAATCGCCGGCGGCAAGGGGTCGCCACATTTGCATCGCCTCCTGGCGCGGCTCGATGCGGCGGCCGCCGCCCGTATTCACGCCAACGACGAGCCTAAACTGATCCGCGCCATCGAAGTCTGCCTCGCGGCCCGCCGGAAGATGACGGAGCTGTGGCAACACGGACGCGACCCGCTCACCGGATTTAGCGTCCTGCGCATCGGACTCGACCCCGAGCGCGCCGCACTCTATGAGCGCATCAACCTGCGCGCCCGGCGAATGTTCGACTCCGGCCTGGCCGAGGAAACCGAGCGGCTGGTCGAACGCTATGGCGCGTCCGCGCCACCGATGCAATCGCTGGGATATAAGCAGGCGGTTCAGCTACTGCGCGGCGAGGTCGATCGCGAATCCGCCATCGCGGCGGCGCAGCAGGCCCATCGTAACTACGCCAAGCGGCAGATGACCTGGTTCCGCCGCGAGCCCGACGTGCGCTGGCTGCGCGGATTCGGCGATGAGCCGGAACTGCAGGACCAGGTCATCGCCCTCGTCCTGGAGCACGTGCGGCGATGACTGACAACCCTCCCGACGCTCTGCTATAACCCACTCATGCCCAAAAGGCTGGCCATCATTCTCCTCCTGTTCGTGGGCTCCTGTGTTGGCGATGACAAGTTTCAGCGGCCCGCTCCGGTGCGGCTGACGCACGATGGCGACAAGTGGGCGCAAAAGACCCTGCGCAAGCTGTCCCTCGAGGAAAAAATCGGGCAGATGCTGATGATCCGTGCGCAGACCGAGTTCTTCAACGCGCAGAGCCCGGATTTCCTCCAACTCCGCGACAACCTCCGCCGCTACCACATCGGCGGGGTGCTGCTCACGGTGGCTTCCGAAGGCGGAGCGGTGTTCCGCAACCAGCCTTACGAAGCCGCCATGCTCACCAACCAACTGCAGCGCGACTCACGCCTGCCGCTGATCTTCGCCGCCGACTTCGAGCGCGGGCTGGCCATGCGCTTTCACGGGACCACCGGTTTCCCCGCGGCCATGGCCTTTGCCGCCACCGGCAATCCGCGCTACGCCGCCGAGATGGCGCGCGTGGTCGCGCAGGAAGCGCGCGCCATCGGCGTGGAGTGGAACTTCTTTCCCGTGGCCGACGTGAACTCGGCGCCCGCCAATCCCATCATCAACACCCGCGCTTTCGGCGAAGACCCGCAGCAGGTGATCCCCTACGTGCTCGCCTACCTGGGGGGGGCGCGGGAAAACGGCATGCTCACCACAGCCAAGCATTTCCCAGGACATGGCGATGTGGAGACCGACTCGCACCTTGGGATCGCGCGCGTCTCCGCTGACCGCGCCCATCTCGATAGCGTTGAGCTGCCGCCGTTCCGCGCCGCCATCGGGGCTGGGGTCGATTCGGTGATGGTGGCGCACGTCACCGTGCCGGCGCT
>JBKQPN010000045.1:0-5111 GCA_052145015.1 Terriglobales bacterium
CCATAACCAATACTTCCCCGAGCTTAAAGATCTGCTCGATGCGGTCTCGCAGCAGATGGCCGTTTGGCAAAAACCGAATTCGGTGCTCCGTCGATTATGCGGCATTACTTAAGACGCTGTGTTTAAAGAGGGAATTCGGCGATCGTCTCACATTCTGGGGTGGCGGCGTCGACACTCAGCATGCGCTGCCGTTCGGGTCGCCCGACGAAGTGCGCGCCGAGGTCCGGGAGCGGCTGAGAATTTTCGGGCCCAGCGGCGGGTACGTCTTCAACACGATTCACAACGTCCAGGCTCGGGTGCCGGTGGAAAACGTGCTGGCAATGTACGAGGAGGTGCGAGAGTTCGGCCATTATCGAGCAATGGCCGTTCCCTAGCCCCTTTTGTCGCTTGTCACCTGTCAAAATCGAGGAAACCAAATGCGTCCAACAATCCGACTGCTGCAAGACGAACTGATCGAGAGAATCATCGCGGAAGCACGGGAGCTGCTTTCGAAGCTGGGCGTTGATATTCACAACCACGGCGTGCTCAGTCTGCTTGCCGACCACGGCGCCGACGTTAACGCCCACACGTGGAACGTGCGCCTCACGGAAGACATCATCGACCGCGCGCTCGCGACCGTTCCGCACTCTTTCAAGCTCTATGATGTTCTGGGGAACCTAACCCACGACTTTCAGGGCGACAGCGTCTATTTCACGCCCGGCTCGACGGCGCTCAACCTCCTGGACGGCCAGACCGGCGAATTGCGCAAGCCCACGACGGCGGACTACATCCGCTACGTGAAGTTAGTAAGCGGCTTGCAGCACATCGCGTCGCAGAGCACCGCTATGATTCCAGCCGATGTTGACGCCGGCATCTCGGACAGCTATCGGCTCTACCTGAGCCTTCTTTACGGCGAGAAGCCCGTGGTCACCGGGGCCTTCACCGTGGAAGCGTTCGAGATCATGAAGGACCTGCAATTGGCGGTGCGCGGCGATGAGCAGGCGCTCCGGGCCAAGCCTCTGACTATCTTCTCCTGCTGCCCGACGGCGCCGATCAAGTGGAGCGATGTGACCAGCCAGAATTTGGTGGACTGCGCGCGCTGGTCGATCCCAGTCGAGCTGATATCCATGCCGCTGACCGGATTCATGGCCCCGGTTACGCTGGTGGGGAGTCTCATCCAGCAGACCGCTGAGAACCTGAGCGGCGTGGTGATCAGCCAGCTTGTGAACCCCGGCCATCCGATCTTGTACGGCGGCTCGCCCGCCATCTTCGACGTCCGGTTCGAGACCACTCCCATGGGCGCGGTGGAGACCATGATGCTCGATTGTGCCAACAGCGAAATCGGGAAGCGCCTGGGCATGCCAACTCAGGGTTACATCGCGCTGAGTGACGCGAAGCAGTTGGACGCCCAGGCGGGACTGGAGTCAGGCATCGGTGCGACGTTGGCAGCCTTGTCCGGAATCAACAGCATCTCGGGTCCCGGCATGTTGGATTTTGAAAGCTGCCAGAGCCTGGAGAAGCTCGTGGTCGACAACGAGATCTGCGGCATGACTGACCGCCTTTTGGGGGGAATCGAGCCGCGCGAAGACTTCCCATCTATTCCCCTCTTCGAGGAAATGCGGCGCGAGAAGCATTTGCTGATTGCTGACCACACGCGCCGCCACCTGCGCGAGGAGATCACGTTCCCTGGCCCGGTCATCGATCGCGCCAACCGCGCACGGTGGACGGAGGAGGGGCAAGTGACGTTGCGGGAGCGCGCCGCCAAGGAGGTCGCGCGTATCATCATGGCCTACAAACCGTCGCGCCTGACGGAGGAGACGAAATTGGAGTTGACGCGCCTGATGGAGCGCGAAGCCGTTCGGCACGGGATGGATGCCCTGCCGGCTCGCGACGGATAAGGCCCCGCGAGGATTCGCGTGATCATACGGTGTGGTAGAATGGAGTCGTGCGCATCGGGCGCCCCCGGTCCGCGGAAAGGGCTGAGCCCGCCGAACGACATGCTGTTTCAAGACACCTGCATGGTGATCTTCCTTTCGCCCGAATGAGCGGACAACGGGCAAGACAGGCCAAAAAGGCCCCAAAGGAGGTCATCATGTCCCAGCCCTATCGTTCCGCACTCACGCGCAAGCTGCCCGCGAAGCCTAATCTTAGTCAGCTCAAAAAGCAGGCGAAGGACTTATTAAAGGCGTTCCAGGCGGGTGAACCGGCGGCCATCGCGGAAGTGCGCGCACACTACCGCGGCTCCATTCCCGAGCCCATTTCTCAGGCGGACGGACTCCAACTGAGCGATGCGCAACTGGTGCTTGCCCGCGCTTATGGCTTTGACAGTTGGGCGAAGCTTAAAGCGTTCGTCGATGGCGTTACGATGACCCGCTTTGTGGCTGCCGTGGAGGGCGGCGAGGTCGAACGAGTGCGCGCCATGCTCCGCCAGCGGCCGGAGCTCGTGCACATGGACACGGCCGGCAACAATGAACAGCGCGGTCTGCATTATGCGGTGGAGCGCCGCGATGTGGCGATGGTGCGCTTGCTGATGCAAGCCGGCGCCGACGCCCGCCAGGGCGTCTTCCCGCACCGCGATGCGACAACTGCCTTCGCCCTGGCGCGGGACCGCGACTATCGGGATATCGTCGCGGTGATTGAGGAAGAGGAGCAACACCGTCGTGAGGTTATGAGCTGCCCCAATGCTTCGGTCTCGCCGGTCCAGGATCAAATCAACGCGGCGATCCGCGAGGGCGATAATGCGGCGGCCATCCGTCTCCTGGATGCGGACAGCTCTCTAATCCGGGCGTGCGACCGAGACGGCGGGACGCCGCTGCACGTTGCCGCGCAGGCGACGAACCAGGAGATGGTGGGGTGGCTGGTGAGCAGGCAAGCCAATGCGCACAAGCGGGACGCCCACGGCTTCACGCCGCTCGACCGGGCCGCGCTCGCCGCCGACCCTCGTAACGACGCCGCGAAGCGGTTTCCGGCGGTCGGCAGGCTGCTGCTGGAGCAGGGTGCGGAAGTGACCATTTGGGCTGCCGTGGCGTTGGCCGACACCCGGCGCGTCCGCGAACTGGCGAGTACCGATCCCGGGCTGTTACAGCGCGGGATCCACTGGTCGAGGGGCGGGCTGCTCAGCCTGGCCGTGAAGCACGGGCATCTCGACGTGGTCCGGTTGTTGCTCGACCTCGGGGTCGATGTTGACGAGCGGACCATGCTGCGCGAACTGGAGGAGCCCACTCTAAGCTGGGGCTCTCCACTTTGGTTTGCGGCTCTCACGGGACGGCACGACATTGCCGAGTTGCTGCTCGACCGCGGCGCCGATCCGAACGCCAATGTGTATGCGTCCGGCTGGCCGCTCCGCAACGCGTACCAGCGCCACGACGAGGACCTCAAGCGGCTGCTGGTAGAGCATGGCGCCAAGCCGCAGCCTTACATGGTCGCTGAGGCCCACGACGTCGGCGAGGCCAGGCGGTTGCTCGCCGCGGACGCGAGCGAGGATCTGGCCAGCGAGTTGACCTGGTCGGCGGCCATCAATGGTTGCCCGGCCATTGTCGAGTTGGCGCTACCGCACCTGAACTGGCCCGCCAACGACCCGCGGTGGCACTGGATCCTGATACAGCCGATTCGGGGTCTGGGAGACAACTCGGGCTTGAGGCCGGCCCAGGCAACTGAGGACCGCTTGTCGTGCATGGCACTGTTGCTGCGGCATGGGATCGACGTGAACGTGTCGAGCCGATTCGGCCAGACCGTTATGCATTTCGCCGCCGCGCGCGACGGGATTGAGAAAGAGTCGGACCGCACCCGCTTTGCCGCGCTGCTGCTCGACTGCGGCGCAAACATCCACCGCCGCGACCACCTGCTGAAGTCCACGCCCTTGGGGTGGGCGTGCCGCTGGGGCCGAAAGGAGTTGGTCGAGCTGCTGCTCGCGCGCGGCGCACCCGTCAACGAGCCGGACGCCGAACCGTGGGCGACGCCGCTGGCGTGGGCGAAAAAGATGGGGCACACCGTGATCGAGCGCCGGCTCCGCGACCATGGCGCGAAGGTCTGAGGCGGGTGAAAACTCACTCGCCCGCTTCCGCCGTATTTCTCCAGCCACTTCAGCTCCTGGCGCACCTTGATCTTGCCGTGCCACTTGGCACCGCGCGCGACGGGCCGTACGAGACCGACCAACATGCAGACGTAGGCTGTCACGGACGGGGCGAGCTTGAGCATGATTCTCCTGGTGGAAAAGCAGTCGGCAGTCCAAGGTCGAAGGTCGAAAGCGATCCCATTTTCGACCTTTAACCTTCGACCTTCGACTCGGGTGCAATGACTCAATTTTTCGCGACTCAAGCTGTTGGGAAAGACCGCCGATAACACCAGTGGACAGGAGTAACACGAAGTGTCGGGGGCGGGCGCGCGCCACACCGCCGGGAGAGAAGAGCCGCCACCGGGTTTCGGGCAGTACGGAAGTACTATTGCAGGGGCGGGCAGGAACCACGTAGCATGGCAGTAGCTCTTGGAGAGGAGTATCGAGGGCTCGGTTTATGATTGAGGCGACGATCATCCTGGTAGCTTCCGCAGGTCTGGCGCTGTTCTACCTGCAGGTGACCTGTGAAGCCGTGCTCTCCCACGAGTTCAAGCAGAGTTACTTCGAATCCGTGGTCAGGGCCAACCAGTTGGAGTTTGCGTCGGTGCGGAGGACAGTCGCCGAGAATGGAGTTGCCGGCGATCGGGCGAGTCTGTTCTCCGCCTTGCAAGGGGACTTCCTGGTACTCAGCTACCTGCTGAAGCACTCGGGCGCGCCCAAGCGGCGCTACACTTCGATCGAGAGGGTGCTGATGGCGTACTTCCGCCTGCTGCTGGTCTCGCTGCGGCTGCGGCAAGCTTTCAACTTGCAGGAGAGATCGGCCGTGCTCAAGCTGACTTTGCTCCTTCAGTACTTCGCCAACGTCGTCGGCCGGCAGGCGAATGAACGTGCTACGGTCGCGCTGCCCGTCTCCCGGTAGGTTCCACACCCCATAAGGCCGCGCAAAAAGTCGAACGAAAAGAAAGAAAGAAACCCTCGTTGACACCGCCTCCATACAGTGGTACAAAAGAAAGTAGCGGTTGTTCTTCCCAACGTGGGCCTGTGGCGCAGTTGGGAGCGCGCATGACTGGCAGTCATG
>JBKQPN010000046.1:0-84836 GCA_052145015.1 Terriglobales bacterium
TGCTTACTGGAATCAGCGGCGCCATTGGCTGGGGCGGAGCCTATGCGGCCACCAGGCTTTTCGGGCTTGTTCCTCCGATGGATGGATTCGAACTGCCTCACATCTACCCAGCGTCTGCTGTCCTCGCCATGGGAAGCCTTGCCTTGGCTGGCATTATCGCCGGACTTTATCCCGCGCGGCGGGCGGCCTTGCTCCAGCCGGTGGAAGCGCTCCGTCAGGAGTGACGAATGATCCAGACGAAAGATGTGCTATTGGAAGCCTACGGATCGCTCCGGCACAACCGTCTGCGAAGTGCGCTTACCATGCTGGGGATGGCCTGGGGAATCGCCACCGTGGTGCTGTTGCTGGCCTATGGCACGGGTTTTTCGGAGGCTATCGTCAACATCTTCAAGAGCTTTGCCAGCATGCAGGCAATGGGCATTGCGGGCGGGCGCACGTCTATGCAGGCCGGAGGAAACAAGGCCGGTACCACTATTCGCTTGACCAACGACGACATCGATCGGGTTGTGACCAATGTGCCGGAAGTGACCAGCATAACCCCGGAATCGTTCTACGACTCGCAAGTCAGCTACGAAGGGCGTTCTTATGCCTGGACTATTCATGCGGGCAATCCTGCGCTCCTGGAAATTCAGAACCTGCAAATGGATCTCGGCCGTTTCTACAGTGCCGAAGATATGCAGTTGCGGGCGCGTGTTTGTGTGCTGGGTTCGGAGGCGAAAGAGAAGCTATTCTCCGGCCGCTTCGCATTGGGAGAGAGGATTCGCATCAGCGGCATTCCCTACGAGGTGATCGGCGTCCTTAGGCCGAGGCCCCAGGTAGGCACCGAGAACAGCATCAACCGCGTCGTCTACATCCCCTTCCCAACCCTGAGCGACTTCCGCGATACGCGCTATATCGATATGATCTGGTTGGATTTTCTCGGCTACGAGTATGCGGGCGTCGAGAAGTCGATCCGCAACACGCTGGCAGCACAACACAATTTCCGTCCCGACGATAAGCGGGCTCTGTTTGTTTTCAGCCTGATGGAGCAGCTCTCGCAATTCCGCATCATTACTATGGCTCTACAGGTGCTGCTTGCCTTTATTGGCACTCTTACTCTGGGTATTGGCGGCGTGGGGCTCATGAACATCATGCTGGTGAGCGTGACCGAACGAACGCGCGAGATCGGCGTGGAGAAGGCGCTGGGCGCCCGCCGCCTCGATATCCTCGTGCAGTTTCTGTCCGAAGCGCTAGCGATTACCTTTTTGGGCGGTCTTTTGGGCATTGTGCTCGCCTACCTCGTCTCCATGTCTGTGGGGAAACTCGCCTTTTACAGTGCTCTGGCCCAGCATGGAGAGATGGGCGACATTCGACTCATCATTTCACCGGTCACCGTGCTGGTTTCTACCAGCATCCTGGCGCTGGTCGGATTGATCAGCGGCATGATTCCAGCGATACGCGCGTCACGTCTCGATCCGATTGAGGCCTTGCGCTACGAATAGGCTGGTACATGCCAGCCCATTTTGATCGCCTCGTCGTGGAAATTAATTGTCAGAACTGTGCACTTTGGACCAGCCGAACCATTCTTTCCACGCCTATGCTGTGCCTATCGAAGAGATGAACCGTCGCAGCCAAGGGCGCTGTTCCAGCCTTTTGGAAAGAGACAATGGAATATGACGCATATCACCAATAATCGGATACCCAAACCGCATAAAGCTCCCCAACCGCCCCTGTCGCACCGTGGGGCGGCCCCTGACTCGGACCGTGCCAGAAAGCCACGGCTCTCCGATCCCCCTGCCACCGGCCAGGAACTGAATCCCGGAGATCGCGTCGAAGGTTTGGGCGATTTCGGAAAGCCGACAGGAGAATTCGGCACGGTTGAGCAAGCCAACGAAGATGATGCGGTCGTCAAATGGGATGATGACGGTCGTAAGAGACCCCACCAACCGTGGCTCAAGAAGGTATAGCGACGGCTCTCGCGTGGAGATGGCCTTTTGATCTTTAACTTGCAACTCATTCAGTGCCCTGGCCACACGGGCACGGCCGCGCGTTCGATGTGACTCCCCAGTGGGAGTTAGTTTCGGCGTCACTTTGAAGAGGCCGGCGCAGGCAAGAAAGTCCACCACTGCTGTCGCATTTCTGCCCGATTCTCCACAGCCTTCCACCGCGATGCTACTTGCATTCCCGCACACAAGTTCCGATAATCATTGACGAAAGTTTTCGACAGCCGTGTATCGCTACAGCCGCGCAGACCTGCTGCGCATTCTCCGGCTCGTTCCTCGCCAGCTTCAAACCTGGGAGAAGGCGGGATTGGTTACGGCGGGCGAAGATTATTCTTTTTTCGATCTGGTGCAAATCAAGAAAGTGCGCGATCTTTGCGCCCAGCGCGTTCGTCCGGCCGTCATCCGGCAATCGCTCGAGGCCATGCAGAAACAGGTTGCGGGCATGGAGAACCCACTGCTCGAAGCTGGGGCCTATCGGAGCGGACACCGCATCGCTTTCCGGCACCAGGGGCGGCTGTTGGAGCCCATCGCCGGACAGTTCATGTTCGATTTCTCGTCCGCGGAAATGAAAGTCGTGACCAGCCCGCCGCGGAACGGACCGGAACTGGTGATTACCGACGTTGCCGACTTGTTTGCGCGCGGGATCGTGCTGGAAGAAAATCCCTCGACGCAGAGCGAAGCGATCACTGCCTATTTGAAGGTTCTGGAAATGGATCCAATGCACGCCGCCGCGCACATCAATGTGGGAACACTCTACTACAACCGTCAGGAATACGCGCTCGCCGAACGGCACTACCGGTCGGCAATTCAGATCGATCCACGCTACGCGCTCGCTTATTTCGACCTGGGCAACGTGCTCGACGAAACCGGACGCGTCGAGGAAGCGATCAACACTTATAAGACCGCGATTCAGCTTGCGCCCACCTACGCGGACGCGCACTACAACATCGCGCTGGCCTACGAGAAGATGCGCGAGCCGCGCAAGGCGCTGCAACACTGGCGCGCCTACGTGAAGCTCGACACCACCGGGCCCTGGACCGTCCACGCCAAACATCAGATCCAGCGCATCCTGCAGAGCGACAGCCTGAAGCTGGTGCACTCCCGCCAGGCGAACTAAGCTAGTGGTACTCCGTAAGTTCACAGAATAAATCTCACCAGTCATCCTGAACGAAGCGAAGGACTCATGTATTTGATGCCGCCCCGCACAGGTCCTTCGCTTCGCAAACGCGACGGAACCCCATCTGCTCTCTGTCCGTATTCTCTAATAGGTTTGATCCGGAGGTCCCTTGAAGCTCACGATCGATCATGTCAGCAAGCGTTATGGGGCGCACACGCTGGCCCTCGAAGACTTCAGCCTGGAACTCGGTCCCGGCGTCCTCGGCCTGCTGGGCCCGAACGGCGCGGGCAAGACCACGCTGATGAGTATTTTGGCTACGATCACCAGGCCTACCAGCGGCACCATCCGCTGGAACGGAACGGATCTGGCGGCTCATCCGAATGCGATTCGCAGCGTGCTCGGATACTTGCCGCAGGATTTTGGCGTTTATCCCAATCTGGATGCGGTCGAGTTTCTGGAATACCTCGCGGCGGTAAAGGGCCTGGACTCGGCTACGGCGCGCCGGCGCATTGACGAACTGCTGAACCTGGTGAACCTCACGGAAGTGCGCAAGCGGCTGTTGGGCGACTATTCGGGAGGAATGCGGCAGCGTATCGGCATCGCGCAGGCACTGTTGAACGATCCGAGCCTGTTGATTGTGGACGAGCCCACCGCGGGGTTGGATCCGGAAGAGCGGGTTCGCTTTCGCAATCTGCTTTCGGATCTTTCCGGAGAGCGTATCGTCATTCTCTCAACCCACATTGTTTCCGACGTGGAGGCCACCGCAACCGACATCGCGCTGATCTCGCAAGGCAGACTGCTGGCGCATGCGGCGCCCGAAAATTTGTTGGCAGCGGTCGAGGGGAAAGTGTGGGAGTGGGTTATGCCCAGTGCGGAACTAAACGCGGCCAAGCGCCAATACCTGATCAGCAACACCACCCGGCGAAGCGATGGCGTACATGTCCGTCTGCTCTCGTCGCCGCCGCCGCCGGGAGCCAGTCCCGTGGCGCCGAACCTGGAAGATGCTTACCTGTTCTGCCTTTCCGAGCACCGGACGGGAGTGGCCGCATGAACCATACTTTGCGCGTCCTCTATCACATGGTGAAAGCCGATTTTCTGGAGCGCGTCCGGAGATACAGCTTCCTGGTGATTCTGGCAGGTGCCCTGTACCTGGCCTATGCAGTGGCGGCAGAGAAAGTCTGGGTTCTCGTGGGGGATGGCTATCGCGGTGTGTATAACTCGGCATGGATCGGGATGCTGATGGCGATCTGCTGTTCGACGTTTCTGTCGCTGTGCGGGTTCTACATTGTCAAGAATTCAGTGGAGCGGGATTCCACTACACGGGTGGGGCGAATTCTGGCCGCCACGCCCATGCGCAAGGAGTTTTATACGGTTGCAAAAACCGTGAGCAACTTCGCGGTGCTGGCCTGCATGGTGCTGGTGCTGATGGCGGCGGCGGTGGCTATGCAGTGGCTGCGTCCAGAAGTGCGGCCGATTTCCTTGTGGAAGTTATGGTCGCCGTTCTTGCTCTTTGCCCTGCCCGCCATGTTTGTTACGGGCAGCCTCGCCTTGCTCTTCGAGACGTTACCGGTTTTGCGCGGGGGCGCCGGCAACGTGATTTATTTCTTTGTATGGACCTTTGGAATTGCCGCCGGAGCGCAGAGCAGTTTGGACGACCCAGCGGGAATTCGCATTCTTGAGATCAGTACGCGCCAGGCGTTGGAGAAAATGAATCCGGGCAGCGGAAAAAATTCCGGCTTCAGCTTGACGATTGGCGGCGAACACGCGTCTCGAACGTTTTTGTGGAACGGCATTGAATGGACGCTGCACATCGTGGCATGGCGCCTCCTGTGGGTGGCAGTGGGCTTCGGAGTAGCGCTGCTGGCGTCGGTCTTCTTCCATCGCTTCGATCCGGCGCGCGAAAGCATCAAGGGAAAAAAGGTAAAAGAAAAAAGCAAGAACACGGCCGTGGACGATCTTTCGCTCACAGTCGAGCCGGCGCAGCCGAAGCTCGGGTACGCGGCGTTGACTCCTCTCGGTCCGCGTGGCGACAGCCGGTTCGCCAGGCTGGTGCTCTCCGAACTTTCGCTGATGGTCAAGGGGCTGCGCTGGTGGTGGTACGCGGTCGCTGCGGGTCTTCTTGTGGCGGAGTTTGCGTCGCCCACACCGCAGGCGCGGGAAGGCGTGCTGCTCGCGGCCTGGATCTGGCCAATCTTGCTGTGGTCGCAGATGGGTTGCCGCGAGTCGCGTTACGCTACGCAGTCTTTGATTTTTTCGGCGGAGAGTGTGCTCTATCGGCAGTTGGCCGCGTTATGGACCGCAGGAATTGTGGTGGCACTGGTGACTGGCGCGGGCACGGGGCTACGGCTGCTGGTCAGCTTGGACTGGCAGGCGATGGCGGCCTGGTTCGCGGGCGCGTTGTTCATCCCGAGTTTGGCGCTCGCGCTTGGGGTGTGGAGCGGTTCCAGCAAGCTCTTTGAAGCCCTTTACACGGTGTGGTGGTATGTGGGGCCGCTGCACCAGCTTCCGTCGCTCGACTTCGTCGGCGGATCCCGCGCCTCGAGTTCGCCCGGCTTGTATTTGATTCTGGCTGCGGGTCTGTTGCTGGCGTCGTGTCTCGGGAGGCGACGGCAGGTTGCGTATGGGTGAAGCTGACTGCGGTATGACCACGGATTCAAACGGCCACGGATAGACAACGCCGCAGCGGCTCGGGGAGAGTTGTTTCCATTGTTATACTCAGAATGTTACCTCTCAGGTGCGGGAGACCAAGGATGAACCTCTATCGGTGGATTTTGACGCTGAGTCTCGCGATTACAGTGGCAGCCACGAGCGTAATCTGCTTTGGCCAGGCGGCTACAGGGAAGAAAGAAATTTACAACGAAAGCGCCGACGCGCGCGCCGAAATCAGAGAGGCTCTGGCGAAAGCGGCTTCGGAACACAAGCGCGTCATTCTGGTGTTTGGAGCAAACTGGTGCTTCGACTGCCACGTGCTGGATGCCGCATTTCATCGTTCTGACCTGGCGCCGATAATCGCCGCCAACTATGAAGTTGTCCACGTGGACATCGGAAAGGGAGAAAAGAATCAGGACCTGATGAAGCAGTACGAGGTCCCGATGAAGCGCGGCATTCCAGGGCTGGCCGTGCTCGATGCCGATGGGAAGCTGGTCTACAGCCAGAAGAATGGCGAATTCGAGAATGCGCGAGCGCTCAAACCGGAAGATTTTCTGGCATTCCTGAACAAGTGGACACCCGGAGCGCAAAGCCGGTGAGGCTCCAGCATCCAAGTATCCGATGAAAAAAGGCGCGCCTTGCGCCACGCCCGAAAAGCGAAAGCAACTGCTTAGAGCGGATTCGCTGTTGCTGTATCCCCCTCCTGTGGGAATGGGAGCCGTGTTGGCAGGGATCGCAAACCGTTGCGGGCGTTCCCGATGAAGGTCATTTTCACAACGTTGCGAATACGCGAAGCAGGCGTACAATAGGCACGGCTTTTGAAGCCAAAAAGAGGATTCCGGCTGATCGAGTAGTTCGGCCTACTGCCGATGAAGAAGCTTAGCCTTGTTCTGTTGGTGGTTGAGAACAATGACTATCAGGCCGCGCAGGTAGCCGCGGCGGAGAAAGCCGCAGTTCGGCTCAGGGTCGAGCTACAGGTCATACACATCGAGCACAGTGCGATTGCGCAAAGTCAGCAAGTGCTCCAACTTCTGCAACGCCCGGCCGACATGCGGCCGAGTGGCATTTTGTTCGAACCTGTCGGAACGCCGCTGGCGCAGGCCGCCAGGCTGGCAGCCTCGTCCGGAGTTGCGTGGGTCGTCTTGAATCGAGAGGTCGACTACGCTGCGGAGCTTCGAGGCCAATACCCGACTCCGTTTTTTTCTGTTAGTACCAGCCATGTAGAAGTGGGAAAAATCCAGGGCCAACAAATCGCCCGGTTGCTTCCCGGCGGCGGCACGTTGCTCTACATCCAGGGTCCCGCGGACAATGCCGCTTCCGCCCAGCGAAGAGCCGGCATGGAATCCGCTAAACCTACGAACATGGAGGTGCGCGCACTCAAGGGTCTGTGGACGGAGGAAAGTGCGCTTCACGCGGTTCATTCGTGCCTCAAGCTCGGGTTGGCAAAGAGTCACACGATTGGAGTTGTCGCTGCCCAGAACGATGCTATGGCTCTCGGCGCCCGCAAGGCCATGCAGGAGGACACGGCCGGAACCGAACTCGAGCGCTGGATGAGTCTTCCTTTCCTCGGATGTGACGGTTTGCCCGGAACCGGGCAAAAGGCTGTCCGAACCGGTCTTCTGACGGCCACCGTGGTCATTCCTCCGAATGCCGGCACCGCCGTCGAGGCAGTTGTCTCTGCGATTCAAACCGGAAGACAACCCTCGCAATGCATCTACACTTCGCCTACTTCCTTTCCGCCGATTGAATCTCTCAAGCCCAGAGTGTGATCGCGCGGCCGGGCGCTGGTCCGCAGCCGCGCAGTTTCCAGCGGCGTGAACTTGCAAATCCCGGGTTAGTCCACCACCAGCTTGTTCTCGACGCTGAACGCGCCCGGCACGGAACTCGCTCGCATTCCGGCAATGGTCTTGTCCATCGTGCTCTCGACGGTTCCGTAGAGCGTCACGTGTCCGTTGTCCACCACGATGCGGATCGGATCCACCGGATCGCTTGCGTAGCGGCCAAGCACCGAGTCGCGATAAATCGCGCGAGCCATGCGTACTCTGATCGAATCGTCGAAATTCGAAACCGGCAGAACCTTTACATCATTCACCACGTCCTTGACGCCGGGCGTACGCGCCACGATTGCGAGCGCCGAGTCCTTCGCCACACCGGTGACGGTATCGCCGTTGAGCGTGACGATGCCGTCTTTCACGCCGAGCGCAAGATAGTTGAACGCGTTGTCGTAGTATCCAACGCGGTCATAGGCTAGCTTCTTCGCCAGTTTCTGCTGGAGCTGGATATCGGGCACGGTTTCTCCCGCGACCGCGATGTCATTGCGAACGCCGCTCACGTTTGCGAGCTTCTTGACTTTCTTCGCAGCGTCGAGCTTGTCCTGATAAAGGCCGACCGTGCCGGTCAGGGTCACGATGCCGTCTTCCACGCTCGAGCTCACGCTCTGCAGTTGCTTCGCGTCATGAATCTTGTGGCTGACCGCCTGCTGAATCTGCGCATCATATCGGCCGGTGGCGGCCATCGCAGTCATACTCAGCAGGACGAGCAATGCCACAGTCATCGCAAATCCTTGTTTCTTCATAGTTGCCATCCTTAGTGGAATTCCGGTTTCCCCCACGGTATTAACCGGTTAGTTAAATAGATGCGCGGCGGGTCGGGAGAGATGTTGCTGGTGGGCACTTTTACAAACTATTACTTTTACAAACCATTACAAGCGGGGCGACCTGGACCGACGTCTGCCAGAGTCTTACAGATGTTTGACAAATGTTTGTCATGACGACTAGTCTCGCCGCATGCCCCGTGTTGTGCAAGCGGAAGGTCTGCAAGCGGAACTCAAGCAAAAACTCCCATTCACCAGCCGGGAACAGGAAGCCTATCTTTCTTTGCTGCGCACGGCCGACGCGCTCCAGGCGCAGGTCGAGGCCCGGCTCAAAGAATTCGGACTGACCGGCACGCAGTACAACGCGCTGCGCATCTTGCGCGGCGCCGGGCCGGAGGGCTTGCCGTGCCGCGAGATCGGCGAGCGCATGATCACGCGCGATCCGGACATTACGCGCCTGCTCAATCGCCTGGAAGATCGCGGCTTCGTCGAGCGCACGCGCGCCAGGCACGATCGCCGCGTCATCTACGGAAAGATCACGGCTGCGGGGCTAAAGCTTCTGCGCGAACTGGATAATCCGATCGAAAAACACGGGCGTGAAATGCTGCGCCATGTCGGACAGGAGAAGTTGAAGCAGTTGATTGAGTTGCTGGAACTGGTGCGTCGCGGAAAGGCTTCTCACCGCCGAGACGCCGAGGGCGCCGAGTAAGAACCTCCAGCGCTATTTCCTTCGCTTTGCGACCTTCTTTCTTGACGATGCAGCGCTCTTCTTAACGGCAGCTTTATTCGGAAACACCCTCGCAAAGATCTTGCCGATGTTCTTGAGCTGGCGGCTCAGGTCAAACGCGCGCTCGATCTTCGCTCTGGGCACTCTGCCACCAATCTCGGGATCGTTCAGGATCAGCTCGCGAAAGTCCAGATTCTCTTGCCATGCGCGCATGGCGTGGCTCTGCACCAGGCGATAGGCGTCTTCGCGCGGCATGCCCGCTTCGGCGAGATCGAGCAGGAGCTGTCCGCTGAACACCAGCCCGCCCGTGCTTTCGAGGTTCGCCCTCATGCGCTCGGGATAGACAATCTCGGTTTCGAGCAGGCCGGCCGCTTTGTGCAACATGTAATCCACCAGGATGGTGGAATCCGGCAGGATCACACGCTCGACCGACGAGTGCGAGATGTCGCGCTCGTGCCACAGGGCAACGTTCTCAAACCCCGCCTGGGCGTTGCCGCGGACCACGCGGGCCAGCCCGCTGATCTGCTCCCAGTTCACCGGGTTGCGCTTGTGCGGCATGGCCGATGAGCCCTTCTGCTTCTCACTGAAGAACTCTTCCGCCTCGCGCACTTCGGTGCGCTGCAGGTGGCGCATCTCGGTGGCGATGTTGTCCAGCGTGCAGGCGATCACCGCCAGCGTAGCCAGGTAGTAGGCGTGCCGGTCGCGCTGGATCACCTGCGAACTCACCGGTGCCGCCTTCAATCCCAGGCGCTCGCAGATCTTCTCTTCAAGCTCCGGATCGAGATGGGCGGCGCTACCCACCGCGCCCGAGAGCTTGCCGACGCGCATCTCTTCGGCGGCGCGCTCGAAGCGCTCGCGGTCGCGCTCGGCCTCCGAGTACCAGTTGGCCAGCTTCAGCCCGAAGGTAATGGGCTCGGCATGGACGCCGTGCGTGCGTCCGATCATGGGAGTGTGCTGGAACTCGTGGGCGCGGCGGTCAAGCACCGTCCGCAAGCGCTCTAGTCCTTCGCGAATCAGGGCGGAAGCCGCATGCACCTGCAGGGCCTGGGCGGTGTCCACCACGTCGTTGGAAGTGAGGCCGAAGTGCAGCCAGCGCGACTCCGGGCCGACTTTTTCCGCCACCGCGGTGGTGAAGGCGACCACATCGTGTTTCACCTCGGCCTCGAGCTGGGTGATACGCTCGAGGTCGAAATCCCCTTTGCGGCGGATGGCTGCGGCAGCCTTCTTCGGCACCAGTCCGGCTTCGGCGAGAGTTTCGCTGGCGGCGACCTCCACCCGCAGCCAGGTGCGGAACTTGTTCTCGTCGCTCCAGATGCTGCCCATCTCCGGCCGCGTGTAACGCTTGATCAAAGCTCTGCCTCCGGTCGTCGTCGTAAGCCTTTGGGGGAACCTATGATTCTAAATGCTGGGTAAGGGCGGACAAAAAAACAATCCGCAGGATTGCATTCCGGTGGTCAATGGGTAGAATCTACGCCGTGCCGAAGCCAGCCCCCAGTGCGGACTATGAAGCCCTGGCCGAATTCCGGTACCAGATCCGGAAGTTCCTCACCTTCAGCCAGGAGGCGGCCCGCGCCGCCGGCATCGACCCGCAGCAGCACCAGTTGCTGCTGGCCATCCGCGGCCTTCCCGAGGGGATCAAGCCCAGCATCCGCGCGGTGGCAGAGCGGCTGCAGATCCGGCACCACAGCGCGGTGGAACTGATCGACCGCTCCGTTGCCCACGGGCTGGTGCAGCGCGAGCGCGACGGCATCGACCGCCGGCAGGTGACCATCCACCTGACCCCCAAGGGAGAACGGCTGCTGAGCGAGCTCTCCCTGCACCATCGCGACGAACTGCGCACCGCCGGACGGGAGCTGGCGCGCGTGCTGCGCTCCATCATTGCCGGCAGCGACGGTTCCGAGCGGCGCGGCGCGAGAACGGCGCGCAAGCGGACCTGAGCGCGGGCGCACGAATCCGTGAGCTGCTGAGCCGGTTGCGCTCGGCGCTGGTCTACTGGCCGCTGACCATCCTCTTTACCCTGCTCGTGGAGCCGGTCTCGCTGGCCGCGGCGCTTCTCGACAAGAGCGGCCGGGCGCAGCACCGCATGGTGGCGTTCTGGGCGGGGGTGCTGCTGCGGCTCTACGGCATGCCGGTGACGGTGACCGGCCTGGAACGACTCGACCTCAGCCATCCGCGCATCTACGCCGCCAACCATCTTTCCGCGCTCGATATACCGGTGCTCTACCGTTATCTGCCGTTCCAGTTCCGCATCATCGCTCACCGGCTGGTGTTCCGGGTGCCGCTGGTGGGATGGCACCTGCGCGCGGCAGGACAACTGATGATTGATCCGGAGAGTGTCGCGCTCTCGCGCCGGGCCCTCCAGGAGGCGGTGCAGACATTGCAGCGGGGTTTGCCGCTGGTAGTTTTTCCTGAAGGCGAACGCTCGCCCACCGGAGAGATGCAGCCGTTCCGCCGCGGCGCGTTCTATGTGGCCGTGGAAGCGCAGGCGGACGTGGTGCCGGTGGCGATCCTGGGCACGTACCAGGCTTTTCCCAGAGGCTCATCGCACCTGCGTCCCGGCCCGTTGCGGTTGATCATCGGTGACGCAATCTCGGTGGCTGGATACACCAAGCGCGATTTGGATGCTTTGGCGGAGCGCACGCAAGCGGCAGTGGCCGAGTTGCTCCGACTGGCGGAGCAAGGACAGCAACCAGCCATTGGTAGCAAGGTCCCTACACGCTCTTGAAGATGTCATCCTTCGCGAGCCAAGGGCGAGCGGAGGATCCGACGCCAGTGCCTGCGCCACCTTAATCGGTGGTGGTGCTGACAGAACCGTCAGATTCTCCCGTCTCGCTTTGCTCGACGGAAGAATGACATCTGAAACAGAACAGTTGAATGAAGCGCAATCGGAGGCTCGCGCCAGTTTACAGAACAACAAAGCCGCCAGCTTTCGCTGACGGCTGAATGCTGAGTGCTGAATGCTAAGTGCTAGCTGTACAGCAGCACGCCCTCGTGCTGTTCGGCGCCTTCGCCGACCTGGCGATAGAACAGCCGACCGTTCTCGAGGTAGACCTCGAGGAACGCCGGGCGAGTGGTGATCGAGCCCTGAATTAGCGCTTCCGAGAACGGGTCCTCGATGTACTTCTGCAGGGCGCGGCGCAGCGGACGCGCGCCATAGCTGCGGTCGGTGACCGTCTTGTCGAGGATCCACTTGCGCGCTTCCTCTGTCACCGTGACCGTGATGTGGCGCTGTGCCAGGTTCTGGTTGAGCTGGGTGACCATCAACTCCACGATCTGGATCAGGTCCTGCTCGGTGAGCGCGTTGAACAGGATGACCTCGTCGAGGCGGTTCAGGAACTCGGGGTTGAAGGTGCGCTTCACCTCGTTCTTCACCATGTCCTCGACCTTGTCGGAAATGGCTTCTTCCCTGTCGCTCTGGAAGCCGAGGCCGGTGCGCTTCATCAGGTGGCGGGCGCCGATGTTGGAGGTCATCACCAAAATCGTGTTCTTAAAGTCCACCGTATTGCCTAATCCATCGGTGAGCTGGCCGTCTTCGAACACCTGCAGCAGGATGTTGAACACGTCCGGATGCGCCTTCTCGATCTCGTCCAGCAGCACCACCGAATAAGGCGCGCGCTTAACGCGCTCGGTGAGCTGGCCGCCCTCCTCGTATCCCACGTAGCCCGGAGGCGAGCCGATCAGCTTGGAAACCGAGTGCTTCTCCATGAATTCGGACATATCGAAGCGGATCAACGATTTCTCGCTGCCGAACAGGAAATGCGCCAGGGTGCGCGCCACTTCCGTCTTGCCCACGCCCGTGGGGCCGAGGAAGAGGAACGAGCCCACCGGCCGGTTCGGGTTCTTGAGGCCGGCGCGGGAGCGGCGGATGGCGCGGGCCAGGGCGGTGATCGCCCGGTCCTGCGAAATCACGCGCTTGTGCAGCTCTTCCTCGATGCGCAGCAGCTTCTGCGATTCTTCTTCCTTGATCGAGGTGATGGGCACGCCCGTCCAGCGCGAAACCACTTCCTCGATGTCCTCGCGTCCGACTACGCCGGTGGTGGAATCGTCGAGGTGATATTTTTCGCGCAGGGCGCGCAGGTTCTCGCGCTCCTTGCGCTCCTCGTCCGAGTAGAAGCGCGCCTTCTCGAACTCATGGTTGGCGATGGCGTTCTCCATACGGTGGACGATGAACTTGATCCGCTTCTGCACCTCGGTGATCTCTTCCGGCAGCGAGGTCTGGCGCAGCTTCACCCGTGCCCCGGCCTCGTCGATCAGGTCGATGGCCTTATCCGGCAGGAAGCGGTCCGGGATGTAGCGGTTGGAGTGCGATACCGAGAAGGTGATGGCCTCATCCGTGTAGGAAACCGCATGGAACTTTTCGTAGCGGTCCTTGATTCCGTTCAGGATCTTGACCGCGTCGCCCTCGCCCGGGGGCGGAACTTTCACCGACTGGAAGCGGCGCTCGAGCGAACGGTCCTTCTCGATGGACTTGCGATATTCGCCCGGGGTGGTGGCGCCGATGCACTGGATCTCGCCGCGCGACAGCGCCGGCTTCAGAATGTTGGCGGCATCCAGCGACCCTTCCGCCGATCCCGCGCCCACCAGGGTGTGCAGCTCGTCGATAAAGATGATGGCGTTCTGCGACTCCATCAGCTCCTTCATGATGGTCTTGAGCCGCTCTTCGAACTGGCCACGGTACTTGGTGCCGGCGACGATCAGGGAAAGATCAAGCGCCAGGATGCGCTTGTCGGCCAGGAAGGAGGGCACATCCCCGTCGGCGATGCGCTGCGCCAGGCCTTCCACGATGGCGGTCTTGCCCACGCCCGGCTCTCCGATCAGCACCGGATTGTTCTTGGTGCGGCGGCAGAGGATCTGCACCACGCGCTCCAGCTCCTGGTCGCGGCCAACCAGGGGATCGAGCTGGGTATCCAAGGCGGCCTGGGTTAGGTCACGGGAGAACTCGCTGAGCAGGGAAGACTCGCGCGCGCGCTGCGGCTGCGCCTTCTCCTGCGAACTGCGCGCCAGTTCCTCGCGGATGGTGGAAAGCCTGAGCCCGCGCTCGTGCAGGATCTCGGCGGCAAAGCATTTCTCTTCGCGCAGCAGGCCCAGCAGCAGGTGTTCGGTGCCGATGTGCTTGTGCGAGAGCCGCTCCGCCTCTTCGGCGGCGTAAGCCAGCACGCGCTTGCACTCGTTGGACAGCGGGAGATCGACCGAGGTGGATACCTTCTCGCGGATCGTGGTGTGCCCTTCGATCTGCTTGCGGATGGATTCCACCGAGGCGTGCGAACGGAGGAAGCGGTTGGTCAGAGCCTTATCTTCGCGCAGCAAGCCCAGCAACAAGTGTTCGGTCTCGATATACGGAGACCCGAACTGGCTGGCCTCGTAGCGCGCGAAGAAGATTACGCGCCGAGCTTTTTCTGTGTAGCGTTCAAACATGTTCCCTCGCCGGAAAGCCCTTGGCTGGACTGCCCAACGTCCCTCCCTGGACTCTCTCCCCTTGCCCATACTGCCGGGGGGACGGCAGCCAAAGCAAACTTGCCCTGCAGCGACTGCCGAGTGGCGCTCGCGCAACCGCCAACCCTGAAATTCCGTCCACCCCAGGTGGACTAGCTTTCCGTCTCCCGCCTGTTTGCCATCAGGCTGGGAGCGATTGCGGCTCGACCTCCTCGACGCGGCCCTGATGCATCCGTAATACCCGGTCGCAGCGGCGCGCAAAGTCGAGGTTGTGCGTAACCAGGAGAGAGGTCAGCCGATAGTCGCGATGTAGCCTGGCGATCAAAGTAAATACCAACTCCGCCGTACGGTTGTCGAGGTCGCCGGTGGGCTCATCGGCCATCAGCAGCCGCGGCCGTGTCACCAGCGCTCTGGCCAGGGCGGCGCGCTGTTGCTCGCCGCCGGAAAGCTCGCCCGAACGATGGTGCGCCCGGTCCGACAACCCGACCTCACGCAGCCAGAGCGCCGCTTCCTGTTCGGCTTCGCCGCGCTCCTGCCCCCGCACCAGCAAGGGCATGGCCACATTCTCCGCCGCGGTGAATTCCGGCAGCAGATAATGAGCCTGCCAGACGAAACCGATTTTCCGGTTGCGAAAATCAGCCGCGTCGTCGTCCGAAAGCGCCTGCAGCGGGGTCGAATCGCAGTATACGTTACCCTCGGAAGGCCTATCAAGCGCCCCCAGAATGTGCAACAAAGTACTCTTGCCCGCTCCAGATTCTCCCACGATGGCCAGCATCTCGCCCGTGGTCACCCGGAAGGACAGATTCTCAAAGAGCACTAAGTCCATGCTGCCAGAGCGGAAGACTTTCCCCAGCCGCTCTACGCGCAGGATCTCCGCCACTTCTGTTGGATGCAAGCGCTAACTCCTGAGTCACAAATTAGCAACTCACCCTCCAAAAATACGCCTGCAACTGCGCCGTGTGGCGCTATGGAGGATGATCCCGCCATCCGCCGGCCCATTCCAGCTAAATCTTCCGCTGGCGCATCACCAAAGTACTCCCCCGAAGGATTCCCGGGGGATAACTAGAGTCACTGTTTGTAAGCGCCTTTTCCTGTAGATTGTGCTGTCCCATTCTGGCCTCGGGGGCCGGCCTTATTCATAGCGCAGGGCCTCGGCCGGCAGGATCCGCGACGCCGACCACGAGGGATAGATGGTGGCCACGAACGACACCGCCAGCGCCACCATCGCGACCACCAGGCCATCCAGCGCCCGCGCCGCAAACGGCACGTAGTCAATCGAATAAACCTCCGGGGAGAGCGTGACCAGCCGGTAGTGCCCGCCCATCCAGGAGAGGATGTAGCCCAGCAGCAGGCCGATAGCCGTCCCCACCACGCCGATCAGCACTCCCTGGAAGATGAACACATTCCGCACCTGCGCCCGGCGCGTGCCCAGCGACATCAGCACGGCGATATCGCGGGTCTTTTCCATCACCATCATGATGAGCGAGATCAGGATGTTCAGCGCCGCTACCAGCACGATCAGCCCGATGGTGATGAAGGTCACCACCCGCTCCAGCTTGAGCGCGTGGAACAGTTGCCGGTTCTGCTCCATCCAGTTGGTGGCCATAAAGCGTTTGCCGGCGTCGCGCTCGATCGCCTTGCCGATCACCCCGGCCTGGTAAATGTCGTCTACCTTGAACTCGATCACGGAGATTACGTCGCCCAGCCCGAACAGCCGTTGCGCGTCAGCCAGCCGAATAAATGCCCAGCCAGTGTCGTAGTCGTAGAAGCCGGACTTGAAGATCCCGGCCACGCGGAAGCGCACGTACTTGGGAACCAGGCCGAAAGGGGTCAGCTCGCCTTGCGGGCTGGTGACCAGCACCACCGAGCCCACGGTCGCGCCCAGTTCGTCGGCCATGTCCTTGCCCAGGATGATGGGAGGCATCTCTGTGATTTGTGATTTGTAATTTGCGATTTGTGAAGTGTCAGCCGGTTCTAGTTCTTCGGCTGACCCGAACTTCACGGTCTGAAGAAGCTCGCTGACCTTCTTCTCGTAGTCCGGCAGCACGCCCTTCAGGATGCCGCCGCGGGCGCGCGCGCCGCGTGAGATCAGCACCTGCTCGAACAGCGCCGGGGCCGCAGCCTTTACGTGCGGCTCTTTAGATAGGCGGTCGAGCAACGGACGCCAGTCGCGGATACCGTCGTTTTCCACCCGCATCAGGTTGATGTGCGCGGTCGAGCCCAGCAGGCGCTCCTGCAGGTCCTGGCGGAATCCATTGTTGATGGCCAGAGCGACGATGAGCGAAGCTACGCCCGCCGCCACTCCGATGATGGAGATGGCGGTGATGACGGAGATCACCGCTTGTCTGCGTTTTGCGCGCAGGTAGCGGGAGGCGACAAAGAGCTCAAAGCGCATAGCACTCAGCAGTCAGCATTCGGCATTCAGTCTGAACCGCGAACTGTTGTAATTCCGTTCTCCTGCGCGACTCCAAAGAACCTCGGAAGGACAGCGGGCACGTGTTGCCGGTACAGGCGGAATGCTTTCCCGAAACGCCGTTCCAGCTCGGCATCTTCCATGCGGATCATCACCGCGCCGGTGATCATCGCGAACGCGGTCAGGACATGAATTACCGCCAGGCCCGTGCCGAGGCTCCATCCAATCAGCTCGCACAAGTGGCCCAGATACACCGGATGGCGCACGCGAGCGCGAATGCCGGTGGTGACCAACCGCTGTTCGAACTCGTCGCCCTGAACTTCAGGACGCCCAATCAACTGCGCGAAGCTGAAGGCGGTCCCTGCGCGATGATACAGGTAGAACCCGGCCGCGAAGAACGGCGCCGCGGCCAGCCAGGAAAGAGCGTTGTCGTAGAGCAGGACGTGCCGCCAGGGCCAGGTGATCGCGCCCACCGCCACCCACATGGCGGTCCATAGCGGCCCCAGGATACGGAAGCGCGCGCCGCGGCGGTTGCGCCAGTATTCCGCCCGAGGATGGACCAGCAACCAGAACGACGGAACGGTCGAGAGCACAATCGCGAACAGCCATCCGGCGGCCCGCAGGAGTTGCGACATGGAGAAATTGTACGTCGAGGAAGCAGATTCCTAACAGCCAAGAGCGAAGAGCCAAGAGCCAACAGCTACTTTTCCCGTACCATCGTCTTGGCCGCGCCCATGTTCTCGAAGCGGTCGTATACGCGCACCACGATTACGTGCTCGCCGGCGCCCGTCGGCTTGGGGCGCTTCTTCCCCTTGGCCGCCGGCTCGGATACGGGGGCTTCACTCGGCACCGGGATGCTGAAGTCGTAATTCTCAGTGCGGCTGTCGGAGAGCAGCCCGACCGGCTCGACGAGTTGCCACTCGCCTGCGTCCACGGAATACTCGGCGCGCTTGATGGGAGAAAAGTTGTCGGCGGCGCGGAAGGTTACGCGCATCTGCCCGCCTTCCATGGCGGCGTTCAGGTTCTCGATGCGCGGCGGAGTGTTGTCCACTTCGAAGCGCGTGCTCTCCTTGGCGTCGCTTAGGGCCTCGTCGGGAGAGTGCGAGGGCGCGTCGGAGGCAACCACCTTGATGGTGTAGCCGCCGTCGGGGAACAGGCCGGCATCCCAGGTGAGATATTTCTCGCTGATCTTGTCCTTGAGCAGCTTCCACTGGGTCTCGTTGTCGCCGCGATAGTAGACCGAGTACGCCAGCTCGTCGTCGTTGTCGTCGTGGGCCGCCCAGCGCGCGCTGATGGACTCGTGGTCGCGGATGGCCTGCGGCGGCGGCTCAAAGCGCGGGCCGCTGGAGATGGGCGAGCCTTCGCCGCTAGTCTTCTGCATGGGCATCACGTTGTAACGCACGCCCACCTGCACTACCACGTCGTCGATCACCGGCGCCACGTTGTTCGGGCGGTAGTTGACGTTCACCGCATCGATGCGCGCCGGAGTCGGCCCCGGACGCAGCACCGCCTTCCACTGGATGAAGCGCGCGGCCGGCACGTCGGTGGCGGCGTCCTTGGCCATGTCCGCCTTTTTCCACGGACTCCAATTGCGGTCGGGGTTATCGACATTCCCGCTGCGGGTGTAGAGGTCGTAATTACCCGCGCCCATCACCTCCAGCCGCCCCCAACGCGAAAAGATGTGGGCGTCGAAGACATCGCTCTCGTAGCTGCCTTCGGAGTCCGGCTGCGCTCCCAGCAGGAAGATCTTGCCGAGGTTGCTGGTGGCGACGTACAGGCCGTTTCTGGGGCCCTTGGTGATGGCAGTAACCTGGGTGGCGCTGGCCTTGAGCAGGTCTACGTAATCGCCGTTGCTGGCGATGGTATAGACGCGCGCCTTGTTGCCGCTGCCCGCCAGCAGCCGGCCCTGATGGTCGAAGTCGAGCGCATAAACGATGTCTTCGTGCGACGACCAGATGCGCTTGGGCGAGCCATCCGGGGCGATCTGGTACACCTCCGAACCCGGCGTGGTGGGGAAGGGCGGTATCGCAGCCACGTTAACGTTGAACCCCGCTGCGCCCGCGGATGTCATTGCCGCGGCCCCCGGCGTCATGGCGCCATGCCCCGAGGGCGCTGCCGGAGTTGGCTGCGGCTGCGGCATGTTCACCGGCGGCGGGAAGGCGCGCGTTTTCTCGCCCACCCCCGCGGCATAGATGTTGCCGGCCGCGTCCACGGCCAGCGCCGTGATCTCCTTCTTGGCGGCGCTGTAGAGCACAAACGCTTCGCCCGCGGGAGAGATGCGGTAAATCAGCCCGCTGCCATCGGAGCCGGCAATCAGGTTTCCCTTGGTATCGAACGCCAGCACGCGGATGTGAGCCTCGTCGCTCTTGAAGAACACCGAACCCGCGCCCTTGCGGTCCACGCGGAAGATCTGTCCCTGGTCTCCGGTCGCGACGTAGAGCTGGCCTTTGACATCGAGCGCCAGGTCCCAGATGTATTTCGTCTTGGGATCGAAGAAGACTGACGACGTGAAGTTGGGATCGAGGTCGGCCTTGTCCTCGCTGGCCGGCGGCACTTCGGTTTTCTTCGCACTCTTGCTGGAGCGCTCGATCTTGTACACCTTTCCGTCGGGCGAAGTGGCGGCATAGAGCACGCCGCTCGGGTCCGCCGCCAGCGCTTGCACTTCAAGCTCCGGCGGGGCGAAGACCACGGTGGCCTGCCCGTCGGGCGTCACACGGTACACCCGCGCCGGCGCGCCGGCCGCGGCAAACACGTTGCCCGCGCCATCGGCGGCGATCGCCCAGATGTAGGTGGAGGGCGTGGTGTACACCGCCTTGAAGGCGGGCGCCAGCTCCAGCGCGCCGTCACTGGTGATGGCCACGCCTTTGGCGGTGCCTTTTTCGAAATCGTCGAAGCTCGATTGCTTCCAGAGGCGGGTGCCTTCGGCCCACAGGCACTGCGCGCTGACAAGGATCAGGGCGGAGAGAACCAGAGCGGACTTCTTCATGGGATTCTCAAAATAGCTTACCAGAAGAGCAACATCGGCTGCGGTGGGGTGGATGAGCGACCTTAATTAGTCCCCAACTTCGAACTTCGCGGGTGCGTTTCGATTCAGAGGCAGACTTCGCCGCGTCCCATGGAACGTCGGAAGAAGCTTCGAGATCATCAACGCCGACGCCATCTCATCCTCGGATGGTTGTGCCGGATGGCTTATCAAATGCGCCTTGATGTCGTCCGGAAGTTGCCGCCAGGAAGGAGTGAAGTTGAGAATTATGCAGTCGCGTCGGGCATCGCTGGCATTGCCATGGGTGCCGTGAAGCAGCCGGTAATCCACGGCCACCGCGTCTCCCGCTCCGAGACAGAGGGTCGCCTGGTCCGGGAGGTCGCTCATGGCGATGTGCTCTGGCGCAAGGCCAACCGCAGCTTGGCCATGCGCCTCGGGAAGAACGGCGTGAATTGCTGCGCTTCTGAGATGAGAACCTGGCAACACGCGAAGCGCGCCGTTGTGTTGGTTTGTCTCTGACAGGTAGCAGAGAATCGCCACCTGGGCAGCGGATGGCCTGTAGCTCACGGCATGGTCCCAACACCACCAGTCCTGGTGCCACCATAATGCCGGGCTGTGGGCCTCCTTAATGCTGACGTATCCGGAAATCCATTTGAGATCGTCGGCGCCCAGGCCTTGACTCAAAACCTGCGCTCGGCGCTCAGAGATGAGAACCAGTTGAACGATACGATCCTTCCATCGCAACGGCAGGAGGGTGTTGTGAGGGCGAGTGCAGGTTGGATCGTGGGGTAATCTGAGAAGCGATTCGACTGACGTCTTGATCTCCGCCATTTCATCAGGGTCCAGGAATGCCCTGAGCACGATGAAACCATCGCGGCGAAAATCCGCCGGACCAGGCTCTTCACCGAGATGAAGAACTGAGTTATTGCTGGACGCCATTAACGGCATGCGCGGTGTCACTTGATGGTGACGCTGATCACCTGCGCGCCCGCCACCACGTAATCCACGGGCGCCGAGGCCTCGTTGACCGCCGACTCGCCGCTCACCACCATGTCCTGATTGCCGCGCATGCCTTCCATCACGTTCATCACCGAGAGCGGCAGCGTGGGCATGACTTTGTCTTCCACCATGGCTTGTGGATTGGCTTCGAGCAGCGAGACGTAGAGGCGCGTGTTGCTGTGCTCCTGGTTGAGCATGGCGATGGTGGAGGCCAGGTCCATCTTGCGCGACAAAGCGGGCATCATGCGCCGCATGCGGTCCAGCGTATCGCCGTCGCTGACCAGAATGTGCAGGGTTCCCTTCGGCGCCGAAGTTGGCACCTTGATAGGAATCTGCTGCACGATGCGCTCGCCGCGGTAAGGCCGCAGCACCGATTCGATGACGATGGAGTCTCCCGGCCGCGCCTCGGTCACGTCAGTGCGCACGCTTTCCAGGCGCGCCCAGCGCCGCTCGCGTGCCAGGTCGAACTCCAGATTCACTCCCGTGATTCCCGGCGTGACGTAGGGATTGTCGAAGATGCGCCCGAAATGCTCACCCAGGGACATCGCCACCAGGGCGGCGGTGGGGGTGTTGTTGTCGAAGGGCGCGAACATGTTCTGCAGGGTGACCGCGGGATAGCCCCGCACCTGGATTGTGCCCTGCATGCGATAAGTGATCTCTTCGCCGTACTCGTTGACGCCCTGCAGCGAGTTGAACACCGTCGCCATCACCGCTACCGGCGTGAGCTTGGCGTTGTTCAACACCTGGTAGTGGAACTGCTTGGGCTTGGAGCCTCCGCGGACGGTCAGCGTGACCGGAATCATCTCCGGGGTCTTGCCCAGGCGGCCGAGGATGCCGGTATGGCGGTCCTGCACGAACGAGCCTACCGCCTCGGTGGTGTTGACGATCTTGAAGGAGTTCAGCGGCGAAGCCAGCGTGGCCACCACCTCGGCTTTGGTCATGGGCAAGTCCACCAGGCCAAATTGCAGCAGTGGATGCCCGCAGGCCAGTACACGCTCGGGATCGACATAGGTCACGGTGCAGGTCGCGGCCACGTTCATGTCGCCTTCGATCAGAACCGCGCTTACCGCTGAGCCCGGCGCCAGCGGGGCGGGATCATGCGCCGTGGGATCGGCGGACCCGATGCCGCTTACCGGAGTGACCCCGGCGATAGCGAACTGGGGTGCGAACCGCCGCAGAGTTTCTTCGCTGAAGCCGCTGAACACGATCGGGGTGTCGATCGGGGTGAGGAAGTCGCGATACTGCTCGATGCCGCCAGCATCGCCAGGTGTAGAGGTTCTCGAGGTCTCCGCCCGCGCCTTGGTAGAAGCCGGCTGAGTGTCGGCAGGGCGGCTGTGGTCGAGCTCGCTGATCTCCAGCATGTCGGCGATAGGAGTGACCCCGGCGATCGGTTCCTTGGAGAACTGGCCAATGCGGAATGCCAGCGCCCCCAGCAGCTTCCCATCCACGTAGACGGGGCTGCCGCTCATGCCCGCGACCACCCCGCTGTATTCGGGCTTCTCACCCCGCAGGCGCACCAGGATGATGTCGCTCTTGGGGCCGTTCACGTCCCGGAGCACACCCAGGATCTCGACCTCCATCGCCTCCGGCTGCGTGCCCTGGAATACGGTGTAAGCTACGCCCTTCATGCCGGGACGCACCTGGTCCACGGTCATCAGAGGAGCATTCAGGGGAGCGGCGCTGGGCGGTTCAGAGCTTGCTGAAGCCGTGGCGGACACGACCAGCGAGAGAAGCAGCGCGCAGAGCAATCTCGGTTTCATACCACCTGGTTACACTTCTTTCCGATCACAACGGGGATGATTGTGTGGAAAGGAAGTCGAAAATCCTGAATTGTGCATCTATACTAGCACACAGAAACTTTCCGGGATGGCCGCCATGTCGTGCAATTCCAGCTTTTTCCGCCGCATCGGTACAAGGTCTTTCGTTGCAATCCTCACTGTCCTGCTGGCCGGGATGTTGGCTGCCGGAATTTTGGTGCTGCCGCTGCTGGGGCAGTCCGGCCAGTCTTCCAGCCAGCAGCAACCGGCCGAGCCGCCGGCCGAAGCGGGCGGGCCGCAGAATGATGTCGGCCCCATGGCGATTCCCAAGAAGAAGGAGGAGCCGCCGGAAGAGAAGCCCAAGCCTCCCCGTAAGCCCGAAGGCATGCCGGAATACTCTCTGCGTGTGGACGCGACCCTAGTCAGTGTGCCGGTGCTGGTCACCACCAAGGAAGGCCAGTTCATTCCCGGGCTGAAGGAAGGGAATTTCCGCGTCCTCGAAGATGGCGTGCCGCAGCAGATCTCCGGCTTCAACCAGACCCAGAACGCACCCATCACCGCGGTGCTGCTGACCGAGTTCGCCGCCACCAACTATTCCTTCATCATCGACGCGCTCAACGGGGCTTATTCTTTCGCCAATTCGCTCAAGCCGGACGATTGGATTGCGGTGATGTACTACGACATGAAGCCGCACATCCTGGTCGACTTCACCCAGGACAAGCGCGAGGTCTTCGGCGCCCTGCGCGAACTCCGCCAGCCCACCTGGCAGGAGACCAATCTTTTTGACGCGCTCTACGAAACCATCGACCGGCTGGACCGGCTGGAGGGCCGCAAGTACATCATCCTGGTCTCCAGCGGCCGCGATACCTTCAGCAAGCTGAACTACGACAACGTCCTGAAGCAGCTCAAGGAGACCCGCAACACCACCATCTTCGCCATCGGCACCGGGCAGTTTGCTCGTTTGATGAGCCCCGGCGATTGTCCGCGGACTGGCATTGACGCTATCAATCGCTGCTCCGATATCCGCATGAATTACCTCCAGGCCGACAACCAGATGAACACCATCGCCCACATGACCGGCGGACAGGCGTACTTTCCCCGCTTCCAGGCCGCGTTCCCCGAGGTGTTCGCCGACATCGCCCATTCCATCCGCAGCCAGTACATCCTCGCGTATCACCCGACCAACGCCAAGCAGGACGGCAGCTATCGCAAGATCAGGGTTGAGGTTACCGACGGCGAAGGCCACCCGTTGAAGGTCCGCGACCAGAAGGGCAAAGAGGTGAAGTACGTGATCGTGGCTCGCGATGGCTACAAGGCCAAGCAGGTAGTGGAATAGCGGCGCTACCTCTTGTCCACGAGGTTGTACCTGCCCGCAAAGCTGTTTCCCTCTTAACGCTAGCGTTTGTCATCCCGAGCGAGGGAGGGCTCCCGCGCGTTTTCTCCTGCGCGGGAAACCCGAGTCGAGGGATCTTGGTCTAATTGTGCCGGCCTCACGGACGAGGCGAGATTGGGCCGCACCCGCTCAGCAGGTGGTTCTGGACGCCGGTAGGCGCCAATGGCCGGCCCGGGCGGAGAGTTGTACACCGGCAGGGCCGCTCCCAGGGAAATCCCTTCGCCGCGCGGCCCTTTTAGATCCATCGACCCTGGGCTCTGTGCGGCGACCCACCAAATAGGGAGGCAAGCCCACCGTCGAGCCGTCCGCCAATACGGTCGTTTTCAAGGTTTGCGGATACACCGCGGTTGCGGCCAGCAGCAGGCACGCGAGGAGACTTAGCGCCTGTCGCATTGTCGAAGTGGACGTAACCACCTCTCGGGTTCGGAAGGTCGTCAACGCATCGTTAAACATGAGGGTGCCCCATCCTAGCCTTCTTTTGGCTAGGGTGGGGTAGTTCGCATCGCGCCTGAGCCGAGTTGAATCCTATCCTACGGCGGCCCGCGCCAAGGCTCGTGGAGGCCCGTAGGGCCGAAATAAATTGGCCCAGGACGGAGGTCCTGGGCGCACGATTAGGCTTCTAGCTTTTGGCTTCTAGCTCTTTTGGCACTTAGCTTTTGGCTCCGAGCGGTTTCCGAGGGGGCCCGGCTTCAGCCCGGGCCGTCGCAGGCCAAAAGAGATTCGGGGCTTTCGAGCACCACGGTACTACACGCCTCGCGACGATCGCCTCGTATTTGGCGCTGCCGCAGAGTATTGATGAGATAATGCCGCCGGAACTGCCACGTTGGCCCTGCGCCCATAGAATCCATTAGAAAAGGTTCAAACATGGACAAGTCAGCCCTTGCGTCCACGCCAAGCCCGGAGCTTTTGGAGGCCAAACGCGGTCCAATCGACGGGCAGAGGTTTTTCTCACGGTCGCCGTTTCGCTCGGGCAGTTTTATTCTTGCGACCTCGGGTTGCCTAATTAGTGTGCTCTGTGCCGTCTACATTCTGTATAAGTACTGGCCGAGACTGTCGATGTTCGCTGCGGCGGTAATTTGGACGGTTGGGCTCGGGCTTGTCAGAACGTGGTGGCGAGCGTTCCAATACATTGGCCGAGTGCGGGACCTCTACTCGGAGGGCTCAGTTGGGGAAGTGGAACCGGGTTCGCCATTAGATACCGCCCTTGGCGTCGCCGCCGGAGCAATCAACGAAATCCTGCTGTTTAGCTTCGGTACGACAATGCTTTTGTTGGGGTACACCAGAAACCTTCTGAGCCGGTTACCGGTAAAGTGACGGGGCCGGTTCTGATCAGGAACGGGTGGCCCATGTTCAGGCCGAGCAATCTGTTTTTTCCCTGACCACCCCTGGAACCGCCCGTAACTCTCTGACGTATAGGCTACTGTGGGCCTGCAACTGGGGGCCCCGGCCGACATCTATATTGTCAGGTACTTTCTATATGGGTAACGCACTGAAAACCGCATTGCTGCTGGGCTTGCTGACCGGCTTCATGATCCTGGTGGGCGACTGGCTCGGCGGCCAGAACGGCATGATCCTGGCCCTGGGGCTCGCCGCCGTCATGAACTTCGTCTCCTATTTCTTCTCCGACAAGATCGCGCTCATGACCTATCGCGCGCAGCCGGCCACGCGCGAGCAACTGCCGCGCGTGTATGAAGTCGTGGAGCGCATCACGCAGCGGCAGGGTCTGCCCATGCCCAAGATCTACGTAATCCCGACGGACTCGCCCAACGCCTTCGCCACCGGCCGCAACCCGAGCCACGCTTCGGTCGCGGTGACGCAGGGCATCCTCAATCTGCTGGACGACGAGGAACTGGAAGGCGTGTTGGCGCATGAACTGGGGCACGTGCGCAACCGCGACATCCTGATCAGTTCCATCGCCGCCACCCTGGCCGGCGCCATTACGATTCTGGCGCGCATGGCATACTGGGGCGCGCTGTTCGGCGGCATGGGCGGACGCGACCGCGAAGATCGCGGCGGAGGCGGCCTCGGCGCGCTGTTCATGCTGATCTTGGCGCCGTTCGCGGCCATGCTCATCCAGCTCGCTGTGTCGCGCTCGCGCGAGTATCAGGCCGACGCCACCGGCGCGCATTTTACCGGCAATCCCTACGCGCTGGCGCGCGCCCTGCAGAAGCTGGATGCCTATTCCAAACGGATCCCCATGGCCGCTTCCCCTTCGAGCGCGCACCTGTTCATCGTGCAGCCGCTGTTGGGAATAAACTTCGCCGGCCTGTTCTCGACCCATCCACCCATCCGCAAGCGCATCGAGCGCCTGACCGGCCGTCCGCCGGAACTCTTGGAGCAGTAGCCGGTACTCGGTACTTGGTACAATCCGAGACAGCATGGCCTCCCGCACCGCATCGGAACCCGTGCAGCGCGCGATGCAGCTCGAAGGCGCGCTGCGGCGGGTGATCCGCGGCACAGACGAAGTCGTGCGCCTGGCGCTGGTGGCGCTGTTCGCGCGCGGGCACCTGCTGATCGAAGGCGTTCCTGGCGTGGGCAAGACCACGCTGGCGCACGCGCTGGCCCGCGGCCTGGACTGCTCCTTCCAGCGCATCCAGTTCACCAGCGATATGCTGCCCAGCGACGTGATGGGCATCTCCATCTACTCGGCCAGCGAGCAGCGCTTCGAGTTCAAGCCGGGGCCGGTGTTCACCAACGTCCTGCTCGCCGACGAGATCAACCGCACCACGCCCAAAACGCAGTCCGCGCTGCTCGAGGCCATGAACGAGGGCCAGGTGACGGTGGACGGCCACTCGCATCGCCTGCCGCAGCCCTTTCTGGTGGTCGCCACGCAGAATCCGGTTGAGCACCACGGCACGTATCCGCTGCCGGAATCTCAGTTGGACCGCTTTTTGGTGCGGGCCCGCATGGGATACCCCACGGGCTCGGGCGAGCGCGAAATCCTGCGCTCGGAAGCCGGCGCCGCGCGGCTCGACGAGGTGCTGCCGGTGCTCAGCACCGCCGACGTGGTCGCCATCCAGGAAGAAGTCGCCAAGGTGCGGGTGGAGGACTCGCTGCTCGACTACACCCTGGAGATCGTGCGCAAGACGCGCGACTCCGAGTTCCTTTCGCTCGGTGTCTCGCCGCGCGGCTCGCTCATGCTCTACCGCGCCGCGCAGGCCATGGCCTACATCGAAGGCCGCGATTTCGCCGTGCCGGAAGACTTCAAGTCGCTGGCCGTGCCGGTCTTCGCTCACCGCGTGGTGGTGAACGCGCGCTACTCCTCGATGCTCAAGAAGTCGGAGCAGGCGGAGCAGGTCCTGCGCGAGATCGTGGAGAGCGTGGCAGTGCCCACGTAGGCCCGGCTGCGATCCCCTACTACATGACGTTTTTCTTTGCCGCAGGTTTGGGCTTGCTCACGCTGAGCGCCTGCTCCGCCGGGATTTCCTTGCCGCTCTTGTCTACGTAGTGGATGTCGAATGCGGCGTCGCCCGACAGAAAAGCTGTACAGGCCGTAGCGCAGGTGAACGTGTGCTGATGCTTTGGAGGGATGTAAGCGAAGCCTCCGCGATCCACCGTCGAGATCGTGCCGTCCTGCATCTGCATTTTTCCAGAGCCACTGACCAGCATCAATTCTTCAGCCGACGTATGCCAGTGCATCGGCACTCGGCAGCCGCTGGTGAACTTTAGCAGCAGCGTAAACGCGCCCTTGTTCGGGTCTCCGTGCTCTACCGCCATGGTGAGGCATGACGGCAAATACGGAGCCGAACCGAATTTCAACTGACTGGAATTTGCGATGTGAGTCTCGTCACCGCCCTGCGCCCAGGCGGGCAGGGCGAGGATCACGGCAGCGACAGCGACCAGCAGGAACCACTGAGTGTTGCGCTTCATTGTGTTTTAGCCTCCCTGTGACTACGGCGCACGATTCTAGGTCAAAGAGCCACAGCGTGACAATTCGCGGCTCGCGGGCACGCGATGGTATCGTTATGCGTGATGAACGTGCTGCGATTTTTCATGCTGCTGGCTCTGGCGGTCTGGATCGGCGGAATCATCTTCTTCGCCGCCGCCGTGGCGCCGACTGTGTTCAAAGTTCTGCCAACGCGCCACCTCGCGGGCGCGGTGGTCACGCGTTCGCTAGGCATCCTGCATTGGATGGGCATCTTCTGCGCCATCGTGTTTCTCGTCACGTCGATGCTGCACACGTACTCCGCCCGCGGCGCCGCGCATCCGCTGGCTCCGCGTCACTTGCTCGTGTACGTGATGCTGGCGCTCACCCTCATCTCCCAATTCGTGGTCTCGGCCAAGATGGCGGCTCTGCGCGCTGCCATGGGCGAGATCGATCTCGTGCCCATCGCCGACGCCCGCCGCATCGCCTTCAACCAGTTGCACGCGTGGTCCACGCGGCTGGAGTCGGGCGTGCTGATTCTCGGCCTGGTAGTGCTGTTTCTGGTCGCGCGGAGAAGCAGCTTTTAGCTTTTGGTTCTTGGCTTCTTGACGTGGCTTCGGCAGAATCGTTTAGCTCGGCATTTGGTCCGGGCGTCCCGACGTTAGAGCTAAGAGCCAAGAGCTAACAGCCAAGAGCTGCCCTTATGAAATCCGGCATCATCGGCCTGCCGCAGGTAGGCAAGACATCGCTGTTCACGATCCTCACCAAGGCGCACGTGGAAGCGCGCGGCGGACGCGAGGCCCACATCGGCGTCGCCCGTGTTCCCGACGAGCGCCTCGACAAGCTAGCCGCGCTCTACAACCCACGCAAGACCATGCACGCGTCCATCGAGTACGCGGATGTAGCCGCCATCGGGCAGGAAGCCTTGAAGGACACCGCCTACGCCACCGCGCTGCGCAACGTGGACGCGCTGGTGCACGTGCTGCGCGCCTTCGACGATCCGGCGGTGCCGCACGTGGGAGCCATCGATCCCGCGCGCGACGCCCGCAACGTCGAGTTCGACCTGATGGTCAACGACCTCGGACAGATCGAGAAGCGTCTCGAACGCCTGGTCAAAGACCTGAAAAAAATGCGCTCGCCCGAGCTCGAGAAAGAGAACGAGCTGATGGTCAAGTCCAAAGAGCAACTGGAGCGCGAGCGTCCGCTGCGCGAGCTGGAACTGGTCCCGGAAGATCGCAAGCGGCTGCGCGGTTTCATGTTCCTCAGCCAGAAGCCGATCCTCTACGTGCTCAACATAGGCGAGAGCGCCGACCTCGGCAGCGAGCTCGAACGCGCGGTCGAAAAGTTCGGCATGCAGGAGATCGCCTCACGACCCAACGCCGGCGCTACCGCCATCTGCGGCAAAGTCGAAGCCGAACTCGCCGAGATGGATGACGCCTCAACCGCCGAGTTCCTCTCCAGCTACAACCTGAAGGAAAGCGGCCTGGTGCGGCTCATCCGCAAAACCTACGAGCTGATGGGCCTTATCTCCTTTCTCACTGTGGGCGAGGACGAATGCCGCGCCTGGACTGTTTCACGTGGAACACGCGCCGTCGAGGCCGCCGGCGCCATCCACACCGATCTGGAGAAGCACTTCATCCGCGCCGAGGTCATCCACTGGGACGCCCTGCTCGAAGCCGGCTCGGAAGCCAACGCCCGCGCCCGCGGCACCCTGCGCCTGGAGGGCAAGGACTACATCGTCAAGGACGGCGACGTGGTGCACGTGCGGCACAGCGCATAGCACTCATCTGCTATTCTTCCCGCTCGCCCCATGCATCCCATTCTCCTCAGCGTGTTGATGGGCCTGACGGCAGCCGCGGCGGACGTTTTCGGCGGCGCGCTCATCGTCCACCGAACCTGGAAGCGGCACTACCTGAAATATTTCGTCGCCTTGGGCTCCGGGTTCATGCTGGCCGCGGCGCTGCTGGAAATGGTGCCCGAGGGCATCCACCTGGCGGGCGCGCGCGGGCCGCTGTTCGTGCTCGCCGGATATCTGCTGGTGCACTTCTTCGAGCACACGGTCACGCCCCACTTCCACTTCGGCGAAGAGACCCACGCCGATGAATTCGTGCGCGCCCACACCGGCGTCTCCGTCCTCTTCGGCCTGGTGGCCCACACCTTCTTCGACGGCATCGCCATCGCCTCCGGCTTCCTGGTCTCGGAGTGGCTGGGATGGGTGATCTTCCTGGCCGTGTTCCTGCACAAGATCCCGGAGGGATTCACGGTGGCCTCGGTGATGCTGGCCAGCGGACGCAGCCGCGGCATCGCCTGGGGATCGTCCGCGCTGCTGGGCGTCTCCACCATCGCAGGCGTGCTGGCGATGTCGGCGCTGCAGCGCTTTCTGGGGGTCGGGCTTTCGCTCTCCGCCGGGGTCACCATCTACGTGGCCGCTTCCGACCTGATCCCGGAAGTCAACAAGGAGCCGGGTGTGAAGATGGCGCTGCTGGTGTTCCTGGGCGTCGGCCTGATGTTCGCCCTGGATCAGCTCTTCCACCTGCACTAAGCAGCCCGTGCCCCACGATGTCGAGATGCCCTACCCCCCTACCCCCTCCCCGCCGCCTAGTAGAATCATCAACTTAGCCACGGTCAACCGTCGTGAACCGATGGTCTAAAGGACTTACACGCAAATACCGTCATCCAAAGGACTTAGCGCGTGGCCGAGAGAAATTATCTGAATGATATATATGTGTTAGCAACAATATCACCACAACGCGGCGCTGTCAAGCTGCTTCTGCGGAAACCCGCCAAATACGATGGCTCAGGGAAGCCCCTCGCTTCGGCCCCGGCAGCCCCCCAGTCCTCGTAGTATCGTCGCAAAATATTACTACGTCATCGCTTTTGTCAGCCTTTTGGTATAATGTAATACTATGTCAAGCAAGGAATACACGGCGGTAAATGCCAAGGGACAGATCGTAATCCCAGCCGGGATTCGCGAGCGCTTCGACATCAAGCCGGGCACAAAGATCGCCTTTGTCGAGGAACAGGGGCGCCTGCTCCTCCAGCCGGTCACCGATGCTTTCATCGAGAGCGTGCGGGGGAGTCTCAGGAAACGAGGGATGCCACCGGCGCTGGAACGTGATCCGGACCGGGAGTTGGCATGAAGGTTCACGTCCTGGATGCTAACGCTCTCTACCGTTTCCTGATGGACCAACCGGGGGCGGACATCGTGGAAGGATTGTTTAAACGGGCGCGCGATGCCAATACGACTCTGATGATCTCGGTCGTCAACTGGGGCGAAGTGTATTACAACATCGCCAAGAAGCGGGGTTTGGCCGAAGCGCGGGAGTTCATGGGTAAGGTCCGACTCTTACCCCTGAGCGTAATCAACGCCGACGAGCCGATCACGGAGACAGCAGCGCAACTGAAAGCGGGACATGGGCTGCCCTATGCGGATTGCTTTGCGGCCGCCATCGCCGGCAAGGGGAACATCCTGGTCACCGCCGACGTGAAGGACTTCAGGAAGATCTCCTGGCTGCAGATCTTGCCGCTGCCGCAGCACAGGCCTTAGTTCCGACCGTGAGTTCGCCGGATGTGGGAGCACCGCCGAGACACCAAGGCCCGTAAGGCCGAAATAATGTGCAGCCGGGTATTTTCGCAGCACGAAGTAACTGAATCATTAGCTGCGGTCACCCCGAACCGGCACGACAGGAACATGCCGCCGGGGATAGAATCCCACTATGACGAGTTGTCTGGGCCACCCGCCCATCGCCATGTGTTCCTGCCCAGTGTGGTGTCACCTATGGCCAAAGCAGGACTGCATTGGAAACAAGCGCAAGCGCTTCTTAGAGGAACAATTCCACGCACCGGCTGGAGCTTGTGCATCGGAGCTGGCACATCGCTACCGATGTTCCCGAGTTGGCCAGATTTGGTTAAGGGTCTCATCGAGGTATCCAACCCACATGGGAACGCGGCTGCCCTGAGGGACAACCTTTTGGACCAATATGCTCCGGATGCAGTCATCCAGGCGGCCCAGGACAGACTAGGACTTGATGACGATCAGTTTCTCCGCGTTCTGGCGGATTCTCTGTACCGCAGTGCGCGGCGAACGCTCGGCGATAAGAACTGGAATTACTTCCAAGCGGCTTTTGAAGCGAGGATACCAGCAAGTATCCATTTGAACACTTGGGATATCATGTTGCACCTAGTACAGCGATTGTTCCCGGGCTGTTCGGCGCTGGAAATTGCTTTAATTGTCAGCGAACTGGCTGAGATGGAGCTAAGACCATCAGCTATTTTGTCTTTCAATGCTGAGCCTCTTCTGTATGCACTAATCAATGATTTTTATGCCATTGCCCATAAAAGGCCGGGGGACAGGTACGATGCTGCAGCCGCCGCAAGAGCCCCTTTGGATCAAGTTGTTGGGGTGACATCGCTAATGTCTCCCGAGCGAATTCCATACTACTTCTGCCATGGTCTGCTAACTGTTCCGGGCGAGAAAGAACACGACGTGGATCACATCAGGGCTACATCTGTTGACCGTCTTGTATTTTCGGAAAGTGACTATCTGAACATCGCTAGCGGCATGTTCTCGTGGCAGAGTGCCGCGTTTACCAGCAATGCGGTATCAAGACCGATCGTGTTCATAGGAGTGTCTCTGTCGGATGTCAACATCCGCCGGTGGCTCTCTTGGATTCACGAAATGAGAGTCGCCGAATTAGAAACAACAACTGGGCTGGCAGTTACATCGACTACGCACTACTGGTTGAGGTGTCAAACTGGAACTCCCGACGAGGACCGGTGGATCGGATCGATAGTAGCCCATTTAGGGGTTAGGCTCATATGGCTGGACACGTACGCCGACGTTGGTCCCGCCCTGCGCTCATTGTTAGGTATGAAGTTGACTTAGAACCTCGAAAAGACCAGAACGGCGGGTGGGCCAGATGAGGCGCGGGGAATCCAAGGTGGGCTGCTCTCGTCAAAGGTAGCGAGGCACTGCTTATGTCCAGTTCCCCAATGCGACAAGTGCTAAAACGCTCCTGGACTGGTTCCCTTCTCAGTGCGTGGATGCTGCTGGCCGCCGCCGCGGCGTATTCGCAAACCTTGAAAACGACCGTATTGGCGGACGGCTCGACGGTGGGCTTGCCTCCTTATTGGTGGGTCGCCGCACAGAGCCCAGGGTCGATGGACCTGAAAGGACCGCGCGGCGAAGGGATTTCCCTGGGAGCGGCTCTGCCGGTATACACGTCTCCTCCGGGGGAATGGGCCTACGAGACCGGCCGCTGCGGGATAGAATCCCGCACGTGCTACGCACGTACGGGGCAACTCGGCCGTGCTCGTAGGAGCCGGTACGGTCCCCCCCGCATCCTATAGCTATGGGTTGCTGCCAACTTACGCTGGAGAATGTCAGGTGACGGCAAAGGACGCTATTGAGAAGGCCCAACAACAGGCGCACCGAAAGTACGCCATTGCAGCAGCGAAGATTGTCGGAGCAAGCGAGCAGGAGCTTAGGAGCCGGCCCGCTTGGCGGCGCGTGCCAGCGTGGTGTCGAGAGCCGTCTTAGCCTTCGCGTACTCCTCAGCGGAAATCCTTCCCTGGTGGCGCTCCAGCTCGAGCTGGAACAGCTCCTCTTTCAGCGCGTCGAGCAGACGATCGCCATTTCGCGGCGGCGTCGCGGCCACGGGTGGAACGTCCACGCGCGGTGGCGACGCTGCCGCGCGCTTGGTGGTTGCCGCAGGCTGCTGTGGTACAGCATTGCTGACCGCGATCGCCGGCTTGGGCCGCGTCACCACGTAAAACACGCCCAAGGCTAGCGCTACCGCCAGCCCGCCCAGGATGAATCCGCGATAACGATGCAGCGGATCCGGAGTCTCTTCCGGAGCGCCCAGTCCGCCGCCGGGACCGCCGCGGCGCTGCGCCATTCCGCTACCCTGCCCACCGCCGCCGGCAGTTGCCGTCTGTTGTCCTTCCTGGATGGTGCCCGTGCCCGAGAGATTGAAGCTCAAGTCCTGTCCGGGGTTGACGTTGGTGATCACCTGGATGTTGGCGTCGGGGTCGCCACCGCTCATGGTCTGGTATCCGGCGCCGCCGCCGGTGAACTGCATCGTCTTCGGCAGCATGATCACGACGTGGTCGGTAGCATAGAGCGGCCTGGGTCCGATCTTGATCTTGCCCGAGTAGGGCAGGTGGTAGTTCACCTGGAAACGGGTTTCTCCCGGTCGCAGCGGAAAGATGAACGCGTACTTGTTCTTTTCCGATTGAGGAACCGGCGCGGAGTTGATTGGCTGCCCGCCGGGACCGGAGGCCATCGAAGAATCCACTTGCGCGTCCGCGGGCAGCATGACCTCGAAGGCGTTGTCGCTCATCTGAGTGCGCGGAGGGTCGGAGGTGTTCTTCACCGCCCAGAGTTCGGTCACCTGCAAGTTGCTGCCTTCCGATTGCGCGCGCATCATGTCCACGGTCAGGCCGATGCCGGGGACTTTCGCGGCGGCGTCGTACACCGTCACCTCGGCCGTGCTGGTCCCCGGCGGGATGATGCCTCCCTTGGGAAAGTAATTCACCCCCTGGTGCAGCGCGCGGACCATGTGCGGCCCGCCGGTTTCCTCATAGTTGAAACTGAAGTGTCCCTGGGCATCGGACTTGGTGCGGGCGGCTTCCTGCATGCCCTGCGACATATCCAGCAGAACCACGTCATCGCCGGCGGCGGGTTTGCCGGTGGTGCCGTTCTTCACCGTGCCTTTCAGGTTGGTAGCCGTGGACAACGCGCTCAGCGCCAGCAAGGCCGCCAGCACGCGCAACATGTTCCTGATCTTCAACTCCGGGCTCCTTTGCGGGACGGCGCGGGGCTGGCCGCGCTGGCCACGTTCTCCAGTTGTTCGATTTCGGCCAGCACCTGCGCGGCTTCCGCTTCCAGCGTGGCCCGCATGGCCTGGAAGTCAGTGTCCGGAAACTTTCCGGCTTTGTATTCGAAGTTCAGGTCGCGCAGGTTCTCGTAGATCACGTCCTTGCGCTCGTAGAGGTACCCCAGCCGGGTCTTTTCCTCGCCCACCCAAACTTCTTCTTCCGTGTAGAAAACGTAGAAGAAGAGGATCATGGTGAACAGCACGCAAAGGACGATGATCACAGCTCCGTCTCCTTGCGGGCGCGCTCGCGGAATTCGTCGATCTCCAAGGCACCACCAGGGGGCGCGGTGGCAGGCGGCGGTGGCGGGCCCGATCTCCAGCGCCGGACTACCCACACCACCGCGAAAATTCCCGCGCCCAGCGCGGCGAACGGGGTGATCCACGCCACACGATTGAAGCCGGTGGCCGGCGGCGCAGCCAGCACCACGCCGCCGTACTCCTGCACGAAGCGCTGCAGGACCAGATCATCGCTGTCCGCACCCTGCAGGCCGGCCATCAATTCCTGCCGCATCTTCTCCGAGTAGGCGCAGCCGACGTGATTGCACTCCAGCAGGATCTGATTGCAGCCGCAGCGGCACATCAGCTTGTGGCCGAGGTTTTCGAAGCGCGCGCCGCTGGGATCGGCGCCGAGGAGGAAGGTGGCGGCGAGGAAAACGGCGGCAATCTGCACTGCGCGGAGCCAAGTAGGGGTCCCTCGACTCGTACTCGGTCGGGATGACAATGGAGAATGTCGGCTCAACATCAATCACCCGCCTCCACCGCTGCCGCGGCGGGCGCGCGCACCGGTTGTCGCAGGGTGACTGCGGCGGCGTTGGGCACCAGCGCCACCAGCGTGCCGAAGATCAGGATGTATACCCCTAACCAAAGCCACATGACCAGCGGGTTCAGGTGGGCGCGGATGATGGGCGGGCCGTTCTCTTCGTTGCGGCCGGCATAAACCAGGTAGAGATCTTCTTTCAGCGTGGAACGATTGGCTACGATGGTCGCGGTCTGGCCGCTGGCCTTGAACATCCGCCGCTCGGGGTACATGGTGTCAATCTTGTCCTTGCCCTTGTAGACGTCCACGATGGCCGACTCGCTGCTGTAGTTGGGATTGTCGTCCTGGGTGTAGGAACGGCCCACCAGCGTGTAGGGGCCGATGCTCATGCGGTCGCCCACACCCAGCGGCGCCTCGTTCTGCTGATTGAAAGCGGAGCCGGCAATGCCGATGATCATCACCACCACGGCGAAGTGAACGATATATCCGCCGTAGCGGCGGGTGTTGCGGCGCGTCAATTGCACCATCGAGGCCAGCAGGCTGTGCCCGGTCTTTTCGCGGATCACGCGTCCGCCGCGGATGAACTCCGAAGCCACCGTCGCCATCACCAGCACTGAAAGCGAGATGGCCATCAGCGAGTAGAAGACGGACATGTCCTGCCACGGCTGCATGCCGAAGGCGATCAACAGGACGGCGGTCGCCACCGCAGCCACGACCGGCCACAAGAAGTTGCGCCGCAGGCTCTCCAGCGACGTCTTGCGCCAGGCCAGCAGCGGTCCCACCGCGGTCAGCACCAACAGGAGCATGGTGATGGGCAGCATCACGCGATTGAAGAACGGCGGCCCCACCGTGATCTTGGTTCCCTGCACCCACTCCGAGAGCACGGGGAACAGCGTCCCCCACAGCACCGCGAAGCAGGCCGCCAGCAGCACCAGATTGTTGAACAGGAAGCTGGATTCGCGCGAGACCAGCGATTCCAGTTTGTTCTCGCTCTTCAGCTCGCCGCGATTGAGCACGAAGAAGTACGCGCAGGTGGCGAAGGTGAGCGCCAGGAAGATGAGGAACCAGGTGCCGATCGAGGATTGCGCGAAGGCGTGCACCGAGCTGACCACGCCCGAGCGGGTCAGGAAGGTCCCGAGAATCGAAAGCATGAAGGTGGCGAAGATCAGCCACATGTTCCACATCTTCAGCATGCCGCGCTTCTCCTGCATCATGACGGAATGCAAGAACGCGGTGCCGGTCAGCCAGGGGATGAACGAGGCATTCTCCACCGGGTCCCAGCCCCAATACCCGCCCCAGCCCAATACCGAGTAGGCCCAGTGCGCGCCCAGCGCAACGCCGCAACTCAAAAACAGCCACGTCACCATGGTCCAGCGGCGGGTGATGTGGATCCACTTTTCGCCGGGATACTTCATGATCAGCGCGCCCAGAGCGAAGGCGAACGGGATGCAGAAGCCGACGTACCCAAGGTAGAGCATGGGGGGATGAATCACCATCTCCGGATACTGCAGCAGCGGGTTTAGCCCGTTGCCGTCGGGTGGCAGGTCGCCAATCATCATGGCGAAAGGGTTGGCGGGGAAGTTAATGAGCAGGATAAAGAACACCTGCACCGCGGCCACGATCACTGAGGCATGGGCCACCAAGCGGGTGTCCACCTTGTGCCGCCAGCGCAGCACGAATCCATAGGCGGAAAGCAGCCACGCCCAGAACAGCAGCGAGCCTTCCTGTCCCGACCACAGCACGGAAAACTTGTACGGGATGGCGAGGTCGCGATTGCTGTGGTGGAAGATGTAGGCGACAGAGAAATCGTCGGTGAAGGCGGCGGCCACCAGCGCCACGGCTGCGGCGGTGAGCGCGATGAACACGGCCATGCCGGCCCGCCGCGCGGTGTCGCCAATGCGGTCGGCGGAAACGCCACGCCGCATCAGGGCTATCGCGCCGGCGACCAGGGAATACACACTCAGGGCGAGCGCCAGCAACAGCGCATAACTACCAAATTGGGGCATCAGTCCACACCGCGGATTCTCATTATTCTCTCACAGAAAAAGTTGCGCAACGCGCGATTAGCAAAATGCCCGCCATGAGTCGGTGATGATCGTAGTCCAAACGTACAACGCTGTGGATGGCCGCTTCCCCAATTGAAACGCGCAGTGGCGATTCTTACCAGATTGGCAACACGCGGGGCGTTTCTGGTGCTATCCCATTCCCGCCGTTGCGGCGGCAACTCCATACTAAGGGCGCGATAGCGCCATTCCCAAAATTTGCTCGCGGGCTGGAGGTGTGCGTGCAATGACCACATCCTTCACTGTCGTATTTCATAATCGGGCCGATATATAGGGCCGAGGGCCATGATGAAAACCGTCTTGATTGCCGATGATGAAGAAAGCCTAAGAACGCTGATCGAGACCACGCTGGAAGCTCCGGGACTGCGGGTTCTGCACGCCGCCGATGGCAATCAGGCTGTGGAACTGGCGCGGCGCGAGCACCCTGACCTCATCCTGCTGGACTGGATGATGCCGGGCAAGACCGGCATCGAGGTGGCGGAAGTGTTGCGCAGCCAACCGGCCACGGCCGATATCGCCATCCTTATGCTCACCGGCAGGGATCAGGAGAAAGACCGGCAGCGGGGACTGGCGCTCGGCATTCGGGCTTACCTGGTGAAGCCTTTCAGCCCGCTGCAGTTGCTGGAGTGCGTGCGGGGAGCGCTGGCCAGCCAGCGCCGGGACAAGGCCCATGAGCAGATGCAACGGCGTTGAGATGCGCGTGAGGGTGCTGCAGCGCATCCCCGATATGCGCCCGCAACTCGAACTATATGCCCGCGATCTGAAGCGAGTGCTGGCGGAAGAGGAAGAGCGGACGCGCCAACTGCAGATGGCCAACCGCCAGTTGCAGGCCTATGCCCAGGACCTGAAGTCGGCGCTGCTGGCTGAACGGCAGCAGTCGCGGGAGTTGGAGCGCTCCTACCACGATACCGTTCTGCGGCTGCTAGGCGCTACCCGCTGCCGCGACCATGAGACCGGCGAACACGTGGTGCGCATCGCTCATTACGCCCGCCGGCTGGCGCTGTGCACCGGGTGGGCTGCGCCCGACGCCGAGCTGTTGTTCGAGGCCGCTCCCATGCATGACCTCGGCAAAATCGGAGTGCCCGACGCCGTTCTCCTCAAACCCGGCCCTCTAACCGAGGATGAATGGAAGCTGCTCAAGCGGCACACCGAGATCGGCGCCGATCTGCTCTCCGGCTCCCGCTCTCCCCTGATCGAAATGGCCCGGCAGATCGCCCTCACCCACCACGAACGCTGGGATGGCACGGGCTATCCCCACGGGCTCAAGGGCCTGGAAATCCCTCTGGCGGGCCGCATCGTCATGCTGGTGGACCAGTACGACGCCCTGCGCACCAAACGCCCTTACAAGCCTGCCCTCAGCCACCCGGCCGCTTGCCGAGTGATGCTCGAAGGCGACGGCCGAACCCTTCCCCAACACTTCGATCCATTGTTACTGGCGGCGTTCCGCGAGATCCACTCCGACTTCGACGACATTCATGGCCGTCACAGCGATGAGGCCGGTATGTTCGCTCCAGCGCCCACAGGGGTACCCGCTGGGAATTAAGAAGCGCGTGGCTGCGGGAGTGGGATGTCCTAACCGGTGCCGCCGGCGATGCTGGAGCGCACCAGAGCGATGAGTTCTTCCGGCGGGCAGGGCTTCTGGCGGAAGGTGACGCCCGCGCCCCGGTAGTCGCTTTCGGCCTCCGCCAGTCCGGTGATCACGATGACCGGCACCCCGGGCTTGGCGGCGCGCAAGGCGCGCACAAATTCGGCCCCGCTACTGCCCGGCATGATGTGGTCGGTGATGATGGCGCCGATGCCGCCCTCCGCTTGGCCGCGCAGCAGAGCGAGGGCGCTTTCCTGGGTGGTGGCAATGTGGGTTTCGAACCCGGCGTTGCGCAGCACCGCCTCGCGTGCGCGCAACTGCACTGGGTTGTCGTCGATGAGAAGGACCGCGGTCAAACCCGGACTAACTCCTGTGCAGGCCGTTGCGTCCCAGGATCTCCGACTCGGCGCGGAGCCAGTATTCCTCGTCGCGGCCTTCCTGCCGTCCTTCCTGCTCGTACAGCAGGTAGGCGCGGATGCGAATCTCCTCTTCCAGGGTATTGGGCGCCGAAATCACCGTGACCGATGACCCGGCGTAATTGTCACCGTTGGTGGTGTACGCTTTCTTGCTCTTCAGGGCGGTAGCTCTCGGCATGTAACAGCTCTCCTTCAATAAGTCCGGGATATCGGCGGCCTCACCCACGCCTAGTATAGAACAATTTTTTTCTGCTGCGCCGGGGACAAGCGCGGTTGCCAATTTTCTTGTGGAATTTCTTGGTGCCGAGTTTTTCTACTGTGGCAAGAAACCGCATCGCCGTAGGCCCAGCTGTCTAATGGAAGTCATGCGAACGGGTGGTGGCGCCGGTGATCGCCAGCGGCAGCACCCGCTCGGCTTTCACCGAGACCACATTGTCCAGGTTCTGCAGCACACCTTCCACTAGCAGGAACTGCTCTCCCACCAGCAGCAGCCGGTTCTTTTCGAACAGGTCAGGGGTGATGATGGCGTTGGCGATGCCGGTTTCGTCCTCCAGGCTGAGGAAGACGAAGCCGCGGGCAGTGCCGGGGCGCTGCCGCGCGATCACGCACCCGGCGGCGCGCACACGCTTGCCGTCGGGCAGGCCGGGCAATTCGCGCGCGGGACGCACCCCCAGCGCATCCATCTCCCTGCGCCGATAGGCCATGGGATGCGGTCCCAGCGTCAGCCCGGTGCCGCGGAAGTCCGCCACCAGGCGCTCTTCGTCGCTCATCGCGGCCAGCGGCGAAGCGGTATCCGGTTCGGCGATCTCCTCCAGCAGAGGCCCCGGTGGTCGGGCGGCCTTTTCCACCTGCCAGAGCGCATCGCGGCGGTGAAACTTCAGTGGACAGTGGTTAGTGGAAAGTGAAAAGAGGGCACTGCCCACTTGCCACTTACCACTTCCCACTGAATTCAGCGCCCCCACCTCCGCCAGCGCCGCCAGTTCGCTCTTGCGTAGCTCGGGCACGCGCCGCGCCAGTTCGTCGATGGAAGCGAACGGCCGCCGCTCGCGCTCGCGCACCAGGGCGCGCGCCGCCTCCTCGCGCAGGTCCTTGACATAGCGGAGGCCGAGACGGAGGCAGAAGTCGCCAGTAGCCGGTTGCCGGTCGCCAGTTGCAATCGCGCTCGCCGGCTGGTGACTGGCGACCGGCGACTGGCTACTGGGCTCCAGCGTGCACATCCACTCCGATCTCATCACATCCGCCGGCTTGAACTTCAGCCCGTGCCGCTGCGCGTCCTTGACGATGGTCGATGGGTGATAGAAGCCCATGGGCTGGTGGTTGAGCAGCGCGGCGGTAAACGCCGCCAGGTAATGGCACTTCAGCCAGGCGCTGGCGTAGGCGAGCAGGGCGAAGCTGGCGGCGTGCGACTCGGGAAAGCCGTAGAGCGCGAACGAGGTGATGGAGTTGACGATCTGCTGCTGGGCTTCCGGCGCGATGCCGTTGCGCTCCATGCCGGCGCGCAGCTTCACCTCGATGTCGCGCATGCGGAGCTCCGAGCGTTTGAAGCCGAAGGCGCGCCGCAGTTCTTCCGCCTCGCCGCCGCTGAAGCCCGCGGCGATCATCGCAATGCGTAGCAATTGCTCCTGGAAGAGCGGTACGCCCAGCGTGCGCGCCAGCACCGGCTCGAGCGATGGGTGCGGATAAGTGACCGGCGCGTGTCCCTGGCGGCGCTTCAGATAAGGATTCACCATCTGCCCGACGATGGGTCCGGGGCGGATGATGGCCACCTCCACCACGATGTCGTAAAAACATTTCGGCCGGAGCCGCGGCAGGCAGGACATCTGCGCCCGGCTCTCCACCTGGAACATGCCCACGGTGTCGGCCTTCTGCAGCGCGGCATAGACCGCGGGATCGTCCGCGGGCAGGTGTGCCAGGTCCGCCGGCTCGCCGTAGTCGCGTCGGATCAGCTCGATCGAGTCCTCCAGCACCGCCATCATGCCCAGCCCGAGCAGGTCCACCTTGATGATGCCCATGTCGGCACAATCTTCCTTGTCCCACTGCACCACCACGCGGCCGGGCATGGTTGCGGGTTCGAGCGGCACAACGGAATCAAGCTGCCCCTGGCAAACCACCATGCCGCCGGAGTGCTGTCCGAGATGGCGCGGCAAGTCCTGCACCGCAAGCGCGAGCTCGAGGAATTTGCGCAGGCGCGGATGAGAGAGATCGAAGCCGGCATCGCGGAACTGGCGCTCCAGCGTCTCGTCAGGATCGCGGTATTCCCACGAGCCGACGATCTTGGAGAGCCGGTCGAGCATCTCGGGATCGAAGCCCAGCACCTTGCCGATCTCGCGCGCCGCCGAGCGTCCGCGATAGGTGATGACATTGGCGGTCATCGCCGCGCCGAGTTTCCCATAACGTTGATAGACATACTGGATGGCGCGCTCGCGCTGGTCGCCCGCGGGCAGGTCGAGATCGATGTCCGGCCACTCGCCGCGCTCTTCCGAGAGGAAGCGCTCGAACAGCAGGTCCATCTGGATGGGATCAACCGCGGTAATGCCCAGCGAGTAGCAGACGGCCGAGTTGGCGGCCGAGCCGCGTCCCTGCACCAGAATGCCCTGCTCGCGGCAGAAGCGCACAATGTCCCACACGATGAGGAAATAGCCGGCGAGATCGAGCTTCTCGATCAGCGCCAGCTCGCGCTCGATCTGCCGCTTTGCGCGTTGGCGTATGGGACGCTGCGCGCGGCCGTAATGCTCGCGCGCGCCATCCTCGGCACGCTTTCGCAGAAACGACGTCATGGTTTCGCCCTCGGGCACCGGATAGCGGGGAAATTCGTAGCCGAGATCGGCGAGCGTGAACTCCAGCCGCGACGAGAGCTGCCCGGTCTCGGCAATGGCTTCCGGAAGGTCGGCAAACAGGCGTGCCATCTCCGCGGGCGTCTTCAGGCGGCGCTCGGAGTTGCGTGCTAGCAGGCGTCCGGCAGTCTCCAGTGTCCGGTGATGGCGGATAGCGGTGAAGGCGTCGAGAATCTCGCGCTGCTCGGCCCGCGCATAGCGCACGCCGTTGGTCGCGAGGATGGGCAGGCGGAGCGCGTGCGCGATCTCGACCACTGCCTGGTTGCGCGCTTCTTCTTCGCGCAAAAAATGTCGCTGAAGCTCGACATAAACATTGTCGCGACCGAAGATCGATACCAGGCGCTCGACGGCGCAGCGCGCTTCTTCCATCCCGCCATTGGCGAGCGCGGCGGCGAGCGGACCGTCGTCGCCTCCGGTCAGGCAGATCAGCCCGGCAGCATGCTCGCGCAAATCGTCTTCGCGAGCGGCGATCACTTCCGACGGCGCGTCCTTGGGGCCGCGCATCTTCATGCGCGTGATCAGCCGGCAAAGGTTCTGGTAGCCGGCGCGGGACTCGACCAGCAGGGGAACACAGCACGTTTCACGTTTCACGTTTCGCGTTTCAAGTCGCCCACGTGAAACTTGAAACTTGAAACTTGAAACGTTCTCGGTGTCTCTGTGCCTCTGTGGCGCAAACGTGATCTCGGCCCCGATGTGCGCCTTCACCCCCGCTTTCTTCGCAGCAAGATGAAAACGCGGCGCCCCGTAAACGCCGTCGCGGTCGAGCAGCGCCATGGCCGGCATTTCCGCCGCCACACACGTATCCACCAGTTCCTCGGGCACGGAAGCGCCCTCGAGAAAACTGAAGGCAGAGGCAGAATGTAGCTCGATGTAGGATTGAGTCATTGGGTCATTGGGCCATTGGTTTTTCAATGGCTCAATGGCTCAATGACTCAATTCCCTCAGTCATAACTTCCTTCCACGAACCATTGTCCAGAGTCGAGCCGGCGATAAACACGGTAGAGCGCGATGCCTTGAGTGCCCGGCACAGCGATGTCCCACTCCTCCCTTGTCCAGTTTGGTCCGTGTTCATCGGTGTCAATCCGTGGCGTTTTCCCCTTCCACCAGTCCCCGGAATTCCGCCAGGGACCGGAGACCGACGCCACCTCGCCGCGAATCTCGCCGGCAGCGATGCGCACGGGTTCGCCGTCGCGCACATCGACAGTCGCCGCCAGCGGCGGACGAAAACGCCGCAGTGCCATGACAGCAAGTGCCGAGTTTGGGTTCGTATCAGGGCACGGCTTCAGCCGTGCCGCATTGCGATCTTTAGAAGAGGGCTTTAGCCCCTGGGTCGCGGGCGCGAAGCGTTTCATCTGAAATGCATCCGGACGATGCGTGTCCAGCACCTCCGCGGCACCGATCTTCTGCTCGCCGACAATTCCGGCAAGGCGCGCCAGCGTCAGCTCCAGCCGGTCGGGCGCCGGCGTGGCCGGCAGAAAAAGTCCTCCCTGTCCCGGACGCGGCTGGACGGGCTCAGCCTCGATCGTCACCTTCACCACTGGCGCCGCCGGCGGATGCGCGCGCAACTCCAATTGCAACAACTTGAGGAAGAGTCGCGCGTCGAGCATGGGCAGAGGAAGATGGAGGGCGCGCTCGAACGTTTCACGTTTCACGTTTCGCGTTTCAAGTTGGTCATCGCCACGTGAAACGTGAAACTCGAAACGTGAAACGTCGTCTCCGCCGTCGCTAGCGTCCAACTCCAGCATCACGCGAAGCTCGTTCGTGGCCAGCGCCCGCGCTCCAAGGCGCACGCAGAGCTGCTCCAGCAAGCGTCCCAGCACGAACGCCAGCGGCTCCAGCAGCGCTACTGGATACTCCAGCTCCATGGTTTCTTCGAACTCGAGCGGCGGCTCCGCCGGGACGAGCGGGCGCTCGACGGCGCCGCGCGCCAGCTTCTGCAGCCGCAGTCCTTCCTGTCCCAGGCGTTCGACCATGGCGACCTCGGGCAGCGCCGCCAGCGCGCGAAGATTGCGAACGCCCCAGCGGTCGAGCGTCTCCAGGATCTCGGGCGCGACCTGCAGCACGTCCACGGCAAGCGATCCCAGGCGTTCGGCCTGCTTGCCCGGCGGGATCACGGTGATGCCTGCGAAACCGCGTGCGGCGAGGATCGCAGCATCGGGATTGGCAGCGACCGCGACATTTGCCTGCAATCCGAGTTCGCATGCGCGTTGCTCGAAATCCTGCGCCAGCTTGTCCGGCGGACCGAACTGGCGATCGAGGCCGGCGACGTCGAGCACTACGGTGTCGGCGGCCGTCGCTTCCACGCGCGGCGAGAAAGCCTGCGCGCAATCGAGCAGCGCGGCGTGCGCGGCCGCTTCCTGCGCCGGGGAGCGCTGGCGCAGTTCCACCGGATACGCCGCCGCCTGCAACTTGGTCATGCCGGGCTCGATGCCGGCTTCGGCCGCGGCTTCGTTTATAGCGGCAACCGTCACCGCCGGAGGCTTGCCCTCGAGCACCGCCACTGCTTTCCCGCGCAGCGCCGGCTCCAGGCGCACCACCGCCGCTACCAGGAAATCGGGAACGTAGATGGTGGCGAAGGGCATGGCAATTAGCAGTTGGCACTTGGCATTTAGCCAACCCATGAGGCTCGTGATTCAAACGAAGCCGTGACCGAACGGACGGGGTTGCGTTGCCGCATGCGGGAATTCAGAACCTCAATTTCCAACTGCATCCCGCACAACAAACGCGTATGTGTGGGGACGATCCGCGTTTTTGCTGACTGCTGATTGCTGACTGCTGATTGCTGTGTTTTCAGCACCAGCGATGCGCAGCTTTTCGCCGAGGCTTCCTGTTCGACGACAACCAGCGCGGTGGCCGTGTTCTCCACCGCGCGGCGGAAGCGGAACCACGAGGCCAGCGGCACCCGGCGCGCGATCGCGGGCGGGATGTCGCCCAGGTCCATCACTACCAGGCCGAGACCTCCGGCTTGCAGCAGCAGGTCGGCGGCACGCAGCGCCTGCTCGACGCGCGAGAACATTTCACGTTTCACGTTGCTCGTTTCCCGTAGGGTGCGTGAAACGTGAAACTTGAAACGTAAAACTTTCTCACACCTGACCCACAGCACGCGCTGGAGGTTCACTCCGGCGGCAGCGGCGGAGTGGGGATCGAAGGCGTCGCTCGCGTCCACCAGCGCGCAGACTTCCTCGCGCGCCGTCGCCTGGGCCATGAGCGCGAACAGGAGGCTGGTGCGGCCCGATGAGGCTGGCCCGAAGATCTCGGTCAGGCTGCCGCGGGGCACGCCTCCGGTGAGTTCGTCCACTTGCGGGATGCCGGTGGGGATGGTCTCGGGCTGCGGACGCACTCCCAGCCGCGACGCCGGGACCACTCCCTCGATCCCGGCCAGGGCGCTCCGGCCGGTAGCCGGGGAAGGGAATACGTGTAGTGCGGATGCCATCATGGGATACCTCGCGAGCTGGGACCGGAACGGGCGCGAGCGGAACTACGGGGTTTCCGGGGAGGGTAGTTTCGCTTTTTATTCGCCAACCTGCAGAGAGGATTCTGGACCTCGGGCGGCGGGTTGTCAAGCCCTCTGGAATGCGGGGCGGAAGCGCGCTGGAATTGCGTGCCGCGCGCCTTTGTTATAATCCGAACGTCCTCACCGGTGGCGCTATCGTCTAGGGGTTAGGACGGAAGATTCTCAATCTTCAAACCCGGGTTCGATTCCCGGTAGCGCTACCAACTTGGCTTTAGGCCTTTCGCTGCGCGCAGGATTTCGCCGTTTGGCCACCCTAGGGCCCTGATCTAATTCCTACGCATTACCCCTCCGTCGTGCTACACGGGTTCCCCAGGAACCGGGGCTACAATGGAAAGCGTGAAACACTACACCATAAAACGGATTCAGGACGGCACCATGTTCACGTGCGTACATTGTGAACATCACGTGACCACGTTGGATTTCCACCGAGAGTCTGGGAACCTCCGCACGCAAGCGGCGACCGCAATCAACATGCACGCTGCCTCAGTGCATGGCCAGCCCATGGTGGTCTCGGCGCCCGATCTGCAGCAGCGTATCTGGCGGTAACTGAATTCGATAGCGCCGCCAGACCTTCCTTCTGGCCGGCTCCGTTTACAACTCCAAGAAAATCCAACGACTAGACCTTGGCTTCGGGCGCTATAATGCGCGCCGCAGGGCAATTCGAGCCTGCTTATCATCCCAGCGGCGGCGCGGGTTTTCCCAGGGCCGGAATTCTTATCGTTTACCGTGAAGCCGCCGAACTTGCACGAAGGGCGCTTGTGAACAAGGAGTGCCGGGTCCAGACCTCGAAAAATCCAATTTCAAACACATGAGGGGCACAATGAAAACGCATTTCTCGCATGCTTACAGGGCCGTGGTTTTGGCGGCCTGCGTCGCAATTTTTCTGGCGTCTGCCGCCGCGCAGGAGAAAACCGTCAAGATCGGCGTGGTGACGTTCTTATCAGGGGCGGCCGCGGCGCCGTTCGGGGTGCCGGCCAAGAATGCGGCAGAGCTGGTGGCGGAGGCCGCCAATGCCGGCAAGCTGCCCGCGCCTTACACCACCAAGGGCGTGGGAGGCGCGGCGATCGAGCTGGCGTTCCTGGATGAAGCCGGCGGCACCACCAAGCAGGTGACCGAATACCGCAACCTGGTGCAGCGCGATGTGGACCTGGTGGTCGGATACATTTCCAGCGGCGACTGCCTGGCCATCGCTCCCCTGGCCGAGGAACTCAAGAAATTGACGGTGTTTTTCGATTGCGGCACGCCGCGGATCTTCGAAGACGCCAGCTACAAGTACGTTTTCCGCACGGGAGCCATGGCCACGATGGACAATGTCGCGGCGGCGATGTACGTGACTCAGGCCAAGCCCAACATAAAGAAGATCGCCGGAATCAACCAGAACTACGCTTGGGGCCAGGATTCGTGGAACGACTTCGATGCCTCGATGAAGGTTCTGAAGCCGGGAGTCGAGGTCGCCACGGCACAATGGCCGCAGTTGCTGGCCGGCCAATACGGGGCGGAGATCTCCGCTCTGCTTTCGAGCGGCGCCGACGTGGTGCATTCCAGCTTCTGGGGCGGCGATCTGGAGGCGTTCATCTTGCAGGCGTCACCGCGCGGCCTGTTCACCAAGAGCACGGTCCTGTTGACCGGCGGCGAGACCGCAGTGCAGAAGCTCGGGAACCAGATCCCGGACGGAACCATCATCGGAGCGCGCGGCCCCTTCGACATGTTCGCGCCCGACACGGCGCTCAACCGCTGGTTCCGCAAGGCCTACCAGGATAAATACGGGGTTCCGCCCAGCTATCCCGCTTACAAGATGGCGCAGGCGGTCCTGGGGGTGAAGTCGGCGTACGAGAAAGCGAGGGCGGCCAACAAAGGTAAGACGCCGAACCAGGACCAGGTCATCGCGGCCTTCGAGAACCTGACTTTTGAGGGGCCGGGCGGCAAGGTCCAGATGGCCACCGGCAAGGGACATCAAGCGGTCCAGGGGACCGCCTACGGCACGGTTAAGCATGAGAAGGGCCAGGTCACGCTGGTGGACGTCAAGACGTATCCGGCGGACAAAGTCACGCCGCCGGACGGGGTGAAGAGCGAAGCCTGGATCAAGGCCGGATTCAAGAAACCCAGCTAAAGTAGATTCACAATTGGTATATGCGTGGGGTGAAGGGGCGCGCCTTCAGGCGTGCCGTGCCCCTTCACCTTTCAACACGTGGGGGCCGGTTCCTCCCACAATCCGGCCGCACACGGGAGTGACCCATGCGCGAATTGTTGCCGCCGCTGGTTGACGGGATTATCTACTCGTCGTGGCTCTTCGTTATCGCGCTGGGTCTCACCCTGATCTATGGGGTGATGAAGATCCTCAACATGGCGCACGGGAGCCTGTACGCTCTAGGTGCGTACATGGCGGCCACGCTGGTCGGATACTGGCTGGGACACGGTCACGCGCCGCTCGCCAGCTACGGCATGCTCCTGCTGGCGGCGGTGATCGTGGGCGTGGTCGCCGGCCCGCTGATCGAGCGCGGCTTGCTGCGCTTCATGTACGGCAGGGATGAGATCGTCCTGCTGCTGGTCACCTACGCCCTGTTCCTCATCCTGGAGGATGTGATCAAGCTGATCTGGGGTGTGGACGCGTACTACGTTTCCGAGCCCTACAGCCTGCTGGGGAACGTTGAATTCGCTGGATTGATCTATCCCGTGTACAACGTGGTTCTGATCGTGGTGTCGCTGGTGGCGGGAGCGGCACTCGCCGCCGTTTTGCGGTACACGCATCACGGCAAGCTGCTTTCGGCGGTGATCCACGATCGTGAGATCAGCATGGCCATGGGCATCAACGTATCCCGCTTTTACCTGGTGACGTTTACCATCGGCACCATGCTGGCCGCCGTCGGCGGAGCGCTCACCGCGCCCACGGTCTCGGTGGTGCCAGGAATGGGCGTGCAGGTTATCGTGCTGGCCTTCGCGGTGGTGGTGGTGGGCGGCTTGGGCAGCCTACCGGGTGCGGCTTTGGGCGCGCTGATCGTCGGGCTGGTGCGCTCGGCGGCGGTGCATTATCTGCCGCAGGTGGAGCTGTTCAGCATTTATGGAGTGATGGCCTTGGTGCTTATCTTCCGTCCCAAAGGCTTGTTTGCCGGCGCCGAGGTCCGCAAAATATGAAGCGCGCCGATCACACGCTGCTGGTGCTCGTCGTCGCGTTGCTTGCGCTGCTGGTGATTGGGCTGCTTCTGCCCAAGTGGCTTTTCCTTTTGACGCTGTCCCTGGGCAAAGGGCTGGTGGTTCTTGGCCTGATGCTTTTGCTGCGGACCGGACTGGTCTCCTTCGGGCAGGGTCTTTTCTATTGCCTAGGGGCCTATGCGGTTGGGAGCCTCGGCCAGTTCTTTGGGATCAAGGACGTGCTGCTATTGCTGCTGACGGGGATCGTGGTCGGTAGCGTGGTGGCGTTCCTCTTGGGCTTCCTGATGGCCAAGTACCGTGACATTTTCTTCGCCATGCTGAGCCTGGCTTTCTCAATGATTTTATACGGGCTGCTGGTGCGAACGGCAGCCCTGGGCAGTACCGACGGCTTCAATGTCGCCCCGCCGACGCTGTTTCGCCGACCCATCGGCGGCGAACAACACCAGTTCGCGTTGTTCGCGCTGGCCTGCGTGCTCGCCTTCGTGGCCGCGCTGGTGATGCACGCTTATTTCGAAACTCCCCTGGGACGGCTGTCGCCCGCCATCCGCGACAACGAGATTCGCGTGGAATACATGGGGGCATCGGTCCGCCATGCCATCCACGTGAAGTATGTGATCGCAGGAGCGCTGGCGGGACTGGGTGGCGCCCTGACCGCCATGACCGTGGGCCACATCGATCCCGACCTGGCGTACTGGACGACCTCGGGCGAGTTCATTTTCGTGGCCATCCTGAGCGGGACCGGAAGCGTGATCGCGCCCTTCCTGGGAGCGTTCGTCTTCGAGATCATTCGTACCTACGCCTACCAGTATTCCCCCAACACCTGGCAACTGGTGGTAGGGAGCGCGCTGCTGATCGTGATCGTATTTCTTCCCGCCGGGTTGTGGTCGGTGTTCGGGCATCTTCGCCGGCGAGGTTCGTCATGACGCCCCTCCTCGATGCGCAAGGGCTGTGCAAGAAGTTCGGCGCGGTGACGGCGGCCTGGGGAATCTCCATTGCCGTCGAGCCGGACACGGTGGTGGGGCTGATCGGCACCAACGGCGCCGGCAAGACCACTTTTGTCAACATGGTGACCGGCTACCTCAAGCCCGATACTGGCATCATCAGCTTCAAAGGGCGGGACGTGACCGCCCTGCATCCGCGCCAGATCACGCAGTTGGGGATCTGCCGATCCTTCCAGATCCCGCAGCTCTATGACTCGCTTACCGTGCTGGAAAACGTGATCGTGGCTCTCGGCATCGTGTTGCGGAACAGCAAGCCGTGGCGGTTGCGCACGCCGAAGATCGTTCCCGGCCACGGGACTACGCTGATGGCGGCAGCGGAATCGATGCTCGCGCGCTTCGGGCTCGTCCAGTACCGCAACAGCCTAGCCGGCGTGCTGCCGGAAGGAGTGCGCAAGCTGCTGGACATCGCTGTGGCCCTGGCGGTGAAGCCCGAGATGCTGATTCTGGACGAGCCCACCAGTGGCGTCAGCTCGGATGAAAAGTTCGGCATCATGGACACGGTGATGAACGCGGTCCGTTCCGAGGGCGTGACCGTGCTGTTCGTCGAGCACGACATGGAGATCGTCAGCCGCTATTCCAAGCGGGTCATCGCTTTCTACGAAGGACGCGTTCTGGCGGATGGTGCTCCCGCTCACGTGCTGGGCGACGCTGATGTGCGCAAGTACGTGGTCGGAGGGCAGGTGGCGGTGCGCCCGGAAGTGAAGGACATCGCGAGTGCTTAAGATTTCCGGTCTCGAGGCGGCGATCCAGGCGGTCACGGTCCTGCGCGACGTAACCCTGGAACTGCCCAGCGGCATCATGGCCGGACTGATCGGCCGCAACGGCGCGGGGAAGACCAGCCTGATGCGCAGCATCATGGGGCTGTTGCCGCCACGCCGCGGCTCCGTCGAGTTCAACGGCCTGGACCTGGGGAAGGTCCCTTCGCACGGGCGGACCCGTGCCGGCATTGGATACATGCCCGAGGACCGGCGCCTCATCCCGGAGTTGACCGCCGAAGAGAACATCCTGCTGCCCCTCTGGGCCATGAATGGCAGCGGCTCGGAGGAGAGGCTGAAGAAAGTCTATGAACAGATTCCGGAACTTTTAGCCATGGGGGAACGCAGAGCACTGCAGCTCTCGGGCGGACAGCAGAAGCTGGTGGCACTGGGCCGGGCGCTGATGTGCGGCACCCGCCTGCTGCTGCTCGACGAGCCTTTCGAGGGCGTCGCTCCCGCGCTGGCCCAGCGCATCAGCGACGTGATTGCGGGCTTGCGGCAGGAAGGCATGTCGATCCTGATCTCGGAGTCGGACTTGCAACACTCGGCCCGCATGCTCGACCGCGTGTTCCGCATCGAGCGCGGCGAGGTCACGCAACAAGGGACTAATACGATCGCAAAATCTCAAGGAGACCAGTCATGAAAATCAAGGCTGCGGTGTTGAACGCGATGGGATCTGTGCCGCCGTATTCGCAGTCCAAGCCACTTTCGATAGAAGAGGTTGACCTCGAAGGTCCCGGGCAGGGTGAAGTGCTGGTCAGGATGGGCGCTGCGGGCCTTTGCCACTCCGACTTGTCGGTGATCAACGGCGATCGTCCGCGTCCCACGCCCATGGTGCTGGGGCACGAGGCGGCGGGGACGGTCGAGGAGATCGGGCCCGGCGTGGATGACCTGAAGAAGGGCGATCACGTGGTGCTGGTGTTCGTGCCTAGCTGCGGGCATTGCCTGCCGTGCTCGCAGGGACGCCCCGCACTTTGCGAACCGGGCGCGGCGGCCAACGCCGCGGGCACGCTGCTGTCGGGCGCGCGGCGGCTCGGCCGCAACGGTGCGCCCATCAACCATCTCCTTGGGTGTTCTTCTTTCGCCGAGTATGCGACAGTTTCGCGGCGGTCGCTGATTAAGATCGATCCGGAGTTGCCGTTCGATGAGGCGGCGCTGTTCGGCTGCGCCGTGCTGACCGGAGTGGGCGCCGTGCTCAACACCGCCAAAGTCTCCCCAGGCTCGACGGTTGCGGTGGTCGGATTGGGCGGGGTGGGATTCTCCGCCTTGCTGGGCGCAAGCCTGGCCGGTGCGCGCCAGATCGTGGCTGTCGATGTGTTGCAGGACAAGCTGACGATGGCCCGGAGCCTGGGCGCGTCCGACACCTTCAGTGCCGCCGATGCGGACTGCATCGAGCAGGTTCGGGCTGCCACCCAGGGCGGCGTGGAGTTCGCCTTCGAAATGGCGGGATCGGTGAAGGCCATGGAACTCGCGTACAAGATCACGCGCCGCGGCGGTACCACCGTGACCGCCGGCTTGCCTCCGCCAACCCACACGTTTCCGGTTCCGCAGGTGAACCTGGTGGCGGAAGAGCGCACTATCAAGGGAAGTTATATCGGGACGTGCGTGCCAGTGCGCGATCTGCCGCGCTACATCGCGCTTTACCGCCAGGGACGCCTGCCCGTCAACCGCCTAATGACCGGCCGGCTCAGCCTGGCCGACATCAATGCGGGGTTCGATCGTTTGCGCGAAGGCAAGGCCGTACGCCAGGTGGTTGGCTTTGCCTCCGCAAGCGGCGCTTGGAGCACCGAAGCCAGGGCAAGCTGATCCGGCGTCTGACGTCAACCCAGCTCATCGCGGGGGCTGCTGGTCCGATAGTGCCTCGCCGCGAAGCGTCCGCGGCCTCGAGTCAGAGTGCCGATAGTCGGTGTACTTGATGGTTTCGCGAATGTGGACGGTGTTGCCGCCGCTGAAGCTCAGAACATCGTCGGAGCGGCTATAGGTGGGGAACCAATACTGGCCGTCGATCAGCTCGCGATAGGTCACGAACTTGGGATGGATGTCCTCCTCGGTTCTCTTTTTCTTGTGGGTGTGGATGATATCGGGAACCGTCTTGCCGCAGGTCTTCACGGCGACCAGGTCGCTGCTTTCCACCCAGATCCGGCCCTGGAAGTAGCGTTTGGCGTGTTCCATGGCCTTGGGCGCGACGTCGAAGACATAGGTGTCCAGTTGGTCCACGTGTTGCCGGCCGGCATAGAGCAAGGTGTACAGCGGCAGGTCTTCGGTACCGAGAAAGAAGGCGGCGCGGTTGCGGATGTCCTCCAGATTCTCCGGGCTCACCGAGATCGACCGCAGCGTGTTTTGTGGCGCAAAGGTCACGTGTTCCAGACGCTTGCCCTTGGGGTCGAAGGAAACTTCCATGACCTGCCTATACTCGCCGTCAACCCTGAAGTCGCCGGGAAGGATGCCGGGTCGGAGCGTCTGAACGGTCACATCCTGGATAAAAGTGTGACTCTTGCGCGCGGTCCTGAACGTGGATTCCTTAGCCGTGAATCTCTGAATGATCTCCTGGGGAGTCAGGCCCTGGGGTGGGTCTGAACGGAGAGGGCCCGCGCCTTTGCCGCAGTCGGTCTGCCCCCGCAGAGCAGACGGCGACAATACGAGGGTGAGGGTGATACCCACGCATAGGGTGAACCATTTGCCGTTCATGTGCGCTACCTCCATGGGCGGCCCGGGCCTGAATCCCGAGCGGCGTCCCAGAATGGCCGCACACTGTAGCAGCTTGTCATCGGACGGAGAGAAAGAAGTAGGTTCTGTTCCAAAATCAGAACAAACCGTCCAGGGGCGGAGCGTCGCACCGGAGCAAGGGGTAATGTCTGGAACAACCCTCCACGATTTCTAATTGCACTTCACGCGCATTCCATCGCAGAATGACAGAAAGAGTTCTCGAGCCATGCCAGATAGCTGGCTCGCTCGGTCGTACAGGGAGGAGAAGTTGGCAGGGCCGGAACAGGCAATTCCTACACCGCAACAACACCACAGACATCACGTTCGCATCCGTCGTCGCAAGAAATTCTGGCGCCGGCCGTCCTGGTGGTCCACGATCGGAAGGTCGATCATCGTGGTCATGCTGGCGGTCACCGTACTTTTTTGCATGTACCTGGTCTGGGCCGGGATGGTCGTGCGCGCTCAATAGGAAGCACCCGCCGCCGCGCCGCGCACGGGCTTCTAAGAGCCTTCGAAGAATTGGTTCAGGCGAGTGAGATGCAACAGCTCCTTCAGGCGGTCGGTCAGGTTGCGGAGCTTCAGGCTGCAGCTCGTCCGCCGGGAGGAGATATAAAGCCCCACCAGCGCCCCCAGCCCTGAACTGTCCACATAGCTCACATTGCCGAGATCCAGCACCACGATCCTGTTCTCCAGCATCAGACTGGTGACCGTGGCTTTCAGCAGACCGGAAGAGCCGGAGGTGATCTTGCCTCTGCAACGCACCAGCATCTCACTCGACGTTTTTTCGGCCTGCAGGGTCAATTCGGGTGTGGGCGCCACGGGATTGGCCGCCGCCATGTGGGAACCTCCTCTGCGGATCTGAGCGGCCCCGGATTGTCGGCCGGAGGGGCGGGATTATATCACCCCACATCCTGAGGCTGACCGGCCCATGGCGCCACCGGCGAAGGCACGCCGGGATTTCTCTCCGCCCGGTACAATACCGGTGTGAAGCCCCTAATTTTCCTGGTTGAGGACGATGCTGACATCAGCCGCCTGGTGCGCCACCACCTGGAGGCCGCCGGCTATGCCGTGCACGCTTTCCCCGCGGCCGGCGCCGTGCTGGGGGAAGCAGAGAAAGAGCATCCGTCGCTGTTCCTGCTCGACATCATGGTGCCGGGCGGAGACGGTCTCGATCTCTGCCGCCGCATTCGCCAGATGCCCATGCTGGGCATGACTCCGGTCATCTTTCTGACCGCGAAGACCGCCGAATCGGACCGCGTGCTGGGCCTCGACCTGGGTGCCGACGATTACATCACCAAGCCTTTCAGCCCGCGGGAACTGGTGGCGCGCACACGGGCCGTCCTGCGGCGCTTCGAGAAGCCGCTGACGCCCTCGCTGCTGAAGATGGGGGAGATCGAGATCGACAGCGGGGCCATGATCCTGACCGTCCGCGGCAAGCCCGTCGCCACCACCGCCACCGAGTTTCGCCTGCTGGACTACCTCGCGCGGCACGTGGGACGCGTCTTCACCCGCGACCAGTTGCTGGACGCGGTGTGGCGCGACACCGCCTACGTCACCCCGCGCTCGGTGGACGTGTACGTGCGCCGCATCCGCGAGAAGATCGAGCCCGACCCGGAGAACCCGCGCTACCTGCGCACCGTCCGCGGCACCGGCTATCGCTTCGAGTCGCCCAAGTGAGCAACCGTATCTTCTTCAAGCTGCTGCTAATGTTCCTGGTGGTGATCGCCGCGTGTTCGCTGGGGTGGTTCCGCCAGAGCAACGACGGGGTGCGCCACACGCTGCTGTTGGCATCAGGGCTGGCGGTGCTGGTGGCAGTCGCATTGTCGTTGATCGCGGCGCAGTCGGTCTCGCGTCGTTTGCGCCGGATGGTAGATTTCGCCGGTTGCATCGCTGCCGGCGATCTGACCGCCCGCATCGCGGAAAACTCATCCGACGAAATCGGCCAGGTGGCGATGGCGCTGGACTCCACTGCACACCAGCTTGAGCACAGCTTCCGCGGCATCCGCACCGGCCAGCAGCAGCTGGAGACCTTGCTCAACAGCATGCAGGAAGCCGTGATCGCCATCTCCGCCGACGGCAAGGTGCAATGGGCTAACCGAGTGATGGCGAGGCTCACGACGTCGGGTGTGCGGCTGGGAGCGCCGGTGGTCGAAACCGTCCGCGACCCCGACTTCCTGCGGGCGATCACGGAAGCCATCCACAGCGGAGGCGTGCGCACCACGCGCGCCACCTCCATTGTCCCCGGCCGCTTCTACAACGTGACCGCCGCGCCCATGCCGGGAGCTGGGGCGGTCGCGGTCCTGTACGACGTCAGCGAGATCGAGCGTGTGGAGAAGACCCGCCGCGATTTCGTAGCTAACGTGTCGCACGAACTGCGCACGCCGCTGACCTCGATTCAGGGCTACGCCGAGACCTTGCTGGAATCGGCCCCGACCGAAGGACCGGATCGCGAGTTCCTGGAGATCATCCGCAAGAATTCCGTACGCATGGCCACCTTGAGCGAGGACCTGCTCACGCTCGCGCGCGTGGAATCTGGAGAAGTGGCCTTCCGCTTCCGGGCAGTCGCTCCGGCGGAGATGCTGGAGGACGTCGCCAAGAGCTTCGTCGAGATCGCCAAATCGAAGGGGGTGGAGTTGATCGTAGAAGTGCCAACGGCGCGCGCCGTGGAGGCTGACACCGACGCCGTCCACCAGGTGCTCGCGAACCTGATCGATAACGCCTTGAAGTACGCTTGCTCGGGCGGCAGGATCGTCCTGGGGGCGCGCGATGCCGGCGCCGCGGTCGAGTTCTACGTGCGCGACTTCGGCCCGGGCATCGCGTCCGAACACCTGCCGCGCCTGTTCGAGCGCTTCTACCGCGTGGATAAGGCGCGGTCACGAGAGTCCGGCGGCACCGGCCTGGGGCTGGCCATCGCCAAACACATCGTGCGGGCGCACGGCGGCGCCATCCGCGCGGAAAGCGCCCTGGGGCACGGTTCAACCTTCCTGTTCACGCTGCCGGCCGCCGCCGGACAGTCCTGATTACTGGTTGTCGTTCTTGCTGGTTTCCTTGGTCTCCCGGTTGAAGACAAGGACCTGGTTGATCTGGCCTTGCGGTGCCGTAATCTGCCGCTCGATGGTGAGGGTCTGGCCGTCCGCCGAGAGTTTCCAGCGGCTGGTCCACCTGATGCCCGAGGCCGGATGGGCCGGGCGGGCCTTTTGCCGGGCTTCGAATAGCAGCACCGGACCTTCCCAAAAGGTACGAGTCCAGACCTCAGCCTCCGCATTGGAGTCGGTCATACGCTCCTGGCCGTCGGTCGTGATCTCTACGCGCGTGGTCTTCGAGTCCTGGGTGTAGTCGAAGGCGAGCTTGGCGCCGATGTGCCGGATCACGTATCCGGCCGAGTCCGGCGGAGGGGCGCCGCCGAGGTCGCTTTTCTCCGGGTTCAGCTTCCAGTAACCGGAGAAGTTGGGCGTGGGCTTGGTTTGGGCTGCGGCGGTGAGGGCAAATGACAGAAGCGCGCACACTGCCAAGCCCGTCCTGTGGCTAGCCTTCGGCATTGGCTCCTATGATACTTCGCCATCCGTTTACAATGCGACCCCAGAGCGTCAAACATTCGCATGACGGAAACTCGCGTTCTGCTGATCAGCAACTCAACCCTCCACGGCAGCGGTTATCTCGACCATGCCGAAGGCGAGATTTGCGACTTCCTTGCCGGGGTGCGCCGGGTGTTGTTCGTCCCCTACGCGCTGCACGACCGGGACGGCTATGCCGCCAAAGCCGCCGAACGCCTGGAGTGCATGGGATTCCGAGTCAGTTCGCTCCACCAGGCGCACGATCCGCGCGCCGCGGTGATGAGCGCCGAGGCCATCTTTATTGGCGGCGGCAACACCTTCCGGCTTCTGAAGGCGCTATACGATACCGACTTGCTGGACCCGATCCGCGAGCGCGCGCAAGAGGGCAGCCTGCGGTATATGGGCGCCAGCGCCGGATCGAATGTCGCCTGCCCGACCATCCGCACCACCAACGACATGCCGATCGTCGAGCCACCGTCGCTCCGGGCGCTTGGGCTGGTGCCGTTCCAGATCAACCCTCACTACATCGATCCCGATCCCAACTCGACGCTCATGGCCGAAACCAGGGAAGAACGGCTACTGCAATTCCTCGAGGAGAATGAGACGCCAGTGGTGGCTCTGCGCGAGGGCGCTATGTTGCGCGTCGAGAGTGGAAGGGTGATGCTGACAGGTGCGGCTGCGGCCCGCATCTTCCGCCGTGGCCGGCCTCCCCGCGAACTTGCTCCGGGGGCACGTCTGGAGCTTTGATCCTGCGCAGAGACGCCGGGACACCCGTCGATCACACCGGCGCGATGGGGGAAGAGACCGGGCGGACACTTGTGGCCAGGCTCCGTGAAACACGCGGCGCGGCCTCGCTGCCCGTGAAGTCGGCCAGTGCTGCACTGGCGATTACCGCCAGCAACTCCAGCACGTGTTCATCGTTGTCGTCGAAGGCGTGCGGCCGGGTGGAAAACACCTCCAGGATGCCGCTGACGCCATTGCGCCGGAGAAGCGGCACCAGCAGCATGGATCCTACCCCGCCCAGACGGGCGCAAGCTTCACGGTTGACGCGCGGGTCGCTCTCGGTGTCGTCACAGCGCAGGGTGTGCCGGCTGCGTACACACTCTCCCGAGAGCCCGGAATCAAGAGGCAGGGCGGCGCCGAGCGGAGGCGCTGTGGGTCCACTCATCGCCCAGCAGGTCATCTCTCCCTGGGCGCCGATGGCGATGGCCGCTCCGGTGGCGCCGGTGGCATCCAGCGCGCGCGTGACCACCAGGTTCAGAGCGGCCCTCAGGTCGCCAGACTCCGCCACGGCGCGGCGCGTGGCGGCGATGGCCGCCAGCCGTTCGCCCTCTCGCTGGCCGGCGCGTAACCGGTTCTGTTGACGCAGGAATGAATTAAAGAGGAGGGCGCGGAAAGTCTCCTGGTCTAGCGGACCGGTGAAGGCGCCATCGCTTCTAGGGCCGTCGTTGAAGTTTCGTTCGAACATGGTCACCCCCGGAGCCGGAAAGCCGCACCTTCCCAACTCGCACAACCCGACGCGGTGGGAAACAGTCACCTCCCCCGGCCCGTCGGAGGGCGGGCGGGGGAGCGGGGGACCTGTGACAGTTCGCGGCGGCTAAGGCCAAACCCGCGCGGCCTTGCCCGTGTCGGTGCCAAGCACCGGCTCGTTGCTCTGCTGGGTCGAAGAATAGGTCTTGGCCGGCGAAGCGGCGGCCGCGATTTCGCGCGCCGGTTCCTTCTCTTCCAGCATGGGCGCCACCACACGGAGCGCTTCGATCTCTTTTTTCAGGCGTTCGATCTCGAGTTCCTTCTGCCGCATCACGTCGTAGATATTCTTCATTTCTGAAAGGCCTCGTTCTGGCGACTATAGCATTGCTTCCCCGAGTGTCAATACAGTTCCATTGGCTGGCCGGCGCGGCGGTGCGGACTTGGATCCTGATGCAGGACGGCTTGCCCCCGGCCGCCCATCCCGAGCACCTGTACCAGAAGGGCAAACCACACGGTTGTCCAGACGGAGCCGGCTCAGAAATCGTGGGTCAGTATGTCGGAGGCGCGGCGGCACAATTCGCGCGCGTACTCGGTCCAGATGCCCTGTCCCCAATAGCGATAGCAACTGGTCTGCGTCAGCAGGAGATAAAAGAGCGCATTGCGGTAACGGCGTTCATTGGCCGGAACCTTGCCCAGCGCTCGTTCCGCAAACCGGGCACTTACCGCCTCCATGGGGCCCAGCACATTTTCGTAGCCGCGGACCCAGGAGAGGTTGTTCGTCCAACTGCCTCCCTCCATGTCGAAGCGATTGTTCTGGGTTCGCAGCTCGGCGATGACACTCTCCAGCCGCTTGCGGCCCTGGCCGGGCTGGAATCTCTCCCAGATCTGCTTCTGGTGAAGCGGTTGGATGGGAAGGAAGGCCGTTTCCTGGATGCCGATCTCGGCCAGGTACTCCAGGTATTCCGTTACGTTCACGGGTGGAGTTTCCCAGCCTGAAGCCTCGCGCATGACCTCCAAGAATTTGCTGGGAAACTCGTTCATCATCACGCCGCCGTTCTCGCCGTCGCCGATCTGGGTCACCAAGGGCGGGATCTGCCGGCCAGCCAGCGGCATTTGTCCCAGCCCTTTGGCCTCGTAGTAGGGCTGCATCTGCGCCACCAGTTTGGTGTCACTGCCTTGGGTCTTGATGATGGCGATGATGCTGGCAGTTTCGCCCGCTGAGTTCCTGGCAAGCAGACAGTGAGGAAGATGGCGATGTTGCAAACTGCCGCCATCTTCCACGCGTTCCACCGAATGTTCCTGCACCAGGACCCAGCGGTAGCCGCAGTCCTTGAGTGTCCTGACAAATTCGTAGGCCACGTCAGGATGATTGGGCAGCGCCATCTCCGGGGGAGAAAATCCTTTGACTCGTGCGAGCGCCTCCAGGCCGAAGATCGCGGCGAAATGATGCTGCCACGCCTGCACGTGCAGGCGGAAATCCTGCGCCGGCGTGCTGGGAGCGACCGCGTGTCCCCAGGCTGTCCCTAGCCACTCGGCGCAGCGCCGGTAGGCAGGATCGCACGTGATGCGCCGCAGGTTGTCAAAGACATCGTCCAACCCCATGTGCCGCAACCCGTGCAACAGACAGCCGGAATAGTCGAGCATCACCCGCGGCTGTTTGCCCTCGTGGACGAGCTGCGGAATAAATTCGCCCATCCGCTTGTAACACCAGTGAAACACCGACGCGTTGTGGTTGTCGCCGATGTGAGGGTTATCCATCATGTACTTCAGATTGCTGATCACCTCGGCGGTGCGGAGATCGCCCGTCCCCGAAAGAATGAGCGGCTGATGCATGTGCAGCGCGATGGCAAACGCGCTCTTGATCCTGGCAAAGTCGATGCCGCTTTCCGGCAGGTAGACCGGGCGCGTGTTCGTGGTTGCTGCGGCGACTTGTTCTTCCGCCCCACAGATATTGGGTAAACCATCCACGTATTCTGGAAGTTCGTTCATGCGCGGATTTTCTCGTCCCTTCCGGGCCACATCGGATGCCAAGGTGCGGTCACTGGGTGTAGACGTGGGCGACGCGGTCGGCGATGGCGTCCCAGGTGAAGCCCGATTCCACGGCGACTCTGCCGTTGCGTCCCATCCAGCGGGCCCACTCCCAGTTGGTGAACAGGGTGCCGATGCCCCAGGCCACGGAATCAGGGTTGGGATAGATCTTCAACCCGTTCACCTCATGCCACACATACTCGTCCGGGCCGCCGTTCTTGGTGGCGATGACGGGCTTGCCCGCGCTCCAGGCTTCCAGCACCACGATGCCAAAGGGTTCGTTGCGGCTGGGCACGCACACCACATCGCAGGCTTTGTAAAGCTCCGTCAGCTCCCCATTGATCTTGAAACCGAGAAACCGGGTGGCATGCTCTACACCAAGCTGCCACGCGCGATGCTGCACCGCGGCCCGCATCTCTCCATCTCCGGCGAAGACAAATTTCGCCCCCGGATAGTGCCAGAGGATGTGGGGGATGGCCTCCACCAATAAATCCGGTCCCTTTTGGTAGACCGCGCGCCCGGAAAACAGCACCGTCGGATCCATAGGCCCGATGCCATACCGGGCTTTGACTCCGCCGGGGTCCAGCCATCCGTCGTAATTGTGGAGGTTCACTCCATTGTAGATGGCGGAGATCTTCCAGTCCGGAACCTCGTACATCCACATAACTTCCTTCTTCAGAGAATACGAAACCGTGATTACTCGATCGGACCAATGGGTGGCCGCGCGTTCCTGGTGGCGGACCCGTTCCGAGCGGCCATTGTGGAAGTGGTTGCCGCTGCGGCCGTACTCGGTGGAGTGGATGGCAAGAACGCTCTTCCGCCCTCGCCCCTGTTTGATGTAGATCATGGCATTGCCGGTCAGCCAGTCGTGGGCATGAATCACGTCAAACGCACCGACGAAATTCTCGGTTGCGCACACCTGGTAAGCGATGGAGCGGCACATGTCGTTGACTTCTTCGACGAAGTCCGAGTTTAGCCGGAACTGACAGCGATGGTAATGCACGCCATGGATGCATTCGTAGTGCGGCTGCCATGCTCCCATCCGCGTGAAGACATGGACTTCATGTCCTTTGCGCTCCAGCGCAGCCGCCAGCTCGGTGACATGGGCCGCCACACCGCCCACGGGAATGGAATGAAGCGATTCCCATGCCAAGAGTGCGATTCTCATAATTATCAGCCCGGAATGAAGACGGAGTTCGTGCAGGAACTTCCCCTAACGGGGTTCCGGCTTGCAGCCTGTGCCGATCCAAGGTAAAGGAGTGCACTCTGTGGAAATTCGGAATCGACAGCAAGATTGGCAGTGGAAGAATTCCTTTTTGGAGATCGCGTCTCCCTCATACCAAAACGGATCGTTTTGACGCTGAGGCTCAGAACCAAAAGCCTGGAGCCCGGCGCTGCCAAGGCGGAGCTGAGGGCGTGTTACGATCTCTGGTTTTGCTCAACCGCTTGGGAGGGTTCTTCGCATGCGCTCGAGACCGCTGGTTGTCCTCGTCTTATCGCTGGCATTTCTGGCCGTTGTCTCGGCCCAAGGCCAAACGACAGGTTATGACCAGAATCTGTTCAAGGAGATGAAGTGGCGTTTGATCGGTCCATTCCGCGGCGGCCGCGCTCTGGCGGTGACGGGCGTTGCCGGCGAGCCCGACGTCTTCTATTTCGGAGCGGTAGCGGGCGGCGTCTGGAGGAGCGCCGATGGCGGCGCGACCTGGACCCCGCTGTTCGACAAGGAGTCGATCTCATCCATCGGCGCCATCGCCGTTGCCGATTCCGATCACAATGTGATCTACGTCGGCACCGGGGAAGCTTGCATCCGCGGCAACATCTCCTACGGCGAGGGCGTGTTTAGGTCCACCGATCGCGGCAAGACCTGGAAGAACGTTGGCTTGCGCGACAGCCGTCACATTGGCGCCATCGTCGTCCATCCCAGGAATCCCGACATCGCCTTCGTGGCGGCGCTGGGTCACGCCTACGCTCCGAATGCCGAGCGTGGCATCTTCCGCACCACCGACGGCGGAAAGACGTGGGAAAAAGTCCTGTACAAGGACGACCACACCGGCGGCATCGACATCGTTTTCGATCCCAACAATGCCAACATCCTCTATGCCGCTCTCTGGCAGGTGTATCGCACGCCTTGGAGTCTGAACAGCGGTGGCGCCGGCAGCGGTCTTTACAAGTCCATCGACGGCGGCGCCACTTGGAGGCGACTCGAAGGCCACGGCCTCCCCGAGGGAATCCTGGGCCGCATAGGGGTCTCGGTGTCCGGCGGCGACTCCAACCGGGTATACGCGCTGATCGAGGCCAAGGAAGGCGGCCTCTACCGTTCCGACGACGGCGGTGACACCTGGACGCGCGTCAATGACGACGAGCGCTATCGCCAGCGCGCCTGGTACTTTACCCACATCTTCGCCGACCCCAGAAGCGTGGATACCGTCTACGTGCTCAACACCGGCATGTTTAAGTCCACCGACGGGGGCAAGACATTCAACCTTCTGCCCGCGCCCCACGGCGATCACCACGGACTATGGATCGATCCCACCGACCCCGACCGCCTCATCAACGGCAACGATGGCGGCGTCACCATCAGCGTCGATGGCGGCCGCACCTGGACGCAGCAAAACAACCAGCCCACCGCGCAGTTCTACCACGTGATCGACGACCGTCAGTGGCCCTACTATCTCTATGGAACGCAGCAGGACAACAGCAGCGTCGGCATTCCCACCTATGACGATTCCGGCGTGATCGGTCGATGGAGTTGGTTTGACTTCGGTGGCGAGACCGGCTTCGTCGCTCCCGATCCCAGCGACCACAACACTATCTACGGCGGGAACGAAGGCACGATCTTTCGATTCGATAAACGCACCCAGCAGACGCAGGACGTTTCCGTCTGGCCGCTGGACGTGTCCGGTCACGGCGCCAAGGATCTGGAGTATCGCTACAACTGGACCTCGCCGCTGATGATTTCTCCTCACGACCCCAGCACCCTCTACTTCGCCAACAACCGCCTGTTCCGCAGCCGCGACCACGGCATGAGCTGGGAGGCGATCAGCCCCGACCTCACCCGTAATGACAAGAGCAAGCAGGAGCCCTCCGGCGGCGCCATCACCCTCGACATCACCAGCGTGGAGTATTACGACACGATCTTTGCCGTCGCCGAGTCTCCCAAGCAGAAGGACTTGCTCTGGGCCGGCACCGACGATGGCCTCATCCAACTCTCCCGCGATGGCGGCAAGAGCTGGACAAACGTCACGCCCAAGGCCCTCCCGGAATGGAGCATGATCAGCCTCATCGAGGCTTCGCCATTTGATGCCGGCGCCGCCTACGTTGCCGTGGATCGCCACAAGCTTGATGACTTCCGTCCGCACATCCTGAAGACCAACGACTACGGCAAGACTTGGACCGCCATCACCAACGGCATTCCCGACGGCTATTTTGTCCACGCCGTTCGCGAGGACCCCAAGCACAAGGGCTTGCTGTATGCCGGCACCGAGAGAGGCGTGTTCGTATCTTTCAACGACGGCGCGCACTGGCAACCGTTGCAATTGAACCTGCCGTCCACCCCGGTCACCGACCTGGTGGTTCACGATGACGACCTGGCGATCGCCACCAACGGCCGCTCCTTTTGGGTGCTCGACGACCTCATGCCGCTGCGCGAACTCAATCCGCAGGTTGCTCAGGCCAGCCTTCACCTCTACAAGCCGCAGCCCGCGATACGCCTGCATTTTCCGGAGCAAGTGGAGCGGCGGCGGCCGGTGGGACAGAATCCTCCTATTGGAGCGATTATCGATTACTACTTCAAGATCAAGCCAGCCAGCGAAGTGACGCTCGACATCCTAGACAGCCAGGGCCGGCTGGTACGGCATTACTCGAGCAAAGAGAAGAAAATCGCCGAGCAACCGCCAGAATGGCCCGATCAGGAAAAAATGAAGGAAGTCATTCCGGCCGGAGCGGGCATGAACCGCTTCCCCTGGGATCTTCGCTATGAGCCTCCGGTCAAGATCCCCGGTGCGTTCTACAGCGATATCGGGCCGCTGGGTCCTCTCGCCCTTCCGGGAAGCTATCAAGTCAAACTGACGGCTGACGGGCAAAGCCGGACGCAGCCCCTCGAACTGCGCCTCGATCCGCGCGTGACGAATGTCTCCGCCGCCGACTTGCAGAAGGAGTTCGATCTCGGCATGAAGATCCGTGAGGCGAACAACCGCCTCCACGTTGCCGTCAATCAGATCCGCCAGTTGCGGGGCGAGCTGGAGACGCTGCGCCAATGGGCCGGCGACAGCCCGCAAGCCCAGCCGGTCCTCGCCGCCGCCCGGCAGTTTGGCGAAAAGATGACCCCCATCGAAGAAGAGCTGATGCAGGTGAAGATGAAGAGTTCGGAGGGTAACCTGGGTTTACCCAACAAACTCAACGAAGCGCTGGATTCGCTCAGCCACACCGAGGACACTGCCGACTCCGCCCCTACCGCGCAGATGCATCAGGTGTTTGACTTACTCAACCGCAGGCTCGAAGCACAACTGGCGAAATGGCAAGAGATCGTCAGCAAGGACCTGCCGGCGCTTAACCAGTTGATGCACGCCCAGGGAGTGCCGGACTTGCAGGCGCCGACAGGGATGCCGAAGGAGTAGAGAAACTGGCGCTCGCCTCCAACAGGAAACGCAGACCGAGATGTTTACGCACGTTTGGAAGCCGCGATCTGACAGATCTGAAACAAGAATTGGGGAAGCTCGTGGTCGTAGTCGGAAATCTGCTTCAAGAACACGCCCCGGCTCTTCCAAAACATCGTTGTCGGTTCATCGTTGGAAGTGGTGAATGCTATCCCCCAATATGGCGAACCCTCTTCAACGCTCGCATGCGTTTGCTTACACGCCATTAGAAGGGAATCGAGGTTGTCGTCGTTGCCCGACAGGCCAATGAACAGGCACGTGTGGGCTCGCATGATGGACAGCAGGAGTTGCCGCCAGGGCGAGGCTTGATTGCCAATGACCTCAGTGTAGGAAAGTTGGTCGAAGACGATGTCGTGTGTTGGGCGCCTTCGGTCGCTGAGGGGCAAGAGGCCATGGGGGTGGAGGACGGTGACGTCCGAGTTTCCAGACCAGTGATGTTCCTCGCCAATCGATGACGTCACAAACCCGTGGTATTCGAGATAGATCTCCAGCAGGTCATCCCAATTAAAGGTGATCACTTCAGATGCGCTCCCCCTCTTGGATGCCATAACGAGCGAGGAAATGGCAGCCAGGGTCGTGTGGCCACGCATTACATCAAAATCGGCCTTCACATCTTGATAAAGCGCAGATTTGACTGCGTTCAGGAATCCGAGCTTGTCGTCGGGATAAAATTTGTTGCGAAAGTATTCCGCCTGTCGCTTTTGATCAATGTTCGGTACGGTAGATCTCTTGGAGGCGAACAGTCTCTCGATTAGTTCACGCCAACTCGGGAGTCCAAAGTAGACTGAAATGCCAGCCCCCAAAAGGATGGTTAGGTTCCCGCCCAGTAGCTGATCGGAGAGAAAATTTAGAAGCGTCGAGTCGTTCTCAAAATCGTCGACAGAGGGCATGCGCACGCGGACCATCGCACCAACCTCCGGCTCTACGAATGTTTTATCTGTTTCGGCCCGCCCAGAGGCTCGGTGGCGAAATACCCCTCCTCTCGCAAGAAGGCCAGCGCCCTTTCCACCTCCAGCACCTTTCCGGTTTCGTTCATGAAAAACGAAACCCCGCCGTCACTACCCAAACGCACAATCTCGGGGCCCCCGATGGCTTCTCGCAGTCCGCAGGTGAAGAACACTAGGAGGTCGAGCTGGTCGCGGAAAAGAGACGCCTCGGCGAGGTCATCTCCATAGAAAGAGACTGCCCGTAGAGAGTTTCCAAAGGCCGGTACCCTCGCATGGGCGAAACTCAATGCGTAACTCGTGGGCCTTTGCGTCATCGCTTTCACAAGATCGTCCACCGCAATCGATACGCGTCTCAATCTAGGAGAAAAGATTCTTTCAAAATCGTCCTGAACTATGTGGTCGACTACCTGCCGGCTGATACTCAACAGGAGCAGGCGAGATCCACTACGACGGCAGATCACCGGGTAATGGTATGGGCCAGGGCGCAAAACGTCCTCATGGCGTAGCGGATTCCTTGATTGCAGCGAGTACCTTTCCCAGGGCGTCGTACCGACAGTCTCTGCAAAAGACAAACCGTGCACCTGCTCCAGGTCCGAACGGTGTATCGAGCGAGGAGGGAACTCCAACAAAATGCCGCTCAGGTAGAGATTGTTGCTGTCGTCGCTCATTGCCGCTGTAAGCAGAACGCCAGGATGTAAAACATCCAGGCGGAATCTAGGGCTGACGGTGCCTTTGGCGTGGTGTAAAGCTCAAGGAACCGTAAGGGATTCCGAATCTGGCGCGACTCCAAGTGCCCGGGTCGAAGTGTGTAGCCTTCTTTTTCTGATGCCCCACCACTGATTTCCGGTTCGCCGCGAAGAACGGTTGCGATTGCTTCGGAAAACAGAAACGTGTGCGCAACCTTAACGATTGGCCGCCGAGCCAGGACTCGATCCCGAATCTCGTCGTCCCAGTGTTTCCCGATGTACTCCAGGGCTCTGTCAATGAATGGGCCGCCCGCCGCATCGGAACGCAGCTGGGTCAGTATTCTTTGGACTTGGTCGCGGGCAGCATCTTCTCCGTTTTTGCGACGGAGATGGATCGCGAGAACTGTACAGATGGTCCGCACTACGTAATCCCGAATTCGACTGGTAATGTTGGGAATCGTCCCCCACGAAGCCCAGATTCCACTGACATATTTCTCAACGTCCTTCCCGTAAAAATACAGGAAATCGAACACGTGTACGAGGGTCTCTTCAACCTCACGCTGCCAGTGCTCGACCAATTCGACCAGGTTCTCGGTGTCGAGGTCGACAGGTTTCCTCCGGCCGGCATGCACAGCGTCCATCTGCACTAACGTGACGAGGAGCAGCCGTCGAACTTCCTCCAGGAGATTGCCACCATGCTTCTTCTCCAACAGCTCTAGCGCCGCTAAGACTTCATCTTTCGAGGCCAAGTCGGGATACAGTTCCGAAACGACGGAGCGGACGATCGTGTGGCTCACTTCGTGAGTGAGCGTGAGCAGGGACCAGCGAAGCGAATTGCATGACGACACGCATGCGAGTGGCGCGCTTATCGTGGTCGGGGTGCTCTTGAATCCATCCCTCCCGCTGAAGTACGTAAGCGGCGGAATGAGAGGATCATACGCTCCCGGTTTGAGGTTTACCCTGCTGAGGTGGTCTAGCGACCAAAAGGGATTGTTGATGTCCAGCCTCGTCAGGTCAGGCACGTCCTTGTCGAACTGCCGAAGTCCAAGAAATCGCTCTGGGATGCGCGCCCCGCCCAGCGTTGCCTCGAGAAATGAGTTCAGGTGCCAGAGTCCCAAAGTGGCAATCCCAATGCCCAACAGAGAATTCGACCAGAAGTGGCACTCCGTTTCTGAGATTGGGCTACTGCCCGCGAACGTTTGGGATGAGAACCGAGACAGTCCGGCATTGACCGTGAGAAGCTGGCCCAGAACCCGATACACCGTCACGTCTGGATGGCTATCAACCTCCGCCAGAGTGTCGGTCACATATTGATGGATTTGTTCAAGGTCGGACAGCATCTCGTTGGGGAAGCAGCCACACCGACTGGCTGTGGATGCCATAAGCGGGCAGTATTCATTGACAGCATCGGCAACCTCCGCAGCCAAATTGGCTGCCGAAAGTGTTGCCAATTTCGGCAGCAGGGTTGCGGGTCTCGACTCTTGAGAAGAGGCCACCCTCATCCCGACGCCGTTCTCAAGGTCCCAGGCTTCGTACAAGATCCTGTTCTCGTTAGCCCAACGAATGATCTTCTTCGAGTCGGCGAGCGACTGGGGAATCAACAAGAGATTGAGGAGTCCCAAGCTGACCCAGGCCCGCTTCGGATTCGTCCAGCTCAGGACACGTTCCGGATGGACTGGACCCAAGAACAGAAGCCGTTGCCGCCCTTTGAAGGCGTCCACGGCCATGGCCCCTGGACCCAGCATGAAGATCGGAGACACACGCGTAGAAGGCTTCCAGGTGCGCAGGGCGTCCTCTAGGCTCTCTACGATTCGTACCTTGTGCTTGGAAACTCTGTCGCTATGTTCAAGGACGAGAAAGACCTGCTTTTCCAGCTTCATGCAACTGAGGTGCTACTTTTGCACCACCTGCACTTCGCCCGTGTCCTTGTCGGTCTCGAATTCTGCGCGCACCCGTACGACCTTGCTGGAGGGCGCCGTCTTCCCGCGGGGCCGCCGGCGAGAAGGCATCGCCGCGTGGCAGGCGGAACTAGCACCGTCCAAGCTCGCATCGGCATCGTGCAAGAACCCTGGCCGGAGTTCCCCGACTTGGTCCATCAAACGTGCGACCTTTCGGATTTGCTTGCGCGTCAGCATACAGAAGGCGTTCCTCTCAGTATCAAAACTCTCTATTCTACCGCCGTTCCGGCTGGATCGGGTGCCGAAACACTACTATTTGCCTCTTGGGGTGTCAACACGCGGTCCGCCCTGTACCCTTGGCCTCCCACGCTTGGTGCCAGAGTAACAAACCCTTCGAATAATGGGAGTGACGTGTGGCACTCCCCTCTGTGATGTTCTGCTCGGCGTGGGTGAGCCGGACCATGCCGCCCATCACCGCGCCCGCGCCAGCACGATCGTGATGTCATCGGGCTGCTCGTTGGCACCGATCCAGTCGATCACCGCCGAGGTGACCATCTCCGAGATGCGGGCCAGCGGCAAGTGGCGATGGTCGCGCACCATCTCGATCAGCCGTTCCTCGCCGAATTCGCCGAACTCGTTCTCCGGCTCCGTGACCCCGTCGCTGAAGGCCAGGAAGATGTCGCCGGGCCGCAGATCGATGGTGCGCTCCTCATAGCCCTGGTCATCGAACAGGCCAATCACCAGCCCGGGTGTGTCCAGACGCCGCCGCAGCGACCCGTCCTGCCCCAGGACGACCGGAGGGAGATGTCCGGCGTTGGAATAGGTGAGCGCGCGCGAGCGGCCGTCGTACACGCCCAGGAAAAGCGTGGCGTACTTTTCCGCCGGGGTACTGCGGTACAACTGGCGATTGAGCAGGCTCAGCACCTGGGCAGGGGAGAACTCGTCGCTGCTGCCGGAGCGCGCTTCGAAGATGTGGGTGGGAGCGTGGGCCTCTCCTCCCGCCGCCACCAGGTGCGCGGTCATGGCCGGCATGCGTCCGATCTCGTAGGCGCGGACGGCGGAGTGGATGGTGGCCATCAGCAGCGCCGCCGAGATCCCTTTGCCGCTGATGTCGCCCACGGCGATTCCCAGGCGGTCCAGCCCATAGGGGAGGAAGTCGTAGTAATCGCCGCTGACGGTGCGCGCCGGGCGGCACACGCCGTGGACCTCGAGCGACTCCAGGTCCGACATCGCCTTGGGGAACAACTGCGACTGCACTTCCTGGGCGATGGCCAGCTCGTTCTCGAGGCGCTGCTTCTCCTTCTGCTCGGCGATCAGTTGTTCCAGCGACTCGCTCATGGAGTTGAACGAGCTCTCGAGCGCCGCGAGCTGGTCTTGCGTCGTGACGTTGATGCGGTGTTTCAGATCGCCGCGATTGATGTGCTGCGTTGCGCCGTAGAGTTCGGCCACCGACCGCGTCATGGTGCGAGTGAGCCCCAAGCCGACGATCAGCGCGATCAGCTCGATGATTGCGAAAACAATGGCCAGAACGATAAGCAGCGTCCAGATGGCGCCGCCAAATTCCACCATGGTCTGGAACAGCCGTGCGTACAGCAGCGACAGCCGGGTGGTCGCACGCAACGGGATGCGCACCGTCTCCCCGGTTTTCCAATCTACGGTCGCCAGCGGAGCGAAGAAAGTGACTTCGCGGTCGAGGCGCCGGCCCTGGGGTGGCAGCGAGCCTCCCGAGATGCGCCGTGTTCGCGCCTCCTCTTTTGGCTCGTCCCCGCTATCCACGGAGACTTCGGGAGCGCGATCTCCGATGGCGCGACTGCGGATCCGTCTGCCGGGATAGATCGTCACCACGCCGATGTCGCCGGCGATCCGTTCCAACAGCTCGCGATCCACGGGCATGCTGGAAAGCACGGTCAGGGTCGCGCCGTTGGCAGACGCGGTGTTGACCGCGCGCAGATAAAGCCTGGCATCATCGCGGACAATCCCCTGGAAATCATCCTTCAGCCAGGCGGGAAGCTCGCCGACATTTCGGCCGCCAGTCGCATACAGTTCGATGCGCTGCCCGCGTCCGGGGTCCCCAGCAAACCCGGTTTTGGTTGGCTGGGGTGGGTGGTACCAGGCCACCACTTCCGCGGTCTTCATGTGTTCGTCGGGACGGAACTCCTGCGACGCCAGCAGGTCCTTGCTGGTGGGCGAGCCGCGGACCCGCGCCACCGTCGCCAGTTCGGTCGCCATGGCGGAGTTAGCTGCCTCGAGTGTTCGCAGCTCGGAATTCAGGTCGGAGGTGGCGAGGAAGGTCGCGAACTGGCCGGCAAACAGGTAGCCGGCAATCAGAGCCATCATCAGCACTAGCACCAGCGGGATCACGCCGATGAAGGTGTAGGTGACGATCAGGCGGTTGCGCAGCCGCCACATGAACCGCCGCCGGAACCAACGCAGGCCGAGGATAAGTCCCAGCACGATCAGCGCGCTGGTGAGCAGTACGACCCAGACATCCAGTGCTCCCCCGCCGCTTCGGCCGGAGCGCAGCCGGCTCAGTCCGTAGATGAACAGGTCCACCAGCAGCAGGTAGAGCGTGAAGCGGCCTAACCCGCTCGTGGGCGCCAGGCGTGCCAGTCGGTGGCGCAGAGAATAGTTGGACGGGCCTTTCATCAGGAGCTTTGCTCACCCGAGCTTCGCAAGATTATAGACGTATGGTGCGATCGCCGGGCGGCACGGCCGCCAGGTATGGCTCGGTCGTCATGACATAACATACGTGTCCACCCTCCGCAAGGTTCGCAGTACAATCCTGTGTTTAGCAGGTTCGAAACACTGGATTTTATGGTGTCCAGATTGGACGTGACGGTAGTGCGCCGATGACCACCCGCGCCCGCAAGTACCGCATCCTGGTGGTCGATGACGAACCCTCTGTGCTTCTCACCTACCAAATGATCCTGGAGCAGAAGGGCTACGAAGTCGTTCCCGCCCCGTCGTCCGAGGAAGCGCGCCGCGCCCTGGAGAGCGAGAAACTCGACCTGCTGCTGTGCGACCTGTCGCTCGGGCAGAAGGCTTCTGGCTTCGAAGTCATCGAGCATGCGCATCGCTGCCAGCCGGGGCTGCCGTCGCTGCTGCTCACCGGTTACGCCGGCAAGGACATCAGCGACCGCGCCCAGCGCCTGGGCATTTCGGTCCTGCTCAAGCCCGTCGATATCCAGGAGTTCCTCGGCGTTATCCGTGCCCATTTGAACGCTGATGAGCAGAAAGCTAGCGGCCAGTAGCTCGCTGCCGGAATCCGCCTGGCCACTGCCCGCCGCCGGCTCGCAACGGGCATCTGGTTTAGAATCGCTCCGTGTCCCCGCTGAAATCGTTTGTGCTCCTGATCCTATGTGCGGCGTCCGCGCCGGCGCAGCAGCAGCCCAAGCCGGGCGATATGCAGGTGCGCGTCAATTACATGAATGTCTGCTCTCCCAGTGACGCCGACAAAAAGGAAATCGTCTCCGCGCTCGATCGCATTCCTACCGCTCCGCGCTTCGGACCGGAGTTCGAGATCGCGCGCGGCCGCTCCACCGCCCCCGATGCGCCTATCGCTTCCTGGGTACGCGTGCGCCGCGAATTCCCGCCGGATGTGCCGCTGATCAACGCCCAGTACTCCGTCAGCCTGGATGCCCAGGACATCATCGAGACGGTGGTCTTCCGCTGGCGCGAGCCCAAGGATGTGATGCAGGTTTCCATCGAGGACAGCGTTTCCAACGTGGCCAGTCCTGCCACGGTGGTTTCCACCGACACGCCGGCCAGCCGCATCCGCATCGAACGCTTTGGCAAGCCTTCCGTGGGCCTATCGCGATGCCCTCAGGCCGATCAGACTGCGTACGAGAGCGTTTTCGCGGCCGCCAGCCGCGTGATGAGCCGTTACCGCGCAGCACTGGGCGTCCGCGAGAGTGTGCCCCCAGAGCTGGCGCGACTGGGCCAGGGCAGTTCCCAGCCAGCCAAGAGCCAAAAGCCAAAGGCCAAGAGCCAGTAGCGGGGCTGGCAGCCCCCGCTTTGAATCAAACCCGCAAATCATTAATCTAAGTACCCATGGAAATCTTCAATACTGTGATTATCGGGTCCGGTTGCGCCGGACTGACGGCGGCAATCTACGCCGCGCGCGCCAACCTCAAGCCGCTCGTGCTCCAGGGCCACGAGCCCGGCGGACAGCTCTCGCTCACCACCTTGGTGGAAAACTTTCCCGGTTTCCCCGAAGGCATCCAGGGACCGGAGCTGATCGAGAACATGAAGGCACAGGCGGCGCGCTTCGGGGCTGAGTATCAGACGGCGCACGTTCACCGCGCCGATCTCAGCCAGCGTCCCTTCGCCTTGCACCTTATGGGCGGGAAGCCGCCTATCCATACCCGCACGCTCATCGTGGCCAGCGGCGCCACCGCGCGCTGGCTCGGCCTGCCTCATGAGCAGGCGCTTATCGGGCACGGCGTCTCCTCCTGCGCCACTTGCGACGGGTTTTTTTTCTCGGGCAAGGAAATCGCGGTAGTCGGCGGCGGCGATTCCGCCATGGAGGAAGCGCTGTTCCTCACTCGCTTCGCCGCCAAGGTCACCGTCATCCATCGGCGCGACCAGTTCCGTGCTTCCAAGATCATGCTCGACCGCGCCCACAGCCATCCCAAAATCCATTTCCTCACCAACACCGTGGTGGACGACGTGTTTGACACCGCGAAGAACGAGGTCACCGGCCTCAAGCTCCGCAACCTCCACAACGGACACACCCGTACCTTCCCCACCAGCGCACTGTTCCTGGGCATTGGGCACGTGCCCAATACGGCGATGTTAGACGGCCAGCTCGAGACCGACGCCGACGGCTACTTGATTACGCGTGATTACGTGTTCACCGGTATCCCCGGCGTTTATGCCTGCGGCGACGTTGCGGACCGCCGCTACCGCCAGGCCATCACTGCCGCCGGTACCGGGTGCATGGCTGCCATCGAGGTGGAGAAGTTTTTGGAAGAGCAGGGGCAGTAGGGGGATTGGGCCATTGGGTCATTGAGCATCGGTAGCGCTTCTCAATGAATCAATGACCCGATGACTCAATGGCCCAATGACTCAATTCATCGTCCCGGAAACTCGACCGTGCCCTCCGCCTCCATGGGTACGCCGTTGCACGTGGCGGGCTCGTAACGCCATTGCCGCAGAGCATTGAAGGCTTTGGAGTCGGCGGCACGGCCCGCGCTGTTGACCACGGCCAGCTTGTGCAGCCGGCCGTCAATCCCGATCACGAAGCGGATCTTCAGGTTTCCCCGTCCTGCCTTAGGAAGCGTCGGCAAAGGCGTCGCCAGAGGCTTGGGAGGCAGAACGGCAGGGCAGCGGTCGTGTGCATCGAACGGAGGCGTCCAGTCCGCGTCGGAAACCGCTCGCGCCTTGGCATGAGAACCTGGCCGTTGCGGCGGGATGGAAGCTGAACACACACCCGCCAACAGCAGAATCGCGACGACACTACAGCGGACTCGGGAGCGCATGGTGGGAGACGCCCGATACGGCCGGGCGTCTCATATTGGGCAATCCGCCTACCAGGAACGCGGCGCGTAAGTGCTGGAAATGCAGTGCTTAGCTCATTCTGAGACGGCGCGACAGTGCAAGCGTTTGCACACTCAATCCAACGTGAGTGCCCGGGCGGGGTCTGCGGCTTCGCGCGCGCGATGTGGTACAAAATCCCTATGGACGGTCCCACAGGGATCCAGCTCCCGGGCAGGCCACAGGGATGCTAAGAGCGTTTTTTGTATGGCTTTCCGAGAGCCGCACGCTGCGCGCGGTGGCCGAGCGGTCCTCCATTGGACAACGCACCTCCAGCCGCTTCGTCGCCGGCACCACCGTGGAAGACGCGATGGCGGCCACGCGCACGATGAATGATCTCGGCCTGACGGTCTCCATCGACAACCTGGGGGAGAACGTCACCAATCTCGAGGAGGCGCGGCAGAGTGCGGCGCTGTATCACAAGTTGCTGGAGGAGATCACCGCCCGCGGCCTGAAGGCGAACGTCAGCCTCAAGCTCACGCACATGGGACTGGACGTCGACGAGAAGCTGGCACACGAGAACGTTTGCTCGCTAGTCGCGCACGCCGCCGGCTGTCACAACTTCGTTCGCGTGGACATGGAGGGCTCGCCCTACACCCAGCGCACCCTCGACTTTGTGCGCGAGCTGCACCGCGTGCGCGGGCACGAGGACTCCGTCGGGGCGGTGATCCAGTCCTACATGCGCCGCAGCCAGCGCGAGGTCGAAGATCTGCTGAGCGAGCACATCCGCATACGCCTGTGCAAGGGCGCCTACAAAGAGCCGCCGGAGCTGGCCTTCCAGAGAAAATCAGAAGTGGACACGAACTACGTCGCGCTGATGAAACTGCTGCTCAAGAGCGACGTGTACCATGGCATCGCCACCCACGACGAGAAAATCATCGAGGCGACGAAGGCCTTCGCGCGCGCCGAGAAGATCCCGCCGGACTCGTTCGAGTTCCAGATGCTCCATGGCATCCGCCGCGACCTGCAGCAGAAGCTGGTGCGGGACGGCTGGCGCGTGCGCGTCTACATCCCGTTCGGGACCGAGTGGTACCCCTACCTGATGCGGCGGCTGGGCGAGCGCCCGGCCAACGTGTTCTTTATTGCCAGGAATTTGCTCCGGCGGTAGTAGCGCCCGCGTCCAGCCTCGTTCTTAGCAGCCCGCGTGGCAACGGCCCCTATTGCCTCATCTGTTAACATAGCCGCATGTCGCACAGCGATCCAGCCACGCTGGCGCAGGCCTTTGCCGCCCTGGTCGGACAGGAGGTCGAGGACGAGCGCATCGATCTGGTGCGCGCCGCGCTCACCATCGCCCAGACCGAGTATCCCGACATTGCCATCGACGCGTACCGCGGACGGATCGAGGACTTGGCGCGCCGCGTCAAGCGGTTCGTGCCCGACTTGGGCGATCCCTCCGAATCCATCGCCGCGCTGAACCGGGTGCTGTTCGAGGAAGAAGTCTTCCGCGGCAACGCGGAAGACTATTACGATCCCCGCAACTCGTTTCTGAACGACGTGCTCGACCGCAAGCTCGGCATCCCTATCACGCTGGCGGTGGTTTACATGGAGGTCGCCCGCCGCGTGGGTTTTCCGCTGGTAGGCGTGGGCATGCCCGGACACTTCCTGCTCAAGCACTACGACGTCGAGGGCCGCGAGATCCTCATCGACCCCTTTAACCGTGGCAGCATCCTCACCGCGAACGATTGCCAGCGCGCCCTGGACGAGATTTACGGCGGCGGCCAGATGCCGCTCCAGCCTGAGTTCCTGATGGCCGTCAGCCGGCGCCAGGTGCTGGTGCGCATGCTCAATAACCTGAAATCCATCTACCTCTCGGTGCGCAACTTCCGTAAAGCGCTTCCCATCGTGGATCTCATCTTGGCCATCTATCCACGCTCCCCCGAAGACGTGAAACAGCGCGCCCTGCTGCGCTGGAGCCTGGGTCAGACCCGGGGAGCGCTTGCCGACCTCGATGATTATCTGAAGATGTCGCCCGATGCCTCGGACGCGGATGAGATTCGCCAGACGGCGGCGTCATTAAGGCGGATGATGGCGGCCATGAATTAATCGCCGAAATCGCCGTCATCGCCGGAATCGAACGCAGTTGGTCTTTGTTACCGGCTACTGGCGACTAGCGCTGGGCGGGCTCGAACTGGGCTAGTCCGCGGACCAGGTCCTGCTCCTGTGGGGAGAATCGCTGCTGGAATTGAGGCGAACTCAGTATGCGCTCGCGCTCGGCGGGATCCATCCCGCTCAACCGCCGTGCGGCCTGGCGCACGGCCATGCGGCGCTCCTGAGGCAGGGTTTGCATTTGGCCGTAGATGCTGCGTAACTGCTGCTTCTGGGCCGGCGGCAGGTGCTCGAAGATTTCCATGCGTTTCAGAATCTGCTGCTGACGCTCCGGAGGCAGGCTGTTGAAGTTGCGCAGCCGCTCCATAAGCTGCTGCTGCCGCTCGGGCGGAAGCTGCTTGTACTGTGGATCGTTGCGCAGCGCTTTCTCCTGCTCCGCCGGGGTTTCGTTCTGATGCTGGCGCAACCATTCACCACGATGCGGACCGGGGCCCCTCAGCCTTGGACCATTCTGGCCTCCACGTTCCTGCGGGTGCGCCAGCGCCCGTGGCGCACACCCGATCACCAGGGCCAGGGTGGCAAGAACCAGAATCGCAATGGGTTTGATCTTCACCACGTTGCTACGGATTGGCCGTCTCCGCCTCCGTTCCCAGATCGTCCAGCATGTCGAAGTTGGCGTACATATCACCATCGTGCTCGAGTTCCTGCAAGTCGCTGACGGCCGTGCCCGTCTGGTTGATGGTGGCTGGCGGCTTCGCGTTCTTCGCGATATCGCTGTGGTCCGGAGCATTGCGGAAGATGGTGACGCTCACTACCATCAGCAATGCCAAAGCGAAGGCGATGGCCGGCTTGCGCAACCAGCCCAGCCAGCTCCGAGGCTCGGCTGCGGCCTCGCGCAAGCGCGCCCGCAGGCGGGAATCGAAGTAGGGAGACGGCTCGGGCGCCTCCCACTCGTCCAGCAGCGCCATGGTCTGGCGCATCGATTCCATTTTCTGGGCGCAGCTCGAACACGCGCTCAAGTGTTCGTTCAGTTCGGCGGCCGGGTTCTCCTGGGCCGCGTCCAGCATGTATTCCCGTGCTTCCTTGCAAGTCATAACTCCCCCGTTACAGAAACTTCTCGAGCTTCACCCTCAGTGTTTCGTAGGCGCGGAACAGCAGCGACTTGGTGGCGGACTCGCTCAGCTTGAGCACTTCGGCGATCTGCCGGTAGTCCATGTTTTGGTACTTGTGCATGATGACCGCCAGCCTCTGCCGCTCGGGCAGCGACTCTACTTCCTTGCGGATCGCCGCCAGCCGTTCCCGCCGTAGCAGCTTCTGCTCTATCGTCGTTTGGGGATCGGCCACGTCGAGGGTCAATCCCGTCTGTGGATCGGGCTCATCCAGACTGGTGCCCGAACGCTCCGCCTTGGTGTCGCGGGCATGGTTTACCGCCAAGTTGGTGGCGATCCGGTACAGCCAGGTGGTGAACTTGGCCTCCGCCGCATAATTCGCCCGCGAGCGGTACACCCGCAGGAAGACTTCCTGCGCCAGTTCTTCCGCCACCCCAAGATTGTGCGTCATGCGATACATGAAACTGACCAGCGGACGCCGGAACTTCTCCACCAGATAGTCGAAGGCGGTATCGTCCCCCGCCGCGACACGCAGCATGACCTCGGCGTCGCTGAGCAGGTGCCAGGCCGCTGAGGATGCGGCCATCGTCCCCCCTCCCCCGGCCAGTCTTGGACGGGCAGCGGCGCCTGCCGGCAGTTCCTGGCTGAGCGCTAGGCTGCTCACACCGCTACTAACCCGCTGGCGGGGCGAAAGTTGCGCGGTTTCGGAGGCTGTTTGAGGATCTCGGTCGGAGGCCATGAGACAGGTTGTTCCCAGGGATTTTCGCAGAGTTCTGGGGTTTTGGGGAAGGGGCTGGGAAGACGGCTTTTGCTACAATGAGCACGCCGCACACGTGGGCGCTTAACTCAGCGGTAGAGTGCCATCCTCACACTCTACCAAGTGGTTAAGAATCAATGACGTGGGAGTTGTTCTCTGGAACATTGAGGACGGTTTAGAAGGACTTAGCTAACCCAGAAACACGTATTGTTCCCGGATTGTTCCCACATTTGACCACGCGGGCAGCTTGGCTGATTTGTTGTTCCCACAGTGTTCCCGCAGGACTTTCCCACCGAGAACCCCAATGAGTGTCACCGAGAAAAGGTAACAACCGCCGATCTGCGGAAACTCCGTGGGCTCTTCGGTGGTTCATTCGCTCCTGTATGCCCGAAGGCTTGCCTTAGTTTTGTTACCGCGTCGTTCCCAGATTTTTCCACCACAAATCGGCGTTGTTTGCCGGATGACTGTACTCTCTGTAAGACACTCTCTCAAAGTGTGCCACTCTGTGGCCAACTTGAGTTGGCGGTCCCCACAAGAGTCCCCACAGGCTGCCTTAGCACGACGAAGGGGCAGAAACGCGCCTCGCTGATGCGAGTCGCGGTCTGCGTTCGTCGCTCGCCGTTACTGGCGCGTTGGTCAACGATGTGACGAAGATCACGTGCTTATGTTCGCTAGGGCCGAATGAGACCCACAACGCGAACTCTGGCGATAGGGTGACGACTATCATCCAGGTTGTCCGGCCTCAAGTATTCATGCTGGTTGCACTGCTGTTCCAGATTCAGAACAAGGCACGCGCCTGGACATCACATCCCTTTGTGATGTGCCATTTGCCAACCTCTCGCTCTGGCCGATTATCAGCGGTGTTCTTCTCAGGACCTATTCTTTGGAAACCTCGTTGTTCTAATTTCAGAACAAATCTGCCTCACAGACAGCGGTGACGCTGCTCACAGACCAGACTCTACGGAAGAATTAAGAGGCAGTGTTTGGCGTCTTCTTTCCGCATCCGAGACTGCTCTTCGACCAAACCACTGTCCCGGTGTCGGTTCCGAAACCGGGAGTCCCTGGGGGACGTTGTTACCGGCTAACTGGAGGACAAAATGCGATTACTGGCAACTCTCGCACTCTCTGTGCTTGTCACGGTTGCGTTCGCGCAAACAACCGCGCCCGTAACGGTAACAAAAGACCCGCAAGCCGTGGCAATGATGACCCAAATGATGGCTGCGACAGGTTGGAACCTGTCCAGCCTGCCGTCTGACGCGGTTCTTTCAGGAACAATTACTCGCTATGGACCCAGTCAGGCTCAGACCAGCCTGAACTTGATGATGGAGACAACCGGCCCCAGCCAGGTGCGATTCTCGGTTAACGATGGAACAAAAGTTACTACGACCATCATCAATTCCGGGGCGGGAGCAGTCATCACACCAACATCGACTTCTGCGCTGCCAGCCCACACAGCAATGTGCTTGAGGCCCACCCATCTGCCCTTCTTCGCGGGGCTCTCTGCATGGGCCGATCCAACCGTCTCCCTGACGTACAAAGGCACGGACATCGTGAACGGCCAACCAACCTATCGAATCGGTCTCAGTCGCCCCTACGCTTCGGGGGACAGCATGGGTAAACTTATCGCCCGCGCTAGCTGGCTGGACGTGTGGATTTCGCAGCAAAGCACGCTCCCCGTTCAAATTTCGTATGAGCAGATCGGAACCGATAACCCCAATGCCGCCATGGTGCAAACGGCACAGTTTTCCGATTTCCGCCCAATTGGAGGGCTCCTTGTGGCATTTCATGAGGAAGTCTACGCGCAAACCCGGCATCTCTACTCGCTTCAGGCTTCCACGATCCAGCTAAACGTGGGCGTTCTCGCCACAGACTTTACGATCCCAACCATGCAGTAAGAAACGCGAAAGGAAGCCCCCAATGCTGCGTCGAATCCAGTTGCTTTGCACAGTGATGTTTATCGTTGCGGGCTCGCTCTCTCTGATAGCACAGATAACCCCTGTTGGTGTGACGACCTCTAATACGGTCGGTGTGCAGCCCTACGTCACATATGGCGGCGCCCACGAAAATGTCAATCTTTCGACGGGCGACCTCAATCTTCGGATTCCGCTAGTGCATCTCGCAGGGCGTGATGGCCATGACGTCGATCTGGGAATGATTTATGACAGCAGAATTTATGCGCTTACCGGATACTGGAACCCCAACTTCGGCGGGCAGTTTGTATATCAGTGGATGGGTCCCGCGGGTGGCGCACCCGGCTGGCGACTAGACTTACCTACTCTAAGTAATACGTGGTCTGAATACTCTGGCGCGCCCTTGTACGGTGTTTGGTGCTATATGGACTATGTTCTCGGGCTGGGAGCTTCCGGTCACTCGTTCTATATCCCGACATTCAACGGTTCGATACGCATGCACGGCAATCGCACAGGTTGCACCCGTTACCTAAAACCCGGCCAACTAGATGCGCAGCCTTACTCACAGGACAACCTCAACGTCACAGATGCGATAGATGCCTCCTTCACCCGGCTCGACACTACGAACACTGCGGATATCGTCGCATATACCAAAGATGGCCTGCGCTTGCACTTCTCCAGTAACGCGGTGGGTTCCCTTCTAGATAAGATAGAAGATGTCAATGGAAATATAATCACGATCAACAATTCCGACAGCGTGCCGACATCGATCACTGACACTCTCGGTCGAGTTATCACGATCAATTACAGTAATAGTTTTCTGTCGGGTGTCTCGTACAAAGATTCTAATGGCAATACGCAAACAGTCAGTATTAACTATTCTTCAGCGCCGGTAACCTCCAGCCTGACTAATCCGGTAAGTTCCGGCACACAGAGTATGAACTCTGATATTAGCTCAATTGTGTTGCCCAACAATCGATCTTTTACCTTTCAGTACAACAGCTTTGGCGAACTGTCAGAAGTCACTTATCCGACGGGCGGGTATACCCGGTATGATTATGCCACCTTTCAAAATTATTGGTATGTGATACCGGATACGTACTTACAAGACATTGCAGAAGATTTTCGCGAAGTCACGGCTCGCCACGAATGCCGTGACCCAGGAGGTGCGTGCACGCCATCAACTGAGGATACAACAACTTATTCTCCGACCATCAATGGCAGCGTGACGAACAATGAGTCCACTGCTGTCGTAGACGCGCTCGGCAACCTTACGACTTATACATTCACCTATGCACAACCTCCAATTTCTCAATACATCTCCGCACCTCGTGAGCTGAGTCGCTCCATTTATCAAGGGAATAGCACCTTGCTGCGGACCATTCAGACCGATTACATCGCGGCGGGGGACGCGGCCGTGCCCATTCGAAAGACCACTACCTTGTTCGATGTCACTCCCAATCTGGTCACAAAGACAGAATGGGACTACGACACCTACAACTCGTTGGGCACCAACACGACTATCGACAACGTCATCGCCCAACGGGAATACGACTATGGCTCGGGAGGAGTCGGATCGTTAATCCGGACGACTACGAATACATGGCTGAAGACCAATCCCGTTAACAACCAGGACTACACAGCGACCGGCCTTCACATCTTGAACCGGAAAGCTTCTGCGGTAATCACGAACTCGGGCGGCAGCACGGTCGCGCAGACGCAATATGAGTACGACAATTTCACGCAAGGCATTTCGGCGAGCGGGGCCGTACAGCACGATTCCGCAATGAGCACAAGCTACACGACAAGGGGAAATGTAACTGCCACAAGTCGCTGGCGCAAGACTGACGGCGCTTGGCTGGTTACGCGAAATCAGTACGACGATGCCGGAAATGCGCTCAGCACGACGGACGCAGCGAGTCATACGACTTCATTCAGCTATGCCGATTCCTGGGGCAATGGGGCCTGTACTCCCTCCGGCGGCAATGCGGCAGCGTATCGCACCAGCACGACCAACGCTTTGAACCAGACGAGCCACGCGACATACAATTCCTGCTCGGGGACTTTGGCGTCAACAACTGACTTGAACGGCCAGGTTAGCAATGTTTACTGGGACAGCATGGGGAGGGCTATTGAACTGGATTATCCGCCCGATCCCAGTGGACAGCGAGGCCAGATTCTGCGCACTTTCAATGAGACCTCCACGCCGCTCAATGTGATTACCACGACGAAGGTGAGTTCCTCGCTCTATCTGGGCAACTACCTGGAGGTCGATGGTCTAGGTAGATCGCGCAAAACGGAGCTTCTGTCTGATCCAGAAGGCACCGACTACACGCGTACCGCGTACGACAGCCTGGGTCGCAAGTACCAAGTGTGGAATCCCACTCGGTGTGATCCTGATGCCAATCCGTCGTCCTGCTCTGGCGAGAGTACATACGGAATCACCACCTACTACTACGATGCCCTTGGCCGTCCCAAGTCGGTCATACAGGCGGACGGCTCGGTACTGACAACCAGCTATTTGGGAAACTGTACGACCGTAACCGATGAGGCCGGAAAGTCCCGAAAATCGTGCTCTGATGCAGCAGGCCGAATGACCGTCGTCTACGAAGACCCTAACGGGCTGCACTACGAGACGGATTATCAATACGACGCGCTCAATAACCTGCTCACGGTGACGCAGCAGGGCGGCAGCAGTGCGGGCAACTGGAGGCTGCGGAGCTTTACCTATGATTCGTTGTCTCAGCTAAAGTGTGCTGCCAACCCGGAGGTTACTTCTGGTCTTTCCACGGTGCAACCTGCTACCTGTCCCCCGACGGACACAGGGACGTACACGAATGGCACAATTGGGTACACGTATGACAACGACGGGAACGTGCTCACCAAGACCGCACCTGCTCCGAATCAGACGGGGACTGCTACTGTGACCACAAGTTACTCCTATGACAATCTGAATCGGCTAACGCAGAAGAGCTACAGCGGCGGACCGGCCACGCCAACAGCGCAGTACGCATATGACGGCAACGTCTTGTCGGGATGTTCGACGACTCCGCCAACGCTTAGTCCAGCCGACCAGAATCCGAAATCGACCCGAACCGCGATGTGCGACGGTTCTGGTGCTACTTCCTGGGCGCATGATTCAATGGGCAGGGTCATCACCGAAGGCCGCATCATCAACGGCGTTTCCGGGACCACAAAGTACAGCTACTACCTGGATGGCGGGCTGAATGTGCTCATCTATCCAAGCGGGAGTTCCATTGCGTATACTGTAAACAGCTTAGGCAGCAACACGGCAGCACGAATGCTGCAAGCCTTGGATGTGGGAAACAATATCAACTATGTGACGACCGCAAGCTACGCGCCGCCAGGAGAGTTGCAGGCATCCACTAACGGAGGCTCTGTCTATGCGCGCGCGACGTACAATTCCCGCCTCCAACCACTGGAACTGTTTTACACGACAGGGACGGTGCCGCCGTTCAGCAACCTGCAACAGACAACGTGCCCAGCGACGGTCGGTACTATTCTGCACCGGACGTACAATTTTGGAGCGGGCTCAAACGATAATGGGGACGTGCTCAGCGAGGCCAACTGCCGGGACAGCAACCGCACCCAGAACTTCGTTTACGACTCCCTGGACCGCATCCAGCAGGCATACACGAGTGGGACCAACTGGGGCGATACGTATACCATTGACGCCTGGGGTAATCTCACGAACATCGGCCCGGTGTCTGGCAAGACTACGTCCGAGAACCTCAATGCGGCCCCAGCCAGCGTGAAAAATCAGCTATCCGGCTACTGCCACGATTCCGCTGGCAATCTCGTGCTCAACGGCACTTGTCCCACGGGCACGTTTACGCCGACATACAGCTATGATGCGGAGAACCGGCTGGCCAGCACGGCGGGATGGACGTATGTCTACGATGGTGACGGCGAGCGAGTGATGAAGTGCACGGGCAATCCCTGCGTTGGGACGCTGTACTGGACGGGCACTGGAAGCGGTCCGTTGGCGGAGAGCAGCGGAAGCACCTTCACAGAGGAATACGCCTTTTTCAATGGCAAGCGCGTGGCCCGGCGGGACCTGCCGGGGGGAGCAGTGCATTATTACTTCTCCGACCATCTTGGGTCCGCCAGCGTTGTCACGGATACGAGCGGGTCGGTGCAGAAGGAGTCGGATTATTACCCGTTCGGTGGCGAAATGGTTGTCTCCGGCAGCGACATCAACAATTACAAGTTCACCGGCAAAGAACGGGATGCGGAGAGTGGGCTGGACGATTTTGGGGCGCGATATTATGGGTCCAGCACGGGACGATTCATGTCTCCGGACTGGGCTGAACGGGCCACCGCCGTGCCCTACGCCACCTTAGCGAGTCCGCAGTCGCTCAATCTGTTCTCCTACGTATCGGACAACCCGCTGGGACGGACCGATCCGGACGGACATCGGTGTGCACCCGGCGGTAGTATCTGCGACAACGCGAAGGGGCTAAGCAGTGACGCGCAGGCGGCAGAAAATCAATATCTCGCGATGGTCGCGCAGAGCACACAGGAGGCGCAAAATCAGAGCCAGACCAAGCAGTTGACGGCTGATGACGTATCGAAGGGGATCAAGGCGTTCGATTCAGATAAGGGGGATAAGAATCCTGGGCGGGTCGTGAAGGCTCTCGACACGATGGG
>JBKQPN010000047.1:0-19291 GCA_052145015.1 Terriglobales bacterium
GCTGCCCGCGGCGCCGAGCGCACCGTTCGCCTGTTGCTCCAGCACGGCGCCGATCCCAACGCAGGACAGGGCGCGGGACCAACCCCGCTGTTGCTGGCCGCCGAGAGCGGCGATCCGGGAACGATCGAGGCGCTCGTGGCACACAAGGCGGATCCCAACGCGCCCGGTTCGAACGGTATCACCCCGCTGATCCAGGCGGCGGACGCGGGCAACACCACCGCTGTCCGGTTGCTGCTGGAGCACGCCGCCAATCCCAACGCCCGCGCTCGCGATGGCCGCACTGCCCTGATGGAAGCGGCCGCCGCCGGCCACACCGATATCGTGCAGATGCTGCTCGTAAAGGGCGCCGACCCCAATGCGCGCATGGCGAACGGCGCAACCGTGCTCGTCCGCGCGTCTGCCAAGCCGCAGAACGAGCAGGTCATCGAGTTGCTGAAAAAGGCGGGAGCGAGATAAATCGCCGAAATCGCCGTCGGCAGGGCGTCGGACGTGAAACGTGAAACCTGCAACGTGAAACGTCTGCCAGCGTCTAATCCTGTAGTTCTGCTACCATCGGTTTCATGCCGCGCAATCCAGTCAAGAGGAAGCCGCGCGCCGCTTCCAAGCCCGCTGCCGGGAGCGACGGGCGCCCGAGCTCGCGCCGCCGCCAGCCCGAGATGGTGCTGATCACCGGCATCAGCGGCTCGGGCAAGGGGTCGGCGCTCAAAGCCTTCGAGGACCTCGGCTATTACTGCGTGGACAACCTGCCAGTGGGCCTGATCCCGAATTTCGCCGAACTGGTGCTGCACTCTTCCGAGATCGAGCGCGCGGCGCTGGTGGTGGACGTGCGCGAAGGGCAGAGCCTGGACAAGCTGCCGGGCATCCTGCACTCGGTCAAGAAGCTGCTGCCGACGACGGTGGTTTACCTGGAGGCCACTGACGAATCGCTACTCCGCCGCTTCAGCGAGACGCGGCGTCCGCACCCCCTGGGGACGTCGTCGCCGGTGAAGGCGTCGCTCACCGCCGAGCGCCGCCGGCTTTCCACGCTGCGCAACCTGGCCGACGTGGTAATCGATACCTCCAAGTTCAACGTACACGAACTCCGCGCGCACCTTACCCAGCAATTCCAACGGCAATCCACGGACAAAAACATCCTGGTTTCCTGCGTCAGCTTCGGCTACAAGCAGGGCGTACCGGAGGAAGCCGACCTGCTCTTTGACGTGCGCTTTCTGCCCAACCCGCACTTTGTGCCCGAGTTCCGCCCCTATACCGGCCGGCACCCGCTGGTGGCTAAGTACATCCGCTCCTTCCCGCAGACTCGGGAGTTCATCTCCCGCATCTCCGAGCTGCTCATCTACCTGCTGCCGCACTACATCAACGAGGGCAAAAGCTACCTGACCATCGGCTTTGGCTGCACCGGCGGGCAGCATCGTTCGGTGTTTATTGCGGAAGAGGTTTGCCAGCGGCTGGCTAAGGCGGGCTACCGGGTGAAGGCGATCCACCGCGACAGCCCGCGGTAGCCGACGAGGTTCTTTCCCCGCGGGATCGCAGCATGAACGGCTTAATCCAGTAAAATAGGGCCTTGCCCCAAATTCGCAACATTGTCGAGGCGCAATGCGGCGACTGATCCGGCTGCTCCACTACCTCCGCCGCTATATCCCGCAACTGCTCATCGCGTTGCCGCTGGCCGCGGGAGTTGGTGCGGCAGACGCCTTCCGCCTGCTGCTGATCGGCCCCATCCTCGACCGCGTTCTGCGGCCGGACGCGGGCAGCCACGCTATTGTGCTGGCGCGCCTTCCCGGTACCCACTACACCCTGTACCTGCAGCAGTTCGTTCCCGAGCACTTCAAGAACGCCTGGACCATGGTGGCATTCGCGATGGTGATGGCCACGCTGGTCAAGGGAATCTGCGATTACGCCAGTACTTATCTCGTCTACTATGCCGGGTTCGGCCTGATCACCGACCTGCGCAATGACCTCTACAACGCCATCCTGCGCCGCTCGGTGGGCTTCTTCTCGCGTTATTCCACGGGCACCCTGCTCTCCACCATCGTCAATGACGTGGAGCGCATCCAGATTGCGATGGGCTCGGTGTTGGCGGAATCCCTGCAGCAGGTGTTCGTGCTGGTGTTCATGGTGTACGTGGTGATTTCGCTGGGCGGCAAGCTGGCGTGGGTGCTGCTGCTGTTCGTCCCCTTCATCATCTTTTCCGCGGGTCGGATCGGCAAGCGCGTGCGCCACACCACCCGCCGCGGCCAGGACAAGCTGGCCGATGTGCAGAACATTCTCCACGAGACCATCACCGGCAACCGCATCGTGAAGGCCTTCGGCACCGAGCTGTGGGAGAGCTTGCGGTTCCACGGCGCCTCCCGGCGGCTGTTCCGCGCCAACATGCACTTGGTGCGCGCTTACGCCCTGAGTTCGCCGCTCATGGACTTGTTCGGCGCGGTCGCCATCGCCCTGCTGCTGCTGCTGGGCCGCGACCGCATTAACCACCATGTGTTCACGCCCGGCACCTTCCTGGCGTTCCTCTTCGCCATCTTTAAGATGTACGAGCCGGTGCGGAAGTTCGCGCTCTATAACAACAGTTTCCAGCAGGCTTTGGGCGCTTCCGCCACTCTGTTCTCCTTCATGGATGAGAAGGATGATGTCCACGAGAAGCCGCACGCGGCCACGCTGCGGAATTTCTCTCGCAGCGTCCGCTTCGAGCACGTGAACTTTTCCTATACCAGCAACGGCGAAGGCGACCGCGAGGTGCTGCGCGACATCGACCTGGAGGTGAAAAAGGGCGAGGTGCTGGCCATCGTGGGATCGAGCGGCGCCGGCAAGAGCACTCTGGTGCACCTGATTCCGCGCTTCTTCGATGTGACCGGCGGGCGCATCCTGATCGACGGCCACGACGTGCGCGACGTGACCCTGGCGTCGCTGCGGCGGCAGATCGGCATCGTGACCCAGGACACCATCCTCTTCAATGAGACCGCCCGTAACAACATCGCCTACGGACAGCCGCACGTTTCCGACGGCGCCGTGATCCAGGCCGCCACGGCCGCCCTGGCCCACGACTTCATTCAGAAGCTGCCCGAGGGGTACGACACCATTATCGGCGAGCGCGGGTTGACGCTCTCCGGCGGGGAGCGCCAGCGCCTCGCCATTGCGCGCGCCTTGCTGAAGAACGCTCCCATCCTGATCCTGGACGAGGCCACCTCGGCGCTGGACAGCGAATCCGAAGCGCTGGTGCAATCGGCGCTGCAGAACCTGATGGCCGGGCGCACCGTGTTCGTGATCGCGCACCGGCTCTCCACCGTCCGCCGCGCCGACCGCATCGTGGTGCTGGAGAACGGCCAGATCGCCGACATCGGCACCCACGAGGACCTGCTCACCCGCCTGGGAACCTACCGCCGGCTGTATGATTTGCAGTTCCTCGATATGGAGCAGTACAAGATAGCCGCGGGTCCGGAAAAATAGCCCATGCCCATCCGCTCCATGACCGCTTTCGCCCAATTCAAAGGGCAGGTGCGCCCGGATGCGGCCTTCACGCTGGCGCTCAAGTCGGTGAACCACCGTTTTCTGGATCTCCATCTGCGCATGCCGCCGCAATCGGACGCGCTGGAGATCAAGTTGCGCCGCCTGCTGAAAGAGAAGATTGCGCGCGGGCATGTGGAGCTGACGCTGGCCCTCGACGGCGCCGGGGCCGCGCCGCTGGCGGTGAACCACGAGCTGGTGGGCGGCTACGTGAACGCCTTCCGGCAGGCCGCGCGCGAGCTGGGCATCCCCGGCGAGCCCGACCTCAATGCCGTGCTCAGGATGCCGGGCGCGCTCAGCGTGGGCGAAACCGAATTCGATGCGGAGAGCGAAGCCCGCGTGCTCGCAGGATTGGCGGATGCCATCGCTCAGCTCGACCGCATGCGCATCGAGGAAGGCCACGGCATCGAGCGGGAACTGCGCGAGCGCATGGCACGCCTGCGCAGCGCTACCGCCGAGGTCGAGAAGCATCGCGGCGGGGTTTCGCGCGCCTACTTGGAGAAAATTCAATCCCGCTTGAAGGAGCTGATCGGCGGCCACGCCGACCAGGACCGCATCCTGCAGGAAGCCGCGCTGCTGGCCGAACGCAGCGACATCCAGGAAGAGATTGTCCGCCTCAGCAACCACATCCAGCATTTTCTGGGGGTGATGGAAGCCGGCGGCGAAGCCGGCAAGAAGCTGGATTTCCTGCTGCAGGAGATGAACCGCGAGGCCAATACCCTGCTGTCGAAAACCTCGGGCGTCTCCGGCGAAGGCCTGCGCATCACCGAGCTGGGCCTGTCGATGAAGGCGGAGATCGAGAAAGCGCGCGAGCAGGTGCAGAACGTGGAATGACCACCGTCTACATCATCTCGGCGCCGTCGGGTTCGGGGAAATCCACCCTGGTGAATGAGCTGCGCAAGGCGGTCGGCAATCTGGAGTTTTCCGTCTCCTACACCACGCGCCCGCCGCGCGGCAGCGAGCAGGATGGCCACGAGTACTTCTTCATCTCGCGCGACGAGTTCGAGCGCCTGCTGGCGGAGGACGCGTTGCTGGAGCACGCTGACGTTTTCGGCAACTACTACGGCACCGCCAAACGATTTCTCGACGGCGCCCGCGAGCGCGGCAACGACCTGCTGCTCGACATCGACGTCCAGGGTGAGCGGCAGGTGAAGCAGAGGATCCCCGATGCGGTGAGCATCTTCATCCTGCCGCCGACGCGCAAGGAACTGGAAAGCCGCCTGCGCCGGCGCAGCCAGGCCGAGGGCATGCTGTCGGAGGAAGTCATCCAGCGGCGGCTGGTGACCGCGGCCCGGGAGATTGAGAATTACAAGAATTACGACTATATTTTAGTGAACGACCAGCTTGAGCAATCCATCGACGAGCTGAAGGCCATCGTGCTGGCCGAGCGGGTTCGCCGCTCGGGTGGAGCGCATTCCGCCGAAGAAGAAAAATGGCTGGTCACCGCGGAGCGTCATAAGCAGGCCAATATGCGCCCGGCGCTCCGGCCCATCCTGGAGTCCTTTGCTTTGTCCGCAACCCCCGGCGGACGGTGAAGTGTGAAGTTGAGGCGTTTAGCGGGCGCAAGCGAAGCGGGAGCCCGCTGCCGAAATCCCGAGCGCAAGCGAGGGATCTTAGAAGTGAGAGAGGTTATCGCATGAAGCTGATGGACGGCTTCGACAGCAACTATCGTTATATCCTGGTCGCCGCGCGCCGCGCCCGTCAACTGCAGTCGGGATCGCGCCCCATGGTGGATACGCATTCCCGCAAACCTTGCAAGATCGCGCAGGAGGAAATCGCCGCCGGCAAGGTGAAGTGGACGACGGAGGCGCCGCGCTCGCCCGCCGATGTCGCCAGCGAGCTTCTCGAGCAGGTGATTACCAAGGGCGAGGCGTAGTTATCCGGGACTGTCATCCATGAAGATCGCACTCGGGGTCAGCGGAGGGATCGCGGCCTATAAGGCGGCGGAACTGGTGCGCCAGCTCCAGGACCGCGGCGTGCGGGTGCAGGTGGTCATGACCGCGGCGGCGCAGGAGTTCGTGCGCCCGCTGACCTTTGCCGCGCTGAGCGGTGAGAAGGTCATTACTGATCTCTTCGGCGCCGGCGCTGAACAGCCCAATATCGACTCCGCCGTCGAGCACATCGCGGTCGCACAGTCGATTGACGCACTGGTGGTCGCACCTGCCACCGCCGATGTCCTCGCCAAGTTCGCCCAAGGGATCGCCAACGACTTCCTTTCCACGCTCTATCTCGCTACCACCGCGCCCGTCGTGGTCGCGCCCGCCATGAACGTCAACATGTGGGAACATCCGGCGACCCGCGCCAATGTTGAAACCCTTAAGCAGCGCGGAGTGCGCGTAGTCGAGCCCGATGCCGGCTATCTTGCCTGCGGCATGACCGGCCCGGGCCGGCTGGCGGCGAACGAAACCATCGTCGCTGCGGTGATGCAGGCGCTGGGCGCGGCGCAGGATCTCGCCGGTGAAACCGTGCTGATCACCGCCGGACCCACGCGCGAGCCCATTGATCCCGTGCGCTATATCGGCAACCGCTCCAGCGGCCGCATGGGGTACGCCCTGGCGGAAGCCGCACTGCGTCGCGGGGCGCGCGTGGTGCTGGTGAGTGGGCCGACCGCGCTCCAGGCGCCGGGCGCCGCGGAGATGGTCGCGGTCGAGACCACGGAAGAGATGCGGCAGGCCGTCCTCTCGCGGCTGGGCGACGCAACCATCATCATCAAGGCCGCCGCTGTGGCCGACTACAAGCCGAAGCAGCGCTCGCAGCAGAAGATCAAGCGTAAGGGAGCGCTGTCGCTGGAGCTGGAGCCGACTTCCGACATCCTCGCCGAAGTGGCGTCCAAGCGCAGCTCGCAGATCGTCGTGGGCTTCGCCGCCGAGACCGAGAACGTGATCGAGAACGCCCGCCGCAAGCTGGCGTCCAAAGCGGTCGACGCCATCGTGGTCAACGACGTCTCGCGCAAGGAGATCGGCATGGATTCCGAGCGTAACGCGGTCACTATCATTACGCCCGCCGAGACCATCGACGTTCCCGAGACTACCAAGTGGGAAGTCGCGCACCGCGTGCTCGATGCGGTGGTGCGTATCAAGCAGCAGCGCTCGCAGCCCGCGCCCGCCGGCGCACGCCATTGATGGATTCTCGTACGCAACAATTCTTAGCCGACCGCTTACAGTATTATCGCGATCTGGGGATTTACGATTTCTATCGCAGAGACGTTGCAGTCCCTGCCGTTGAGCAACCGGAGACCATGCCGACTTCCACCCGCATCGCCACGCCCGAAGAGCTTTTTGTCGCGCCTAAGCCGGAGGCCGCAGTCGCCGACCGTGCCGAGGGGCTGAAACTCATCAAGGAAGACCTGGGCGAGTGTACGCGCTGTGTGCTGGCACGCCAGGGAAGGAAGACCATCGTCTTCGGCGAAGGCGATCCCAACGCCGAGCTGATGTTCGTCGGCGAGGGACCGGGCGCGGACGAAGACGAGCAGGGGCGTCCGTTTGTCGGACGCGCCGGGCAGTTGCTCAACAAGATGATCGAGGCCATGGGCCTGAAGCGCGAGCAGGTGTACATCGCGAACGTCGTGAAGTGCCGACCGCCGGGCAACCGCACGCCAGAGCGCGAGGAGATCGAAACTTGCTCGCCGTTTCTGCTGCGCCAGATTGCCGTGATTCAGCCGAAGGCGGTTGTCGCCCTGGGCGCGGTGGCGGCGCGCTGTCTGCTCGGCTTGAACGAGCCCATGGCCAGGCTGCGCGGACGCTGGTTCGATTTCCGTGGCACGCGTTTGGCGGTCACCTACCATCCCGCGTTTCTCTTGCGCGACCCGCGCCAGAAGAAAGAGACCTGGAAAGACCTGCAGATGGTGATGGAGTATCTGGGGCTGAAGCCGCGCCGGGACGCCGAGTGATCTCTTACTTGGTACTTGGTACTGGGTACTTGGTACTCGGTACCCTGTGTCCTCCGTGGTTAAATTGATTTTCCGCCCATGCCGCAATTCTGCGATGTCGCGCTTCCGGTGCCGCTGGAAACCTGTTTCACCTATCGGCTGAACGGGGCGGAACCGGTGGTCGGCGGACGCGTGCTGGTGCCCTTCCGCAACCTGCGGCTGCCGGGCGTGGTGACCGCGCTGCATGATCGCGCGCCATCGGTCGAGGCCAAGCACGTCCTGGAAATCCTCGACGCCGCACCCGTGCTCGATCCCGAGCTGATGCGCCTGGGCGCATGGATCTCCCACTACTACCTGGCGCCGCTCGGCGAGGTCTTCCGCACCATGCTGCCGCTGGGAGCGGAGGTGAAGCGCGCGCGGGCGTTCCGCATCACCGAGGCGGGATGGACGGCGCTGCACGAATCGGCAGAGCGAGGCTCCTCGCGGCGATCCAAGAAGAGCGCCGACGAGCAGATGCTCGAATACCGCGTGCTCGACTATCTGGCCGCCCGCGACGGCGCGCGCGAACAGACGCTGCGCACCGCCCTTCGCGCCGGCCGCGAGCTGCTGGCCGGGCTGGTGCGCAAGGGATGGATCACCGCCGAGGATGTCTCCAGCGCGCGCGATGCCCGGCGCACCCGCCGCGTCGTTCAGTTGAAAGAAGTCAGCGGCAAGCTCAATGCGAATCAGCAAAGGATCGTGGAGACTCTGGCCGCGGCCGGCGGACGCGCTCCGATGGAACATCTGCGCAGCCTCGAGGTGCCACAGACCACGCTGGCGACGCTGGCGAGACGCGGCATCGTGGACATCCTCAAAGAGCCGGCGGAGTTTGCCGTTTCGCGTCTTGAAGGCAAGCCCGCGCTGGACTTCCCGCTCAACCCGGCGCAGACGGCGGCTCTCGAACAGATTCGCAAACGTGTCGAAGAGAAGCGGTTCTCGGTCACGCTGCTGTTCGGCGTGACCGGTTCGGGCAAAACGGCGGTGTACCTTGCGGCCATGCAGGACGTGCTCGCCGCCGGCCGGTCGGCGATCCTGTTGGTCCCGGAGATCGGCCTGACGCCGCAGGCCGCCGCCAACCTGCATGAGATTTTCGGAGACCAGGTCGCGATCCTGCACTCCGCGCTCTCCGATGCCGAGCGGGCCGAGCAGTGGCACCGCATCCGCAACGGCAATGCGCGCATGGTCGTGGGCACGCGTTCGGCGGTGTTTGCGCCTGTGCGCGACCTCGCCCTGATCGTGGTGGACGAGGAGCAGGACAGCTCCTACAAGCAGGAAGAGATGCCGCGCTATCACGGCCGCGACGTGGCCGTGATGCGAGGGAAGGTCTGCGGCGCGGCGGTGGTGCTGGGTTCGGCCACGCCGGCGATGGAGTCCTTCCACAACGCGCAAAGCGGCAAATACGCACTGCTCGAGTTGCGGGAGCGCGTCGAGCAGCGCCCGCTGCCGGAAGTCGAACTGGTGGACATGCGCGCCGAGTTCCAGCAGACCGGCGAAGAACATGTCTTCTCGCACCGACTGGTGGAGGAGATCCGCGACCGGCTGACGCGCGGCGAGCAGGCCATGATCCTGCTCAACCGCCGCGGATACTCGCCCGTCGTGCTCTGCCGCTCCTGTGGCGAGACCGTGCAATGCAGGAACTGCGCCATCGCGCTTACCCACCACCGCCGGGCGCAGCGCCTCATGTGCCACTACTGCGGCTATCAGGCGCCAGTGCCGAAGGTCTGTCCCAGGTGCGCGAGCGAGTACATTTTTTTTCTCGGCACGGGCTCAGAGAAGCTGGAAGACCTGCTGCACGGCGCGTTTCCCACCGCGCGCATCGGACGGCTCGACCGTGACACGGTGCGTGGCCGCGGCGATTTCGAGCGCGTGCTCTCCGCGCTCCACGCCGGCGAACTTGACCTGCTGGTGGGCACCCAGATGATCGCCAAGGGCCACGACATCCACGGCGTCACGCTGGTGGGCGTGGTCGGCGCGGATTTTGCGCTCGGATTTCCCGACTTCCGGGCCGCTGAGCGCACCTTCCAACTGCTCACCCAGGTCGCCGGACGCGCCGGGCGTGGTACCACGCCGGGCAAGGTCATCCTGCAAACATACTTCCCAGAGCACTACGCCGTCCGCTTCGCCGAGCGGCACGACTACCGCGGGTTCTACGAGAAAGAGCTGCAGTACCGCCGCTGGATGCACTATCCGCCGTTCACGGCGCTGGCCAATGTGCTGGTGCGCTCGGACGAACTGGCGCAGGCGCTGAAGTATTCCGGGATGCTGGGCCGCTGGCTGGAGAAAAATCCGCCCCCGGGAGTGCGCGTGCTGGGCCCGGCGTCGGCGCCCCTGGCGCGGCTGAAGAGCGAATACCGCTATCACTTCATCCTGAAGTCACAGAGCCGTGAGCGGCTGAACGCGGTGCTGCGCGCCCTGCTGGACTTTGCCGCCGCTGAGAAAATCCCGCGCGGCAAGCTGGTGGTCGATGTGGACCCGGTGTCGCTGCTGTAGTTTTCCGCGGCGAAAAGCTTACCTGAACAGCGAGAACACGCCGGCGCCGCCGAAGGGCGCAGGCACGAAGGTCAGCACCAGCATGATGACCGCGAATGCGGCGAGAAGCCGGCGGTCGGGGCCAATATCCGGCTCGACCGGAACCTGCGGATGGCGCATGCCGGTGGCCATCAGCAGCACCGACCACAGCAGCCATCCGAACCAGAAGAGGGTCATCACCACCAGCAGCACCACCGTGATGCGCGAGACCCTGCGGTGAATACGCGGCGCAACTGAATACACGATGTGGCCGCCGTCGAGTTGGCCTCCAGGCAGCAGGTTGAGCGCTGTAGCAAACATCCCTACCCAGGCGGCGACCGCCGTGGGATGCAGATAAACCTGCTGCAGGCCCAGGTGCAGGTGGCTGCTTGCCGGCTGCAGAAGCGCCATAGCGCCGTGCACCAGGTAGAAGATCAGCGGGTATCCGAACTGGATGTCGGATCCCGCGGCCGCATGGGCCATCGGCTTGGAGAAGGTCAACGCAAAGGCCAACACCACCACCGCAACCACAAATCCGGCGATTGGTCCGGCGATGCCAATGTCAAACAGCGCGGCGCGCGAGCGGATGGGCGAGCGTATGCGGATGAACGCCCCGAATGTCCCGATGAGCGTGGGCGCGGGGATGAAGAAGGGCAGCGTGGCCCAGACACGGTAGCGGACGCAGTAGAGGAAATGTCCCATCTCGTGCGCCAGCAGGATCAGCAGCAGGGTGGCGGAGAAAGGGATTCCCAGCAGCAGGTGCGAGGGATTGCCCACGGCCCATCGCCACGGGAAGATCGAATCTTCCAGCGAAAACGCTGGCAGGTTGTGATCGAAGTTATATTGCAGGCGCGCTCCCACTACCAGCGTGGTGAAGATGGTTAGCAGCAGCAGCAGGGCGTGCAGCCAGTATCGCCGCTTCAGAGGCGGGTGCGCGACGAACACTTCCACCCGCCGGTACAGCTCGAAGGTGGAAGAGGTCAGCGGCGGATTGGGTTCAGACATGGAAGCAAGGCCCAGAGATTCGGCACACGCCCGAGCGCGTGACGCCGGGTTCTAGTCGATCGATTGCAGTTCCTTGCCGGGCTTGAAGCGCACGGCCTTGCCGGGAGGGATGTTGACCTCGGCGCCGGTGCGCGGGTTGCGGCCGATGCCGGTCTTGCGCGGGCGCACGTTGAACACCCCGAACCCGCGCAGTTCGATGCGGTCTCCCCGGGACAGGGCTTGCTTCATGCCCTCGAAGACGGTCTCAACCGCCAGCTCCGCCTTGGTCTTGGTGATGCCGGTCTTGGTCACCACTTCATTGATGATGTCGAGCTTGATCACGCGCTACTCCACGGCCTTGGTTTGCGACCCCTCAGCCTCAAAGGTCGCCAAGTAACAGATGCTAGAGGAGATAGCGACCATTGTCAACGGCGCTGCCCACGTTTAAGATGGCCTCACCGTTCCTTCCCCGAACCAACCGTGGCAACCCGCCGGCCACAGACGAGGACAAGCATGCTTAAGAGCGACCGCTGGATCCGCAAGATGGCGCTGGAACATGACATGATCAACCCCTTCTCGGAGAAGCAGGTGTCGAACTCCGTGATCTCGTTCGGCCTGTCTTCCTACGGGTATGACCTGCGCGTGGCCGACGAGTTCAAGATCTTTACCAATGTGAACTCGGCCATGATCGATCCCAAGAACTTCGATGAGCGGTCGTTCGTGAACGTGCGGTCGAGCTGCGCCATCATCCCGCCCAACTCGTTCGCGCTGGCGCGCTCGGTGGAGTACTTCAAGATCCCGCGCGATGTGCTCACCATCTGCGTGGGCAAGTCCACGTATGCGCGCTGTGGCATCATCGTGAACGTCACCCCGTTCGAACCGGAGTGGGAAGGCTTCGTCACGCTCGAGATTTCGAACAGCACGCCGCTGCCCGCCAAGATCTACGCCAACGAGGGCCTGTGCCAGATCATCTTCTTCCAGGGCGATGAGCCCTGCGAGACCAGCTACAAGGACCGCAAAGGGAAGTACCAGGCGCAGAAGGGGATTGTGCTGCCCAAGGTGATCGCGTAAGAGCAGCTATTGGCTCTTGGCTTTTGGCCGGCAAGGAGCTGCGGGAAAAATCTAAGGCGCGGATGTTTTGAAAGGGCGCGGCTTTTAGCCGCGCCGTACAGGCGTTCTCTCTGAATTGTCATCCCGAGAAAGCGCGACCAACCCTGAGCTTGTCGAAGGGGCGGGAGCGCGAAGCGAGGGATCTCGGTTTTCAGGTTGGGACAACCAAGATCCCGCGACTCGCCGGAAGAACGCCTCCGCGTTCTCCCAGCTCGCTCGGGATGACAGCTTTGAAGAAGACCGTTTTCGGCACGGCCGAAACCGTGAAAATTGCTCAGCCCTTCTCCGGCCCTTCCGCTTCCTTGAACATGTACTTGATGGCCGGCTTGTAGATCAGCAGGTTGCCGGAGGGGCGAATGAGCTTGAGGCAGTTCTTGTCGTACCACTCGATAGTGCCGTGCACTTCCTCGCCGTCGCGCAGCACCACGACCATCGGCGTTTTGCCCTGGATCTGCTTCTGGTAATAGAAGTTTTCGGCGTGGGTCTGCTCCGGGGGCGGGGTTTTCTTGGCCACGATGGGACGGTCGCGGTCGCGGCGCTCGGGTGGAAGATGGTTGCCCTCCGCGCGGCTGAGCGTGGGCCGGATCAGCTTGCGATTGGCGAAATCGTCCGCCGCCTCAGGAGCCCGACGCACTGCGGTGGAATCCATTCCGTCCTTCATAGCGTTTCTCCGGCTGCGCTCATCCTCGCCGGCTTCCAGAAGGCGACAGCGCCTGCATCGTCGTTTGCCGACGGCGTGGCCCGTCGATCGTCTCAGGAATGACCCAGGAGTTTCGAGCTGGTTAAGTGTGTCCCATACCGTACCACAGCCCCCGCAGCCTGACAATTGATTGTGCGGCCAGCGGCGCTTCTAGGCGCGTTCCAGCGCGGCCACAAAGGCGTCCAGGGAAAGCGAGCGCAGCAGGTTGCGGCGCATGCCGGACTCCACTTCGCCCAGGCGATCCGATGCGGCCGTGATCCAGGCGAAGTCCACCGCCTGCGCCATGCGGCCCAGCTCGGGAGCGATGTCGGTGTTGCGCACCAGCTCCGGCGTGCCCGACTTCAGGAACAGCAGGTCTTCGAGCAGCCAGTACAGCGTGCGGATCAGTTCTTCAGTCTTGTCCTTGCCCTCAGCGCCGGCGCGGTAGGTTTCCGTGACCTTGAACAGCTCGCTGTGGTCCTGGGGCTGGGCGGCGGTGGCCAGCAGGGCAAGCGCGTCCTTGCGAGCGGTGACATAGGCGGCCAGATCGAAGGCAATCGCGGCTCCGACGGCGCCTCCCGAAAGCCGCGCCACCAGGGCGCGCTGCCGGACGGTCCATTCCGGGTGCATGCGGGCCAGGCAGGCCTCGATCTCCGCGGCCGGCAGCGCCGCCAGCGTCAGGGTGATGGCGCGCGAGCGGAGGGTAGGCAGCAGTTCGCCAGGATTCTCGGTGAGCAGGAACATGGTGGCGAACCCCGGCGGCTCCTCCAGAATCTTCAGCAGGGAGTTGGCGGCCTCCTTCATGAACGCGGAATCGGTGAAGATGTACACGGCCTCGCGGCCTTCCGCGGGGCGAAAATAGATGGTCTCGATCACTCGCCGCACCTGGCCGACCTTGATCATCATCTGCGGGGGATCGGGCGGGATGATGAGCACGTCGGGATGCGTCTGGATGAGCAGGCGCGTCTCGCGCTTGTCGGCCTCGCGCAGATCCTCGCGCGCCGCCACGGATTCGGCGAAGCGCGCTGCGAGGTCGTCGGCCTCGCCGATGCGCAGGCAGTTGGAGCAGGCGCCGCAGAAATCCGGCAGGCCGTCGCGGAGCGGGCGCTTGAGGCAGTTGAGCGCCTTGGCCGTCATCTGCGCCAGCTTGTATTTCCCCGCGCCCCGCGCTCCCGCCAGGATGATGGCATGCGGCAGCCGGTCGCGCGCCAGCATCTCGCGCAGGCGATGAACGGTTTCAGCGTTGCCGTAGAAGTCGGAGAAGGGCATTGCGTCAGATAGTCTAACTCGCTAGGAGCCAACACATCTCAGCCTTGTCATCCTGAGCGAGCGCGCCCGATTCTGGCGCGCGAGTCGAAGGACCCCTATTCAAAAGATGTCGCTGGAGTAGGGGTGCTTCGACTCGTGCGGGCAAAAGCGGCCCGCACTCGCTCAGCATGACAGAGCGCTCTTTTAAAACTGTCCAGCAGCTAGAAGCTCGAAGCTTTCCTCCCCATCAGTCGCTCGCGCACTGCGGCCACGATCTCCTGGTGGACCACATCCGGTGCGCGGCGTGCGTCCACCGCGAACACGCGCCTCGGCTCGCGTTTCGCAATCGCCTTGTACGCCGTGGCGACGCGATGGAAAAAGGCGCGGTTTTCCTGCTCGAAGCGGTTCTCGTCGGGTTGCGATTCCGTCGCCGGAGCGACTGACGGGATGCGCGCCAGGTTGCGGCGGCGCGCCCGCGCCACGCTGGCCTCAACGTCCGAGAGCATGAGGATGGTCATGTCGGGTTGGAGGTCGTGGCACAGCAACTTGTGCAGCGCCAGCACGGGCTCGCTGCCCAGCTTGCGGCCACCGCCCTGGTAGGCTTCGGTGGAATCGGTGAAGCGGTCACAGAGCACCCATGCGCCTTCCGCGAGCGCCGGCAGAATGACCTCGTCCACGTGCTGCGCGCGCGCCCCGAACATCAGCGCCATCTCGGCCCGGGGCGAAAGGCCGGAGGTGCGGGAATCGAGCAGCACGGCGCGGATCTTCTCGCCCACGGTAGTGCCGCCGGGCTCGCGCGTCTCCAGCACTTTCACGCCGTCAGCGCGCAGCACGCTGGCAAGCCTCCCGATCTGCGTGCTCTTGCCGCAGCCGTCCAGACCCTCGATAGTGATGAACTTCCCGCGCGTTTTCCTTGCCGGCACGGCGGGAATCATAACATCCGCGTGCGGAGTCCTTCAGCCGTCCCTTGCTGTGCTAAACTTCGGCCCCGTTGCTTTTCGAGTCCAAGGAGGCCTTAATGCGCCTCGGCGACGACGTAGACGATTACTGCTCGCGCTGCAAGTTCAGCTCCACCCACGCGGTGGTCTCCATGGCCGGCGAAGACGTACAGAAGGTCCGCTGCCGCACCTGCAACCACGAACACAATTACCGCAAGAACAAAGGCGGCCGGGGGGCGATGTCAAAGAAGGAAGCCTTCGACAAGGTGCTGGCGAGCGTCACGGGGGTGATGGAGGAGTCCAAGAAGCCCGCCAAGAAATAGCCGTTCACGGGCAAGAATGAAAACCGCCGAGGACGCAGGACGCGGAGGAAAATTGAAGAACCCCTCCGTCCTCCGCGTCCCCTGCGGTTTTCATTTGGGTCTCAGTTGCACATCACGCTAGGCCACGATTATTCTTGTGCGCCGGAACAATCCCCATGCCAAAGCGTTCTGCGGTTGCTCTCCTGCTGCTGTTCGGCGTTTTCTGCTTACCTCTTCTCGCCGCCAATCCTCCGGGCACGATCACGCTGGCGGTTGATGCCACGGACGCGCCCCGCAGCCTGTTCCATGCGCGGCTGGTGGTTCCGGTCGTCGCCGGGCCTCTGACACTGTTTTATCCCGAGTGGATTCCCGGGGAGCATGGTCCCACCGGACCAATCGTCGATCTCGCCGGCCTGAAGATCACCGTCAACGGCAAGCCGCTCGCCTGGCGCCGCGATGATGTGGAGATGTATGCCTTCCACGTGGATGTCCCGCAGGGGACATCGGCGCTCGAGATTGCGCTCGACTACCTTGGACCGGTGAAGGAGGAAGGGTTCTCCGCGGCCGCCTCCAGCACGCAGCAACTGGCGCTGATCAGTTGGAACCAGTTGCTGCTGTATCCGAAAGGGAAGCCTCCGCGTGAACTGATGTACGCTGCCAGCCTACGCTTGCCGGCGGGGTGGAAGTTTGCCACGCCTCTGGAAGTCGCCTCGCAGGTGGGTGACACGCTCGAATTCAAGCCGGTGAGCCTCAACTTTCTGGTCGATTCACCCGTTCTCTCCGGCGCGCATTTTCGTGTAGTGCCGCTGGCGGCCGAGATCACTCCTGCGCATCGCCTCGACCTCGCGGCCGATGGTGAAGCCGCGCTCGATATCCCCGCCGACGTGGTGAGCGAGTATTCGCAACTGGTACGCGAGGCCGGAGTGCTCTTCGGCGCACGCCATTACGGGCATTACGACTTTCTCGTCAGTTTGAGCGACCACGTGGCACATTTCGGGCTGGAGCACCATCAATCGAGCGATGATCGCATGCGCGAGCGCGCGTTCGTAGACGGCTACCTCTATGCCTCGGGCGGCGGCCTGCTTCCGCACGAGTTCACCCATTCCTGGAATGGCAAGTACCGCCGCCCCGCCGGCCTCGCCACCGCGAACTACCAGGAGCCGATGAAAGGCGAGCTGTTGTGGGTGTATGAGGGGCTCACGCAATATTGGGGTACCATCCTCTCCGGGCGCAGCGGCCTGTGGACGCGGGAGCAAACGCGGCAGCACCTGGCCATCATCACCGCCGAACTGGACACGACGTCCGGCCGCACCTGGCGCCCGCTGAGCGATACCGCAATCGCGGCGCAGATTTTGTACCCGGCGCCGCGCGAGTGGGAGGCTTGGCGGCGCAGCGTGGACTTCTACGACGAGAGCACGCTGATCTGGCTCGATGTCGATACCACCATCCGCGAGTTGACCCAGGGACAGCGGTCCCTGAACGATTTCTCCCGCCTCTTCCTCGGCGGGCAGGACACCGGACCCGAGCTGAAGACCTACACCTTCGACGACGTGGTGAGCACGCTCAACCAGGTGGTGGCCCACGACTGGCGCACGTTCCTGAACACCCGCCTCAGCACGACCGCGCCGCACGCGCCCATGGGCGGCCTCGAGCGCAGCGGCTGGAAGCTGGCTTACGCAGAAACGCCGTCCCCAGTGTTCCAGGGCATCGAGGCCATGGATCATGTGACCGATGTGCGCTACTCGCTGGGCATGGTAATCCGCGAGCCGGACGCCACCCTGCGCGACGTGCTCCCCGATTCACCCGCGTGGCAGGCGGGCATCGGGCCGGGCATGAAGCTGCTCGGGGTCAACGGACGCGCCTATTCGGCAACCGAGCTGCACGACGCCATCCGCGCCGCCAAGAGCGGTTCCCAGCCCATCCAACTCCTAGTCCAGAATGGCGCCTTCCAGAACACCTGCTCGGTGAACTATCACGGAGGCGAAAAGTACCCCCAGCTAGAGCGCATTCCCAACACGCCGGACATGCTGGGAGAGATCATCAAGCCGCTGGCGCCGAGAAATTGAGTCATTGAGCCATTGAGTCATTGGGTCATTGAAAAGCAAAATCAATGGATCAATGGCTCAATGTCCCAATGACTCAATCCTCCTTAACTCCCTCAAACAGGTCCGTCTCCATCTGCATCTGCCGCGGCGCCGTGGTCGCGGCCAGGTGGAAGAGTTCCCTGGTTCCGCGCTTGCGCGCCATGGGCTCGAAAAGCTGGAACAGCGGCGACTGGCTGGTGTGCTGCTTGAAGGCGCTGATCTTGGCTTCCAGGAATTCCGCCCCGATCTCGATGATCGCTGTCACCGGCGGAGGGGAGACCGGTTGCCGGTTCGGAAGCGTGAACAGCGAAGTCGAGTAGTAGAGCTTCTGGGTGCGATGCGGCGTGAGGCCGTTCTGCAATTGCTCCGCGAAACGGTTGCTGCGTCCTGCCCAGTGGAAGGCCAGGGTGGCGAAGAGCGAAGCCATGGAGTGGTCGGGATGGGCGGTCACGGCACCTTCCGGACCGATGGTCAGCATGACGTGCGGGCGAATCTGACGGACACGCTTCACCAGTTCGCCTACCGCCGAGTAGAAGTCCACGCGGTCGAGCCCGGCGTCGGGATAGTTGAGTACCTCGCCGTGGGCGATTTTCAACATCCGGCACGAGGCCTGGAACTCCAGCCGGCGCATGGCCGCCAGTTCTTCGTCCGAGCGAGCGCCGCCGCGATGCGTGGCCGCCTGGCCGGGCGTCAGGCAGAGGACGTGGGTCTCCACGCCGCGCGAGGCGGAGAGCAGCAATGATCCGCCGAAGCCTCCGGCTTCGTCGTCCGGGTGAGCGGTTACGCAGAGCAGCCGTAGCATGCTTATGCTCTCTCCTGTCTCGACCTGTAGATGGGAGAATTGAGCCATTGATTCATTGAGTCATTGCGCAATTGAGTCATTGGGTGATTGGGTCATTGAGCCATTGAAAACCAAGGCGGCTCAATGGCTCAATGAATCAATGACCCAATGGTTCAATCTCTGAGCTCGCGCCCAGCATGAATTCCAGCACCTCCTGCGGCGAGACCGAATTCCACACCGGCTCGAACGACTGGCGGTGCAGCGGCGAAGGCCCGTACTGGCGCAGGGCGCTCGCGTGCTTGCGCGTGTAATAGCCCTTGTTGGAGGCCAGGTCGTAGAGCGGGAACACCGGGTCCCAGTCGCGGATCATGCGGTCGCGCTCCACCTTGGCGATGATGGAAGCGGCGGCGATGGAGGCCGAGAGGGCGTCGCCGTGGATGATCGGGGTCTGCGGGCAGGTGAAATCGATGCGCAAGGCGTCGATGAGGAGGTGGTCGGGCGCGGGCGCAAGCCGCGAAACGGCTTCCAGCATGGCTAGGCGCGAGGCGTGATAGATGTTGATCTGGTCGATGCGCGCCGCGTCCACCGCCGCGACCGACCAGGCGATCGCGTGCGCCCGTATGCGCTCGGCCAGGACTTCGCGGCGCTCGGCGGGCAGCAGCTTGGAATCGCGCAGGCCGCGGATGCGGTAGCCGGGGTCGAGAACCACGGCGGCAGCGACCACGGGGCCAAACAGCGATCCGCGGCCAACCTCGTCCACGCCGGCGATCAGCCGCGCGCCGGATTTCCACAGCTCGCGCTCGTAGCGTGTGGTGCACTTCAGGCGCTTCAACAGACGCAGCTTGGCGGCAGCCCTGGACAGCGGTTTCTCGCTCTCGAGTTGGAGCTTACGCGGCACTGACGGTCGTCGAGGTCTACGGGCAGTTTGGCGCAAAAGGGGAACGGGAGCAAGGGGAGTAGCGCCGAGACGGCGGCGTTACGAACCGCCCTACTCTGCTTCCTTCAGCCGCGCCGATTTCCCGCGGAGCCCGCGCAGGAAGTAGAGCTTGGCGCGGCGGACCTGGGCTGAGCGCAAGATCTCGATCTTGTCGATCACCTTCGAATTGACGGGAAAGATGCGCTCCACGCCCTGGCCGAAGCTGATCTTGCGCACGGTGAAGCTGGCGTCGGGGCCGCTGGAGCGCGAGATCACGGTGCCTTCGAAGGCTTGCAGGCGTTCCTTGTCGCCTTCCTTGATCTTGACGTGCAC
>JBKQPN010000048.1:0-3090 GCA_052145015.1 Terriglobales bacterium
CACTGGGTCGGTGTTCAGGTCGTGTCTGGGGCGGGTCAATAACCGGCGGACTCTATTTATGATTGGCGGGAAATTGGGGAGCACGCCACGTTCACAGCCAATCGCCGACCGTACTTACCCGCTAGCTTCTTCGTGGAAATTCGCGGTGGCGTAGTTGTTAAAGACTTCGACCCCGGGGCCTTTGTGCGCGACTCTCCAGATTACTGCGCCTTAGGTTCACTAGAACTCGAGAAATCAAGTGCGGCATCGAGCTCATCGAGAAGATGCTCGGTACTCCAGTCGCAATGCAGCGGCTCTGGAAACGCGCCGGCGTGAGAACGCCAGAGTAAAAATCCCTCACTGAAGCGGCCGGGTGATCCGATCGCCGGAGTAAAACTCCATCAGTGAGATAGTCTTCAGCCGTGGAGGGTTGAAGGCGGAGGGATGAAAGGCGTGGAACTGTACGGGCAGGTGCGGCGAGCGGTGTACGTTGAGGGGCTGAGCCGGCGGGAAGCAGCCCGGCGCTTCGGGATCGATCCCAGAACAGTGGCGAAGATGCTGGCGTTCTCGGTGCCGCCGGGATACCGGCGGAGCGGGCCGCCGGCGCGGCCGAAGCTGGACCCATTCGTCGGGATCATCGATCTGATCCTGGAGGAGGATAAGGCACGGCCCGCCAAGCAGCAGCATACCTCGAAGCGGATCTTCGAGCGGCTGCGCGACGAGCACGGCTACAGCGGCGGGATCACGATCGTTAAAGACTACGTGCACGAGCGGCGGCTACGGTCGCGCGAGATGTTCGTGCCGTTGCGCCACGACCCCGGACACGCGCAGGTAGACTTCGGAGAGGCGCTGGCGGTGATCGGCGGCGAGGAGCGGAAGATCCACTTCTTCGCCATGGATCTGCCGCATAGCGACGCCTGCCTGGTGCAGGCGTATCCGGCAGAGAGCAGCGAGGCCTTCTGCGAGGGGCATCGGGTCGCCTTCGAGTTATTCGGCGGGGTACCGCGCTCGATTCTGTACGACAACCTCAAGCTGGCGGTGGCGCGCATCCTGGGCGATGGCCGGCGGCTGCGGACCCGGGTCTTCAGCGAACTGCAATCGCACTATCTGTTCGCCGATCGCTTCGGACGGCCGGGCAAGGGCAACGACAAGGGCAAGGTCGAAGGGTTGGTGGGCTACGCGCGGCGCAACTTCATGGTGCCGATCCCACACGCGGCCAGCTTCGTCGAGCTCAATGCGCATCTGCTGGAGTGTTGCCGGCGCCGTCTGAACGACCGGCTGCGCGGTCACGGTGAGACCATCGGCGCGCGGCTGGCGCGGGATCGCGCTGCCTTCCTGCCGCTGCCGACGACTCCCTATGAAGCGTGCGAGAAGAGGGCAGCGCGCGTCAGCTCGCTCTCGCTGGTGCGCTATCGGGGCAACGACTATTCGGTGCCGACGGCCTATGGCCACCGCGAAGTGTTGATCCGCGGTTACGTCCACGAGGTGGTGATCGCCTGCGCGGCGGAAGAGATCGCGCGCCATCCGCGTTCCTACGAACGCGAGGACTTCATCTTCGATCCGCTGCACTACCTGGCGCTGCTGGAGCGGAAGATCGGCGCGCTGGACCAGGCCGCGCCGCTGGTTGGCTGGACCCTGCCCGAAGAGTTCGCGACCCTGCGCCGCCTGCTCGAAGCCCGGCTGGGCAAGCCCGGCAAGCGCGAGTTCGTTCAGGTGCTGCGTCTGCTGGAAGTGTTCCGCACCAATGATGTATCGGCGGCGGTGAGAGAAGCGATCGCGCGCGGAGTGCTCAGCTTCGACGCGGTCAAGCATCTGGTGCTGTGCCGCATCGAACGGCGACCGCCGCGGCTGGACCTGAGGATCTATCCATACCTGCCGCAGGCCACGGTAGCGATCACCTCGGCCCGCTCTTACATGAGCCTGCTGGCGGGAGGAGCAGCGTCATGAGCGATACACCGCAGGTGCTGCTCGCCTATCACCTCAAAGCGCTCAAGCTCCCGACCTTTCTGCGCGAGTATGACAAGCTGGCGCGCCAGTGCGCCGCCGAAGGCGTCGATCACGCGCGCTACCTGCTGCGTCTGACTGAGCTCGAGATCATCGACCGCGAACGGCGCACCATCGAGCGCCGGATCAAGGAAGCCAGGTTCCCGGCAGTAAAGAGTCTCGACAGCTTTGACTTCACCGCGATCCCCTCGCTCAACAAGACCCTGGTGCTGGAGTTGGCGCGCTCGGAGTACGTCGCCCGCCGCGAGAACGTCATCGCGCTCGGCAACAGCGGCACCGGCAAGACTCATATCGCGCTCGGACTCGCACTGGCCGCCTGCCAGAAGGGTCTGGCGGTCGGCTTCACCACCGCCGCGGCCTTGGTCAACGAACTGCATGAAGCCCACGATGAAAAGCGTCTGCTGCGCCTGCAGCGCCAGCTCGCCGCGCTAAAGCTGCTGATCGTCGACGAGCTCGGCTACGTTCCGCTGTCACAGACCGGTGCCGAGCTGCTGTTCGAGGTCTTCAGCCAGCGCTACGAGCGCGGCTCAATCATCGTCACCAGCAACCTGCCCTTCGACGAGTGGACCGGCGTGTTCGGTTCCGAACGTCTCACCGGCGCGCTGCTCGACCGCCTCACCCACCACGTCCATATCCTCGAGATGAACGGTGACAGCTTTCGGCTCAAGCATAGCAGAGGTCAGATCGTTGATAACCAACCTCCTGAAGAACCCGGATAAGGCCTGACCCTGAGTATAGGCTGTTCAACCTCAGGCAGCTCTAAGAGCTGGTGAGGGGGACAATCCCCCTCACACTCCCCCTTGCCCGCAACTCAAACCATCATCCGATCCGAACTGCACCCTTACAATGATGCATTTTTACTGCGGCTCTTGATGTAGTTTTGCTCCGGCCTTGACAGGCGTACACACGCAGGCGCCGCCTAGGTCGCGGCAGGCCTGCTCATTGCCAGTGGAAGACAACGCACAATACCCTCCGCAAAGACCTGTGGTTGTATTACCGCAAACCGTGGCGGTCACGACGCAGGAGCATCCGGCGGCGACACCCTTCGCCGCCCGATGAAATTGGCAGGCCTGGTCCACAGGGCACGCTCCGCCGCAGGTCGCTGCC
>JBKQPN010000049.1:0-34759 GCA_052145015.1 Terriglobales bacterium
GCGGCAACATCTATATGCAGCGCAACCTGACCGATCTTGCCGGGCGCAGGAACTGGGCTTGGGGCACCGAGACCTTCAATGTGGGGGACGTATCCCTGTTCGTGAGTACGTCCAATTCATCGTTTCCTTCGTTGCCAGTGTTTACCGCCCTGAGCAACGGCCACATGGGCGTCGGCCTGCCCACGCCGACACAGCCGTTGAGCGTAGCCGGGACCATCCAGAGTGTGGCGGGAGGCTTCATGTTCCCGGATGCGACGGTGCAGACCACCGCCTCTTTCCTCACCGGGGTCACGGCGGGACCGGGCCTGAGCGGAGGCGGGACCAAGGGCAACGTGACTCTGAGTCTGCCCACCACCTGCTCGACGGGTCAGATCATGAAATGGAACGGCTCGGCGTGGAACTGCGATGTCGATCAGACGACCTCGGGCACCTTCAATGGACAGCCAACCGACTTCAGCGGCAGCACCGCCAACCAGATCATTTACGCCAACCAGACGGGCACCGGTATCGCTAATCCCAGCTTCACCAATCTGCCCCCGGCAGCGGTCTTCGGCGACGCCACCAACGCCACTGGCTTTACCGTGGGCGTGGTGGGCAGGTCGCAGAGTGGGCCGGGAGTTGGAGTGATCGGTATCGCAACCGGTGCTACTAGTGCTACGGGAGACCGCGCCTCAGGAGTGATTGCGTCGGCGACGGCGACTACCGGCAGGCAGATTGGCATTGATGCGGAGGTGTATAGCACCCTGGACCAGAACACCTCGAACGATAACGTGATCGCAGGCCGCTTTACCAACTACGGCGGCGGTACGGTCATCGAAGGGGATGCCCTGGGCAGCCCCAGCAGCTGCAATAATCCGCCCTGCACGACGCAGGTCTTCACTGTGGATACCCAGGGCAACACGCAAATCTATGGGAACCTAAACGTGAACGGCACGCTGAGCAAGGCGGGTGGCTCCTTCAAGATCGACCACCCCCTGGATCCCTCGAACAAGTACCTTTATCACTCCTTTGTGGAATCGCCGGACATGATGAACATCTACAACGGGGTAGTGAGGCTGGACGCCCGCGGCCAAGCCTGGGTCGATCTGCCGGATTGGTTTGAGGCTTTGAACCGGGACTTCCGCTACCAGTTGACTGCCATAGGCGCTCCGGAGCCCAGGCTGTACGTTGCCCGGGAAGTAAAGAACAGCCGCTTCAAGATCGCGGGCGGCCGGCCGAACGGCAAAGTGTCCTGGCAGGTGACCGGCATCCGGCACGATGCCTATGCCGACGCGCATCGCATCCAGGTCGAAGAGGAAAAGCGCGGCGAAGAGCGTGGCCGGTATATGCATCCCGAGTTGTTCGGCCATCCCGAGGGTGAGGCCATCGGAGCGACTTCGAATGGTGCGGCCGGTATCGAGTCCGCAGCGGCGGGACAGCACTAGACAGGCTTCCAAATCGGAAGGGTCGTCTGGGCGGGGAAGCCCTGGCGGCCCTGCGCCGCACATTTCCACCTCGCCATCGGGGTTTCTGCGGGTAATATGCGGGCAGTGAGCTTCGCAAACCCTATCCGGCGGACAGCCCCAAGTGCGTAGTCGGTAGATCGGCGACCCACGATCCACGTGGACAGCTCCAAACTGGTCTTGAGAAATACCTATGCCAACACTTCTGTTGGTAACAGCCTCGGCGCCAGAACTTCGGAGAGTGAGGAGGACGCGGGTCCTCAACTTTCAGCAGATCACCATGCCTTATCTGGCCGCCAGAGTTCCTCCGGGTTGGGATGTGATTCACGTTGATAAAGAAGCTGAAGACATTGACTGGAGCATTGACGCAGACGTGGTTGGAATTACATTTCACACGCCAAGTGCCTTTCATGCCTATGACATTGCCGCGCGTTTCAGGTCACGAGGAACATGTGTGGTGATGGGCGGTCCGCATGTGACGCTGTTGCCTGAAGAGGCCAGTCAACACGCTGATGTGATATTCATCGGAGAGGCGGAAGGTTTATGGGAAGAGTTCCTGAAGAGCTTTGAAGCAGGATCTTATCTTCGAGTGTATCAACAATCCAGCGTGTCTCTTGACAATATTCCCATGGCCCGCAAGGATTTGTTTCACAGGCGCGACTATACCAATGGAGTTCTATTTGCCACCCGGGGATGTCCCAGCCAATGTGATTTCTGCACCATTGCCGTCATGTATGGCCATAAGTTGCGCAAGCGGCCGATCGCTGAGGTGGCGGCAGAATATGCCTCGTTCAAGGGAAACGTAATCATCTTTTGGGATGACAACATTGCCGGGGATATGGAGTATGCAAAGAAATTATTTCGCGCCATCGCCCCGTATCGGAAGTGGTGGAGCAGTCAGGCGAGCATTCATGCCGGCCGGGATGACGAATTCCTGGAGGCTGCAGCTCATAGCGGATGTAAGCAGTTGTTCTTGGGGCTGGAGTCAATCTCCCAGCAAAGCATGGCTGAAGTGAATAAGGGGTTCAATCGGGTGGAGGAGTACTCGCAGATCATTGAACGCATCCATTCGCATGGGATTGCCGTGCAAGCCGGGATTGTTTTTGGATTTGATCATGATACGCCGGAGATATTCAAGGACACCATTGATTTCCTGGAACAAGCGGGGGTCCAGAATGCAACCTTCAACATTCTGACGCCATTTCCCGGTACGCCGCTGTTTCGGAAGATGGAAGCCGAAGGGCGTATGTTAACGCGAGATTGGCGCAAATATAATGGCCGTGACGATGTGGTTTATCAACCAATGCGGATGAGCGTGGCGGAACTGTTAGCTGGATTTCGGTATGCGAATGAGCGCTTTTATTCGCTTCCCAGCATAGCAAAACGGCTGTCACGGTCATTGGTTCAATTATGGTGGACGTTGCCGCTGAACTTGGCCTATGGTTATCGATGGCGCAAGACGGCACAGGCCACCCTCCCTGGCGATGGCTTGCCCGAAGGTCTAGGTCATCCGTCAGCGACGAGACACTAGGGGGCCGGGCCGGAGGCATCCGCGCGTGGCTCATCTGATTCGGTTTCCTGCCACTCCGCGCCGCACGCTTGGCACTTCCACTGGTTGCGCGGAACTGGGATGGGGATGCCTCCCAGCGCCCACAGCGCAGGAAGTGCAAATCGCTTGTCCAATCCAGCCTGATGTGTGATGTCGAACGACTCACAGCGCGGGCATCGAGGTTGCTCGTAGCTTCCCACCCCATCGACCTCAAACGCCTCGGGAACGGGCTGACTCAACGCCGCCAGCGCCTCTTCGGCGTCTTCCTTCCGCACCAGGAGCTTTATGCCGCCCAGCAGATTGGAGATGAACCAATCCATCCGAACCATGTTGTCATCGGCGAGGTAGCATTCGATGCCTGCCGCGTCGAGACTCCCTTTCGCCAGCAAAGCCTCGGGCAGGTCCCGGAAGTCGCGAATGCTCACCAGTTCTCTGTGTTCAACTTCGTCGTAAGGAATGTAATCGGCGAGCCGGATTTGCAAGCCTTTGCTTTCGATCGCCTCGGCCAGTGTCCGGCGGGCTACCTCGGTCAGGCGAGCCGCATCATTGGCGAGCTGCTGTAGCTCGGCGTCGCTCATGCCGCCATACAGCTTGGCCAAGCGTTGCCGTTCCTGTTCGCCGTGGTCGCTCACGATGTGGGTGGAATCATACGCCGGGAAGCCAAAAACACGAATGGCGGAGGGTTGCTGTCTCCTCCGCCACTTTTCCCCTGCGTACGACCCCTGACTTAACTGGCGCGGGCTTTGGTCTGCTTCGACGCCGGCTCTGCCTTCTGCACCGAGACCGGCTTCAAGAACGGCATCATGGCGCGCAGGCGCTCGCCCACCTGCTCGACCAACTGGTTCTGCTCCTGGATGCGCTGCTTGCTGAACCACGGGAGGCCGGCTTCGTTCTCCGCGATCCAGCGGCGGGCGTAGGTGCCGTCCTGGATTTCCTTGAGGATCTGCCGCATCGCCTTGCGGGTCTCGTCGGTGACGATGCGCGGCCCGCCGGTGTAGTCGCCGTGCTCGGCGGTATCGCTCACCGAGTAGCGCATGTAGTTGAGCCCGCCCTGGTAGATGAGGTCCACGATCAGCTTCAGCTCGTGCACGCACTCGAAGTAGGCGATCTCGGGCTGATAGCCGGCCTCGACCAGGGTTTCGAACCCCGCCTTCACCAGCGCGCTGACGCCGCCGCAGAGCACCGTCTGCTCGCCGAACAGGTCGGTCTCGGTCTCTTCCGCGAAGGTGGTTTCGATGACCCCGGCGCGGGTGGCGCCGATGGCCTTGGCGTAGGAGAGCGCCAGCGTTTTGGCGTTGCCGGTCGCGTCCTGATGGATAGCCAGCAGCGACGGCGTTCCCCCGCCTTCGGTGAAGACTTCGCGCATGCGGTGTCCCGGCGCCTTGGGCGCGACCATGGTGATGTCGACGTTCTGCGGCAACTCCAGCGTGCCGAAGCGCACGTTGAAGCCGTGGGCAAACATCAGCATCTTGCCCGCGGTGAGGTTGGGCAGGATGGAGGCGCGATAGACCGCCGCTGTGCTGGTGTCGGGAATGAGCACCATGATTACATCCGCCCACTTGGCGGCGTCGGGGACGGAGTTCACGGTGAGCCCGGCGGCTTCCGCCTTGGCGCGCGATTTGCTGCCGGCATGCAGTCCGACGCGCACCCGCACCCCGCTGTCACGCAGGTTCAGGGCATGAGCGTGCCCCTGCGAGCCGTAGCCGATGATGGCGACGTTCTTCCCCTGGATCAGCGCCAGATCGGCGTCGTTATCGTGATAGATCGTAGGCATGATGAGTCCTTTCTGTTTTGAACTTCATTCGCCGCGGATGCACGCGGATATACGCGGATCAAAAAAGGCTTTTGGCTTTTAGCTCTTGGCTTTTGGCCGAACCAGCGCGGGTCCAGCCTCGAGCACTACATAGAGCCGGTTTTCCATCCGCGTTTATCCGCGTTAATCCGCGGCGAAGAATTCTTCAAACCGAGTACGAAACGTCTTCGTCGTCCTGGAGTTCCACCGGAATGGCCAACTCGCCCGGCCCGCCGGCCGTAGCCGCCGCGCCCTTGGCCCCGCGCGACATGGCGACGCGTCCGGTGCGAACCATCTCCACGATGCCGAAGGGGCGCAGCACCTCCAGCAGGCCGTCGATCTTTTCCTCGGTGCCGGTGATCTCGATGATCACCGACTCCGGGGCCAGGTCCACCACGCGCGCGCGGAAGACGTGCACCAGTTGCAGCAGGTGCGAGCGCGTCTCCGGATTGGCCGCCACCTTGACCATGGCCAGATCGCGCATGACCGTCGGGCCGCCGGTGACGTTGTTCACCAACAGCACGTTCACCAGCTTGTACAGGTTGGCTTCGACCCGCTTCGCGCCCTGCTCATCGGTATCGACCACGATGGTCATGCGCGAGACGCCGGCTTTGTCGGTGTGGCCCACCGTCAGCGATTCGATGTTGAAGGCGCGGCGGCGGAACAGCGAGGCCACCCGGTTCAGCACGCCCGGTTTGTTTTCCACGTATACGACGAAAGTATTCAGCATAAGGTTTTCACACGTCTTTACTCAAACGTCCTGCGCCGTCTCCACGATCGGGTTGGGACGGCGGATCATGTTGTGCAGGTCGGCCCCTGCCGGCACCATCGGGTACACCGTATCTTCCTGCTCCACCTGGAAGTCGATCAGCATCGGGCCGCGGTGCTCGCGGGCGTCGCGAATGGTCGGAAGCACGTCCGCGCGCTGCTTCACGCCGGCGGCGCGGATGCCGAAGGCCTCGGCCAGCTTGACGAAATTCGGGCTCGTCAATGGGGTGGCGGCGTAGCGGCGGTCGTAGAAGAATTCCTGCCACTGCCGCACCATCCCGAGATAACCGTTGTTGATGATGGCGATCTTGACGTCGATCTTCTCCTGCACCATGGTGGCCAGCTCGGCCATGGTCATCTGGAAGCCGCCGTCGCCGACCACCGCCCAGACCTCGGCATCGGGACGCGCGAATTTGGCGCCGATGGCCGCTGGCAGCGCGAAGCCCATGGTACCAAGGCCGCCCGAAGTGATGAGCGAGCGCGGCTGCTCGTGGTGGTAGTACTGCGCTTCCCACATCTGGTGCTGGCCCACGTCGGTGACTACCACGGCGCCGCCGTGAGTCTCGCGCCACAGGTCGTTGATCACGTGCGCGGCGTAGAGATGGCCGTCGTCGGGCAGGTTCTGGATGTCCCGCACCGCCGAGTCGCCCTTGAGCTCGTCAATGTGCTGCCGCCACTCGGAGCGGTCCACCGACTCGATATCGGGCAGCATGTGTTCGAGCACCTGGCGCAGGTCGCCCACCAGCCCCACGTCCACCTTGATGTTCTTGTTGATCTCCGCCGGATCGATCTCCACGTGGATCTTCTTCGCCGTGGGCGCATAGGTCTTGGTGTTGCCGGTGACGCGGTCGTCGAAGCGCATGCCGAAGGCCAGCAGCAGGTCGGCTTCCTGGATGGCCTTGTTGACCCAGGCTTCGCCGTGCATGCCCATCATCCCGAGGTTGAGCGGATGCGACGCCGGGAAACAGCCGAGACCGAGCAGCGTGGGCGTTACCGGGATGCCGCTCTTCTCGGCGAAGTTCCTGAGCGCGTGCATCGCCCCGGAGATGATCACGCCGTGCCCGGCCAGGATTATCGGACGCTGCGCGCTGTTGATCAGCGCGAACGCCTGGTCGTAGTCCTCGGGGTTGGGCGAAAGGTCCGGACGATAGCCGGGCAGTTGCGGCGCCGCGGCCTCCCAGTCGAACTCGCAGGAACTCTGCTGTGCGTCCTTGGTGATGTCGATCAGCACCGGCCCCGGCCGGCCCGAGGCGGCGATATAGAACGCCTCGCGAACCGTGCGCGCGACCTCATCGGCGTGCGTCACCAGGTAGTTGTGCTTGGTGATGGGCAGGGTGACGCCGGTGATGTCGGTCTCCTGGAAGGCGTCGTAGCCGATCAGCTTGCTGCCTACCTGTCCGGTGATGCACACGATGGGCGAGGAATCCATCATGGCGGTGGCAATGCCGGTGACCATGTTGGTAGCGCCGGGACCGGAGGTCGCAATCGCGACACCGACGCCGCCGCTGGCGCGCGCGTATCCATCGGCCATGTGCGTAGCGCCCTGTTCGTGCCGCACCAGAATGTGGTGGATGGGATAGCGCGTCATGGCGTCGTACGCAGGAAGAATCGCGCCGCCGGGATAGCCGAACACGTGCTTCACTCCCTGGCGTACCAGGCATTCCCAGATGATCTCGCTGCCGGTCTTGGTCATGGCTGTCACCCTCTTAAAGAACTGTCAAACTTCATTCGCCGCGGATTAAGAAGTGAAACCGCCGAGACGCCGAGGACGCCGAGAATTTCGCTTCCAATTCACCGAGCACAATGGCGTTTCCTCGGCGCTCTCTGCGTCTCGGCGGTTTCAATGCCAATCCGTGTTCATCCGTGTGAATCCGTGGCTGACTTTCCTCATCCCGTCACCGCGCCCTGCGATGCCGACGATACCGTCGCCGCATACTTCGCGAACACGCCCCTCGGATACCGTGGCGCGGGTGCTTTCCATTTCGCCATCCGCGAGTTGATTTCCTGGTCGGAAAGCTCCACCCGGAGCTGCCGCTGCGGAAGGTCGAATACGATCATATCGCCATCGCGCACGGCGGCGATCGCTCCGCCTCGGGCCGCTTCCGGCGCGACGTGCCCTGCCATCAGGCCGTGGGTGGCGCCGGAGAAGCGTCCGTCGGTGAGCAACGCTACCTTGTCGCCCAAATCGGCGCCCGAGATGGCGCCGGTGACGGCCAGCATCTCGCGCATGCCCGGACCTCCGCGCGGTCCTTCATAGCGGATCACCACTACATCCCCGGCGCGGATACGGCCCTGCTGTACCGCCGCGAATGCGTCCTCTTCGAGATCGAACACGCGCGCCGGCCCGCGGAAATTCTGCATGTCGTGCCCGGCGATCTTGACCACGCAGCCCTCGGGCGCGAGATTGCCCTTCAGGATCACCAGGCCGCCGGTGGGCTTGATTGGCCGGTCGAGCGGGCGCACGACTTCCTGTCCCGGCGTCTCGACGGCTGCGCTAGCTTCCTCACCGATGGTCTTGGTAGTAACCGTCATGCACTCGGAGTGCAGAACGCCGGCCTGCTTCAGCCGCCCGGCCAGCAGGCGGATGCCGCCGGCGCGGTAGAGGTCGGTAGCGACGAAGCGGCCGCCAGGCTTGAGGTCGGCAAGGAGCGGGGTGCGCGCGCTGACGCGGTCAAAATCGTCGATCGAGAGTTCGACCCCGGCTTCCCTCGCGATGGCCAGCAGGTGCAACACGGCGTTGGTCGAACCGCCGCTGGCGGCCACGCTGGCAATGGCATTCTCCAGCGCGTTGCGGGTGAGGATGGCGCACGGCCGCAGATCGCGCCTCACCAGCTCCATGATCTGCACTCCGGCCTGGAATCCGACTTCATCTTTCTTGGGATCGGTGGCCGGCACGCTGGCGCTGCCCATGGGCGAGATCCCCAGGAATTCGGTAGCGGTGGCCATGGTGTTGGCGGTGAACTGTCCGCCGCAGGCCCCGGCGCCCGGACAGGCGTGGTTCTCGATATCGGCCAGTTCGGCGTCGGTCATGCGCCCGCTGGCGTGCGCGCCCACGGCTTCGAACACGTCCTGAATGGTGACGTCGTGTCCTTGGAACCGACCGGGCTCGATCGAACCGCCATAGATCATCAGGCCAGGAACGTTGAGCCGGGCCAGCGCCATCACCGTGCCGGGGATGGTCTTGTCGCATCCGGAGAGCGCCACCACGCCGTCGAAGAGGTTGCCGCGCGCCACCAGCTCGATGGAATCGGCGATCACCTCGCGGCTCACCAGCGAGGCGCGCATTCCCTCCGAGCCCATGGTGATGCCGTCGGAGATCGAGACGGTGTTGAACTCCATCGGTGTGCCACCGGCTTTGCGGACGCCTTGCTTGACGCACTCGGCCAGGTGGCGCAGGTGGTAGTTGCAGGGGCCGATCTCGATCCAGGTGTTGGCCACGCCGATGATCGGGCGGCGCAACTCGTCGTCGGTAAAGCCCACCGCCTTCAGCATGGCGCGTGCGGGTGCCCGGCTTGCGCCGTCGGTGATCGCCGCGCTGGAACGCCGTTTATCCGCCGCCATAGACACAAACAGCCATCATTTTAAGGATGGCTGATCCCCTCGTCGTTTCCTGGAGCTTCCCCAGCAGGCCACCGCTGGCTGGAGGAGTACTTAGCTTACGTCGTATTGATGATAAGTCCAATTGATACTTATTTGGGCACCATAACCATAATTTATAGGCTCAAGACTTCAGGGAGGCGCCGGCCCCAGGCCACAAAAATTCCCGCCACGGGATGAAACGAAAGCGCCTTCGGTAGCGTCTTAGTACTTAAGTGAGGTAGACGGCCGCTCCGGGGATTCCGGCGAAGGGGTATAATCGGACAACTCCTCACAAAAGTGAGACTCACCAGAAGAGAAGACTGCTTATTTATGTCCAAGGCATTGAAGATCCTGATCGTCACCGTATCCCTGGGAATCGTTTTGTTCGCCGTCGCCGGCGGCCTGGGAGTGAAGGCTTCCACCAACGACGGCGCTTACCGCCAGCTCGGCGTTTATAGCGAAGTGCTCTCCCGCATCCGCAGCGAGTACGTGGAGGAGCCCAACATCCAGACCGTCACCGACGGCTCACTGCACGGGCTGCTGGAATCGCTGGACGCCAACTCCAGCTACCTGAGTCCGGCCGAGTACAAGATGTACAAGCAGCACAAGGGGGACGCCAAGGGCGAGATCGGCGCCACCATCTCCAAGCGCTTCGGCTACGCCGCCGTGATCTCGGTGGTGCCGGGCGGGCCGGCGGACAAGGCCGGCATGGAGAATGCCGACATCATCGAGTCCATCGAGGGCAAGAGCACGCACGAGATGTCGCTGGCCGAGGTTAACGCCCTGCTCGCCGGCCAGCCGGGGTCGAACGTCAGCTTCTCCGTGGTGCGGGCACGGCGCGCCGAGCCGCAGAAGCTCACCCTTACCCGCGAACTGATCGCTCTGCCGCAGGTCAGCGAGAAGATGCTGGAGGATGGCATCGGCTACGTGCGTCCCTACGCGCTCACCAAGGGGCGGGCGCAGGAGATCGCCGCCGACCTCAAGGCGCTGCAGAAGCAGGGCGCGCACAAGTTCATCCTCGACCTGCGGGACTGCTCGGTGGGCGATGAAACTGAGGGCATAGCCGCCGCCAACCTGTTCCTCAACCACGGCATGATCACCTACCTGCAGGGGCAGAAGTTCTCCAAAGAAACCTTCAACGCCGATCCCCAGAAGGACGTCACCGACGTGCCGCTGGTGGTCCTGGTCAATCGCGGGACCGCCGGGCCGTCCGAGATCGTGGCCGCCGCAGTGATGGAGAACGCGCGCGCGGACGTGGTGGGCGACAAGACCTTCGGCACCGGCGGGGTGCAGAAGGTGATTGAGATCACCGACGGCTCGGCCCTCATCCTGACCGTCGCCAAGTACTACACTCCCGGCGGCAAGGCCATCCAGGACACCGCCGTTACCCCCAACATTCTGGTGGCCGATGCCGATGACTCCGATGTCGTGCTGCCGGACGAGGATCAGGACAACGGCGCGGACCAGGAATTCCGCAAAGAGGAACGGCAGAAACAGGACGAGCAGTTGCGGCGCTCCATCCAGGTGCTCAAGAACAAGGACCTGAAAGCCGCGGCCGCGCCACAGTAGGAGCTGTGTGTTAGTATCCGTTGCTCGGAACAACCATGCGTTCGAGATTCAAGTCTGATTTCCTGTTTGCGGGACCTTCGTTTGTCTCTGGGGCCGCTCGCCTGTTGGATTGGTACGGCCTCTACGACCGCTACAACACGAGTGGCAGTGGCTCCGAGGCTGACTACAAGGCTCTACTCTCGGATTGGTGTATTGTCGGTCAAGACATTCAGGATGCAATGGATGTATTCGAATCGTCTCTTCCAGCGCAGGGCTCGGATGTCCGCCAATACGATCTTTTCTCCCCCGTGGCGCGATAGCACAGTCTCGTGAGTCCCGAAGAAAAGCGCGAACTCGTCCGGGTTGCTGCCCAGGTTAGCTTTTCTGCCGGTCCCCTTCCTCCGCCCGAAGCTCTGGAACGTTACAACCAAATTCTTCCGGGCGCCGCCGATCGAATCATAAAAATGGCGGAGAGCCAGCATGATCACCGGCAGGAACTCGAAAAGACAGCAGTGAAGGCAAACGTGGCTGCCCAGAAAACAGGGCTATGGCTCGGCTTTATTGTTGCGATGACTGCCATTTGCGGAGGAATTTGGCTGGCATCCAATGGGAAGAGTGGGGCCGGTGTAACCTCCATCATAGCTGCGCTAGCTGCGTTGGTAGGGGTTTTCGTATACGGCAAAATGCAACAGAGCAAGGAACTTGCGGAGAAATCAGGGCCAGTAGAGCAGAGCGAGAATAAGCCACCAATGCACTCTTAGCCCACCACCCGTCATTGCGCTCGCGGGTGCGTCTCCAGGCCGCGCCTGTGATATATTCCGCCCGCATGTCAGGCCGTAGCCGCATCTTCCGGGGAGTGCTGTGCAGCGCCGTGGTTCTCACCGCGCTCTGGGCCATTGCCGGCGATGACGACGGTGAGCCCGCGCCCCGTTTCCGGGCCAAAACGCTGACCGGCGAGACCTTCACCAACGAGTCCGTCAAGGGAAAGGTTGTGCTGTTGCAGTTCTGGACCACCTGGTGCCCCTACTGCCGCGGCGAACAGGAACTGGTGGACGACATCCATCAGGAGTTCGCCAGCAAGGGCCTGGTGGTGCTCGCCATCGACGTGGGCGAGTCGAAGAAAACGGTCAGAAAGTACCTCGCCGAACATCCCCGGTCCTGCCCGATCGTCCTCAACGAGGACACCAACCTCGCGGCCATGTACGCGGCCAAAGCCTTCCCCATCTACGTGGTCATCGACCGCGATGGGGATATCGCCGGAACGCAACGCGGGGCCTCCGGTGAACGGGGTTTGCGGCGTCTTTTGCGCCGCGCCGGGCTCGCATCGGACTAAGCTCTGAGACCGAAGAAGAAGGAGAACGCAAATGGAGCGCTTCGTGCTAACGCTGGCTCTGCTGGCGGTGGGTTCGACGATGGGATTGGCGCAGATGGCGTCCGGCGAGGGAAAGCCGTTCGTTGTCGAGTACTACTACAAGGCCAAGTGGGGACATGCGGACGAGTTTCTGCGGCTGTTCAAGAAGAACCATTACCCCATCCTGAAGAAGCAGGTCGAGCTGGGGCGGATGCTCAAAGTCTGGATGGACCAGCCCCGCTACCACGCCACCGAAGACGGCCGCTGGGACTTCCGCGTGACCATTGTCTTCAAAAACGCCACCGTGGCCAATGAGCCCTCCGACGAAGACTCCCTGAAGAAGCAGCTCTTCCCCGACCAGGAAACCTACGCGCGAGAGGAACAGCGACGCTTCGAGATTCTTGAGGCGCATTGGGACGTGCCGGTGAAGACGGTGGGGCTGGAAGGGAAGTAGGGCCGAAATACCTTGCAAGGCAGGCCAAAGCATGGCCGAGAAAAAGAGGCCTACCAAACCACGAAAGGCAAAACCTCAGCATTATTGTCTGTGTGACTGCGCGAACTGCGAAATCGGAGCCCATGAGCGATGCTCCGACCCGCGCTGCCACGGGGCCAAATGGAAGGATCTGCGGAAGGGGAAAGAATCCTAACTTCCACTCCGCTTGTGCTTCTGGGCCCACTGGCGGAAGTGGTAATCCAGTTCCTCTGGCGACACAATCCCCTTCTCCACCAGCAAGGTTCTCAGGGCGTAAACCGTCGCCATAAATCGTTCATCTCTTGAGAGCACTTGCATCGCCTCTTCCAGGCTCATCAGCGGAGTGCCATCGGGCAGGCGATCAACAGGAGGAGTATCGGGAAGGCGGGCGGTAGCCATGGTGGGTCGAGTCTCCCAGGATCGAAGTCGTTTCGCAGTATCGGTGATGCAGGATGTCGTGTCAACGCTGCATATCCGCTGCAGCCTCTCCGTTCCTCTTTCACGGCTCGTTGGCATCACTGAGCGGCCCCGGAGATTGGCTTTCCACCGGTTACGTAAGTGCTGTCTATCGCCCGGCGGCGGTACAATCCCCTTCCATGTCCGGAAACCTCACACGCCTCGCGCTGCGGGCCATGGATCAAGCCGCCAAGCTGGTGCGGCAGCCCCCGGAGCAGCCGCCGCATCTCCTGACCGGACGGCGCGGCGAGGAGGAGGCATACTTCTACCTGCGCCGGATGGGCTACGTGATCGTCGCCCGCAACTACCGCTCGCGCCGGCACCCGAGCGAGATTGACCTGGTGGGCTGGGACGGCGAGGTGCTGTGTTTCATCGAAGTCAAGACCCGCACCTCTCGCGAGGTCAAGCCGGCCGAGGCGGCGGTGGATGTGGAAAAGCAGGGCGATCTGCGCGGGATGGCCCGCGAATACCTCCGGCACCACCCCAGCAAGCCAAAAACGGGCTCGCTGGGGACCCCGGCCCGGGTGGCCGGCAGCCCGGCCCATCGTTTTGACATCTTGAGCATCTATATACTTGATGGAGCCCATCTGGAATTTACCCTCTTCAAGAATGCCTTCCCAGTGTCGTAAGATGGAGAAGCAGGCTCCCGTCGAAAGGACTCCTCAACTTGCCTGAACTGAGAAAAGACCCCATCACCGGCCGGTGGGTCATTATTTCAACCGACCGGGCCAAGCGTCCCAGCGATTTCTCCCGCGACCAGGTGAAGATGAAGGGCGGCTTCTGCCCGTTCTGCTACGGCAACGAGGCGAAGACGCCGCCCGAAGTGCTGGCCTTCCGTCCCAACAAGAACGGCGGCCCTTCGGTCGAGCGCGACAGCCCCGGCTGGACCGTCCGCGTGGTTCCCAACAAATTCCCCGCGCTGGGGATCGAAGGCGGCATGAACCGCCAGGCGCAGGGCATGTTCGACAAGATGAACGGGGTGGGCGCGCACGAGGTCATCATCGAGACCCCCGACCACAACGCCACCCTGGCCACGCTGCCGGAAAAGCGCATCGAGGACGTGCTGTGGGCCATGCGCGACCGCATCCTCGACCTGCGGCAGGACAAGCGCTTCAAGTACATCCTGCTGTTCAAGAACCACGGCGAGCCGGCAGGCGCGTCGCTGGAGCACGCCCACTCGCAACTGATCGCCCTGCCCATTTTGCCCAAGCAGGTGATCGAGGAGCTGGAAGGCGCCAAGCAGTACTACATCTACAAGGAGCGCTGCGTCTTCTGCGACATCATCCTGCAGGAGCTCTCGGACAACACCCGCGTGGTCTCGGAAAACAAGGATTTCGTGACCATGGGCCCGTACGCGCCGCGCTTCCCGTTCGAGACCTGGATCCTGCCCAAGCGGCACGAGTCGGCCTTCGAGAACTCGCCGTCGCACGTGTACGAGAGCCTGGCCAAGGCCATCAAGGACATGCTGGTGCGCGCCGACCGCGTGCTGGAGAACCCCAGCTACAACCTGGTGGTGCACAGCTCGCCGCTGCAGGACCCCATCAACGACCACTACCACTGGCACATCGAGTTCATGCCCAAGCTCACCAAGACGGCAGGATTCGAGTGGGGCACCGGGTTCTACATCAACCCCACGCCGCCGGAAGAAGCGGCCAAGTTCATGCGCGAGGTGGACGTCTCCGCCGCCGCACAGGCGGTGGGAGCGCCGGACCACTAAGCGAGAAGATGGTCCTGATTCGGCTCCGCCCGGCGCGGAGCCGATTTGTTTTTCGGGGCGGCGGGGCGCCCGCCCGTAGGCTCTTCCGTCCCGCGACGGTGGTATCATGCCCGTATGGCGAAGAACGTCAGATTTGTTGCCATCAAGACCGTGAAAAAGCCGGCGACTGTCAAATTCAAGACGAAGTCGGGTGAGACGGTCTCTTTCAAAGCGCTCAGGACGTTCAGGCGAAAGGAAGTTCATTTTCGCGCCAAAACGAAATGAAGCGCATCTATTTGGACAGCAATGTTCTGATAGCCTATCACTCCACGGATAAAGCGGAAGAAACCAAGAAGAAGATGGTCGAGAACGCCCTGGCCGTCTTCGCTGAGCTCAAGGACATCCAGCTTTGCACTTCGATGTGGGCGGTAACCGAGATGGTGAATATCCTGGTTTCTCGCAAACAGATTGATCGTGGTGCCGTTGCGGAAATGGAAAGTCAGCTAGTGAGTGAGCGGAGGCTGAAAAACCTGAGGGTACACTTCGTCGAGGTCAGTCCCCAGAAGGACTACGACTTTGCAGAATTCTTCTATCATGTCAAGCAGGGCATTCTCAAGTATCACTCTGGAGTTGGAGACGTGATTCACAGCGTCATCATGAAGAACAACGATATCGCTAATATTTTGACGTTCGATGAGAAACATGATTTCAAGCAGATCCCCGATTTGACAGTGCTCCACCCTAAGGACATCAAAATCGACAAATAGCAGGAGTTGCTCTCGGTGGGACTCAACCGCCAGTGGCGGATGAATCTGTCGTTGCAACAAGCCTTGCTAACTGGTCGGCCCTAGCAGCCCGCGTCTAGAATCGCGCGCTACTTCCTCTTCCAGCGCATGCCGTCCTTGGTGTCTTCGAGGATGATGCCGGCTTCGGCGAGCTGAGCGCGGATCGCGTCTGAAGCCTTGAAATCGCGGGCGCGGCGCGCGGCCTCGCGTTTGGCAATCAAGTCCTGGATTGCCTGATCGCTGAGCCCCGGCGACGCCTCGGCTGTGGCCGCCGCGGTCTTGCCTTCGCTCTTCGCCCATTCCATGATGTGCTCGATCTTGGGCGCGTCCGTATCGCGCAGCACGTCGAAGATCTCGTCGAACCGCTTGAGCACGGCAAGCAGCGGAGGGATGTCGTCTTTCTTCACCTCGCCGGCATCGGCAGCGGCGTTGGCTTCGCGCACCATGTCGAAGACCGCAGCCAGCGCCTCGGCGGTGTTCAAGTCGTCGGCCAGCGCGGCGGTGAAGCGTTCGCCGCCAGTGTGAGCCAGCGCGGTGATCTTGGGATTTGAGCCCGGCTCGAAGTGTCCGGTCTCCAGGCGCAGCTTGAAGTTGCGCAGCCGCTCCACCGAACTAGCCGCCTGCTTCAGACCGTCGAAGGTGAAGTTGAGCTGCCGGCGGTAGGGCACGGAGGTGAGCAGATATCGGATCGACGACGGCTTGTGGCCCTTCAACACCAGGTCGCGCAGGGTGTAGAAGTTGCCCAGGCTCTTTGACATCTTCTCGCCCTCCACCAGCAGGAAGCGCGCGTGCACCCAGAAGCGCGAGAACGGCTTGCCGGTGAGCGCCTCCGATTGCGCGATCTCGTTCTCGTGGTGGGGAAAGATGAGGTCTTCGCCGCCCAGGTGCATGTCGAGGGTGTCGCCCAGGAACTTGCGCGCCATCACCGAGCACTCGATGTGCCAGCCCGGACGCCCGGGCCCGATCTCGGTCTCCCACGAAGCCTCGCCCGGCTTAGGCGCTTTCCACAGGGCGAAGTCGCGGGCGTTGTCCTTGTCGTACTCGTCCACGTCCACGCGCGCGCCCGCCTCCATGCCGGCGAAATCCTTCTTGGAGAGCTTGCCGTACTCGGGGAACTTGGCGATGCGGAAGTAGTAGGAGCCGTCATCGGCGCGGTAGGCGTATCCCTTCTGCACCAGGCCGGCGATGAACGCGGCCATCTCGGGGATGTTCTCGGTGGCGCGCACGATCAGCTCGGGCGTCTCCAGGCTCAGCGTCTGCATGTCCTCGCGGAAGGCCTGCTCGTATTTCCTGGTGTATTCGCCGACCGTGACGCCCTGCTGAGCGGCGTTGCGGATGATCTTGTCGTCCACGTCGGTGATGTTCATCACGTGCTTCAGCTTGTAGCCGCTCTGTTCGAGGAAGCGCCGCAGGATGTCCACGAAGACGAAGGTGCGGAAGTTGCCCACGTGGCCGTAGTCGTACACCGTGGGCCCGCAGGAATACATGCGCACGAGGTGATCGTCCTGCGGCTGGAACTCCTCCACCTTGGCGGAAAGCGTGTTGAACAGGCGCAGCGCCATCGAGCGTCAGGGATGATGCGAGAACTTTCGATTGTAGGGGCGGGTGCGAAAGACGGTCAACACGCCTTGGGCACGTACACAAAATAGATCAACGATCAGTTGCAGCCGAAACCAGGTGCCGCACCGTTGGGCTGCCACGGGCATATCGTTGCAACTGCTCCTCAATTTCGTGATCCGCGCGCGTCATGCGCTCATGCTGGCGGAGATGCTCCGCCCATGAAGTCACGATAAAGGTTTCAAGATACCGGTCCGCCTTCTCCAGGTCGCGGAAAATGCCCCACCGCATCGCGCCGTCGCGCCGCCGAATGCGCCCATAGCGGCGCGCCGCCTTCATGAATTCCTGCGCATTTTCAGGGGTCACTTCGTATTCAACCGTGACCAGCACGGGGCCGGAATCTTCGCCTGCCGGAAGGACACCGCCCACCAAGGCGGGCAAGCGCCAGTGGTTCCAGGCGGTCAGATCGACGGTGGCGTCCGGCAACCGGAAAAATAGAGCCAGTGCGGTTGTTGCGATCGTTCCCGCCCCGGCGCAGAGCAGTGCGGCATGAATGCCGAGATGGGCGGCGACGCCGCCCCAAGCGGCGCTTCCCGCGGCAACTGCCCCTTGAAAGACCAGGGTGGAGACAGAGAGCACGCGGGCGCGGACCCAGTCCGGGGCGTGATTCAGGATCAGCACGTTGATCAGGGAAATGAACATGATCCAGGCCGAACCGGCAATGAACATGGCGGCACACAGCGCCGGAAGAACTCGCAGCGTGCTGGCCGCCAGGGTGGTAAGACCGTAGAGCGCAACCCCAGCCGAGACCACGGCTTCGGCCGACCAGCGAGCCCGCGCGCGCTGCATCACCACGGCGCCGAGCACCGCGCCCAGGCCAAAACATCCGAGCAGGATTCCATAAACAATCGGGCTGTTCTTCACAGAGTGAGCAATGAGAGGCAGCAAGGCGGTGAGGCCGGTGGCGAAGAATAAGACCGATCCTGACCGCATCAGCAGGGTGCGAATCGCCGGCGAATTGCGGACGTATCGGATGCCCGCAACCATGCCGCCCGCGATCGTCTCCGGGGGCGTGGTTCGCCGGTGAACTGCTCGTTTCCAGCGCACGATCACGACGATGACACCGATGAACGAAGCCGCATTGATCAGGAAAGCCGTGCCCACGCCGGCCGCGGCGATCACAATTCCGGCTAGTCCCGGTCCCACCGCCCGGGCAAAATTGAATTCGATGCCGTTCAGGGCCGAAGCCGCCTGAAGATCTTCTTTGCGGACCAGTTCGGGCAACACGGCGCGCCAGCTAGGAGTTTCAAACGCATCTCCAGCGGACAAAGCGAAGGTCAGAATGAGGAGAAACAGCGGGGAGATCCTGCCGCTGATGGTGAGCGCGGCAACCGCGATGGCAACCGCCACCATCCAGGTTTCGGTGTACAGGATCAATCTGCGGCGATCGACAATGTCGCCGATCGCTCCCGCGGGAAGCGCGAAGACAAAGAAGGGCAGAGCGGAGGCAGTCTGTGCCAGCGCCACATAGAGCGGGCCCGCGTTGAGCGAGATCATCAGCCAGGCGGCGCCCACGCTCTGCATGAACGTGCCCACATCGGAGACGACGTCCGCGGCCAGGAGATTGCGAAAGGTCGGCGTACGCAAAGGCCGCCAGAGGCTCAGTGGTTCGTGGGCAGATGAGTCAGCCATATTGCGGCCCAGGGAAAGAGGCGAATCCTTTTGCCGCCTTGGGCAATCCTATTCGGAGTCGCGGACTGCTCATTGTGCAAGCTCTCTCGGTCCCGCTCTTTCGAGCGTCGCTCATAACCAGGGTTTCACGGCGATCAAACAGGAGGATGTCATGCCCATTACCCCGCGCCGTGCCAAGCGCAGCGAAAAGGGATTGCTCACGCCCGATAACTGCGTGGTGGCGATCATCGACCTGCAACCTCAGATGCTCTTCGGCGTCGCCAATTTTGACCGCCAGACCATCATCAACAACAACATCGTGCTCTCGAAGGCCGCGCGCGTCTTCGACATTCCGGTTGTCCTGAGCACGGTTGAGACCAAGAGCTTCAGCGGAAATATGTGGCCGCAGATCCAGGCCATCTTCCCCAACCAGAAGCCGGTCGAGCGCACGACCATGAATTCCTGGGACGACAAGAATTTCGTCGCCGCCATCGAGAAGACAGGCCGCAAAAAGATCGTCCTTTCCGGTCTGTGGACGGAAACCTGCGTCGCCCTGCCCACCATACAGGCCATTCACGACGGGTACGAAGTATACGTGGTCGAAGACTGCTGTGGCGACGTGAACCAGCTCTCTCACGACAACGCTATGAAGCGGGTAGTCCAGGCGGGGGCGAAACCGGTCACCGCTCTGTCCGTCATGCTCGAATGGCAGCGCGATTGGGCGGAGAAGGACACGTACGGCGCGGTCATGGACATCGTAAAAGCCCACTTGGGGGCTTACGGCGTCGGCGTCGAATATGCATACACCATGGTGCATGGCGCTCCGGAGACGAAGTTTCCGGAGTACAAGGTGATCGCCGAGGCAGCGTGACACATTAGCCGGATTTAACGGGCGGCGGTGGTCGCGGGAGCACCGCCTGTCCTTTGTACAGTTTGTTCGGGGATGGGGAACTATGTCTGCTTGGCCTGTACCTAGCGCGCTCGACGCCAGCACCCAGGCTTTTCCCGTCTTGACCGCGGTGCAGATCGCCCGGGTTCGCCCCGGCAGCAAGCTGCGAAAGGTCAAGCCGGGCGAGATCCTGTTTCAGCCCGGCGATACGGAAGTCCCTTTTTTCGTGCTGCTGTCAGGAAACATGGAGATCGTGCAGCCGGATCTTGCCGGCGAGCGCCCGATAACCACACACGGTCCCGGTGAGTTCACCGGCGAGATCACCATGATCTCCGGCCAGCGCTGCCTGGTGCGCGGCCGCGTTACGGAGGCCGGTGAGTTTCTCGAAATCAGCGGGGACGGCTTACGGTCGCTGGTGGCGAGGGACGCCGAGCTGAGCGAAGTTTTCATGCGGGCGTTCATCCTGCGCCGGCTGGCGCTCATCAGCCGCGGCCTGGGCACCGTCATCGTGATGGGTTCCCGCCACTCCGCCCAGACTCTGCGTCTGCGCGAGTTTCTCAGCCGGAATGCCCATCCTTACACTTATATCGATCTCGATACCGATAAGGCCTCGCAGGAACTGCTCGACCGTTTTGCCGTCCAATTGGCCGACGTTCCGGTTGTGGTTTGCCGCGGACAAACCGTGCTGCGCAATCCCTCGACGCGGCAGCTTGCGGATTGCCTGGGTTTCAACGTCAGCATTGATACCTCGAAGGTGCGGGATGTGATCATCGTCGGCGCCGGGCCTTCCGGCCTGGCGGCGGCTGTCTACGCCGCGTCCGAGGGTCTGGACGCTCTGGTGATTGAGACCGACGCTCCCGGCGGGCAAGCGGGCTCCAGCTCCAAGATAGAAAACTATCTGGGGTTTCCCACCGGAGTCTCCGGCGAGGAGCTGGCGGCCCGCGCGATTGCGCAAGCGCAGAAATTCGGGGCCAAGATGATGGTGGGCCACGGCGTGGTGCGGCTCAACTGCGGCCGCCGGCCCTACGAGGTGGTCCTGGATAACGGCAACGTGATTCCCGCCCGCGCCGTGATCATTTCGACCGGCGCTCAATATAAGAAGCCGGGACTGGCCAATCTGAAGAAGTTCGAAGGCCAGGGAATTTACTACGGTGCGACCTACATCGAGTCGCAACTGTGCGGCGATGAAGACGTCATCGTGGTCGGCGGAGGCAACTCCGCCGGACAAGCCGCCGTGTTCCTCTCGCAGACCGCGCACAAGGTATACATGCTGGTGCGCTCCGGAGGTTTGGCGGGCACCATGTCGCGATATTTGATCCAGCGCATCACGGAGAACCCTGCCATCGAACTGCATTACCGGACCGAAATCGTGGATTTGGAGGGTGACACAAGGCTCGAACGCGTCACCTGGCGCGATGGCGCCACCGGCGAAACTTCAACCCATGAAATTCGGCACGTGTTCCTGATGACGGGCGCGTCCCCGCGAACCGAGTGGCTGCAAGGCTGCCTTGCCCTCGATGACAAAGGTTTCATCCTTACCGGACGGGATCTGGATGCGGCTGCCGGCTTGGCTCCAAGCGCCGCCTGGCCCCTCAGCCGGCTTCCACAAATGCTGGAAACTAGTCTTCCCGGAGTGTTCGCGGTGGGCGATGTTCGCTCGGGCAACGTGAAGCGCGTGGCTTCCGCCGTTGGCGAGGGGGCGATCGCCGTCCATCTGGTTCACCGCGCGTTAGCGGAAATCTAGGTTCAACTGCCCACTGGCGGCAACGGAGGTAGCCGATGAAATGCAAACATACCGATCAGATCAGGATCACGACCACCGATAAGCATGTGTGCGGAGAGTGTGTGAAATTGGGTGACACCTGGGTCCACCTGCGGCTCTGCCTGTCCTGCGGACACGTGGGCTGCTGTGATTCCTCGAAAAACAAGCACGCCACCAAACACTTCAAGTCATCCGGCCATCCCCTGATACGCTCCATCGAGCCGGGCGAATCCTGGATGTGGTGCTACGTGGACGACATGTCACCGGGGGAATTGGCGGCCTAGTCTCCGTATGCTGTCATTGCAGAAGCGCATTGAGGAGGCGGGCTAGCTGCGCTTTCTGGCGTCCGCCACTGGGCGCTTCCGGATCGTCGGCGATGTCCGTTAGCTGGTGGGCCAGGAGTCGCACGGCGGCATCTCGCGGAAGGTAAATCTCTCCTTGCGGAAGCACCAGCTCCCAACCGTTCTGATCGCGATGACGCAGCAGCCACCGCTGCCGCTCCGGCGGTTTGCTGTGCTTCACTTGTCCCACCGTAACCGGCAAAGGACGCTTAATCCTGACCTCGGCCCACCCCTGCCCGTGTTCGATGCGCACCTGTTCGACTTCCAACTGGTCAAATACGATCAGGGGATGAGGCAGCGCCAACACGTCTTGCCCGCCGAGCGCTTCCGCGGTATCGCTGAATACCTGCGAGAGCGCCTCTGTGATTTCGCCGGCGCTGGGCCGCGCTGAATCGACGGCCGCCACGGTGGGAATCACCGCGTGGCCTTCGGGCGGCTCGGATGAGGGCGTTCTTATCCCGGCTTTTTCCTGATCGCCGCGCGATTCAGCGCTCCCCAAGGTGGCAGGCGACAAGCGCGCAGCGCGGGCATTGGCGGCCTGAACCGTCCCCGGGGCTGCTTTGACATAACGATAAAAGCGGGCCCGTCCGCGCGCTCTCCAATAAGGGTCGTCGTACTTCTCCACGCCCAGCCCGGAATGCAGCGCACTATAAAAGGAGTGCTGCGCCGGACTGATGGCGATCCCCACATGTCCGGGCCAGGCCACCAGATCGCCGGGCTGCGGACGCGTGACCCGGCGAAATTCACTGGTTCCGACGTACAGGTCCGAGGAATTGACATAAGGATAGGGGAAGCCGGCACGCTCGTAGATGGCATGGACGAGATGCGAGCAATCCGACTTGGCGCCCAGGTGAACGCGGGATTCCAGGGCGGCGCCGAGAACCGACAAACCCTCGTCCAGGCTCAGCAGCCGAACCGTCGCCGGATCTTGATGCCGGTTCCCGCTCCCGCGAGCGGTGCGTGAGGGCGGGGCTGGGTTGTCGCGGTTCCGAACCGCCTGCTGTGCAGACAGCCAGTCTGGGGCGAACCCACACAGCAGCAGCAGGAACACCGCGCACTTCGTGCGGAGCCGCATCACTCGGATATTTTCACGCGGTTTGGCGAAGCGGCGCAGGTTACAACAGTGCTACCCGGCCCGGAAAGTGAGACAGGCACAGCGCGTTCCCTGTTGACAGTCAGGCGCTCCGGAAACTACTCTGCCGCGGCTCGCGATTTCCCGAGTTGCTGGGCAGAACGCCTGCGGGCCGCTTTCAGGCCGGCAGCAAGGAGGCAGTCACATGTTCTGGCTGATTTGGGTGTTCATTGTCGGACTCATTGCCGGCTGGGCCACCGGCAAGATCATGAAGGGTTCCGGGTATGGAACGCTCATGGATATCGTGCTGGGCATTGTGGGGGGCATGGTCGGCGGCTGGATCATGCGCATGCTGGGCTTCTACACCAGTGGGGGTCTCATCCCCAGCATCCTGGTCGCGATCCTGGGAGCGGTTGTGCTCGTGGTCCTGGTACGGATGCTTAAGAAGGCTTGACGGGCTCAGTTGGTTCGCGATCAGACCGCTCTCGATGCCAGGTCGCCGACTCTGGCCAGACCACCTGCGGCGGGGAACGCGCATCAGTGATGTGAGATAATTCCGCGCTGCTCCCGCCGCCACCTCCCGCTTTTCGTTCACCGGCGGGAGTAGTGCGCGGTGCTAGCACAGATAACGACAAGGAGAGATCGATGAACAACGCAAGATTCGGAAAGTCGTTGGTTGCTGCCGCAGTGTTGAGCGTGCTGCTGTTGGTTGCCGCGGCGCCACCTGCACATGCTGGCGAGAGGGAAAGGTGCCAGCAGCGAATTGAAAAGGCGGAGGTCAGACTCGATGAGGCGATCCGCAAACATGGCGAGCGCAGCCCCCAGGCGAATGACCGGCGGCGCGACCTGAACGCCGAGCGCGAGCGTTGCTGGCGCGAACAGCATGGATGGTGGGACGGTCACGCACACCAGTGGCACACCGACCGCGACTGGGATCACGACGCTCACTAGAGCATTTGCCGAGCCGGCGTACCCGGCTTCGTGCCTGGCACGAACCTGGGGTACACCGGCTGCCGAACCGGTCTAAACGCGTTCCCATGTGAAGTGGTGGGAACGACTGTATGGCAAACCGCGAATCGGCCGGCCCGGCAAGGCCATGCCAGGAGCACCCGGACGGCACACCGGCCGGTCCAGAACCCACGTTACCTTGTGGCGCACCCGCCGATGCCGCAAAGTCTCCCTAATCGCAAGGGAGACCAAGCGCATGTGGATGTTCCTCACCCTGGTGGCGTTGCTCGTGGTCTGGAAGCTCTTCGGCAAGCGGCTGCTGGCGCTGTTCCTGCTGAGCGGCGCCGGCCGGGGCGCGCTGCAAGACATTGGCAAGAAGGCAGTCGCGGCTCAGCCCGACCGGATCACGCTGGGCCTTATCTCCAGCCCGGACTGGCAGGACGCGAGCGTCGGACAAATCATTTCGTCGCTGTGCGCGGCCGGATTCATCGATGCCGGAGCCTACTCGGTGGACAAGATGCCCGGGGTCAAGGTGGCCATCCTGGTGAAGCCCGAAGATTGCGTGACCGCGCACGTCTACGAGCATCCCAAGGCCGGTATCTGGATCGAGCTGGCCACCCGCTACGAAGACGGCACCAGCACCACCCTCACCACCCTGCCCTCCACCGGACAGAGCCAGCCGGCTTGGCTGACGACAATCCGCGCCGGCAAGGCGCCCGCCGCCGACCTGGTCCGGCAGTTCATCGAGGATCGGCGCTGGCGCTCCGGCGTGATGAAGCCGGTCTCTGCCGAGCAAGCGCCCCAGGAGTTCGAGGAAGGCTTTGCCAGGTACATGTCATGGCGTAAAACCACGCCCATGACGGCGGACGAAGTCGCGCCCACGGTTCGGAGTTGGGCGCAGAGGCCCGACAAGCAGCAGGCGGTCTCGGCGAGATCCTGAAGTCCACAAACTTCACCTGGGCTATTAAGTGCGCGCAGACGTGGGCCGCCAAAACTGCCTTGTGAGACACCACGTGTCAGGGCACGGCTTGAGCCGTGCCGGTTGGCCGCTGTAGTGAGCGGGCTTTAGCCCCTGGGATGGATTCTCCAGCGTGGGATTTTCGAAGGTCGATTTTGTCTGCGTGCCCTGACACGTGATCCCTCACCCCGTAATTTTCTGAAGTGAAGGCCTGCTCCACCGCCTAAGTTTGCTTCGCCAACGCTGCGCTCTTGACCTGCAATGCGATCTGCGGAGGATGCAGCAAGGTGTTGTGGATCAAACAATGGTGCACCGCTTGCTCCACCCCTTTCCTGTGTTCGTCACCGAGTTCCAGGGGCATCTCGACCTCGATGTTGAAGTTGTCCATCCGCGCCGGGTTCTTGAGCTTCTCCGCCGAGACGCGCACCCGCGTTCCCTCGTTTGCCAGCTTGTGCTTGCGCAGGTACTGCGCGACATAAAATCCAGCGCAGGAGCCCAACGCCGCCAGCAATAGTTCGGGCGGGGTCATGCCCTCGTCAAAGCCGCCATTCTCCGGCGGCTGGTCGCACGCAATGGTGTGCTGCCGTGCTTTGATCTCGAACTGTACCGCTCCCAGATGTTCCACAGTGACTTCCATAATGGCCTCCTACCTTATTTATGCTCGGTTCTGAACTTTGCCAGTGAGAGCAGCGTCCAGGTGTTGCCGCAGGAGTTCCCGGGCGCGATGCAGGCGGGATTTCATGGCCGCCAGCGAGATCCCGAGCCTCCGCGCCACTTCGCTGCCGGGCAATTCCTCCACGTCGCGCAATTGGTAAACCCGGCGATACGACGGCGGCAGACTGTCCACGGCTTCGGCCAGCAGTTCCGCCATCTGCTGGGCAGCTAGTTGCGCCTCCATGGGCAGATCGTTGCCGGAAATCTGCTTGCCCTCGTCTTCCAGCGCGGAAAGCTGCAACAGCGGCATCAAGGATTCTCGTTCCTTCAGCCGCCAGCAGACGCGCTTGGCGATCTGCGCCAGCCAGGATCGAAAAGCCACCGAATCCCGCAACTGGTCCAGATGGCGGTAAGCCTTCAGCAGAGCTTCGACCAGGACATCCTCGGCATCTTCCCGGTTGCCGCAGACCCTGATCATCTGGCGGTAGACGGCGTCCTTGTGCTCGTTGGCCAGCGCCTCGAAGTTCACGACACGATTGTTTCACCGTCTCCCCCAGTCGACGAAACATTTCTCAAAGAACAGGTCTGGCCCGGGACGCTGGTTGCAGCCGGCCTGAGCCTGCGGGAGCGGTTCCACGGCATCTTGCACAACAGCGAGGCCATGGCGCAAATGTTGGTGAGCCCCGCGAACACCAGCCCCAGGCCGACGAATCCGGAGAGGTACAGCCAGCGCGGATTAACCGTCAGCGCGAGCACGGCGCCGATCACGACGAGCAATCCGGCAACCAGGCGTACCTGGCGTTCCAGCGCCCAGCGCGTCGCGGAACTGACAACCACCGGGGAGCCGGCGCTCACCCAGGCACTGGTGCCCCCGTCGAGCACGGTCACATCGGTGCGGCGCGTTTCCAGCAGAGCCGCCGTCAGCCGCGCGCGTTTGCCGCTCTGGCAAATCAGCACGATCGGGCGGTCCGGACGAAGATCGTCCAGCCGCGCCTCAATCTGCTCCATCGGGATGTTGATCGCACCTGGCACATGGCCGGCGGCGTATTCAGAAGCCGAGCGGACATCCACCCATTGAGCTTCGCCTCGCCTGGCAAACTTCTTCAGTTCCTCAGCGCTAATCGTTCCATTCACAAGCCAATTCCCCCTACATGGGAGGAGCCGGGGAGGGTTCAAAAGGATTCGCTGCGCTGGGAGTTTTTTCGAGAGGCTGGCGCGGGCAGGGAGCGGCTCGATGTAAGTTGTTGAAACGATTGTGCCAGGAACGAATGGCCGCAATCCAGGCGGGTACTCTCAGAGCCCACACCGCCTGGGATTGCTGGCCAAAAAGCCGGCTCGGCTACTTGCCGTCCTTCAATTGCTCGGCGAGGTAGTTGGCGATGCCCATATCTTTGATGGCCTGAAGTTGGGCCTCGAGGAAGTCGACGTGATGTTCCTCGTCCTGGATCATCTTCTCGAACAGCGTCCGCGAGCCGTCGTCGGAAGCGGCGACGCAAATCTTGACCGCGTTGTTGTATTGCTCGGAGGCCTCGACCTCGTCTTTCAGGTCGATTTCCAGGTGCTCCTTAACGTTGGCGCCGATCTGCGGACGCAGCGCCACCTTCACCTCAGGATTGCTGTCCAGGAACACGATCCGCTCGATCAGCCCCTCGGCGTGGTGCATCTCCTCGATGGCGCGCTTCTTGGTCAGAGCGCCCAGGCGCTTGTAGCCCCAGTTATCGCACAGCTCGGCCTGCACCATGTACTGCACGATGGCCGTCAGCTCGGCGCTCAGCGCCGCATTCAACTGCTCGATCACCTTCTCGTTGCCACGCATCCGTTCCTCCTTCAATCAACGCAGAATCAAGCTCATAAGGCGAACCGGAGAGTATAAGGCATACGCCTCCATTACCGAGGGCCGCACCCGCCCCAGTGTCCCATCGCGCGGTCAAAACGGCACTTCCGGGAGGCTCCGATCGGGCCCCCCTGGGTTAGCCTATAGAGCACAGGCTCCGGAACGTTCGTCGGCCTGGCGGGCACGTACTCGTCACCACGAGGTTACCGATGCAGAGTTCAAACCTAGCTGGCACCTTACGGCGCAGTTCGCGGGTGCCCATGACCATGCCCATCACCATCACCAGCCTGGAGCCGGCGGCCCAGTTTTTTGAAGTCTGCGAGACCCTGGTGGTCAGCGCCCACGGCTGCGCGATGCGTTCGCCCATCAAGCTGGAAACCGGGGTCCTGCTGCAATTTAAGGTCACGGATGGCCGGCAGACCACGGCCCGCGTGGTGGACTGCCAGCCCATCGGCTCCAACCAGCCGGGCTGGCGGCTGGCCGCTGGCCTCGATCTCCCGGGGAACTTCTGGGGACTGAGCTCCTGTCCGGAGGATTGGATGCGATTGACGGACATGGCTTCCGCCGAGCCGCACATGACGTTCCCGGGCAACAACGGCGGCGCCATGCCCAAGATGCCCATGCTGCGGGCCCTGGTCGCGGAGATGGTTGAGCCGCTGCAAGCGGAAATGGCGGACCTGGCGGAAAGACTGTCCCTGCAGCGAGAACGCAATCGGTTCGAGGTGTCGCTGACGCATATCCCCCCCGAGGTGGAAGAGAAGCTGTGGATGCGCCTGCGGGAGGACCTGAATGCGCAATCCCTGCGGCAAACCCGCGAGCACGCGGAAAAGCTGCTGGGCGCGGCGCAGTCCGCCATCGAGCTGAAGATCACCGAATCCCAGGAGGAGTTCCGGCAGTGGGTCCGGGAACAACTGCAGGCCGTCGGGCAGCAGGCGCAAGCTTTGTCGGAGCAGACCGCGAATGAGATGCAGCAGCGGCTGCGGGGCGCAACCGAGCAGTTCGAGCAGCAGGCGTCGGCCGCGGGCGGCCGTCTGGAGCAGCGGGGAGGGGAGTTCCTCGAGGCCCTGCTGCAGCGCTTGGGCGAAGAACGCGAAGCGCACCGCCGCGAGCTGGAAGCCGTGCAGGCCGAGGCGGGCGTGGAATCCTCCCGCCTGCAAGAGCAACTCACCGAACTGGGCCGCCGCATGGCGGAACTGGACGAGACGGCCCACCGCCTGGAATCCGGCCTCAACACCCGCCTGATGAAGATGGCGACCGAGACCGTCTCCGCCGCCCGCGCCCAACTCCAGAGCGCCGCCGATTCGATATTCGAGAACCTGACCGCGCGCAACGCCAAGGACGTGGGACATCAACTCGATGAGGCCACGGCACGGCTGAAGAGCCTCCAGAACGAGATCGAAGTCTCGGTTTCCGAATCGATGAAAAGCGATGTCTCGAAGTCTCTCCAGAGCTTCGAGAAGACGATGGACGACACGGCGCAGCGCGCCGTGGCCGCGGTCCGCAGCCAGCTCCAAAGCGCCGCCAATTCGATCTTCGAGGAATCGGCCGCGCGCAACGCCAAGGACGTGAAACATCAACTCGATGAGGCCACGTCACGGCTGAAGAGCATCCAGGACGAGATCGAAGTCTCAGTTTCCGAATCGGTGAAAAGCGACGTCTCGAAGTCTCTCCAGAGCTTCGAGAAGACGATGGACGATTCGGCGCGGAGCTCCGTGGGACGCTGGCGCGTGGCGCTGGCAAAGGACTTGAATTCCGTCGCCAACATTCTGGGCGAAAACTTCCGCGCGGAGGGCGGCGGCCACGGAAGCGAAAAACAGTAAGCTGAGGCGCCTTGCGGCGTTATTCACACCGAGGCTCGGCCTATAGTTCAGAAAGTTACGGGTGAGGGATCACAAGGCAGTCACGCCTAGGAGTCTCCAGGAATAATGCAGATGAAGGCCCAGCGGGAAGCCCCAGCACGCGGCGCATACTATTCCGCCTGACCCAATCGCGCTCTCCGCTGCGCCGTGACCGAAGAGTAGACGGCAGCCGCGGCGACAATCACATTCGCCACCACCACCGGCATGGCGCCGATGAGGAAGCCATACGCCACCCAGAGAAGAGCCGCTCCGGCTTGAATCTTGCGCAGGGTCGCCGCCCCCCGGAAAAAATAGGAGCTGGCAAATACCGCGGTTGCCACCCATCCGATCCAGTTAAGCATGGTCATGGTCGCTCAGGCCGTCGCGCTTTCCGCCAGTCCGGTATCGGCTTCGGCGGGCCGCAGGGTTAGCCAGTCAGTCCGGACTTTGGCCCACTCCTGGACCAGCAATCCGTGCGACTCGAAGAAATCCCGGATCTGCGGCTGCTGCCAGCCCACCACTTTCTCCAGGATCGGAACCAGCATGGCCAGCGCGTTCGAGCTCAGCACGGTGCGCTTGGCGACCTGGGTAACGTTCCGGCTCTCCGAGACCGCGATGGTCAGCCCGTCGAGCCCGTTCACGTGCAGCATGGCATGGAGATCGGAGCTGCCATCGCCGGCGTAAATCAGATGGTCGGGGCCGATCTGCAGGTCGGCTTGCAGTTGGTCGAGACGTGCGACCTTGCCGTAGCCAGCCGTGGCGCGGGCGATGGCCTCAATCTCGCCGGCGGTGTTGTACTTGAACTCGGTCCCGAAGATGTGGTCGGCGGGAACGATTCCCTCGAGTGCGGACTGCACGATCTCCACCGGCGCCGCCGAGAGCACGTAGAAATCGAAGTGGTATCCCTCGATGCCGTTGTCGAGAATCCGGTAGAGCAACTCGATGTTCTGCTTGAGAGGAATTTGTTTTCCGGCGGCCAGCAGATGCTCGCGGCGCACGCTGCGGAATTGCGGATCGTGCAGCAGCAAATAAGCGAGCTCAGCCCCCTGCTGCACCAGGTTCAGTTGGGCCATACCGGTGGCCTTGCGCGCGAACTCCTCCACCGGGATCCCCAGCAGTTCGCTGAGCACAAAACCAGAGTCGTTAAAGCTGAGGGTCTGGTCGAAGTCACTGGCAAAAAGATAGCGTTTAAGGAATTTGTCACTCATCTCCACATTAGATAACAAAGCGGTGTGGAAAGACTGTTAAAAGTGGCCCCGAAATAACGATTCGGCTCAGCCGTTTTCCTGATTCCTTGGTCCACCGCAACGTGTTTAAAACACTGTGGTTAACCGGCTTGTCCCAACCACAATTCCTCCCCAGAAAAACGGCGACTAAAGTCAGTAACGGTCGCTGCCGATAGAGAACGATATGGACCTCTCAGCGATAGCCCTTCAAGGGTTGGACCAGGCGCAAATTCAACTGCAGAACGCCGCCACCAGCCTGGCCGGTGCGGGGGCGGACTCTCCCGACGGAGCCGGCTTGGACACCGTCGACCTCAGCACGGAGATCGTAGCCCTGATGTCGGCGAAGACCCAATACTCGGCCAACCTCAGCACCTTGAAAACTGCCGACCAGATGCAGAAAAGTTTGCTCGACGTAACCGCCTGAATCCGGCTCGCTCTCCGGCAGTCCGTAGCGCCCATCCCGTCGCCCATTACCTGGGTCACGGCCGTGAAGCCTTGGTTGGCCCATCTCGCTAAAGATAAGCATCCATCCGCCCGATAAACCAGGAGTTTGCTAGCCGCTGTCAATTCAGTGAGTTCGCATTCCAACTATCGAGAGGAGAAATCTGCATGAAGAAATTTGCTTTTATCGTCGCGCTCAGTTTGTTGCTAATCCCTGGCGCCTGCGCCAAAGAGGGAGCCGACCAGTACCCCAACGGGGCGGAGAACTGGTTCGCGGGTGCAACTCCACCGCCCGGCTTCTATTACATCAACTACTTCGGGTACTACACCGGAGAACTGAAAGACGGTTCCGGCCAAAAGGCAGTCGTGAATGGAACTACGCCTTCCGTGGATGCGACCTTCGATGCGTTTCGCTTCGTGGAGATGACCCCCTTCAAGATTCTGGGGGCCGACTACGGGGTGCACATGATCGTGCCGGTGGTGTATCAGTCGATGAACTTGAACGGCCGGAATGACAATTCCAGCATCGGCGACATCACCATTGATCCCTTCATCCTGGGCTGGCACCGGCCGACGTGGCACGCGGTGGCGGGGATGGACATCAACCTGCCCACCGGACACTATGACAAGACGGATCCCCGGGTCAGCATTGGCGCGCACTATTACAGCTTCGAGCCGGTGTTCGCTTTCAGCTACATGCCCAAATCGGGCTGGGAAGCTTCCACAAAATTTATGTACAACCTGAAGACCACCAACCCGGCGACCAACTACCATTCGGGTCAGGAGTTCCACATGGATTACCTGGCGGGTAAGCACATTGGCAACTGGATGGTCGGAGGCTCGGGTTACCTGCTCAAGCAGTTGACCGATGACACGGTGGCGAGCCAGGTGGTCGCGGCGGCCCCGAATTTGTGGGATGAAGGCCGCCGGGGACAGGTGGTCGCGGTCGGTCCCAGCGTCGGCTACACCAACAAGCGCCATATGAGTTTCATGGCGCAGTGGCAGCATGAAACCCTGGTCCGCAATCGTTTTGGGGGCGACAAGATCTGGTTCAAGATGATCATCCCCACCTCCAGCGTGTTTCACGCTCCTCCCAAGGCGTGATGGAGCCAGCGCCCCATCCCGGCATGCCGTAACCGTCACGCGTCTCTCCGTGTGAGGACTTTGAAGGAGGCAGGATGAAAGCATTGGATTTCGATCTGTCCAAAGACATGAAGTTCAGCCCGCAGACCGGGGTAACCAGCTTCCGGAACAGCCGGCTCATCATTCTCGACGCCAACGCCCTGGGGCTGCTGCGGCAAACCGTGGTGGACCGGCTGGGAGCGGAAAAAGGGCGCGACCTGTTTCTAAAGTTCGGATATCAGAACGGCTACTCCGACTTCCTGCAGATGAAGCTGGCCTACCAGTTTGATTCCGAAATGGACCTGCTGGCTTCCGGACCGGTGATTCATAGCTGGGAAGGCATCGTGCAGGCCACGCCGAAGGAGATCCGTTTTGACCACGCGTCCGGCGAATTCTTCTTTACCGGAGTGTGGACCAATTCTTATGAGGCGGAACAACACCTCTGCTTCCACAAGGCTGGGAAGGAGCCGGTTTGCTGGACCCTGATGGGGTACGCCTCGGGATGGTGTACCGCATTTTTCGGCAAACGCCTGATCGCCATCGAACCGCTCTGTGCCGGCAAAGGCGACGAACACTGCGAATGGAAAATACAGCCGGAGTCCGCCTGGGGCCCGGAAGCCGCTCCCTATGTTCAGGCGTACCGGGACTTCGCCATCTAAGGAGGCCATTGTGGCAGGCAAACTCATGAAGTACTACGAATACATTTGTGAACAGTCGGGATTCACCGGCAAGGTGAAGCTGGCGCAGTTGACCAAACTGCCCTCCACCCGGGCCGCCGTGGTGCCGGACACGCCGGAAGTGCTGGCGCAGTTCCAGGAGGCGGTAAAGCAACTCACCGGCAAACCCGCTCCCAGCTACTGACCGGCTCTGCTTTCGCGGCGCGGCCGCTCTTTAACTCTTAAAGAGGAGGGAGAGATGTACAAGATCGAAAGTACGGAATATGGTTTCCGTCTTTCTTTCGACGGCTTCATCAAGAAGCCGGAGATGGAACAGTGGCTCACCGACAGCCAGGCCAAGCTGAAATCGACGCCCAAATCGTTTGGCGTGCTCATCGATATGCGGACGCTCAAACCGCTTCCGGACGACGCCAAAGAGGTGATGGGAAAAGGGCAAGCCCTTTACAAGCGCTCCGGTATGCAGCGCTCGTGCGTGGTTCTCAATAGCCTGACGCTTACCTTCCAGTTCAAGAAAATCGCGCAGTCTTCCGGCATTTACTCCTTTGAGCGGTATCTCAGCGCTCCTGACGTTCCCGATTGGGAGAAAAAGGCAATCGCCTGGGTGAAGACCGGCGCTGATCCCGATGCCGCCAAGTGACGGTATCAGGGTTGGCGCATTACCCGAATCGCTTCACGTAATTGCTGCTGAAGGGGAAAAGTATGACCTGGTATAGCAACCTTGCCATAAGGAAAAAACTGGCGGTGGGATTTGGCGCGCTGTTGTTGATCACGCTGCTTTTTGGTTTATTCTCACTGGCTCAAATGGCGAGCATCAATAGCGCCACCGAGGAAATCGCCAGCAGAAGAATGTTTGCGGTGCGCTACCTGACTACCATCCGCGGTGATGTCAATGCGACCAGGCGCACCGAGCTGACCTGGCTGCTGGTCTCGTCCAAGCAGGAGGTGGCGGAGTATGACGCCAAGTTGGGATCCGCGCTGCAGAAGCTGCTGCAGGATATCAAAGACGGGCAGGACAGGTTCCAGGCCGTCGCCGGGGAAGAGGACCGCCGGCTTTACCAGCAGTTTCAGGCCGCCCTGCAAAATTGTGTGGGACTTCACGGCCAGGTCCTCGCGCTCCGTCAGGCGGGCAAGGAAGAAGAAGCACGGAGAATGGCGATCAGCCAACAGCCTTTGATTGATGCCATGTTTGATGCCATTGACCAGGTGATTGCCCAGAGCGGCAAGGACGCTGATGCCGCGGCCCAAAAAGCCGCCTCGGAATACCAGCGTGCGCGTAGTCTCGCCCTGGTGCTGCTCACCCTGGCCATTGCTGCCGGAATTCTTCTGACCATGGTCGTGTCCAGCGCCATCGCGTCTCCGCTCCGCATGTTGGTTGCGGGCCTCAACCAGGGCGCGGAAGGCGATCTGAGCGCGCGTATCAACACCACCAGCCAGGACGAAGTCGGCCAGACCAGCAGCGCCTTCAACATCTTCATGGAAGAGCTGCAGAGTGTCATGCAGCAAGTGGTGACCACCGCCGAGCACGTGGCCAGCGCCAGCGAGGAGATCTCCGCCAGCGCCACCCAGTCGGCCAACGGCTCGGAAGCGCAGAAGGACCAGGTGCACCAGGTGGCCACCGCCATGCAGGAGATGGCGGCCACCGTGCACGAGGTCTCGGAGAACTGCAACAAAGCGGCCGAATCCGCTCACGAAACCGCACAAACCGCCCGTCGGGGTGGAACCATCGTGGAAGACACCTTGGCGCACATGCGCTCCATCGCCGGCTCGGTGCGCGAGACCGCGCAAAAAGTGCAGGAACTGGGCAGCCGTTCCGACCAGATCGGCAAGATCGTGGGGGTGATCGACGACATCGCCGACCAGACCAACCTACTGGCGCTGAATGCCGCCATCGAAGCCGCCCGCGCCGGCGAGCAGGGACGCGGCTTCGCCGTGGTCGCCGATGAAGTCCGCAAATTGGCCGAGCGCACCACCAAGGCGACCAAGGAAATTGCGGAGATGATCCAAAGCGTGCAGACGGAGACGCGTGGCGCAGTGGAAAAAATGCAGTCCGGCACGCAGCAGGTGGAAAAAGGCGTGGAGGTGACCGCCAAGGCCGGCAGTTCGCTGAAGCAGATCATTGGGCAGGCTGAACACGTGGGCGAGATGGTGACCCATATCGCCACCGCGGCCAATGAGCAGTCTTCGGCCACCGAGCAGGTGAACAGCAACATGGATCAGATCAACAAGCTGGTGGCGGAATCGGCGGAAGGCGCGCAACAGTCGGCCAAGGCTTGCGAGCAGTTGTCGGGGCTAGCGTTTGAACTGCAGAACCTGGTGTCGCGCTTCAAGCTG
>JBKQPN010000050.1:0-8635 GCA_052145015.1 Terriglobales bacterium
ATGCAGGCGCTGGCCCGCGAGATGAACCTGGCGGAAACCACCTTCGTGCTGCCGCGGCCGCGCGCGGTCGAGGCCAAGCAAGGGGTCAAGGTGCGCATCTTCACGGTGCAGGAGGAGCTGGAGTTCGCCGGCCACCCCACGCTGGGGTCAGCATTCGTCCTGCGCAAGGCGAACCAGCGCGAGGTCGCGCTCGACCTGAAGGCCGGCCGGATTCCGGTGCGATTCGAGGAGCTCAACGGCAGGCTCTTCGGCGAGATGCTGCAGCGCGACCCGGTGATGGGGTCTTTCCACGACAAGCACGCCGTAGCCCTGGCCGCGGGACTTGAGCCGGACGCGATCGATCCCGATCTGCCCATCCAAACCGTCTCCACCGGCCTGCCGTTTGCCATGGTCTCGCTGCGCAGCCTGGAGGTGATCCGCAACTTTAACCCGAGCTGGAAGCGCATGGCGGAGTACGTCGAGCCCACCGACGCCAAGTTCCTTTACTTCGTCACCCGCGAAACCGTGGACCCGAAGGCGCGGCTGCACGCGCGCATGATCTTCTACAACGGCGAAGACCCGGCCACCGGTTCGGCCGCCGGCTGCTGCGCCGCCTGGATGGTAGCGCACGGCGTCGCCCGCTCCGACGAGCGCGTGCTCATCGAGCAGGGCCTCGAGATCCGGCGGCCCAGCCGCATTTTCGTGCGCGCGTCGCGCACGGGTAATGGAATCGCCAACGTGCGCGTCGGTGGAAATGTGGTGAAGCTGATGCGCGGCGAAGTGTTCCTCTAGATGGCGCGGCGTCGGAAGCGCGCGCAGCACACGGCGCTCCGGCTCCGCACACACTTGTCCACAATCCGAAATCAGAAATTTTCTTTGTTGGCATCGCCGCTACTTTACAGGTCCGGCCTTCTCTTCTAGGATGCTGGCTCGCTGCACTCATTATTTTTGCGGACCGCGCGTCATCTGGCGCCGCGGTTTCTGGCCGCCGCTCCCGGGGAATGAATGAAGGCCAAGAAGACGATTCTGTGCGTTGACGACAACGAGCAATCCCTCTCCATCCGCAAAGTCATGCTGGAGACCCGCGGCTACCGCGTGGTCGCCTGCAACAACGGGCACGACGCGCTGGAGGCGTTCCGCCGGGGTGGCATCGACCTGGTGCTCAGCGACCTGATCATGCCCGGCCTGGACGGCACCGAACTGATCGACAGGATCAAGAACGAGGCCCCCTGCCTGCCCGCCATCCTGTTCTCGGGGAAAATCAAAGTGTACGAGAAGGACACACGCGCCGACGTGTTCCTCCCCAAGGGCATGTACGCGCCCGCGGAACTGCTGGAGCGCATACGGCTGCTCCTGGTGCGCAAGCGCGGACCCAAGCGCGTTGTACACCCTGAAACCGCCGACGTCGTCGCCGCGTCGTAAAACCATCCGAGCCGAAAACCCACGGGCAAGCCACTCGTGTAATATCAGACCTCGGCATGGCGGCAATCATTGAAGCGGAGAACCTGACGAAAATCTACCGCGTGGGCAAGCTCAACGTGCCGGCGCTGCGCGGGGTGAGCTTCGCGGTGGAGCGCGGCGAGTTCGTCAGCATCGTGGGACCGTCGGGCAGCGGGAAATCCACGCTGTTCTACCTGCTGGGCGGGCTGACGCGGCCGAGTTCGGGGCGGGTAATCATCGACGGCGAAGATTTTTCGCGGATGAACGACAGCCAGCGCACGGCGGCCCGCAAGCGCAAAATCGGGTTCGTCTTCCAGAAGTTCAACCTGCTGCCCGCGCTCGATGCCAAGGCTAATATCGACGTCGCCGCCGACATCGCGGGCACCAACGGGCGCACCGACCGCGGCCTCTACGAGCGCATCGTCAGCATGCTGGGCATCGCCGAGCGCATGCACCATCGTCCCGCCGAACTTTCCGGCGGCGAGCAGCAGCGGGTGGCGCTGGCGCGGGCGCTCATCAACCGCCCCGCCATCGTGCTGGCCGACGAGCCCACCGGCAATCTCGACTCGGTGAATTCAGAGATCGTGCTGCGCATGCTGCGGCAGTCCAACCAGGACCTCGGGCAGACGGTGCTGATGATCACCCACAACCCGGAAGCCGCCCGGTACGGCGACCGCGTCCTGCACATGCGTGACGGGCAGATGGTGCCGCCGGAGAAGGATCCGCAGTGGACGCCGCGCGCTCCGGCATCAGGAGTGAGCTAGCCGTGAACGAGCAGCAGAAACCCATCCTGCCGGGCAAAGGCGCATCGGATTACGAGCGCTACCTGCGCACCGACGACCTGCTGGCGCTGCAGAAGCCCGCGGAGGAGATGCTGCATCCCGACGAGCTGACCTTCCAAGTGGTGCACCAGAGCTCGGAATTGCTGATGAAGGCGGCAGCCTGGGAGTTGGAGCGGGCGCGCGAGCGCCTTGGCGCGGGCGATACCGGCAACACCGCGCGGCTGATGCGGCGCGCCAACCGCGAGATCGACTACCCCATCGCGCTGCTGCACATCCTGGAAGGCATCACGCCCTACGATTACCACATCATTCGCGCCGGCCTGGGACATGGCAGCGGCCTTGATTCGCCGGGCTTCCTGGCGCTGTTGCACATTGGTCCGCGGCTGGGTGACACCTTCTTCGAGCAGGTCGCGCGGCAGGGGATCACCCTGGACGACGTGTACCGCCGCCATCAGGAGTTCTTCGGGCTGCACGAGGTGGCGGAAGAGATGCTGGACTTCGACGAGCGCGTGCAACTGTTCCGCTATCACCACCTGAAGCTGGCGCAGCGCATCATCGGCGGCAGCGTGGTCGGGACCATGGGCACGCCGGTCGAGATCCTGAAGCAGCGTCAGGAGCACCTCTTCTATAAGCCGCTCTGGGACCTGCGCAACGAGATCACGGCCAAGATGAACGCGGAGCTGCAGCGCGAGACCACGGGACACGGTGGCTGAAGGAGTGTTTGACCGGCTTTTTCGGCCCCAGCTATAATCAAAGGGCCGAGCGGGAGTAACTCAGCGGTAGAGTGCGACCTTGCCAAGGTCGAAGTCGCGGGTTCAAATCCCGTCTCCCGCTCCAGTTTTTTGTTCGTGGCCCACGCACAAGCGCGGTTTCGGGCGCGGTACCCAAGTGGTAAGGGAGAGGTCTGCAAAACCTTTATACGTGAGTTCGATTCTCACCCGCGCCTCCACTTTTCTAAACCCGGCCTGCATATGCGGCGGATTCTGCTACCTCGGCGGTGAACGATGGCTGAGAGCTTTCTGGTTTACGGAGAAGATGGAAGGGAATTGCGTGTGACCGTCATCCGCAGTCGAATTGACGCATCAACGTTCGACGGACCAGCCTCGATTGAGGGACCAAGGGAATTACGTCTACAGGACGGAACGCCTGTGAATTACGTTGATGAACACACCTGCAAGAATGCTTTGACAGGAGAAGTCTTAAAGCGCAAGCGGTAGGCTGCCGTCATTTGATCTTCTCTGGTTTTAGTTTAGGACGCTCAGCGTCCCAAGTCTCCTGCGCTACTGGCATGAGCCCATCTCCCACCCACATTTCGCTGCTCTCCCTCGCCCACAAAGTTTGCCCGGAGGCTATATCAAACGCGTAACGCGGCCACGTCTGCTCACGATGCGCAGGGCGCTTTATGTAACATACGTGGTGTCCTGCGGGAAGTGTAATCTCTATGTACTTGTTGCGAGATAGCGGGCCTTCGTCCGTTTCATCACACATGATGTGCCTGTGCCCCGGAAAAGTGCTGTAAATGAGCAAGTGACCATCGGGTATCGACTGTGTTTGTGCGAAGGACTGCCCGACTAGCAGCAACACGACAAATGCAAGAGCGATTGGACGGTTCATTTCAAGCGCGCCAGCCTTCAACACGGGTTGCGTTTACCGCGTCGCCGACCGGCGCGTGAAGTCTGGTTTCGCAGGGGAGCACGTGGAGTCGAACCAGCGGCTGATGTACACCTGGGCGTGGGCTTCGCCGCAGAAGCGGCGTGCGCCAGCCGCATTAGCGGCCTCGGTATTCCATTTAAGAACCGTGAGCTCCGAATCTCCGCACTGAATCACGAACCAGTGGATAGGATTGCTGGTCACTGTCCCGCAGATCTCACACTTGAATTCCTGTAGCGACGTCATAATCCTCACTGTAGACCGATGGAACTCGCGCGACAGTTCGCCGACGATGATCTCACGGCACAGAGCCATTGTAACCAACGTCGGGAGGTAAGCGTCTGGGCTCATCCTCATCCCTGCTTGCGCAGCGACTGCAGGTCGATGCCGAGCTGCTGGCATTTCTTGTAGAGATGGCTGCGTTCCAGTCCCAGCGCTTCCGCCGCGCGGGTGATGTGGTACTGCTGCGCTTTGAGCTCGGCGAGGATGGCGCTGCGTTCGAAGCCCTCGACGCGCTGGGCGAGCGGGCCTGAGACCGAGGGCGATTCCGGCGCCGCCGCCGCGGCCATGTCCGGCAAGGCAGCGCGCACAACGGCTGCATCCACCTGGTTGTCGGTCGAGAGCAGCAGCAGGCGCTCGACCACGTTCCGCAATTCGCGCACATTTCCCGGCCATGAATAGGCCTGGAGAAGCTCGGCGGCATCGGCGCTCACGCTGACCGGCCGCCATCCGTTCTGTTCGGTGATCTGGCAGGTGAAATGTTCGACCAGCGCCGGGATGTCCTCGCGGCGCTCGCGCAGCGCAGGCAGGGCCAGCGGATAGACGTAGATGCGGTGATACAGGTCCTGGCGGAATTTGCCTTCCTGCACCAGCGCCTCCAGCCGGCGATGCGTGGCCACGATGACGCGGACATCCACCGCGATCGGCCGCTCGCCGCCCACGCGCTCGATCTCATGCTGCTCGAGCACACGCAGCAGCTTGGCCTGCATGGGGAGCGGCATGTCGCCGATCTCATCGAGGAAGAGCGTGCCGCGCTCCGCCTGCTCGAACTTGCCGGCGTGCCGCGCGGCGGCGCCGGTGAATGCGCCTTTCTCGTGGCCGAAGAGCTCCGACTCCACCAGTTCCGCGGGAACGGCGGCGCAGTTCAGGGTGACGAATGGCCCGCTGCGGCGCGGACTGCGCTCGTGCAGCGTGCGCGCCACCAGTTCCTTGCCCGTGCCGGTCTCGCCCAGGATGCAGACGCGCGTCTCGCTGGCGGCCACGCGCTCCGCCTGCGCCATCACTTTGCGCATGGCCTCGCCGGTCCAGATGATGTCCTGCTTGCCGACGCGCTGGCGCAGCTCGCGGTTCTCCTGCTCCAGGCGTTTCAGCTTGAGCGCGTTCTCCACCGTGAGCAGCAGCTTGTCGGTGGAGAGCGGCTTTTCCAGGAAATCGACGGCACCGAGCCGCGTGGCGCGCACCGCCATCTCGATGTGCGCCTGCCCGGACATCATCACCACCGGCATGCTCAGGCCGAGCGCGTGATAGTCCTCGAGGAACGAGAGCCCGTCTTTGCCGGGCATCACCACGTCGGAGAAGATGAGGTCGAAGCTCTGCGACTTGATGAGTTCGAGCGCGCGCACGGCGCTGTCGCAGACCACAGCTTCGTGGCCGGCGAGACGAAAGGCGCGAGCGAGCGAGGCCAGGGTGTTGGCGTCGTCGTCGATGATCAGCAGCCGCGCCTTCGGCGGCGCCGGCTCGGGCTGGCTAGACATTGGTTCTCCGCGCAGTCTTAGTCTCTGGCATCTTGAGCGGCAGTTCAATGCGAAAGGTGGAGCCGCGGCCCGGTTCGCTCTCTACCGTGATCTTGCCGTGATGATCGCTTACCACCGATTGGACGATCGCCAGCCCGAGCCCCGTTCCGTGCTGCTTGGTAGTGTAGTAGGGCGTGAACAGGCGCTCGCACTCTTCGCGCGTGAGTCCTGTGCCCGTGTCGCTCACCGCAAGCGTCACCACGCCGTCGCGATGGCTGGTGCGGAGCGCCAGGCTGCCTCCGGACGGCATGGCGTCGATCGCGTTCAGTACCAGGTTCTGCAGCGCGCGGTTGATCAGCTCGGGATCGGCCTGGATAACCGGTAGCTCGGGATCGAGCTCGACCTTGGCCGTGATCGGCGCGCGGCCGGCGGCGGTGAGCTGCGGATCGAGCAGCTTGAGAACATGCTCGGCCACTTCATTCAGCCGCACCGGCTGCAGCTCGGGCGCGGGCATCCGGGCGAAGTCGCTGAAGCGCTGGACAATCCCTCGCAAGTTGGCGATCTCCGCCAGCAGCGTGCCGGCGCTTTCGCGGAACACTTCTTCGAACTGCGCCGGATTCTGTTCCTTGGCGCGCAGCAGGTTCTCCACCGTGATCTGCAGCGGGAACAGCGGGTTCTTCAGTTCGTGAGCCAGGCGGCGCGCCAATTCCCGCCAAGCCGCCACGCGCTCCGCCTGCACCAGGCGCTCGCGCTGGTCGCTCAGTTCGCGGGTCATCAAGTTGAAGGCCGAAGCCAGCTCTCCGAACTCGTCGTTGGAGGTGATTGGGACCTGCGCCCACCAGTTTCCGGCGGCGACTTCGCGGGCGGCGTCAGCGAGTTGTTCGACCGGACGAGTGGCGCGCGTGGCCGCCCATCCGCTGAGCACGAGACCGAGCAGCACGCCGGCCGCGCCCACCACCAGCGCCACCGTGCGGATGTGCTTTTCCATCTCGACGACATCGCGGCGCGAGCTGCCGACCAGCAGCACGCCCAGCATCTCGCCCGCGCGTCCCTTCAGCGGAATGCCGTGGATGGCCTCGGCGCTCGCCGGGGCTTCCGACCACCAGACCACCTCGGAACTCTGCTCGCGTTGCTGCTGGATCTGCTGGACCACGGGCGCAAGCTTCTCCGCGGGCGCCACCGGCCCGGAAGCGTCGGTAAGCGCCTGCGGAGAGAACGCAGGCTCAGTGCTGAGATAGAGCATGGCCCGCATGCCGGTGGGCAGCGACAGCGTAGCCAGGAAACTGCGGTCGAGACGCTCGCCGCCGGCAACGTACAGAACGGAATCGCCGGCCCGGACTTCGCGGACGGCAATCAGGGCCAGCGCCGTGCCATCGGGCAGATCCTCACGTTTCAAGAATGCGCTCTGCGCATTCCAATCCACCGGCGCAGTGATCCACTCCTCTTTGTAGCCGAAACGCGCGGGCCACTGCGCCGAGGACACGATGGCGCCGTCCTGCGCGATAAGCTCCAGGAAATCGAGTTGATGCGCCGCCGCCAGCGAGCCGGCTTCGTTGACGTAAGGCGCATAGTCGGGCGAAGACCGGCCGAGATCGGCAGCCATGCGCAGCGTCGAGTCACGGGCCGCGATGGCTTCGACGCGCCGCGAAACCTCGTCGCCGCGGCGGGCAAATTCGTGGCGGAATTGGGAGAGCAACTCCGCGGTTCGCTGCTCGTCCAGCCGGTCGAAGGAGCGGCGCAGGCTGGTCGAAGCCAGGCCGGCGACCACCGCGGTCACCAGCACCACGGTCACCGTGAACAGCGCCAGCAGCTTGGCCCGGTAGCTCACGGCTTGTCCCCTTCCAGCCAGACGTCGGCCAAGCGCCATCCACCTTCGCGCGGCGTGACCCAGTTCCTCACGCGGGCCGAGAGCGTCCAGGCCTGTGGCACATACGCGATCGGGACCAGGCGGAAATCGCTGCGCAGCGCGCGGTCGGCGGCATACAGATCTTCCGCAGAATTGGTTTGCATCGCGCCCTGGCGCCCGGTCGCGGCGGAGAGCGCACCTAGTGCCGAAGCCGGATCACTCGAGGCCAGCGGGATGCGTACCACGCGCACGTCCGCGTTGGCGCCGCGCGCTTGGAGGTTCTCGCCATACGGCTGGATTGCGATGCCGATGTCCCTCGCATTGACCGACACACGCTCGGCGATCGCACGCGCTAACGGATCGCTCCAGTCGTAGGCCAGGGTCAGCGACGGCGCCGCGCCGAGATCACGCCGCAGTTGTCGTGCCCGCTCCACGTCTCCGGTCACGCGAAAGAGGAACGAATAACCGCTCACCCATTGCGGCAGCAGACCAGCCGCGGCCTCTCCCTGCTTCTGCAACAGCGTGCTCTGGATGGCGGAGCGGTCGATCGACAAGCTGATGGCCTCGCGCAGCGCGGGCTCCTTCACGGAAGGCTTGTCGGAGAATGCCAGCGCAATCAGCTCCGCCGGCGCGGAGGTCGCGACCCGCTGCCCGTCCTGCTGCGCGCGCCGCACCTGGTCGGGCGAGACCTCGGCCACGTCGGCACGACCGAGTTGCAGGTCGAGCGCCTGGTCACGCTGCGAGCGGCCAAATGTGATCTCGATAGAATCGAGAAACGGACGCCCGCCCCAATAATCATCGTTCGCAGTCAGGACCAGGCGCTTGCCGGGTTCGAACGCGCCTGCGCGAAAGGGGCCGGTACCGACCACCGCGCCGGCTTCGGTGTGCACGACGATGGAATTGCGCGCGCACGCCAGCTCGGCGAGCAGGTTCGGGAGCGGACTGCTGCTCTCGATCACTACGTCGTCTCCTTGCAGGCGAACCCGCCAGCTTGGATTGGACGCGGCGAGCGCCATAACAACCAGGTGCGGTCGCAGCGGCGATCCATTGTGCAGCACGACGCCGGACTGCAGGTGAAACAACCAGCGCCGGAAATCAGAATCATGCTGCCAGGAAGCGGCCAAGCCTGGCTGCGGCGCTCCCTGCTGATCGAGTTCGACCAGACGATCGAACATCAGCACGGCGAGTTGTTCCTGCGTGCTCGT
>JBKQPN010000051.1:0-6130 GCA_052145015.1 Terriglobales bacterium
GATCTGCAAGGCGACGTGCACATGCACACCAACACCACCGACGGGCGCAACACCATCGAGGAGATGGCGCAGGCGGCGCGCCAGCGCGGCTACAAGTACATGGCCATCACCGATCACACGAAAAGCCTGGCCATGACCTTCGGGCTCGACGACGAGCGGGCGATCGAGCACATGAAGAAGATCCGCGCTACCCAGGTGGACGGAATTAGGATTTTTGCCGGGATCGAAGTGGACATCCTGGCCGATGGCGACCTCGACCTCTCCGACGCGGTGCTGGAGCAGATGGACCTGGTGATCGCCAGCGTGCACTCGCATTTCGATCAGGAGCCGCAAAGGATGACGGAGCGGCTGCTGCGGGCGATCGCGAACCCGCATGTTTCGATTCTCGGGCATCCCACGGGACGCGTCCTGCTGCGCCGCGACGCCTATGCCTTCGACATCGATGCGGTGCTGAAGTCGGCGGCCGAGCATCGCGTGGCTATGGAGCTGAATGCCCATCCCAACCGCCTCGACCTCTCGGACCTGCACCTGCGCATGGCCAAGGAGCGCGGGGTGAAGATCGTGATCAATACTGATTCCCACCACACCTCGCACCTGGGGAAAATCAAGTACGGCGTGCTGCAGGCGCGGCGCGCATGGTTGACGAAAGCGGATGTGCTGAATACGCTGCCGGCGGAGAAGTTTGCCAAGGCGATGAAGAAGCAGGGTCAGTAGTCAGGAGTCGGGAGTCAGTGGCTGGTACGACGCGCTAATCCCGCATCTGAATCAATCAAGGAGAGCAGCTATGCCTGACGAAGCCACCAAACCGAAGACCAGCCAGCCGGCGCCGGACGCGGGACACATCCCCATCACCGAAGAAATGGACAGCGCCAAATGGACGCTGCCGCCGATCATGCCGGTGGTCATCGTGCTGGTGGTGCTGGCGGCGATCGTGGGCGTGGGGGCTTATCTGATGCGCCCCAAGCCCGGAGCCTCGGGCGCCATCATGGAGGTTCATACGGCGGAATTGCCGGACAAGAGCAGCACCTTTGTGCTTTTGCAGGTCCGCGTCAACAACGTCAGCGACAAGCCGATGTGGGTGCGCGAGATCAAGGCCCAGCTCAAGACCGACCAGGGAGAGTGGACCGACACTGCCGCCTCGACCGTAGACTTCGAGCGTTACTTTAAGGCCTTCCCCGACCTCGGCCGGCACCAGACGGCACCCTTGAAGCCGGAGACCAAGATCGCCCCCGGCGAACAAACCGAGGGCATGGTGCTGGTTTTGTTCCCCGTCACCCAGGACGCATTCGACAAGCGCAAGTCGCTGACGGTCACGCTGGAGAACTACGACCGGCAGCCCATGGTGATCGCGGAGAAGCCCTAGTCAGTTGCCAGTACCGACAACGCGTCATTGGTGCTTCTGCAGAAAGCGCAGGCGCGGGTGCGGCTGGTGGCCGGGGACGATGTCGTCGTACTTGAGGGCGCTGATGGAGCCATCCACTTCCAGCACCGCCAGCGACACGTCCTTGACGCTGCCAATACCGTGCTCGCGCAGGGCGCGCTCCACTTCATCCACGGTCAGGTGCTCGCGCGCGAGATTAGCGGGCAGGAGCTGGCCGTCATGGATCAGCAGCCGTCGGCGAGCCCTGCACGAAGCGGCGGAAGCGCCGGTTCATCCCGCTGACTTCGGCCACCAGATAATTCATCATCAGCAGGGTGCAGGCCGCGACCACCCCTCCCGTAAGCGAGGTGTCGGGGCCGGTCATGGCATTCCGCACCGCGTTCGAGAGCAAGAGCAGCAGCGTGAGGTCGAAGGGCGTCATTTGCCCGACCTCGCGTTTGCCGCTCAGCCGGACGCCGATGAGGATCACGAGGTAAATGCTGGCGGTGCGGATGAAGATCTCCGCGAGAACGCGCGCGCTGGCGTGCGTAGGTCACCTTCGGAGTGGGATGCGGAAAGTTAAAGCGAAAAAGTGGATAGTGGTAAGTGGGAACCTGCGCAGACTTGCCACTTACCACTTCCCACTGTCTTGTCAGTTCCCAGTGGGCGCGGGCGTGGGTGCGTTCTTGGGCGTGGAGATATAGCCGGTCACCTTGTCCTTGGCCACCGTGAACACCACCAGCTCGTACAGCATGCGGTCGCGGCCGGTATAGAACTGCAGCGGCTCGTAGACGGTCCTGTCTTTCTTCTCGATGGTGCGATCGTCAGCGATGACGTTGAGCGTGAACTTGCCGCGCTTGGGGTCGGTTTTCTTGAGCTGCAGGCTGACGGTCGAGACCGGCGTGCTTCCCTTGGACTTGCTGAGCGTGAACTCGTAGTAGTTGCGGTCGCCCTTGTGCTTCAGGTACTCGAGGTCATCGCGGGTGTGAGCGATCAGGCCGCTCTGCTGGCCCAGGTCGCCCTTGACGCGTTCCAGTGTGACCTTGGTGGTCTCGAGATCGGTTTTGACGTTGCCGACGTCGCCCTTCACGCCGGCGACTTCACCCTTCACCCCGGCAACTTCACCGCTGACCTTGCCGATTTCCTCGCCCTGCTCGCTGAGGCGGGATTCGGCGGCACGCTGCTGGCGCTGGAGTTCGGCGGTGCGGCGCGCCAACTGCTCTTCCGTCATGCCCAACTGCTTGGCGATGGCACGCTGCGAGGCCTTGGCGTCGGCCTCGTCCTCGGCCACGCGGCGGCCGAGTTTTTCGGCGCTGATGCTGGCCGCGGCCTGCGTGCTCTCCACCTTGGCCAGCCGGCCATGCATGTCGAACATCAGGTACAGGGAGACGATGACGTAAACGGCGGCCACCGCCAGCAGGACATTCCGCAAGGTGCTCCCGCCGCTCGGCGGGGGCGGGGCAACGGGTTCCTCTTCAAGCATGTGTGCCTCGTGAGATCTGTGTGAGTCATTGTTTCAGCACACTTGCGGCAGTGTCAATGCGGCTCTCGGCAGTTCTCCCGGTCGCGATGGGCTACCTCCGCTAGAATGCTGGCGTGAAGAGCTGGGACGTGGTGATCGCCGGAGGCGGCATCGTTGGAGTGTCGCTGGCGCGGGAACTGCGCAAGCATGGCGCCAGCGTGCTGATCGTGGAGCGCGGCCAGCCCGGACGCGAAGCCTCGCACGCCGCCGCCGGTATGCTCGCCTGGTGCGACCCCATGCTGCCGGTCCGGCTGCAGCGAGTGGCGCGGGCCAGCGCCGGCATGTACCCCGAGTTCGTGCGCGAGATTGAAGACGAGTCGGGAATGCGGGTGGACCTGCGGACCCAGGGGACGATCGCGTACTTCCCCGAACCATTGGAAGAAGACGCAGCAAGCTACGTCTCTACAGGAGAATGGCGGGCGCTCGGGGCGGACGATATCGCGCGCCGAGAGCCGCGCCTCGCCTATTCGGGCGAGGCGACGTACTGGACGCCGGAAGGCTGCGTGGATCCGCGCGGTCTGATGGCCGCGTCGCTGAAGGCGGCGAAATATCGCGGCATCGACATCGCCTCCGGCGCCGCGGTGACGGCAGTCGCGGTCGAGCGCGGGCGCGCCCTGGCGGTCAAGACGGCGAAGACCGCTTACGCCGCCGGCGCGGTGGTGAACTGCTGTGGCGCGTGGGCGGGGCAAGTTTCGCCACTGCACTTCCCTACCCGGCCGGTTAAGGGCCAGATGTTGTGCGTGGTCGCTTCGCAGCACGGGCTCGTCGACCACGTGGTGCGCGCGCCCGAGGTGTACGTGGTGCCGCGCAGTGACGGACGAATCGTGATCGGCTCTACGCTGGAAGACGCCGGCTTCGACAAGCGCGTCGACCCGGAGACCATCCAGCGGCTGCACCAGGCCGCCGCCAGTCTGATCCCGGAGCTGAGCGAAGCGCGCATGCTGGAGACATGGGCGGGCCTGCGTCCGGGCACGCCCGATGCGCTGCCGCTGCTGGGTGCGACCGAGGTACCGAACTATTTCGTCGCCGCCGGGCACTATCGCGACGGCATCCTGCTGGCCCCGATGACGGCGCTGGTCATGTCGCAGGTGGTGCGCGGCTTGACACCGGACTTCGACCTGAGCGCTTTTTCACCGGCGAGGTTCTGATGGCCACGGCCGCTGCGATCCGCGAGCACTACGATTCGCTGGCGTTCATCTATCGGACCTTCTGGGGCGACCACATCCATCATGGGCTGTTCCTGGACGGTGACGGGCCGGCCCGGGCGCAGGTCCGCCTTATTGAGCATTGCGTGGCCCTGCTGGGAGCGGTCGGTCGCGACGTTCTGGATGTGGGTTGCGGCCATGGCGGAACCGCGATCCACCTGGCACAGCAGTGCGGATGCCGCGTGCTGGGTATCACCATCAGCGAGAAGCAAGCGCACATCGCGCACGATAACGCGGCGCGAGCGGGAGTCGGCGAGCAGGTGAGCATCGTCGCCGCGGACGCCGAAGCGTTCGCCTATCCCGCGGAGCAGTTCGACCTGGTGTGGGCGATGGAATCGTCCGAGCACTTCGCCGACAAGCGCAGTTACTTCCAGAATGCCGGCCGTACGCTGCGCGCAGGAGGGCAGTTGCTGCTCTCCGCCTGGACCGGCAGCATGACCAGCCCTCGCGTCCAGGAAGTGGCCGCACGGTTCTTGTGCCCGGAACTCTGGACACGCAAGCAGTACGAGAGCGCCATCGCGGCGGCGGGGCTGCGCGTGCGGGTCGCGGACGACCTGAGCCCTCGCGTGCTGCGCACCTGGGAGATCTGCAGCCAGCGTGCGAAGGCGGCGGGGGTTGCAGTGAAGCTGCTGCCCGCGGCGGTGCGGGAGTTCGTCGCAGGGATCGACGTTATCATCGAGGCGTACCGCTCGGGGGAGATGACGTACAAAGTGATCACGGCGCAGAAGCCGTAGCGCCCGCTGCACGGGCAGGCTGACGGGTTGTATACTTGGTTATCGAGAGGACATTTATTATGGCAAGCGTAGTCGATGCTCCCGTGACCTATGCGCGTGAGAATCAGCAAAGATTTCTGAACGAACTTAAAGACCTGCTCCGCATTCCCAGCGTCAGCACGCTGGATGAGCACAAGCCCGACGTGCGCCGGGCGGCGGATTTCGTGGCCGCCGAACTGGGGCGCATCGGATTCGAGCACGTGGAAGTGATCCCCACCAAGGGACACCCGCTGGTGTACGCCGACTGGCTGCACGCGTCCGGCAAAACCACAGCGCTGTGCTATGCGCACTACGACGTACAGCCGCCCGATCCGCTGGAGGAGTGGCTCTCGCCGCCGTTCGAGCCCACCGAGCGCAACCAGAACATCTACGCCCGCGGCGCCGTGGACGACAAAGGCCAGCTCTGGATGCAACTGAAGGCCTTCGAGGCCATGATGAAGTCCAACGGCGGCATGCCCATCAACGTGAAGGTGTTGATCGAGGGCGAAGAGGAAGTGGGCGGCGAGTCCATCTCCGAATACGTGCGCACACACAAAGACCGGCTGAAGGCCGATTTCGCGCTGATCACCGACACCGAACTTTTCGCCCCGAACCTGCCCACGCTGTGCGTCGGGCTGCGCGGCCTGGTGTACACGGAACTGGAAGCGGTGGGCGCGAAGATTGACCTGCATTCCGGCATGTACGGCGGTGCGGCGCCCAATCCCTTCTTCGGGCTGATCGAGATCATCAGCAAGCTCAAGGATGCGAAAGGCAAAGTCCTCATCCCCGGGTTCTACGACAAGGTGAAGGCGCCCACCAAAGACGAACTGAAGGCATGGAAGCGGCTGCCCTTCAAGGACAAGGATTTCCTGAAGAACGAAGTCGGCTCGACCACGCTGACCGGCGAGCCCAAGTATCCGACGCTCTACCGGCTGTGGGCGCGTCCGACGCTGGAGGTGCACGGCATGCCCGGCGGCTTCACTGCCGTGGGCGCGAAGACGGTAATCCCGGCCAAGGCATTCGCCAAGGTCTCCATGCGCCTGGTACCTGATCAGGACCCGGACGACATCTTGAAAAAGTACGAGAAGCACATCAAGAAGCTCACTCCCAAAGGCATCCAGGTGAAGATCAAGGTGCACAGCAAGGGGCCGGCCTCGGTGGTGAGCACCGACAGCAAGTACATCAAGGCGGCCACCGAAGCCATGCACGACGTGTTCAAGAAGGACACGGTGTTCATCCGCTCGGGAGGGTCCATCCCCATCGTCTCGGACTTTGCCGACGAACTGAAGAT
>JBKQPN010000052.1:0-4706 GCA_052145015.1 Terriglobales bacterium
TGGATAAGATCAAGGAGCAGGTGGAAGAGGAAGTGAAGCACTGCCACGAGGCGCCGTTCTACACACTGGGCCCGCTGGTGACCGACATCGCACCCGGCTACGACCACATCACCTCGGCCATCGGCGCGGCCATGATCGGCTGGTACGGCGCGGCCATGCTGTGCTACGTCACGCCCAAGGAACACCTCGGGCTGCCCAATGACAAGGACGTGAAGGACGGCATCATCGCCTACAAGATCGCCGCCCACGCCGCCGACATCGCGCGCCATCGCCAGGGCGCTCGCGATCGCGACGACGCCATCAGCTACGCCCGCTACACCTTCGACTGGGAGAAGCAGTTCGCGCTCTCGCTCGACCCCGAGACCGCGCGCTCTATGCACGACGAAACCCTCTCCGACGATTACTACAAGCACGCAGCCTTCTGCTCCATGTGCGGTCCGAAGTTCTGCTCCATGAACTACTCCGCCAAGGTGGACGAGTACAACCGGCAAGTCCATGGACTGGAAAAGAAGGACTACTCGGAGCTGGTGGAGAAGTTCGCGCCGTCGAAGCTGGTGATGCCGGGAAAGTAAGCTTTTCTACCATAACAGTGTGACCCGGCGAAGGGGGCCATGCATCCGCCGACCGAATGTGTGTTTTACGTCACATGGGCGTGGTCAAGGCTCACACTTGTTCTGTTTTCAGAACAGAATTAATTACTGCTTGACACGCGGCGCTAGCGAAGACCAAATTTAGCGCTGTAAGCCCCGCACGAGACGACGTTCACGCCTGCCTCTACGAGGCGACTCCCCCAAGGTCGGGCCGAACGAACCATACCGGAAACCGAAAACCAAAACAGGTTCAGCGATTTCGCTGAAAACATCAGGCCAAGTCTCGATCTGCGCCTGAAGACTGAGGAGAAACTTTATGAGGAAGCCACAAGGGCTCGTGCGGATTCTCACTGCAACAGCGATTGCATTCGCTCTATGTATCGGGGCGGTGTCAGCCCTGGCACAATCTACGCTCCAATTCACCGAATGGGCGGTCCCGTCGGCTTCCAATTGCTCCTTCGGCTTGGCTGCCGCTTTCGCAGACGTAATCTACTTTACAGACGCGCCCTGCAGCAGCACCCCCAGAATCGGCATGTTGAACACGAGGACGAACACGGTAAGAGAGTGGACTGGGGCCGCACTGGGCAGCCCTCAGGGCGTGGTTGCCTTGGGCCCGTTGGTGGTGTTCGCCGACCAGAACATTGGCACGATGAACATGTTGAACGTGCTCACGAATCAACTGACGACATGGACACTCCCAACGCTCGGCTCTGGCCCGCTCCGGGTCGCTGAAGGGGGCATTGAAATCTACTTTACCGAGCAAGCGGGGAGGGTCGGCCGGCTTAACCTGCTCACTAATCGGATCACCGAGTGGACGGTGCCGGGAGGCCCTCACACTCCACTAAGCATTGCCGCCAGCCCCATTGGCAATCGTATCTGGTTCTCGCAGGCTTCTGGTGCGCAGCTAGGCGCGCTCGACCTGCTGGACAATACGTTTAGCCAGTGGACCATTCCCAGCACCACTCTGGCCACGCCATTCGTACAAGGCGTCGCGGCCTCAGAGGACCGCCTGTTTTTCGGCGACTCCTATGACAACGGCGCGGTCGGCGAGCTTGACCCAACTACCAATGTTCTTGCCTTGTGGACGACACCCGTTCTCTCCGGTCCAAACCAGCTCGTAGTGGAAGAGTTGGGCGAATCGCGTTTTGAGGTGGATTTCACTGATGGGCCCGGGAACAAAATCTGGCGGCTGTTGACCGCCTTACAGCCCGGAACGAGTTCCACGATCCCAGTGACTACCACGGCCGTGACGCCAACGGTGACGCTGGTGACGCCCACCACTAGTACCCTCGTGGGAACCTCGACGGTCGTGAGGCCAACGGTTACGAACGTGGCTGGGGTCATTACCGGTGGGTTCGAGCAGTGGCTTGTCCCTACGGTGGCTTCCAACGACTATGCGATTGCGAAGCTGCCGGGGGGCGGGGTGGCGTTCACCGAGGCCACTGGAAACAAGATCGGGACACTGCGGTAGAGGCACCCTCAATTGTAGTCCGCTGACTTTGTGATCAAATTGAGGAATCTATGTAGAAATTTTGGTAGTGGTGCATTGCAAATTGCACCACTACCAAAATTTAACATTTTTGAGATGGGCCGGGCCTAGAATCGTATGGTGGACCGCCTTGACCGCGAACGTCGCGACCAGCGCCTGGCCATACGCGTGTCGCTGGCGTTCGGCGTGGTGATGATGGTGGGAAAGCTGGCGGCATACTTGCTCACCGGCTCGGCTGCCATCTTTTCCGACGCCGCCGAGTCGGTCGTCCACGTGGTTGCTGTCTCCTTCGCCGCTTTCAGCCTGTGGCTGAGTTCGCGTCCGGCCAACCACAAATTCCCCTACGGCTACGAGCGGATCACCTTCTTCTCGGCGGGCTTTGAGGGGGCGATGATCGTGCTCGCCGCCATCGCCATCATCTATGCGGCGATTCACAAATGGCTCGCGGGGTTACGGCTCGAACACTTGGGCTTGGGCACGCTGTTCGTGCTGGCTGCGGCCGTCATCAATGCGGGACTGGGCTGGTACTTGGTGCGCACCGGGCGCCGCACCCACTCGGTCATCCTGGAAGCCGACGGCAAGCACGTGCTCACCGACAGTTGGACCAGCTTCGGCGTGGTGGGCGGCCTGGGCCTGGTGCTCGTGACCGGATGGAAGCCCTTCGATCCGCTGTGCGCCATCGCCGTGGCGCTGAACATTGTGTGGTCGGGAGGGCGCCTGATCTGGCGGTCGGCCACCGGCCTGCTCGATTACTCCGATCCTGAAGTCGGGCGCAAGCTGCGGCAGCGGCTGGACGAACTCTGCGCAGAACTCGGAGTGCAGTATCACGGTGTGCGCTTCCGCACCACCGGCAACCGATTGCTGGTCGAGGTCCACCTTCTGTTCGCGCACGGCACGCCGGTCGGCGAAGCGCATCGTATCGCCACTCAGGTCGAGGAACGTCTGCCCGAGGGTTTCGAAATTCCCGCGGAAGTGATCACCCACCTGGAATCGTTGGAAGACCACGCCAGCGTGCACCACGCGGAGCACTACACCGGCAGGCCGTTGTAGCGGCCTACTCCGATTGCTGCTTTAGCTTTGCGGTGGACGAGTCATCCGGCGGCGGACGCCGATGCAGATCCGCGCTGCGCCGGGCGGCAGATGGCTTCGGAGTGGTCGGCCGAACCGCAGGCGCGGTGTTGGCCGGTGGGACCAGACTGGGATTGGGCCTTGCTGCGGACGGCGTAATGGCGGCTGGGCCGGAGGGCGCGGCTTGCTTCACGGATCCGTTCATCAGCGAAGCGCCAGGCGCTAGCGGCGATGCCGGACGGCGGTTGGCATAGGCGACGAAGCCGAGCAGCAGCAGCAAGCCGGCAGCCGACGCGATCGCCAGCGCCTTGCCTGATGGCGAAGCCGGCGCGCGCCAGCGCCGCACGGCAAGCGCGGCGTGCAGCCCGCGGTCGAGCATCGCAGCCAGCGCGCGGCCCACGCGGTTGAGCTCTTGCCGGCGCCCTGACTCTATGCCGGGGAACTCCAACGGCCGTCTGTCGATCTCATATACGACCGCGATCCTGGCTTGCTGCGGCTGCACCGGCTCGGAGGCCGCCGTGTCTTGCGGGGTGGGGGTAATCATCCGCGGGAGAGACATTCTTTTTCGCCTTTGACCTGGAAGTTCCGACAACAAGGCGGCGCGAGCCCGGGTAGCCGAGTACTGGTACTTAGACGCAAGGAATCGCCGACAGGATGGCCGAGATTTCCGCGTGCGTTTGCCTAGCGACGCTTCTCCAGCATACTGGCGGCCCGGACGAGTACGTTGGTAAGCGCCGCCAGTTGCTGCTCGGTGGCTTGGAGATCGCCGGCATCGATGGCCTCGTTGACCCCCGGAATCACGTCGGCGGCGTATCCGGCGTAGCGGCCGGGGGCATAGATGGCGTGCCGGAACCAGGGACGCCCGGGCAGGCCGTTGGGCAGAAGCAGGGCGCGCTCGGCTTCCCGCAGGGCGCGGTTGATCGCGGCGGACTGGGAGGCATCCCTGGGCTGCTCCCGGGCAATGGCGGCGCCCGCGCGGGCAAAGCGCTCCGCGGCTTCCAACGCCGCGGCGAACGAGGGAGGCTTGCTGAACGTCTTCTCCGCCCTCCCCTGAGCGGTGCGAATGTAGGCCGCGATCTCCTTGCCGTAGTTCTCGTAGTCGTAAGGAAGCACGTCGCCGTCGGCGAGGCGCAACACCGCCAGGCCGAACACCCGCGCCATCTCCTGCTCGTAGGCGAAATCGGGATCGGCAAAGCGCTTGAACCAGGCGAAATCGTCGAAGGCGGAGTGATAGACCCCGTAGCTTCCGCTCGACGCCATGTCGGTCGAGGGAATCCCCAAGTGTTGCAGGAAAGGCGTGTAGTCGGAACCGCTGCCCAGGTCTCCCACGGGAACGTCGGTATTGAGCTGCACGACCGGCATGCGCCCGGAGTCGGTGACGTCGGGTTGCGGCGGGTTTTCGCCGCCGACACGCCAAGCCTGGTACACGGTTCCGCCTTTCGGGCTGGGGACCGCCTTGGCGACGTCGCGCATGAACTGCTTCAGGCTGGGGACCGCCGAGGCGCCGAAGTTTGGACCCGAGACCGCCGAGTCAAGATTGAGGTAGGCAACCGCGCGAT
>JBKQPN010000053.1:0-29156 GCA_052145015.1 Terriglobales bacterium
ATTTCAATCGCACCGGCCTGTTGGACCGGACGGCGGACGACAGCAATTGGTCAGCCCTGATCGAGATCCTGAGTAACAAAGAAAAAGGACTGCGGGTGCCGATCTTCACCACCACCGGCAACCACGATTGGCGCACCTTTCCCTACTCTCCTGTGTTCCGCCTGGATATCTTTGGCATTACGAAGAAGTGCGCTGACGAGCTGGATTTCTGGTATCGCAATACCTCGGTCGAGATCGGTAAGAAATTGGAAGAGGTGCAGCAGAAGTTGATCAGTAAGGGATCGCCACTGCTGGCGCGGAGTTGGTGGGGAGCGATTACCAGCATGGGTCTCCGCGGAGTCGCGGTCGGGATGACACGTTTGGGCCAGAGGGCGTGGGCGGCGATTGTCAAGTATGGCCGCCGACTGATGTGGGCGCTCCTGGCAGCATGGTTCGGTGTAAATAGCGTTTCCCAAGTTAAAGGTCTCAAGTGCTCCGAACTAGGACAGCGATTCTTGCAATGGTTTCATCACCCCTCGTGGCCTCCGCACTTTGTGTTGTGGCTTGTTGTGCTTGCCGGCGCTTTGCTTATCAGTCTGGTTGCGCCCTCGCGGTTATACGCGTGGCTGAGGACCACTTTGGAAGGCCTGATCGCCATCGAAGCCGAGGTCAGCACGCTGGCCGAATACTTCCTCCGGGTGAATCCTTACTTCAACTATGCCTTTCAGCTCGAGAACTGCTACTTCATCGTGCTCGACACCGGTCCCGATTGTCTAACCGCGCAGAGCTTCTGGGATGATGGCGGCAAGAAGGTTCGCCGCATCAGCATAGACGACAACATCCTGGGCGGCTCGCCCGATACGATGGGCTTCTATCCCGCCAATGAGTTTTATCCCTACAGCCAGATCAGTTGGCTGGAGAGGGTGTTGAGCTGCATCGGGGAGTCCAAACAACAGGACGCGGCTCATCCGGAGAGGCGCCGCATCTTTGTGGGACTTCATGCCCCACCGGCGAATCTGTCTCCGAAAAAGCGCGAGCAGGCCAAGCAGCAACTGAAGCTCAATGAGGTACAAAATAAGCCGTATGTGCTCATGGAAGAAGCGCCGTTCGGTGGTTGTGACCTGCTGGATGGTTATGACATCCGGTATGGCACAGTGAACCACTACCTTAGCCAGTTCTTTTATCTTTGTCTCGGCTACCGGGAGAGTGAACAGAACAAAGCTACCGGCCCTGGCATCGACGTGGTTTTTGCCGGCCACGCACACTGGAATATGGAATTTCAACTGCGCCGGCCGCAGGATGCAGGTCCCAAGTGGTCGCCCGAGTTGTTGTACGGCAAGTTCAGCTACCAGGTCGAAGCCACCTGCAAGGATGATCCTGATGCTCGCTGGGGACCGCTGTTGCTGCAGACCGCGGCTTGCGGTCCGCAGGGTGGCGTTCGAGAGGAAGTTCCGCCTAACTATCGTTACGTGACCGTCGACGGGAACGGCGCCGTATGCAACCTGCATCCGCGCACGCTCAATCCGCCGCCAGGGCTGGGTGTTGCCAAGGAGGAGGACACATGAACGCTGGTTTGAAGACAAGGACCAATCTTCTGCTGGCTGGCCTGGTCATCCTGGACATCGTCCTGTCAGGCACCTGCCTGTTTTTTCCTGACCTCTGGTTCAAGTGGTTTCACGGTGTTCCCTATGTCGATTCCGCAGGGCCTGTTACGGCGGACCGGGGCCGTGTGGGCGGCGTTCACCCTCCTGCAGTTCGTTGCACTGATCCGCTGGCAGAGATACCCGCACTGGCTGGTGCTGGTAGCCGGAGTTCGTCTGACGGAGATCTTTTCCGACTGGACCTACTTGTTCTTCTGTTCCAACATCACCTGGTTCGGCCGGCTGGCGCTGTTTATTTCGCCGCTTGGCAATCTCGCGTTCGGATGGATTCTCCTAAGGACGTGGGCGCGGGTGGCAAAAGCGGAGAGTAGCCATGAATGACAAACGCGAAGCCGTGGTGATCGGAACCGGGTTCGGCGGCGCGATCAATGCCTGCCGGCTGGCGCGCAAATGGCCCGGCAAGGTGGTGGTACTGGAGCGTGGCAAGCGCTATGGGCTAGGCGAATTCCCGCGCGCACCCGGTGATTTCGCGCGCAATTTCTGGGTGAGTCCGGACCGCCCTCACCATCCCGGCCATCTCCGCAGAGCCGCCGGGAAGACCGGCGAGTTGCATGGGATGTACGACGTCCGCAATTACGATCACATGGACGTGGTCATTTGTGCGGGGGTTGGCGGCGGTTCCCTGATCTACGCCAACGTGTTTCTCATTCCACCCGACGAAGTCTTTGCCGACAAGCGCTGGCCCGAATCGTGTAAGAAGCCCAAGCTGCTGCCGTACTACGCGGTGGCCAAGTCCGTGCTGGGGTCGCGGCCGATCCCGTCCGCTAGCGGCGACCCCCGGCGGCGCATTCAGAAAACCGAACTGTTCCACACCATCGCTCAACGGGCGGGCCGGGATTCACAATTGGTGGATATCAACGTGTTTTTCGGGAAGGATCCCAACGCGCCGCCACTGGCTATCGGTCAACAGGAGCAAAATCGTTACGGCAAGCTTCAGACTTCCTGTACGTATTGTGGGGAGTGCATCTGCGGCTGCAACTACCATGCCAAGAACACCGTGGACTTGAATTACCTTTATGCGGCAGAGAATCGCCATCAAGCGAAGGTTCTCACCGAATGTCTGGCGGAAGAGATTGTGCCGGTAGATGCTAACGGCGCTGATGATCGTAACGGTGATGGCTCGCAGGGATACCGCGTGAAGTATCGCGACCTGAAGACCAACAAGCGTGAAGCGATCCTGACCGGCCGCGTGGTGGTTTCCGCCGGATGCCTCGGTTCAACGGAACTGCTGCTGCGCTGCAAGCACGTTCTGCGCACCTTGTCGCGGATCAGCCATCGCCTGGGACAACAGTTCTCTGGCAATGGAGACTTTCTATCGTTTGTCCTGAAGGGATTCGAGGGTAGTCCCAACTATGGCCCGACCATCACCCAGCGGACAGATTACAACCTCTTCCACGACTTTGCGCCGGAGCACGCTTTCATCCTGGAAGATGCCAGCTATGCGGCGTTCCTGGCGTGGTTTGTCGAGGGCGTGAAGCCGCGCTGGATGTGGTTGGGGCCGATCTCACGCCTGGTGCGGCACCTCCTCACGAACCTCACTTCCGGCAAATCTCCGGGTACGGCAGGATTCGCCTTCGCGGACTTGCTGAGCGATAGCACCTCTTTCCAGAGTGCGGTGCTGCTGTGCATGGGAGTGGACACGTCCAACGGCGTGATGGATCTCGACTCAAGCGGCCACCTCAGAGTGCAGTGGCCATGGCGCCAGAACCGCCGCCTGTATGACGCCATCCTGGAAGCGGGCAAGGAGTTCAAGCGATTGGCCGGAGCGAAGATCTTCACCGCGTTGCCCACCTGGGACTGGCCGATGCGGAATAACGTCACCGTGCATCCTCTGGGTGGTTGTGTACTGGCGGATGATCCTGCACAAGGCGTTACCAGCGCCGATCCGGGGAGTTTTGGCCAGATATTCGGGTACGAGGGGCTTTATGTCGCGGACGGGGCCATGGTGCCCACCGCGGCGGGATCCAACCCCGTGGCGACGATCTGCGCCTTGTCGGAGATGGTAGCCGAAGGTATTACCCACATCTCGCCCGACGACGAATTGTGTTGAGCGCCGAGGCGGGGTAACCCATATGGAGGTGGCATCGTGTCCGCAGTGGCCGGCTTGCTTTCCGAAATGTTCGAAAACCGTTCCAACTTCATGGCCCCGGATGCAGGGCCGCACAAGCTTCCATACGCCTGCAGTTTTCATTGGTTCTGGATGCCTCAGGGCGACCTCATCGGCCTCGATGTGGTGCGCAGCGATGACATGGACCGGAGGGCGCTGCGGGTGTTCGCGATAAGCCCCGGACGAGAGATCGCCTCGCTGATTTTGGAAGGCCCATCCTCGGCCTGGGCGCCCTTCGCCACCGACGCGCCGCCGGCTCTAGATCAGGGCAAGCCGGTGCTCGGAGCTTCGCTGATCGGAGACAAATCTCTCGCCTATGGGTATGGCTCGGGTGGAATTCCCGGATTCTTCATGACCCTCGGGCGGCTGGGAAAAGGGATGATCCCACTCGGTCACGATTCACGGCTTGAGTTGTCGAACATCAAGAGTTTTCCACATGTGCTGCTCGACCGGCCTACAACCACTGCGACGGCCGATGCGACCTACATGGCTGGCGGCACTGGCATTCCCGTCGGGCAAGTCATATTGGATTTTCGCGGCGAGCAATACGCGCCTTTACTGGCCCCGTAGCGTTAGGGCGGACCGGCGGCTCTTTTCATCGTGTCGGGCCTGACACACTGTGTCCCGCGGCACACATCGTTCTTCCGGGCGCTCATCTCCGAAATCCTTTCCCGTCATGGAATCCGAGTCCGGTCCGCTGCTTGCTTCCTGTTTGCAGCGTCGGCTTCGCAGTTTATAGTTCAGTTTTCAGAAAGCAGGAATCATGAGACGGATATCCGTCGTCTCGGCACGCGCCGCAGTTGCGGCTGGTTTCTTCCTGGTGCTTGCGCTCGGAGCGGCTGTCTTGTGGCGAGCCTCGCGGGCGCTCCATTCGGCGGCCCAGGATGTCCGCTCGGAACAGGAAATCCGCTTCGTGGTTCGGCCGCTCACCTCTGCGGGAAATGCCGATTTCGAAGCCATCAGTTCTCCCGCAATATTCTTCGAGGCCGCCCGTTTCCAGGATCATCTTTATATAGCCGGCCCCGCCGGACTGCTCGAATACGATCCGGCTGGTGCTCTGCTCCATCAATATGCGGTCGGCCGCGAGCTTCCCGGATCGCCGCTGATCGCGCTGGCTGCCGCCGTTCTGGCCGACTCCCGCGAACCTGAACTTATCCTTGCCACGGCCAACGACGGGCTGCTTGCCTTCAATGGCCGCGCTTTCCGTCAGATTTTCCCGTACGACTCAGATGCGCGGGCCATCACCACGATTTTGCCGGCTGCTTCCGGCCATCTTCTTATCGGTACCAAGAAACGGGGCGTCCTCGTCTATGACGGGAAGCACATCACGGTTCTTCATTCCACATTGAAAGACATCTACGTGACGGCTCTCGCCGGCAGCGAGTCGGACCTTTGGACCGGTACTCTGAGCCGAGGCGTGCTTCACTTCCATGCGGGCCAGAACGACAGCTTTGCCGAAATGCACGGACTGCCGGATTCGCAGGTCGTATCCCTGGCGGTCGCGGGTGACACAACTTACGTCGGGACCCCGCTCGGCGTGGCCGTCTTCAGCGGTGGACGTTTTTCCCGAGTGCTCGCTCGTGGAGTGCTGGCCACCGCTCTGCTGGCGACTCGCGGCCAGCTCTACGTCGGCTCCGAAGACCAGGGGGTGATCTCGGTTCAGCTCGAAGGACGCCGCCCCAATCCCAACCCAAGCCCGGATTCCCAAGTGTCCGAAGTGCGCCAGCTTTTTGCCTCTGGGGACGCCCTGTTCGCGGTGGCTCGCCGTGGGCTCTACCGCATGAATCCTCACGGATTCGGTTGGCAGCGAGTCCTCGATGCGGGGCCTGCGACCCTGAGTGATGGCAACATTTCCGCGCTGGCAACCGACGCGAGCGGCCGCCTCTGGGTGGGCTATTTCGACCGGGGCCTCGACATTCTCGCACCCGACCATACCCACGCCCGTCACGTCGAAGACGAGCACGTATTTTGCGTGAACCGCATCTTTCCGGATGCGAAGACCGGCGCCATCGACGTCGCCACCGCCAACGGCCTGGTCCGCTTCGACAACACCGGCGCGGAGCAGCAGGTGCTGACGCGCGCCGACGGGCTTATTGCCGACCACGTCACCGACGTGGCCGCCTACCGTGGCGGCCTCGCGCTTGCGACTCCGGCCGGACTGACCTTCCTCGACTCGGCCGGTGCGCGCAGCATGTATGCGTTTCACGGCCTGGTGAATAACCACGTCTATGCGCTCGGCGTTTCTGGCGACGAACTCGTTGCCGGCACCCTCGGCGGTCTCTCGATTCTCGACCAGGGAAACGTCGCGGCCAACTATACGACCGCGACTTCCAACCTGAAACACAACTGGATCACCGCGGTTGTCCCGGTGGGCCCGGAGTGGATGGTCGGTACCTACGGCGCCGGCATTCTCGGCCTCGACCGTTCTGGGCGCTTCCATACTTTCGAGAACGCTTCCGGACCGTTTGAAGTAAATCCCAACGCGATGCTGGTAACTCCCGACTATGTGTTGGCGGGCACTTTGGGAAGGGGTTTGTATCTCTATGATCGGCCATCCGGGCGCTGGTCCGTCATCGACGCCGGTCTGCCGTCTTTGAACGTGACCGCGCTCGCTCGCGGCAATGGCTACATCTACATCGGTACTGACAACGGCCTGGTCCGCATACCAGAACAGAAGCTGCACTCATGAAAAAGTTCATCTTGTCGGTTCTTATCTCGTGCTGGGCTTCGACGCTGCTATTCGCCGACGCTGGCATTCTCATACCGCGCGACAAGCAACAGCCTGATCCCGCGGTCCTCTCGCTCGAAGAGATGGAAATCACCGTTCGTATCGACAACGGGGATGCCCGCGTCTTCGTGCGCCAGGTGTTTGCCAACCACACCAGCGGCATCCAGGAAGGGAACTATATTTTCGCGCTGCCCAGCCACGCCACCATTTCCGATTTCGCCACCTGGGACGGGCCTGCGAGGATTCCCGCGGTCATCCTCGAACGCAAGCGCGCCGAAGAGATCTACAACCAGCTCAAGCAGCAGGCCATCGATCCCGGTCTGCTGCAGATGGGCGAACGCGGCAGCGAAGAAGCCAAGCGCACTTCCGTCTTCAGCGCCCGCATCGTTCCCATTCCCGCGTACGGAACCAAGCGCCTGGAGATCGAATATCACGAGTCGATTCCGGTGGAGAATCTGAAGTCCTACTTTGCCATCCCGCTGCGCCCAGACGCGTATCAGACCCAGGCGACGCGCCTGCTTCGCATCAATTTCGAGCTGCACACGGCCCACGCTATTCGCAACTTCCAGGCGCCCGCCCGAAGCTTCCCGTTGCAGCTCGAGCAGAACACGGCTCACCTCGTCAAAGGCCACTGGGAAGGACAGAACGTCAACCTGGGCGAAGACTTCGTCATCACCTACGACCTTGATCCTGCGGCGTCGGACACGCTGCAGATTCTGACCTATCGCAATCCGGTCAGCGGCCAGCCTTCGCCCACCGAAACTGCCCCCGTCCGCAGCGCGAACGAACCTGGCTTCTTCGAAGCCGAAGCGCTGCTCGGGCTCGGGCCGGCTGCTGCCGCAAACGCAGCCGGCGGCGCTCCCAGGACCGTCATCGTCCTGTTCGATACCTCGCTTTCCATGCAATGGGAGAAGCTGGAGCACAGCTACCAGGCTTTAGAAACTCTGCTGCGGACTCTCCGCCCAACCGACCGCTTCAGCCTCGTACTTTTCAATACTGAGACCCACGCGTTGCCGCTCAGTTTCGCAGAGGGCAACAGCATTCAGCGCGCCATGGAATTCGTTCGCGCCAGCCGCCTGCGGGGAGGCACCGATCTTCAACGCGCCCTCCAGGCCGGACTGCAACAGGCCGCCACTCCCGGAGCGGCCAACCCTTACCTGGTGATTCTGAGCGACGGCGGCGCGACTCGCGGTCCCATCACCAACGGCAAACTCGCGGCCTGGTACGCATCCGCGTGGAAGCAACTCCCGGAAACCCAGCGCCCGCGCACGTACATCTTCGCCGTCGGCGATGATGCCAACCTGCCGCTGTTCCGTATGCTCGCCCGCCAGGACGGGCTGCTCGAACACGTGCTATCGACCGAGCCGATGGAGTTCAAGCTGAACTCGTTCCTCTCGAAGATCGGCCGCAGCCCCGCCGGCCAGCTTGATCTTGCGGTTGCGCCGGAGAGCGCTGTGGATGCCGTCTACCCGCTGCAGGCGGCAACGTTCTCCGGATCGCTGGCTTCGTGGGTCGGCCGTTATCAGAAGCCGCAGGAGAACGTGAGCTTCAAAGTCCACGCCGTGCGCGATGGAACTCCGGTGGAGATGACGGGCAAAGTCAGCTTGCCGCGCGAATCTTTCGATCATCCGCAACTGCCTCGCCTGTGGGCGCGCGCCCGCGTCGACGCCCTGCTGGAGAAGATCGAGCGTGAGGGAGAAGATCAGGCCACCATCGACGAAATCATCCGCCTCGCCCGCCAGTACAAATTCGTGACGCCCTACACCTCGTTCCTGGCGGTCCCGCGCGCGCTGCTGCGGCCTCGCGTCATCCGGCCGGGCGATCCCATACTGCGCGTCAAGACCGACGAATCGATCGTCTCGGTGGTGGCGCTGTTCCCGTTCGGCCTGGTTCAGCCGCTTCGCTATCTCTCATCCGAAGACATCTGGCAGACCCGCTTCCTTGCCCCCACCGACATGCAGGATGGAACCTACACGGTGCGGCTCATCCTGCGCGATCGGCTGGGACAAACCTATCGCGAGTCGAAGACGTTCGTGATCGCCAGCAAGCCGCCCGTCGTCAAGGTGAAACTTGATGGCAAACGCTTCCAGCGCGGCCAGTCCATTGCCCTGAAAGTCCAGGCTTCGCAGAGCACGCGCACGCTGGTGGCGAGGCTGGAAGGTGCGGCCCCGGTTGAGCTCAGGTGGAATCCGGGGGCAGCCGCGAATACCGGCGAGTTACTCATCCCCGAGCAGACGATCCCCGGTTCCTACAAGCTGACGGTTACCGCCGAGGACATCGCCCACAACATCGGTACCGAGGAGGTGCAGATTGAAGTGCTTCCTTGATTCATTCCGCCGGCGCACTCGCCTGCTTGCGCTGGCTGTGTTGGTGCTGGCGATCGGCTGGACGATCTCCGCGCGCGGCGAACTGCCGTCCTGGATTCGCAACCTCGAAGCCGCGAGCGCGCTGGAGGGGGTCTTCTTCCGCATGATGTCGCTGCCCGGAGGCGCCGTGCTGTTTCGCCGGCCTCCGCGCGAAACGCGGCCCGCGCTGGCGGACCTCATCAAGAGTCAGACTCGCAACGCCGATTTGTACTCTCTGCGCGCCTTGGAAGACGAACAGCAACTCGACTTCACCGCCGCCGAATCCGATTGGAAATCCTACGTTGATCATTCTTCCGACAAGACCGGCGCCCAGTTGGCCCTGGCCGATTTCTACCACCGCCGCCTGCGGCCCGCGGACGAAATTAAGACCCTATCGTTGGTTGCGCACGCCGCGCCCATTGCCGCAGAAAAACTCACGCCACCCGCACAGCAGCGTTCCTGGCAGGCGTTTGAGCGCATCTTCGACGTGATTCGGGCGCAGGGATTGCCAAGAGATGTTTCTATCGCCCAGTACCGGGAGTGGATCGTGCGCTATCCGCAGGAGCCATCGCTCTATGCGCGGTTCTTGCAGTATCTCGTGGCGCAGAAGGAATACGCCGCCGCCGGACAACTCATCGCCGGCTACCGCAAACAGTTTCCCAACGACCAGATCTTTCCGGTGAAGGCGCAAGCGATGGTCGAGTACCGCCATGGCTCTGTCCGCGAAGGACTGGCGGTGTACGAGCAAAGCTTCCAGCCGCTGTGGGATCCGGAACTGGTCAAGAGTTATTTCGATCTGCTGCGTGATACCCAGAATCTTCGAAAATTCCTTGACCAGGCTCGTGCCTCGCTCAACGCCAATCCCGAGGACCTGAACGCGACGGCGCGTATCTTCTATTACTACCACCAACAGGGCAAGCTCGAGGTGGCCCAGCAGGCCATCGCTGATTTCCGCCTGCGCAAGGAAGCCAGCCAGTCGCCGTGGACTTCGCAGGAGCTTTACATCTGCGCGCGGCTGCTCGAGGACATTCATGCTTATCCCGAGTCGGCGCGCTATTATTTCGCCCTCTACAACAGCCAGGGAATGCCCGGCGCGCAAGAGCAGGCGATCGCAGGTCTGGCCAATCTGCTGCTGGCCGCTCCGGAGACGCCGATCCGGTTCGGCTCCGGCGAACTCTCCATGTATCGCGACATCGCCACCATGGATCAGGGGCCCGGCTACTTGAACGGCATTCTTTCTCTGCTCCTGAATACCACGCAGCCGGCTTCTAACTACTCAGCGGAAGAGCAGCGCGCTGTACCTTATTTCCATCGTGCTCGCGCCGCGGAATTGCTGGCGCTGCTCGATGCGAAGTTCCCAGGCTCTTCTCGCCGCCCCGAGCTTCACGCCAAGCTGCTCGAGTTCTATTCCGGCGCGGCGGAAAGCGACGCGGTCATTCAGGGCGGCCGCGAATTCCTCACGAATTTCCCGAAGGCTCCGCAGCGCACCGCGGTTGCCTTGCTCATGGCCGATGCCTATGCGCGCAAAGACGACACGGCGGATGAGTTCGCCATCTACGATTCCGTGCTTCGGGAACTGGCGTCGCAGGCGCAGAACCTGCCGCTGGGATCGGCGGCCAACTACACGCCGGGCTCGGCCAACACGGTAGGAACGGAAGCAGAAGAGGGAGGGGAAGAGCCCGAAGCAACGGAAGAGAACACCGCGCCTCGGCGCCCGGCCCACCAGGCATTCCAGGTCAACCAAGCTTCTTCTGCCGGTGCGCAGGCGGGCGCCCGATCGCCGGAATACACCCGCGTTCTGGAGCGTTATCTGGCGCGGCTGGTGGAAATGAAACAAATCCCGCAGGCGCTGGGCGTGCTGCGGAAGGAAATCGACCGCAATCCCGACGACCCCGGCCTTTACGAGCGGCTGGCTGTGTTTCTCGATCAGAACCAGTTGGGCACGGAACAGGAAGAGGTGTACCGCCGGGCGATGGCCCGCTTCAACGACCGCTCCTGGCGCGACAAGCTCGCGCGCTTTTACCTGCGCTACCGGAGAGAATCCGAATTTGAGCAGTTGACCCAGGACGCGGTCAAGAGCTTCAACGGCAGCGACCTCGAACGCTACTTCTCGAACGTCAACGGCGGCAGCCCAGCGCTCTACCTGCGGTTGAACCAGTACGCCAACCGGCGTTTCCCGCACAATCCCGTGTTCGTTCGCAACCTGCTTTCGGCCTACCAGACGCCCGCGACCCGCGATCTGGCGGCCTGGGAATCGTTGCTGCGCCAGCACTGGTTTGAGGAGACCGCCCTGCGCAACCAGTTCTTTGAGTTCCTTTCCCGCACCGGCAAGCTTGAATCGGAGCTGAGCACCTTGCGCCGGAGTGCGCCCGATGCTGCCAGTTGGGAGAGCAATCCGGCGGCGGCCGATTTTCTCGCCCATGCCGACCTGTGGCGCTCGCATTTTGAGGAGAGCGCGCCGTTGCTCAAATCGCTCGCAGCACAATACCCGGCGGAGGCAGAAATCGCCCGCACGGCGTCGTCGGTCTATCGCTCGCTGGCCTACTTTGATGCGGCGGATACGGCGATCGCGGCGAAGATCGAAGACAACCTGCTTCAGGCCAATCCTGGCAACACTGAGATTCTCGCGCGCATCGGCGACATTTACGCAGACCGCGATCAGTTTGCGCAAGCGGCTCCGTACTGGGAGCGCATTCCGCGGGCAGCTCCGGGCGAGTCCGGCGGATACCTCGAAGCGTCGACCATCTATTGGGACTACTACGATTTCGACAACGCTCTTCGGCTGCTGAACCAGGGCCGTGATCGCCTGGGTGATTCGAACCTGTATTCCTACGAAGCGGGCGCGATCTACGAGAACAAGCGTGACTATCCCCACGCCATCGAAGAATATGTAAAGGGTTCGCTCGCCGGGTCTGCCGGTTCGCCCGCCGAACTCCGGCTGCTTGCACTCGCGCGCCGCCCGAAGTTCCGCGACCTGGTGGAGCAGAGCACCGCCAGGATCGCCACGCCGCCCAACCTATCGATGCCGGCGGTTTATCTTCGCGTGAAGGTTCTGGAAACCCAGAACCGCAAGCCGGAAATGGAGGCCTTTCTCGACGCCATCGCGAACGGCGCAACTTCTATCGAGCAAGCTGAAGACATCGAAAACCTGGCGCAGCAGAAATCGCTGGAAGCGGTTCGCCAGCACGCGCTGGAGCGGCAGGCTGCGCTCACGGCTGATCCGGTAGCGCGCCTGCAGCTCCGGTATGCCCTGATTCGCTTGTACGAAGGGCGCAAAGACTTCCTGTCTGCCCAGAAGAACGTGGAAGCGCTCTACCGCGAGAATCCCAAGATTCTTGGCGTGGTGCGTTCGACGGTCGACTTCTACTGGCGCACTAAGAACTATGCGCAGGCGATTTCTGTTCTGTTGCAGGCCGCCAGAGACGCCTATCCCGACCTGAGCCTGCAGTTTACCTATGAGGCCGCTCGCAAATCGACGGAAGCGAAGCAGTATGCGCAGGCACGCGATCTGCTCGCGCAGTTGTTGAAAGATTCTCCTTACAACGGCGAATACCTCGCGGCCATGGCGGACACCTACGCGCAAGCGGGCGACGACCAGGGTCTGAAGCAGTTCTACACCGAAAAGATCGCTCTCTTCCGCAGCGCGTCACTCCCCGGCGATGCGCGTAAGGCCGGGATCGCCACCTTGCGGCGCGGCCTCATTCCGGCGCTTACCCGCACGAAGGACTACGCGGGCGCAGTCGATCAGTACATCGAACTCATCAACAGTTTCCCGGAAGACGACACGCTCGTCACCGAAGCCGCGCTGTATGCCCTGCGTTACCAGCGCCAGCAACAGCTCGCCGGCTTTTACGCGAAGACCGTCGCTCAGTCACCGCGCGACTACCGCTGGTCCATGGTGCTGGCCCGCATCCAGACCAATCTCGAGAACTACCCGGCCGCGATTGAGACCTACGCCAAGGCCATCACCATTCGCCCCGATCGGGGCGACCTCTACACCGCGCGCGCCGGTCTCGAAGAGCGTTTGATGCGTTTCGACGACGCGGTCTCCGACTACGAACACATCTATCAGCTCGCGTACAAAGATCCGCAGTGGATGGAGAAAATTGCTACCGTGCGCGCGCGCCAGGGTCGGACGAATGAAACCGTTGCCGCCCTCAAAGCGGCGCTGATCGATGGCCGGCCGGAAAAGGCGTCCAACTATTTCGAGGCCGCTCGCCGCCTGGAATCCTGGGGAATGCTCGCGGAAGCTCGTACCTTCACGGAGCAGGGAATCAAGGCTACCGGACCCGACCTGCTGGCGGCGGCGGAGAATCACGCCGGAGCAAGAACCTACGTCCGCATCATGACTCGCCTCCGCCAGCCTGAGCCGGCCTACGCCGCGATGCAAAGCGCTCTTGCGGACGCCTCTTCGAACCTGCCGGTCATTAAAGAACAGGTCGAAAAACAGGGAATCGCCGCGGTGACCGACCGGCAGTGGCGCGCGAGAGCGCGCCAGACCCGCATCGAGACTGCTCGCGACGGCATGGCCGCCGTCCTTGAGGAGATGGGAGACACCGTCAACTCCTACTTCACGCCCGAGGAGCGGCTCACGTTCGCCCGCTTTGCCGAATCGAAGAGGAGCGGCATGAACCTCGCCGATCTCGAAAAATTTGCCATTCCTCTTGCCGAACACGCCGCACTCGCCGATCAGGAAGCTCAGTGGCGCTTCGAACTGATGATGCAGGCCCCGAGCGGATCTCCGAACCTCTATAGCCACATGCCAGCCTTAGCCGGCCTGCAGCGCCGTCGCGGACGCTTTGCCGAACTCGGATCGCAGTTGGAGCAGTTCGCAGCAGTACTGCGGCCAATCAGCCGCAGTGTTCCCCTGCTTGCGGCCAGCGACGCTTACCGCGCCGCCGGCGACCAACAAAACGAGTTGCGGCTGCTCGCAAACATTTCCGCTTCCAACCTCGACAACACTCGCCAGCAGCGCCTCTTCCAACTGCTCCTGGCGCAGCAGCCGCAGGAACTCGTCGAGATCGGTTCTACCTGGGCCCATCCCTCCGGCGAAAAGGCTGCCAACTACGTTCTTGCGAACGGCGGCGCCAGCTTGGCGCGCAACGTGGTGGTGGCCCGCGGAGAGCATCGCCCGCCGGTCTGGACCGAGTCGTACCTCGCTCTCAGTGGGCTGTACTATGCCGAGCCTACTGCGGACGTAAACCATGCTTTCCTCGGCGCTCTCGGCGACAACACCATCGCCGAGCGCCTCGCCAAGCCCGTCGACCGCACGCAGCAGCTCGCCGGCAACACCTGGTTCTACTACGGATCGCGTTACGGTGAGTACCTCGGCACAACCAAGCAAGGCGCCCCCGAGGACTTCCTGCCGGCCATCCTGGAGCAGAGTCCGGCGTCGCCTTCCGGATATTTGACTTTGGCCGACTACTACGCCGGCGCCGGCGATACCGAGCGCGCCATCGCGGACTACAACCACGCTCTCGAACTTTCTCCCAACCGTCCTGATATCTATGACAGTCTCGCGGTCGCCTATTACAAGCGCGGCGATCGTGCTGCCGCGATCGCCCAGTGGAAGCAGGCCTTCGCTGTGCTCTCCATGCAGCTCAACAGCGCGCGTGTCCCGGAGAGTTTCTGGACGGACTTCGGGCGCACTTGCGATCAGCTCCGCACCCGGCATCTCTATTCCGAGCTCAAGCCCGATGCCGACGCCATCGTGCGAACCTACCTCCGCCACAATGGCAACTACCGCTCGAACGCCGTGCTGCATCCCGCCTATGCGGCCGTCGGCGATCCCGCGTCCGCTACCGCGTGGCTGTTGGATGTCTCCTCCGCCGCGCAAGACCCCACGCAGATTCTGGCCGATGTCGTCGATGCCTCCTGGATTCCACTTGCCCAACGGGCGCCGATCTATCAACGCATTCTCGAATCCAGGCAGGATGCGCTGGGCAAGCTGGCTGGCTTCGAGCGCGACAACGCCCAGCAGTATCTCGGCTCCTGGCAAGTGCGTTGGATCAGCTACCTCGTGCGCACCAGGCAGTATGCGCAGGCGGCCGATGCCATCGCCGCCTTGTCCAAAGAAACCCGCGCGGCGCAGGCTGCCGCTCTCGTCCCGCTGGATCTGCAGGTGGCTGCGCAGCTTGCAACTCTGGACTCCAGGATCGCCGCGTATCGCGCAGAGCCGCAGAACGTCCCAGCTTCGGACCTGCTCCGCACCGCGGCTCGCCAGTTGTTCGAGGCCGGGGACAAGGAGTCGGCACGGAAGATCCTCGAATTCGTGTTCGCCCGCGAAATCGATGAACACCAGCTCAACGCCGCCAACTTCCTCGGCCTCGCCGAAATTCGCCTCGCTCCGGGAGATACTTCCGGGGCGCTTGATCTGCTCCGCCGCTTGGTGGTGGTCGTCGGAAACCCCTTCGAGAATCTCGATCCGGCCGCAGTGCTGCTGGAGAAAGCCGGCCACAATGCTGAAGCCATAGAGTTTCTCGATCAACTCGTGAAGTCGGCGCCGTGGGATGCTTCCTATCGTTTGCGGTTGGCCAAAGCCCGGATGGCCGCCGGAAAGGATGTTCCTGCGGCCCAGGATGCACTGGGCTCGGTCGCTTCCGGGGCGAGCGTGCAGTACGATCTCCGCATCAAGGCGGCTTCAGCGCTCGCCGGCCGATCGCGCTCCGATCTCGGAAGTGCTGAACTGAACCTGCTCGCCGGAAATCCGGCTGCCATCTCCCCAGCCGCCGCCGACAAGTTCTACTTCTACGAAGCCCGCATCAAAGCCGCGCAAAACGCGGCCGATTCGCAGACGAAGCTCCAACTGCTAAGCCACTGCGCCAACGATTTCCCGCGGCGAGACGAAGAGCGCGTCCCGCTGTTCCAGGCCGCGGCGAGTCTGCGGTCCGATGAATTTGCCCTCGGAGTTCTCGAACCGCTGCTGCACGCGCAATTCCTGGGCAGCACTGCTTCCTCATCTGCCTATTCCGAAGAGGAGCAGATCGTAGGTTCCGACAACGACGAAGAAAATGAGAGCGGCGGCACGAGCACTCCGGTTACGCCGTCGGCGAGGCTCCCCCGCACCCAACGGGCGCAGGTGGCGCAAATGATTGGCGAAACCATGGCGCGCCTCAATCGGTTGTCAGAGGCTGTTTCGTATTTCGAAATCGCGCGCCGTTCCCAGAGTTCACCCGCAGTCCGCAAGGATCTGACGCGCAGAATCGCCGACCTGAAGGCCGCGCTGCGAATCGAGCATCAGAATGCCGCGCGCCAGCCGCTGCTGCATGAAGCTCTGGAGCAGGATCGCATCGTTCGGCCGCGGCTCCTGGCGAAGGCCGGCCCTGCGCCCAAAGCCGCAACTACGAAAGCAGGCAAGCCATGAAACCGATCGCCATCTTCCTTTTGAGTGCCCTCTTATGCGCTGGAATCGGCTGGGCGGCTTACCAGGCCGCGGCGCCGTCCGCACCGCCGCTCTCGAAGTACGTTCCGGCTGGCCCGCTCCTTTATTTGGAGGCCAAAGACTTTTCCGGATTGCTCGCGGACTGGAACTCCGCTCCGCAGAAGAGGCAGTGGATCGAGAGCAGCAACTACCAGGTCTTCTCCCGTTCGCGCCTCTTCCTGCGTCTGCACGGCGCCGGCGATCAATTCGCCACCGCGGCCGGGCTTCCACCCGACATGAACTTCCTTTCCCAGATTGCCGGAACTCGCAGCGTTCTTGCTCTATATGACATCGGCAACCTGCAGTTCCTCTACATCACTTACCTGCCGTCGGCCAAGTCCATGCAAACGGCGCTCTGGCAAACCCGCGCCCAGTTCGAGCCGCGCAGCGCCGGCGGCGTTGACTTCTACCTGCGCCGCGATCCCGAGTCGCAAAAGGAAGTCGCCTTCGCAGTCTCCGGCGACTATCTGGTGCTGGCAACCCGTGAAGATCTCCTGGCAGGCGCGCTGCAATTGATGTCCGGCGGCCAGAACCGCACGGTCGAGACCGAACCGTGGTGGTCGCTATCGGTCGCCGCTGCCGGAGCGGCGGGCGATTTGCGCATGGTGTTGAACCTCGAAAAGATTGTTCCCAGCCCGTACTTCCGCACTTACTGGGTGCAACAAAACATCACGGACCTGGCGCAGTACTCCGCGGCGGTTTCCGATTTGTTCCGTTCTAACCGGCAATACCGCGAAGAGCGCGTCTTGCTACCAAAGGCTCCGGTGGCAGCATCATCCTCCGACGGGCTTGAAGCCGCCGCCGGCCTGGTTCGCCTCGTTCCCGAAGGCGTGGGTATTTATGAAGCCAAGGCACATCCTTCGGCCGATTCCTGCCTCGATCTGCTCGAGACCAAACTGCTCGTGCCACATCTGGGCCCAGCGCCTTCCTCGCAGATCGCCCCGCAGGTGCATCACACTTCAGGAGAGGCGGGCGCAGGCTCCGACCTGGAGACCCGTATCGATCAGCTACTTGGCCACCGTCCGGGCAGGCAACAAAACACACCCGCGTTGAAGGGACTCCTCGACAAAACTCAGCTCCTCGCCTCGCTGCAGGTGCAATCCACCGAGCGCGACAAGGCGGGCGTCTTTGTGAGAATTCATTCTGCGGTCGTTCTGGCGGCAGCGTCCGAATGGAACGAGGCCAACGTTCAATCCGCACTCGCTGGCTTCGTCCGGCCTGCCCTCACCGCCAGCCAGCTCGGTGTTGGCTGGCAGCAGAAATCCGGCTATCAGGAATTCGATGGCCTCTGGCCGCTCGTGGCCTCCGTCCGCGGCAAGTATCTTTTAGTCTCCGATGCCCCGGCCTTAATGGTGGCTATGCTCTCCAACTTCAACCGCAGATCGGATGTGGAGCCCGCCGCCTTCATTGCCGGCTTCAATCACTCCCGCGAGCGCGCCAACTTCGCGCGCTTCTCCGGCGTGGTCGACCGGCCCAACCCGGCGCAGTCCAGCGTCCCCGGCAGGGAACGGCAACCGCAATTCTTTTCTGAGAACATGGCGAGCCTGAGCTCCACGCTGTCCGGCGTCTCCTCCGAGAACATCAAGGTCCGGGTCGATGGAGGCAAAGTACGGCAGACGGTCACTTACGAATGGTCGCAATAAGAAATCTCGTGCTTGTGTTGATCGCGAGCCTGCTCGCGCAGCCGCCTTCCAGCGGCGGAGCATCGGCGCCCGTGTCGGATCAGGCAAACCCTCCTCGAACTTCGCTCTTTGCCCAATCGGCCGGGCAGATATTGAATCGCGATTTTCCCAGCGGCGCGATTTCATTTCTGCTACTCGACGCTACCAATGGCAGAGTGCTGGCCTCCCGTTGGGACAACCCTGAGGCGCCGATTCCTCTGGGTTCACTGGTGAAGCCGTTTACCGCGCTGGCCTATGGCGAGCATCACGGGTTCCGCTACCCGGCGCACACTTGCCGCGGAGCGGCCACCGGATGCTGGCTTCCGCGTGGCCATGGTAACGTCGATCTCTCCTCCGCGATTGCTTACTCCTGCAACTCTTATTTTCGGGTGCTGACGGCAAAGATGACGGCCGCCGAAGTCTCGCCCACCGCGATGGGCTTCGGTCTCGAGCCTCCGGCGCCGGGGACCGCGGGAGCTGCACTCGCCGGTCTCGGCAATCGCTGGCTGATCTCGCCTCTCCACATGGCGCGCGCTTACCTCGAACTGGTGCGCCGCCGGGACCAGCCCGGCGTCCGCGAAGTCCTGGCCGGAATGGCGCAGTCGGCGGAACAAGGGACTGGCGCGGAGGTCGATCGTGCTCTTCCGTACCCCAACGCCCTCGTCAAAACCGGCACTGCGCCTTGCACTCACTCCAAGCGCGCTCCCGGTGATGGTTTCACCATCGTCATGGCGCCATCCGACGATCCACAGATTCTGCTCATGGTTCGTGTGCACGGTGTCCCTGGAGCCCAGGCCGCGAAGATTGCCGGACAGATGCTGCGCCGCATCGAGCAGTGATGGCCGCGCCCGGATGAAAACCACCACCGCATTTCTCGCGCTGATTCTGGCCAGTTCTCTGGCTACCGCGCAGGACGTCCGCATCGGCGTCTTCGGCCTGTTCCGCCCCCAGCAGCTCGCCTTGAGCGCTCCTGCCGGTTCTGCCCTGGTCCTGCACGCCGGAGGAGAGTCCATCGTGCTCGAAGGAAGCTCAGGTGTGAGCGTCGCCCGAATCGGCGTCCGCGGAGACTACGTTGTTGTCGACGTCGGAGCCAGCGTCCTCCGCGCCTCCGAGCTCACAGTCACCAGCCGTGAGAACGGCCCGATTGACTTCAATCTCGCCGTCCCCGGAAAGATTACTCGCCACTATCGGGGCACACTCGAAGTGAAACCTGCTTCCCGAGCTCTGACGGCTGTCGTCACCATGGATCTGGAAACTGCCGTTGCCTCCGTCGTGGCCGCGGAAAGCACGACGGGCACACCTCCCGAAGCTTTGAAAGCCTTGGCCGTCGCAGCTCGTTCCTATTTCGTCGCCGGTAAAGGCCGCCACCGCGGCTTCGATTTCTGCGATACGACCCACTGTCAGTTTCTACGTGAGCCGCCTGCGAGCAACACCGCCGCCGCCCAGGCCATCTCCGCCACCCGGGGCTTGGTCATCGCTTACCAATCTCAACCACTCGCCGCCATGTACACCCGCAGTTGCAGCGGGCGTACGCGTACCCCCGCCGAACTCGGCCTGCCTCCCGCGGCCTACCCTTACTATTCCGTCGATTGCAAGTATTGCCACCAGCACCCATCCCGCTGGCAGAGCCGGCTCTCGGCGGAGGATGCCGCAACCCTCCACAGCTCCAACGAATCTTCGCGCCTGCGCCTCGACCGCCGCCTAGGCTGGAGCGCCGTCCCAAGCAATGACTTCGTCATGCGAAAAGAAGGCGAGCAGACCATTCTGCGAGGAGTCGGGCAGGGACACGGAATCGGTCTCTGCCAAGCCGGGGCCAAGGCGATGGCCGAAGCGGGCGCAGACTTCCGCGAAATCCTTGCCCACTATTACCCGAATACAGTTGTCCTCGCCGTCGGCCCTGCGTCCCCTCCGCGTTGATTGAAGAGATAGCGCCTCGATTGCAATCCGCGACATTCTGTCCCACTCCCCCGCGCGGTCGGCCAAAGTGTCCTACCAAGCCGCGGCATCGTGCGGCTTCCGCCAGCTAAAGGCAAACTCCGAGCTTTTTGGCCTGGTCGAGGCGTATGGGGGGATGCCGCAACCCTTCTCATTTCCCCACTCTCGTCGCATCTGGCGTTCAAATCCTCCAAATGTCCTTGCAAGGATTCGTGCTAATGAGCACAATTCCCGGCGCAGGCCGCCGCCGGCCCATGCGCACGGGCGCGCGAAGGAGTGAATCATGCGATCTACCATGATGGATTATCCGCTGACGCTGGCGCATTTGCTGGAGCGGGCGGGACGGTATTTTCCCCGAACCGAGATCATTTCCCGGCTGCCGGATCGATCGCTGCACCGCTTCGCCTGTAGCGATTTCTATCGGCGATCGCGAGCTCTGGCGGCCGCGCTCACCCGGGCGGGGATGAGGAAAGGCGACCGGGTGGCCACCCTCATGTGGAACCATTACGCACATCTGGAGGCATACTTCGGGATCCCGGTTGCGGGCGGCGTGGTACACACCCTCAATCTCCGCCTCCACCCCGATGATATCGCTTACATCGCGAACGATGCCGAGGACCGTTTTCTGATCGTGGATGACGTCCTGCTGCCGTTGCTTGATCAATTCAAGGACCGAATTCATCTGGAACGGGTATTCGTTGTGCCGCTGACCGGGAAGCCCGTACCGGCGGGGTACGAAAACTACGAGGAGCTGCTCAAGACCGGCGACGGCCCTTTCGATTATCCGGGACTCAACGAGAATGATCCCGGAGCCATGTGCTACACCTCGGGAACGACGGGCCGGCCGCCCGGCGTTGTTTACTCTCACCGTTCGATGGTTCTCCACTCCCTCTGTACGATTGCACCGGACACCTTCGGTATCGCCCAGCACGAGGTGGTAATGCCGGTGGTTCCGATGTTTCACGTTCTTTCCTGGGGTATTCCACATGCGACGGCCATGGTAGGCGCCAAGCTCGTCCTGCCCGGGCCACATCTGGATGCTCAGAGCCTGGTGGATTTGTGTGAGAGCGAGCAGGTGACCTTAACTACGGGCGTGCCCACGCTTTGGCTCGGAGTGCTGCAACTGCTCGATCGCAAGGAGCGTGAGTACAAGCTGGCGCCAGGGCTGCGCATTCTGGTGGGCGGCTCGGCCGCGCCGGAAGCCATGATCCGCGGTTTCGACAAGCACGGCGTAACGGTAATCCACGCCTGGGGCATGACTGAAACGTCTCCCATTGCCACCGTATCGAGGCTGAAGCCGCATTTGCGCAACTTGCCGGAAGACCAGCGTTATGCCGTACGCGCGCGGACCGGGTGCGCCATACCGTTCGTCGACCTCCGTGTGATCGGCGACGATGACCGCGAAGTGGCTGCCGACGGCAAAGCCATGGGCGAGATCCAGGTGCGCGGCCCGTTCGTAACCGGCAGCTACCATAACAAGGAGCGCGATCCCGGGAAGTTCACGCCGGATGGGTGGCTTCGCACCGGAGACGTAGCCACGATCGACGCCGAGGGATACATCAAGATTTGCGACCGCACCAAGGACCTGATCAAGTCGGGCGGCGAGTGGATCAGCTCGGTGGATCTGGAAGGCGCCATCATGGGACATCCCGCAGTCGCGGAGGCCGCGGTGGTCGCGGCCCCCCATCCCAAGTGGGGCGAGCGGCCGATCGCTTACGTGGTCCTCAAGGCCAACATGGCAGCCAGCGGCGAAGAGATCGCCAAGTTTATCGAGCCCAAATTTGCGAAATGGTGGCTGCCGGACGATTACATATTTGTCGACGCGATCCCGCGGACTTCCACCGGCAAGTTCCTTAAGCGCGAACTGCGTGAGAGAGTCGCCGTTCGTAAGCGGGCCGAGGCAGGCTAGCCACTACGTAATGCCCAAAGCCCGCCAAACCGGGTTCCTGAGCCTGCGGAGCGAGGTGGTCCTGTTTTTGCTCCTCACGTTTTGCGGAGCCGAGTGCGTGGCGGCAACGGAATCGGCAAGCTGTTCCGCGGCGGCGTCCATTTCCGGAACCGTCACCAGCTCTGCCGGCGCGCCGCTAGACGGGCGGGCGCTGGTTGTGCTCGAAGAAGGAGTAACCCGGCCCCGCGAGCGCGTTCCCTGGTTTGTTCCTGTGCACGAAACAATGCCGGATCCCTCCGGAGATTTTAGGCTCTGCGGCGGACACGGAGGCGCGCTCCTGCTGGTCATTGCGGTACAGGATACGGAGTCGCTTTATCCAGCCACTCTGGTTCCTGACGTGAAGAGTGGCACCGCTCTGGGGAAGATCGCTGTCGGCGCACCGGCGCACATGGCAACTGCGCCGACAAAGATCCAGGGCCTGGTGGTGTCCGCCACGGCGCGCTTTGCTTCCACTACCCCGATCAGTCTTGCTGTGATCGCGAGCGTAAATCGAGGCGCCCCCGAAACGGAGTTCAAGTACACGGTGCCCTTGGTGGCGCAGGAGTCGGCTACTCTGCAGCTCGCCTTGCAGGCCAGCCCGGCCTGTGCCGGGGAAGCCGCGTGTGCCGGCTATACGGTGTCCGTGCCCAGCCAATCCGCCGTGGTGCTGGTCGCGGGCGGAAAGGTTCAGCGCAAGGTTGCCCCCATCTACCAAATCGAAGCGCGTGTTTTCCAGGGCGCCGATCGTCCTGAGGGTTGTGCCGTGTCTTCGTCCACCTTGCGGCAGCCGAACGGGCACTGGCTGGCTGGGAAGCCAGGATTGCTGATGACAGCAAGTCCCTTGCGGCTGGAGGATTGCCGCCGGACTACGGAGCAAGAAACCCGCCACTACACTCCTGTGGTCCCCAGCAAGATGGCTAACAATCGGCGAACGCACGTTGAGGTGACCGGCAGAGTTACAGAGGTCAGCGAACAAGCGGATGGTGACATCCATCTTCGATTGGAGGACAGCCACGGTTTTGTGATCGCTGAATGCATTCCGAGTCTCCCGGATGTCCGTCGCCGATGCGCCGCTCTGCTCACGGGCGGCACCGTCACCGTCCGCGGCATCTCCCGCTATGATTTCGAGCATAACTGGTGGGAGGTACACCCAGTCTTGGAAGTCATCCCGCGGGGCTCTCCCTAGCTCCGCGCGGCAAGTCGGCGATGGCCAAAATCAGCGCGGCAAAGCGAAGACCATGGCATGCCGCATCTCAGTAGACATTTCTTGCGCACGCAAAGTATCATCCCCATCTGAGTTTGACCTGTTGATTGCATCGGTGTGCTTCAGCCGGAGAAAGGTTTCGTCTGGCGGTGGCGCCTTTGCATCTCCCCCGGGCCAATCTCTAACATTTTCTGTCTGAGCCAGCGTGTCCCACTCTACGGTTCTCGCTCTGTTGTGGTGTGCCGTGGCTTGCGTGTCGGCCGCCCAGGAGAGAGTGCCGGCCCCGGCCCGTCCGTGCTCGCTAGCGGGACTGGCGCCGAGCGGCTTCAGTTCCACGCGCCCCGCCTCGCCGGCTGAGCTTCTGGCAGCTTACAACGCCCAGGCGCATGCCGTACACACCTTGGTCGCTGCGGCGTCCGCGCGCGAGCCCAATCGACATGGGCGTTCGCTGCCCATGTTCGTACTGGCAAAACGTCCCTATTGGGTTCGGATGATGGCCCACGCCCCAATGGCCGGCAAGACCTTGTTCGATACCACAAGCGATGGCCAGCAACTGCGCCTGTTCCTTCCTAGGCAGGGCCGTTTCTATATCGGTCCTCTCGACGCTCATATGGAAGTAAACGCGCCCTACGACAACATCCGCCCGCAGCATGTCTTCACCGCCATGCTGTGGCCGGAAGTCTCTTCGGATGCCGTACAACTCGTCGAGAAATCGAGCGGCGCAAGGGAACTTGTGATCGCTTCGCGGGGTGATTCTGCGCCCGGCCTCCGCATCGAGTTTGACCCGGCACGCGGCGTGGTGAGCCGCCTGTCGCTCATGGCGGGAGAATCTCCGGTCGAAACGATCCGCTACGACGACTGGCAACCTACGGATGCTTCCGCCTCCGGATCCAGCATGTGCGTACCGCGACATGTGTGGATCGAACGTCCGGCGGACAACTTGCAACTGGAACTGCGGCTGTCGCGTATTGTCATCAACGAAGATCTGCCTCCGGCGCGCTTCCGCCTGGATCCACCCATCGGGATCCCCGTGGTACGCCTGGGACAGGCCGGAGCGAAGTAGAAGACCGCGGACTTTGGGGAGAATCGAGATGATGTGGCGCGTGTGGTGGAGAGCTGTAGTCATCGTTCTGTGCCTGCACACGTTTTGCGTGTGTTCGAAGGGGCAAAACCTCCTGCACACCAAACGCGAGTCTCCGGTCAACGCGCCGATCAATCGCCCGCGGGCGTTTTCTGGTGACTCCCGAACTCCTGTGCTGCCCAAGGCGTCCGAGCCGCCGCCGCACGCGCAGCCCGGCCCGGCGAATTACGAACGTGCCTACCTGAAGCTGCCGCTCGATTTCGAGGCTAACCGCGGGCAGGCGCCCGAGCGTTACGCCTTTATTTCCCATGGTCCGGGATACGCGCTGGCGCTCGCGCCCGACGGCGTGGATCTGGCGCTTCATCGCACGTCACCCCAAGCCGTATCACCTCAAACGAAGGCACTGGGTGTTCTTGATATGCTCGCGGCACCCGCTCCGACGGCAAACCTGCGATTGAGCTTGGTGGACGCCGCTCATCAGGTGCAAGTAACAGGCGTCGATGCGTTGCCTGGCCGCAGCAACTACTTCATCGGGAACGATCCCGGCAAGTGGCGGACCCAGGTCCCACATTATCGGAGCGTCCGCATGGCCGGAATCTATCCCGGCATTGACCTGCTGCTTTACGGAAACCCGCAGCAGTTGGAATACGACTTTGTGGTGGCGCCGGGCAGCGATCCCGGGCTGATCCGGCTGGGAATCACAGGCGCAGATCGGGTTGCACTCGATGGGGCGGGCAGCGCGCGCTTGACTACGGCTGCCGGAGAGGTCGAACTAAAACAGCCGGTGGCTTATCAGGAGATCGCGGGCAGGCGGCAAACGGTAGAGAGCCATTTCCGGCTGGGTGCTGCTGCCCAGATTTCCTTCGAGCTTGGCGATTACGATCACAGGGCGCCGCTGGTCATCGACCCGGTGCTGGCCTACTCGGTGGTAGTAGACGGCAATCTCGGCGCCCAGCCGGTGGGCATGACGGTAGACAGCAACGGCAATGCCTACATCACCGGGAATACGTGTTCCACCGACTTTCCCAGCACGTCCGGCCCGCTGCAATCGAACCATGGCGGATTCCAGAATAATTGCGAAGACGTGTTTGTCACCAAGTTCGACGCTACCGCCTCCACGCTGGTGTTCTCCGACTTCCTCAGCGGGTCCCAGGTGGAGACTGGCATGCACGTGGCGCTGGACAGTCAGGGCAACGTCTTTGTGGTTGGCGCCACCAACTCCCCGGACTTTCCCACTGTGAACAACCTTGGGAAAACCGCTCCCCCGGCCCATTGTTCTCTCGTCATCGGGCCTTGTCCGGATGGATTCGTTGCCAAGCTCAGCCCGGACGGTTCGAGCCTGCTGTTCTCCATGCTGCTGGGCGGAAGCCAAATCGATGCGGCGTTTAACGTGAAAATCAATGCGCAGACTGGCGATGTGGTGGTGCTGGGTGTGACCAACTCCGCGGACTTCGTGCCGGCGCTGCACGGCCCCGAGGCCTTCAGCGGCGGTAGCTGCGCCAACAGCAATCCCTGTTTCGACATCTACGTGCTGGCGCTTGCGCCGGATACCGGCGCGCTGCGCTACGGAACGTTCCTGGGCGGGAACGCCAACGACTTTGCCAGCGGCCTGGCGCTGGATAACGCAGGAGCCATCTATATTGCGGGGAGCACGCAGAACCCGCAGTCCAGCGGACTTCCTACCCCGACCCACCTATATCCGCCGTCGGACAGCGTGGCGGCAGGGGGCGCCGATATCCTGGTGGCGAAGTTTGTTCCGCCCAGCACGTTCAGCTACATCACGGTGATCCAAGGCGAGAACGACGACGCCGCAGCCGGGATCGCGGTGAATCCCGTGACCGGGGAAGCATTCATCATCGGCGCCACCAACTCGCCTCATCTCGCCACCACGGCCGGCGTTTTCGATACCACGTATCAGCCGCCCAGTAGCAATACGAACTGCGAGTGGATGCCTGGGGGAGAGCTGTTCCTGCCCAACGGCTGCGGCAACTCCGTGATCGCCAAGCTCGACGCGAGTGGAGCATTATCCTTCCTCACGTTGCTGGGCGCGGCCGGCGCGGGTCCGGATGCCGGGACCGCGATTGCTCTCGACGGCAACGGCAATCTATGGCTGGCCGGGTTTACCGGCTCGCCGAACTTCCCGGTTTCCAGCGATGCCTACTACTCGCCCAGCTCGACGGTCTTTTTCTTCAGCTCCGGCTACCTGGCGGAGATGAGCAGCGACGGCAAAAGCCTTCCGTTTGCCACGGCGATCAATTCCACCTACGCAACTCCCACCGATATCACGATCGACAGCAATAACAACATCTACCTCACCGGTACCGGTGATACCACGATTCCGCAGACTCCTGGGGCGTACCTGTTCGACAACGCGACTAGCCCCGCCGCGTTCCTGCAGAAGTGGACGCAGAGCAGCCAGCAACCCAAAGTGCAGCTCTCGGGGACGTCGCTTACATTTCCGGATGAACCCATCGGGGTGGCCAGTCCGGTGCAATCCGTGACTTTGACCAACGTCGGGACCGGACCGATGCAGGTTGGAGTCAGCCTCGGCACGGCGCTCGGCGGATTCGCAAGTGAACTCCAGGACTTTGCGGAAAGCGACAATTGTCCTGCTAGTCTGGCGGCTGGGGCCTTCTGCACGATCAATGCCTTCTTCCAGCCTCAGCCGCCGACACAGTTTGTCGGGACGGGTCGCGCCGCCAACTTGCTGATCCGCACCAACGCGCCGGGCGCGCCTCACGCCGTGGCTCTTTCCGGCAACACCGGGCAGGGACCGATAATCTCCTTCCAGCCGAACCCGGTTGTGTTTCCGACGCAGCCCGCCGGACAAGCCAGTCAGCTACTGCCGGTGGACGTGTACAACGGCGGAGACATGAACCTCAACATCACCAACATCGCGGTGACGGGTCCCAATGCCAGTGAGTTTACGGTCGTCATAGCCAATTCGCCGGACGGCCACCCCTGCGACCAGCCGGTGTTCCCGACCGGAAGCTGCGAGTTCCAGGTGCAGTTCACGCCTGCTGCCAACGCCACCGACACGCGCACCGCGACCCTGATGTTTACCGATACTGCCGCGAGCAGTCCGCAGAGCCTCGTGGTATCCGGAACGGTGGGCAGCGGCCCCATCCTGAACCTCTCGCCCACCACTTTCAGCTTGAGCGTTGCCGCTATCGGAACCACCAACCCCCCTTCGCAAATCGTCACTCTCTCCAACCCCAGCGCTACGGGTATCCAAGTCACAGCGCTTACCTTGGGCGGCGCCAACGTGGGAGACTTCGGCGTACAGTCGGGGAGTTGCAACGCTACCAATCCCCCTCCCTTCACCGTGGCGGCCGGCGCCTCCTGCTTCGTCATTGTTAGCTTTACTCCGTTGCAGCCTCCCGCGGGCTTGCGGCAGGGAACCCTCTCTCTCACCACGAACCCGGCGCTCGCTCTGCCGACGATCACCTTCAGCGGCCCGGCGGTTACCAACACCGATCCGTCCATCGACGACCTGTTCCTGGTTCCCAATCCGATGGACTTCGGGATGGTGGCCATTGGGCAATCGACCAACTCACAAAGCCACATCTTCGAATTTACCAATCAAGCGCCGATCCCCTGCAGCGGGGGCGCGTCGAGCTGTGGAGGACCGCTCAACGTCTCTGCCATAACCATGGGAGCACCTCAATACACCCTCTCCACGACGCCCGCGTGCACCCCGCCTTTTGTGCTGCCATCGAGCGGCAGCTTTTGCCAGTACTACGTGATTTTCACGCCCACCGCGTCCGGCCCTCAGAACGGACTGCTCAGCATCGTGAGCAACGCTCCGCAAGGCACGGTTACCTTCCCGCTCACCGGTTCCGGCCTGGCGATCACGAAGGTGCAGGTCCTGCCCGGCATGCTCCAATTCGGGCCCACCGCTATCGGGGTTACCAGCCCGCCGCTGCCGGTGGTGCTGCAGAACATCGGCAACGCCAGCTTCAGCGTCGCCAGCGCCGTGGCTTCGGGAATGTTTTCGGCACAGCTTGGCGACTGCAATCAGCCCGTCCTGCCCGGCCAACTCTGCACGCTGATGGTTACCTTCACCCCCAACGCGGCCGGCAACTTCTCCGGAGTGCTGACCATTACCGACAACGCCTGGGGAGGACAGCAGTTCGCCACCCTCAGCGGCTCCGGCGGGAGCGGTCCCGCGTTGCTGTTGGTCCCTTCGCTCCTGGATTTAGGCACCGTCGACGTGGGCAAGACGAGCCAGGCAAAGACCATCCAAATCCTTTCGACGGGCGATACCCCTGTCACCGTCCTGGGAAGCTTGGCCAACGGAGACTTCCTGCTCGCGGGACAAAACTGTCCTGCCACCCTGACCCGCGGGCAGAGTTGCACGGCTCAGGTGCAGTTCAAGCCGACCTTGCCTTTCCAGGAATCGGGCAGCTTGTTAGTGACCAGTAACGCGCAAGGTAGTCCACAGGTCGCGGTACTGACCGGCAGCGGCGTGCAGCCCGGGAGCACTGCTTCCACCACCACGCTGGGGCTTTCGCCCAACCCTGTGAATCAGGGACAAGCCGTCACTCTGACCGCCACCGTCACCGGCCAGAGCTTCACGCCAACCGGAACCGTCACCTTTGCCGATAATGGTGTGGCGCTGTCCTCGGGCGCGCTCGACAACACCGGCAAGGCGAGCTTCACAACCTCCTTCAACGGCGGAACCTTTCCGTTGAGCGCGAGTTACCTCGGTGACTCCACCTACGCAGCTTCTAATTCCGCCATCGTCAAACTGGTTGTCAACCCCTTATTGTCGCTTTCGCCAATGTCCTGGTTCTTCGGCACACAACTGCTCGCAACCCCCAGCGCCGCGGGTACGATAACCCTGGCCAACAATAGCGGGAGCCCGTTGACGATCAGCAGCATCGCGGTCGCCGGGGCGAACAGCAGCGACTTCAGCGTCAAACACAATTGCCCGATCTCTCCCAACACGGTGGCGGCGGGCAACGGTTGCACGATCCACGCCACCTTCACGCCGCAAGCTGCGGGCCCGCGCAAGTCGTCCATCAGCATCAGCGATAACTCGGGAAGTGGGGTGCAGACCATCCTTCTGACCGGGGTGGGTGCGGCGATCAACACCGCGCCCTCGA
>JBKQPN010000054.1:0-18424 GCA_052145015.1 Terriglobales bacterium
CTGATAGATGATCCGCTCCGGGCTCCGGGGCGCGGCACACGTCGTGCAGACGCGCAGCGGCCCGTCGCGCACGACCAGGACCCCGCGCTGGGCGAGGCGAGAGACCATCCCTTGCACACCGGCGTGCCAGTCGGCCGCTTCCCACGGCGGTTCGAATCCGCCCGGCCCCTCCAGCGATTTGCGGGCGGCTGCCGTGATGCGGGGTCAGGCTTGATGAATTTCGCGCCGATGGCGCAGGGGCGATTATCTGTATGCATAGGACTCCGCCGCCCTAAGGATTCGCTCGCAGGCATCCTGAACTTGAGTTGCCCCTGTCTTCATCAGAACCAAGTTCGAGTAATCCTTCAGGCGGACCAGCGCAATGTTTATCTTCCCCCTTTCATCCCTGACAACGGCTTTTACGTCGGCCGTTAGGTCATAGTCCTGCTCGAAAACTCGGAGGGCCGCATGTATCTTGTTGAGGATCTGTTTTTCCTCATCTGCAAGGCCGAGTGTGGCGGGCCATGTCACTCCAGGCTGCGTGTGCGTGTGCAGCTCGTAAAACGACCTTGCCGCATCCTTCAGGTCCTTCGTTGCTTCGATAAGCGATCTGACTGCAGTCCTCGCAGCATCGGCGTCGGGAGTGCCCCCTGCGGTCAGGCCTTTCCACTCCTGCAAACGCGCTGGCAGGGCGGCTAGGACCTCAGATTCGTCGCTGAAGTGAATGGGGTTGAGGTGGAGGAAGCCTCTGAGCCCTTCACGGCTGACCGACTCGTGCACGAACGCGACGACGGGCAGCCGCCGCCTTTCCACTCGCTGGATGTAGGTGGCAATTGCGATCTCCTGCTCGATCCAGACGGATGCGCGGACAAGTTCGGAACCACCAGGCCTGACAATCCTGCCTCTGGGGTGCATGACGACGATGAGGGCGGCGCAGTCACGCAGTGCGGCCAAGATGTTGGAATCCAGGCCGTTGAGGTCGTGGACCTCTTCCGCGAAGAAGGCGTCCAGACCAGTGGCTGATTTGACCGTCTCGATGATGGCCCTGCCGAGAGACTTCTCAGCCTCGGTGTACTGGCCACAAGACACAAAGACGAAAGACTTGGTCACAAGCTTTGCGTGATTCTAACGTCCACATCGCCCGCTGAAAAGTGTACCCAAACCGGGCCGAACCGCGGCGTGGCCGTGCGCGAGAAGGTCGACGCGATGTTCGACTGAATCCGCCGCCACCCTAGCACGGAACCCGTAGAGTGCGACTATGTATTCATCCGAGGACAAGAGCAATCAACGGGGATGGCTCATTTGCCAGATGGATGCTCCGTCAGATGCTTAACCAGTTTCAGGGCTGCATCATTAGCAAAGGCGAGCGACAGGACCTTGGCGTGTCTGCCGCTGCTGACACTGTCACTCCATAGTACGATTCCCTTTTCGCCAACTAGCCTTGCGGTTCCGACCATGACAGGTATTCCGCAGCCTTCGCATCTGTCCTGTATCGACCACGAGACGCCTAGGGACGCATCGTATTCCTCGGTGTCGCCATACCCTGCTTCGATCACAACGCATGCCGAACCGCAGCGCCGGGTCAGCGCCGCAACAAGCTGTTGGCGAACATACTCCGCCTCCCGGTCGTTTGGGACCCAGTTCGACGGATTGCCGGCTGCGTTAGGCCTGATCGCGATTCGCAATGGTTGGTTGACTGGTGGTTGAGCGTTCAGGGCTGGCATCAGCAGCAACCCAAGGGCCAAGATGATGAGTAGTTTCTTCATTGTCGTTTCTTCTCTTGAGTTCCCACCGATGAACCTATGAGGGCTACTTAGTCGCTGCACCCTCCGCCCTGATTGTCGCGGACGCGCACGCGCAAGGCCAGTCACCGGCGGCCAATGTCCGCCGGGTTACGACGGCCATTTGGCACCGGACACCGCTCCTGCACTCGCCCGCACTCGGGGAGTGACTCTTCTTGTTCCCCCAATTACTCCCGTACCGTTGCTTCGGTGACGTTGTCTGCCTGGCTACATCAGGCGAGACTCCAATTCTGCCTCAGAAATTGGGCAAGATTCCGCCAAGCGAAGTGAAGTATGAAGCTGAAGTTTACGGCCCTGGGCCAGTTGCTACTCCTGATCGGACTGGCCGTTCCCCATGCCTATAGCCAGATGTGCGTGCCCCCGCCCAAAGGGATGATTTCCTGGTGGACCGGAGACGGCACCACGCTCGATTATTTCGGCCGCAACGACGGGCTCACCACCTCCCCGGTCGCCTACGCCGCGGGAGAAGTGGCCGATGCTTTCAGCTTCAGCGGAAGCCAGTTTGTGCAAGTGCCGCGCAGCGCGAGCCTTGAGCCCGCGCAGATTACGGTGGATGCCTGGGTCAACGCTGCCGGCTCGCCGGGGCTGACCAGATACATCGTCAGCAAAGGCGCGGTGGACGAACTGGAGAGTTCCTACGCCCTCTACACCGGCGCGTTGGGAGGCCTGCAGTTTTATATTTTCGACGGAACGGCTGTCCGCTTGTCCCCTGACGCCGGTACCGGAGTCTGGGATGGGAAGTGGCACCATGTTGCCGGAACCTTTGACGGGACCGCGGTGCGTTTGTTCCTGGATGGAAGCGAAGTCGGAACCGGCACTCCCATCGTCACCACCATTGCTTACGGCCTCAGCGCTGGGACCGACGTCACCAACGACTTGTTCATTGGCGACTTCAACCCAAACTGCACCGGCACCATCTGTCCCGACGATCTTCATTTCATAGGGGAAGTTGACGAACTCGAGATCTTCGAGCGCGCCCTTCCTCAGGAAAAGATCGCGCGTATTTTCGCCGCTGGGCAAGCCGGCAAGTGCCTGCCGGTAAAAGTCGATGTTGATCGCAGCTTCCATGGCGGGTGGGATTGGGACCTCGACCACGATCTGACCGTCGCCATTCTAGGATCGCCGGCGTTCGATGCTGCGGACATCCTCCAGCACACCCTCCGCTTGTTCCCAGCCGGCGACCGACACCATCACGCGCAGGCGCAGAGCTGCCGTCTCAAGGACGTGAATGACGATGCTTTCCCGGACTTGGTCTGCCGTTTTCACATCGAGGAACAACGGCACCACGATGATGACGACACGACCGTACTCGTCACCGGGCAGATCTCGGTGCCGGGCGGCCGGAGGACCTTCTTTGGCGCGGATTCTATCGACCTTGGTCCGCACGGGAACGATTAGTCAGTGCGCATGTGAAGCACCAGTGTCTTTCTGCATGTAGAATGACCCGCCTCTAGACCACGGAATCGTGGAGCACCACGAAACCCGAGCCCAACCCGGAGCGCCGCAAGCGGCGTCCTATTGCCAGTTCCGGGTCGAACCCTGCCCTGGCGCGTCAGCTATTTTTCGTTCTCAGCATGGCGGCGCTGGCCTATGCGCTGCTGGCCGGCCTGCGCACCATGATGGACTATGATTTCGGGTGGCAACTGGCGACCGGGCGATGGGTAGCGCAGCACCGCCAGATCCCTTCGATTGACGTCTTCTCCTACACCGCGCAGGGGCAGCCCTGGATTTATCCGGTGGGCGCGGGACTGCTCTTCTACGCCGCGTATCTCGCCGGGAAGTATGCGCTGCTGACGTGGCTGGGAGCTGTGGCCTGCGTGGGGACGGTCGCCTTGCTGATCTGGAGACGATCAGCGATCGCCGCCGTGCTGGCCATTCTGGCGATTCCCGTGATTGTGCTGCGTACCGGGCCGCGTGCCGAGATGTTCACCGTGGTGCTGTTCGCCGCATTCCTCACGGTGCTGTGGCAGCAGCATGAGAGCGGTCGCGCACACCTATGGCTCTTACCGCTGCTTATGGCGGCCTGGGTGAATCTCCACCTGGGATTCGTGGCGGGATTGGGGCTCATGGGCGCATACGTCCTGGTGGAAGCGTTGGAAATGCTGTGGCCGGAGCGCCGCCAGGCCGCCGCGGATCGCCTGCGATACGCCTGGCCGTGGCTGACGGCCACCGTCGCCGCGACCGTGGTCAATCCCTGGGGAGCGGGAATCTATCGCGCCCTGCTGCGCCAGGAAGGCGCCACCGCGGCGCACTCGCAGGGGATCACCGAATGGGCGCCGATGCGGCTGAACTGGACTCTGGCCAGCATGAGCTTCTCCCTGCGCGATCCCGATGGCGCTTTTTACGTGATGCTGCTGGTAGCCGCCGTGGCTCTGCTGCTCGCCTTGTGGCGGCGACAACTGGGAGCGGCGGTGCTGCTGAGCGGTGCGGCACTGCTGGCGATCCGGCACATCCGCTTCCAGGCTATCTTCGCTGAAGTGGTCGTGGTCGTTGGGGGCGCGGTGCTCGTGTCGGCGCTCGCCGGACGCTGGGAGACGATCAGGCAAACCAAGCTCGCATCATTCGCCGTCATTGGTCTGGCCTATTGCGTGGTGGGGCTGGCCTGCCTGCGCGCGGGCGACTTGGTGAGCAATCGCAGCTACCTGGGCACCACCAACCTGAGCACCTTCGGCGCCGGACTCTCGTGGTGGTTCCCCGCGGGCGCCGCCGCGTTCATGGAGCGTGAAAACGTCCCCGGGCGCATCTTCAACAGTTATAACGAAGGTGGATACCTCACCTGGCGGCTGGGCCCGAAGTATCCGGACTACATCGATGGGCGCGCCCTCCCCTTTGGACCGCAATTGTTCGAGCGGAACCAGCAATTGATGTCGACTCCGCCCGATTCACTGGAGTGGCAGCGCGAGGCCGAGCAGTACGACATCAATGCCATCATCGTTCCGCTGGCGCGGTTCAACGGGGTGGAGCTTTTTCCGGTGCTGCGGCAGTTCTGCGCCAGCGCCACCTGGCGGCCGGTGTATCTGGACGAGGTCTCGGCGGTCTTTGTGCGGCGCAGCCCGCAGAATGCAAGCCTGATCGAGAAGTTCGAGACCGACTGCGCCAAGACTTCCCTGCCCCGCGCCGCTCCCCAGGGCCACGACAGCCAGGCGTTCAACCAATGGGCCAACGCCGCCGCGGTTCTGCATGCGCTGGGACGGAACTCCGAGGCCTTCGCCGCGACCGCCCAGGCTCTGGGCATTTTCGAGGACAGCGCCTTTGTTCACTTTCTGCGCGGCAAGCTGCTGGAGGAGACCGGCGATCTTACGAGCGCCGAGCAGGAGTATCTCCGGTCGGCCGCGCTGGAGGTGAATGGAGCGACCTGGTCGGCCCTGGGCGCGGTTTATCATCGGGAAGGCCGGTTACAGGACGAGATCAAGGCATGGCAGCGGGCAGCCGGCCTGCTGCGCCTGCCCGATCGCGAACTGCTCTCGCTGGGATACGCTGAACTGGATGAGCAGCAGCCGCGCCAGGCCCTGCGCGCTTTCGACCGCAGTGCCAGCCTGCGATCGCAATCCGCAAGGGCAGACGACAACTCCTTCCTGGCCAACCTGGCACGTGGCCGTGCGCGGGCCTGGAGCGAACTGGGCGACGTGCGGCGCGCGATCTCGTTTCAGGAAGAGACGGTGCGGTTGCTGCCCGATAGTGCTCTCGACTGGCTGGAACTGGCGCGCCTTTATGACCGCGAGCAGCGATCCCAGGATGCGCAGCGGGCGCGGGATCGGGCTATAGGAATGCAACCAGGTCAGAAGCCTTAAGCTCTCCGTGATCAAAACAGATCAGAAAAATCCGCGGTTATCCGTACAAATCCGTGGCGTACTTGGTAAAGGGAGCCTGCCCGGTCTCACGCCCCCAAAACTGCTACCATGAAGCGTTCGCAGAGGGAGGATCGCCGTGCCAAAATCCGCAACTGCCACCACCGCTCGGAAGCCGGGTCCACAGGTAACTTTGCACGCCAGCGATGCCAGCGAGTTTCTGGAGAAATACAAGAGGGCCTGGGAGACGCGGGACGCCGATCTGGCGGCCAGCCTCTTCACCCGCGACGCCCGCTACAAGGAAAATCCCTTCGGAGAGCCGATCATCGGCCGCGAGGCCATCCACGATTACTGGGCCGCAGCAACCGCCAGTCAGGATGACATCCGCTTCACGGTAACCAACTCCCTGCACACCGGCTATGTCCTGATTGCCGAGTGGAGCTGCGCCTATCGTGATCGCGCCACCGGCCGGCGGCGGGAACTGGCGGGCATGTTCTTCGCCGATTTCTACGGTAACCAGGTGCGCGCCTTCCGTGAGTATTGGCAATCGCGCGGGCTCTGAGGCCAATGCAGCCCCCCCTGCACCCGAGCCGCGAGTTCACGGGTTAACCTACCGGGAACCTGTGCATAAAAACCGCTTTGACAACGCCCCACTAACCAGAGTAAAAGTGGCGAATCCCCAATTTCTAATGATCCCCGCGTGTTTCGAGGCTAGCTATGAAAAACATCTATGAAGTCCTGCGGCAGAAAGAGACGGAGATCGAGCGCTTGAAGAAGGAAATCCAGGCCCTGCGCGTCGTCGCTCCACTGTTGGAAGAGGAGCTGTCGAGCGAAGTGCAAGTGGCTCCGCCCCCGGTGCGCACCTACCCCACCGTGCAAGCCAAGCCCCCGGCGGTGGCGGCGGCCACCGACACCAAGCCCATCTGGCCGTAGCCAGCCGTCCCATATCAGTGACTTAGCGGGGCAAAATTCGTCTAAAGCTTTAAGTTGGTTGTCCGCCACGGGTCCTGTCTCCGGCAAGGGCGCGTGAGCCTGTTTACGGGAGAGTGAGTCCGTTGGCCGTTGAAACCCTGGACGAGTTGCTGACCGAGAACGCCCGTGGTGTGGCGTCCGGCGACGACTCTGCCCTCAAAACGGACCGGCGCCGCCACCTGCGCATACGGATCGCGTCGCAGCGCCCCACCACCGTCCACATCGATGAAAAGAACGCCGCGCTGGTGGTCAACGTCGGCGAAGGCGGAATGCGGGTGCAGGCGCTGGGCCATCCCGTGCAGCCCGGCGCCACCCTGTGGTTGGAGTTCCACCTGCCGGGATCGCCGGCGCCCATCCGCACCTCCGGCGTGGTGGCCTGGGCGAACGATTCGGCGGAGGCGGGCATACGCTTTGCCAAGCTCTCCGAATCTCTGGCGCGGCGGCTGCGCACCGGGATGGCGAAGAGCCGCACCTGGAACGCGGGGCGGGAGTTCATGCGCGTCGCCGGCGGCTGGCCGGCAGCCTTGGATCTAATGGCAGACTTGGCCCGCATGCTGACCGGCGCACGCGGCGTGGCTATCACCTTGGCCGCTCCTGAGAAGCGCTTCTATTCCTCGCTGGAGGAAGGGCTGTCCATCCGCTCCACGGTGGCGGCGCCCATCTATGAAAGCGAGCGCATCGTCGGCCACCTGGAGATCTTCTCCAGCGATCTGGGCGCCTTCGACGAACGGGACCTGAGCACGTTGCCGGTGCTGGCCGCGGTAGTGGGCGACATGATCACGCTCCGCGCCGCCGAGCAGCGGGAGTCGGCGCGCAGATCCGCCAGGCTCTCCAGCCGGATTGTCAGCCGGATCGAGGGCATGTTTCCCACCATCCACGTGCGCCTGGTGCGCTGAGCAGGAAATCCTTCCATATCTCTGGCCCCGCGACGAAATCCGGCGGCTCGTCGATCTGAGGATCTAGGCCTAGCGGAGGCTGTTCTCGGTCGCGAGCTCTTCGGCGGCGCACTCCTGCCGCACGGGCTGGAAGATCTCGAAGTGGCCGGTCCCTTTGACTTTGGCCCGGTACATGGCCAGGTCGGCGTCGTGGAGCAGAGCCTCCGCAGTTTCGTAGGCAGCCTCCCCGCCGGCGATTCCGATGCTGGCAGAAACGTCTACGGCGTGGTGTTCCACGCCGCCCCCGGCCTGCGGTTCCTGTACGCAAAAAGGGTGCCGCAACTGCTCGAGGATCCGTTCCGCCACTCGGGCCGCGTGCCCAGCCTGATCGAGGCAGTCGAGCAGCACGGTGAACTCGTCCCCCCCCAGCCGGGCCACGATGTCGCCGGGGCGGACCGTGCTTTCGAGCCTACGAGCCACTTCCACCAGCACCTGATCACCGGCGGCGTGGCCCCATCGGTCGTTCACCGGCTTGAAGTGGTTAAGGTCGATGAAGAGCACGGTGGAGCGGTGCTGGGGTTGGCGCTGCTGCCGTGCCAGCGTGCGCTCCAGCTCCTGGAGGAAGAAAGCGCGATTCGGCAAGCCGGTCAAAGGGTCGTGGAGGGCCTGGCGCGTCAGCCGTTGTTCGAGTTCGACGCGCGTGCCCACCTCGGTGCTCAATTCCTCGTTCAAATCGGCCAGCCGGTGGGCGTCGGCGCGCAGCGGCCGCACCAGCAACAACCATACCGCCGGGGAGATCATGAGGGTAAGCAGCCCCGCATCCGTCAGCGCCACCAGCGCTTCGTTAGCGTCCTTTGGGAACAGCACGGGCAGCAGAAACATGACCAGCGTCTCGGAGATGAACACGATCCCCAGCAGAGCGATCAGAAACTGCAGGGGCGTCCTGGTGTAGAACGCTGCCGCGTCTTTCCGCAGCAGAATCGCCGCGATTTCGTCCTGGGAAGTGATCCTCTGGCTCATGGCTGCCGACGCCGGGCAGACAACTCGCTTTTGTCCCGGCCGTCTCTTCGTCATCGGCAAACCTGCCGCGATTCTTCAAGCCGGCGGCAGAGGGTCGGCGATTACATGAGTAACGGACGGGCGGTGGTGAGCCGCAGGAGTGCGGGCGGACGGAATCGCCGGGGGCAAGATGAAAGATAATTTCCCTTTCCCGCACGCGATGCATTCACTTTCGTAACCCGGAACCGAACTTCATTTCATCCTTCGTTAACAGCAGTTCGCGTAGAATTTTCTTGAGATCAATGCTGAGGATAGCCGTGGATAAGGAAACCGATACGCAGAAACCGCAGCGGCTCATGCTGGATCTGATCGAGAGGAAGATACGCTTGCGCGCCCACGAGCTCTACGAGGAACGCCGGGACGCGGCCGGCTCGGCTCTGAGCGATTGGCTGCAAGCCGAATCAGAAGTTCTCAACACCAGCATCCTGGCGCCTCTCTACTGGCGTTCACGCCAAGGGGATGAGGCATTCGGCTAGGGGAAAGCCTTGAACGACGAAAGCAGAAACGAATCGCCGGCCAGAGCCGAAGCGGTGGGCGGACCATTGCCCGCTTCCTATAATGAAGATGCTCCTATGCCACTTTCATCAGTTGTTCGCTGTTGGACCGCTGCGGGTAAGCTGCCGGCGGGTCAATGTCCCGTTCCCGCCGGATCCCAGCCGGCTTCGCCGCCGCCCAGCACTCAGCGCGCTCGACCGTCGCGATCAAATTCTCGATCATCGTTCCCGTGTACATCGTCCACCTCCGTCTTGCCTGCCCAGCCCTGAAAAGATGTTTCGGAACAGCGTCGCTCCTAAGGGGAGGGATTTGCTGCGGAACGCATTTTGCCCGTTGGTGTGGAGGCAACCGCCGTCCCGAAACCTTGCACCATGGATAGTGCATCTTGCGGATGATGGGGAGATGTTCAGAATTGCTCAGTTCTGAAGATAACTCAGGCACGCCTCGAGGCCCACGGCGGAATCCTCCGAAGCAGTTGCAAGACGGCAGGGATTGTGAAAGCGCAGCGAGGGATGTTGGAGCTTGAGGCGCTTTCCGCGGCCCATTCGGCAACTTCGCTTCGCTCAGCTTGCTCAGGGCAGGCTAAAACCTGAGCCGCGGAGCGAAATCCTGAGCGAATCGAAGAACCAAGTGGGGAATGGCGGGGACGACGGGACTCGAACCCGCGGCCTCTGCCGTGACAGGGCAGCGTTCTAACCAACTGAACTACGTCCCCGCAGCGCGGGATGAATTCCTTTCAGTATAGCAGGTCGCGCGTTGTGATCACCGCCGTCGAGCGCCGTTATCGGCTATCTGGCGGTAAGACTTGGCTGAGGCCCTCGCGAGTCGTTTTCCTTTTGGGCGGCTGCCTTTTCGCCGTTTCCCGCTGTTTCCGCAGACGGCTGGCTTCCGCTTGGTGGTCCGAGTAGGTTTTATTGCGGTCCTTTGGCATGGCCCTATGTTCCCACATCTCCAAGGCAGAATCCACGAGGCAGATTCCAGTACCGCAGCACTGCCGAGTCGCCGAAAAAGTGCGGGTGAAGATGGTGGGCAGTGCAGGACTCGAACCTGCGGCCTCCTCCTTGTAAGGGAGGCGCTCTAACCAACTGAGCTAACCGCCCGCCCCGGATGCAAGGAAAGTATAGCAAGACAGTACTCGGTACTCCGTACTCGGCCCCCACTGCCTATACACTGGCGGCGTGCGACGGCTCATCATCAATGCCGATGACCTCGGACTCACCGCCGGGGTAAACCGCGCCATCGTGGAAGCGCACCAGCGCGGCGTGGTGACCTCCGCCACCATGATGGCGAACGCCGGGGCCATGCCAGACGCGGTCGCGCGAGCGAGCGAGGCCGGGCTGAGCGTCGGCTGCCACGTGGTGCTGATCGACGGCACACCCATGCTGCCGCCGCCAGCCGTCTCCAGCCTGGTGGTTGAGGATGGAGCGGGCGCGCACTTCCGCGATGGCTGGCTAGGATTCGCGAGCCGGGCGCTGCGCAAGCGTCTCGACGAAGATCAGATCGCCGCCGAGGTTGAGGCGCAGATCCGCAAAATCCAGCAGACCGGCTTGCGCGTGACCCACATGGACTCGCACAAGCACGTGCACCTGCTGCCGCCGGTGCTCCGGCCGATGCTCGCGGCGGCGAAGCCGTGCGGCGTGCGCGCGGTGCGCAATCCGTTTGCGCCGCTGAAGCCGCTGGCGATGGCGCATCTGGCGCGCCGTCCGCGGCTGTGGACGCGGTACTCGGAGGTCAAGCTGCTGCGCCGCTTCAGCCAGGAGTTTCGCCAAACCGTGGCCGACGCGGGCATGATTACCACCGACGGCACCTTCGGCATCGTGGTGACGGGTGCGCTCGACGAGCAACTGTTCGCCGCCATCGTGGGATCGCTGCCGGAAGGAACGTGGGAGCTGGTCTGCCATCCGGGGTATTGCGATGAGGGGTTGCGGGCGGTGCGGACGCGCCTGCGCGAATCGCGGGAGCAGGAGCTGCGAGTGCTCACCTCAGCGGCGGCACGGCGGGCCATCGAAGCGGCGGGGGTGGAGTTGATCTCGTACGCCGAGCTGATCGGGTGAAACCACACCCATCAGTGCAAGCCCGCCTGCATCATTTTCTCGACGCTCTTCGGCGGCTGCGGATAGCGCATCTTCAGCGCGCGTAGCGTGTCGGTGAGAGTGGTGGCGACCACCAGGTTGCGATACCACTTGTGATTGGCCGGAACTATGTACCAGGGCGCGCAGTCGGTGCTGGTGCGATCGAGTGCGTCTTCATAGGCTTTAAGATATTCTGGCCATAGCTCGCGTTCTTTTTCATCCGCCAAGCTGAACTTCCAGTGCTTGGTGGGATCGTCGAGCCTGGCTTGCAGCCGTTTTTTCTGCTCCTCGCGCGAAATGTGCAGGAAAAACTTCAGAATGGTCACGCCCTCCTCGGCCAACATCCGCTCGAAATCGTTGATCTGCTGATAGCGGCGCTCCCACACATCTTTGGGCACGAGTCCGTGCACCCGCACCACCAGCACGTCTTCATAGTAACTGCGATTAAATATCGCGATCGTACCTTTGGCCGGCGTATGGCGGTGAATGCGCCACAAGTAATCGTGGTCCAGTTCTTCCTGGGTCGGCGGTCCGAACCGCGCCACCGTTACGCCTTGAGGATTCACGCCTTCAAACACGTGGCGGATGGTGCCGTCCTTGCCGCTGGTGTCCATGCCCTGCAAAACAATCAGCAGTTTGTGCCGATGCTCAGCGTAGAGCACCTCCTGCAGGGGCTCAAGGCGCTGCGTCAGGCGCAGCAGGCGGTTTTCCGCATCCTTTTTCGATCCACGAAAACCGCTGGTATCCTCCGGGTCCCAGCGATCAAGCTTCACGCGGGTCTTCGGCTTCACTCGATATCGTTTCAATCGGGACTCCTCTGGCAAGACGCTGATAATAGCATTCTGTCCGTTCCCTGATGGATCACCGTTCCGACCGCCGATGCCGGCCAAATGAAGAATGACCCGCGAAATGAGTCCGAAATGCCCGCTGGCCCGTCTAATCCAAACACAACATGAAGATCGGGATCACATGCTATCCCACCTACGGCGGCAGCGGGGTGGTGGCCACCGAGCTGGGGATGGAGTTGGCGGACCGCGACCATGAGGTCCACTTCATCTCCTACAAGCAGCCCATCCGCCTGAACACCGAGCGCCCCAATATCCACTTTCACGAGGTGGACGTCTTCAACTATCCGCTGTTCGAGTATCCGCCTTACGACCTGGCGCTGGCCACGCGCATGGCCGAGGTGGCCGAGATCTACAGCCTCGACCTGTTGCACGTGCACTACGCCATTCCGCACTCGGTGAGCGCGCTGCTGGCGCGGCAGATGCTGGCGGCCAACGGCGGGCGGCGCCTGCCCTTCGTCACTACGCTGCACGGCACCGACATCACGCTGGTGGGCACCGACCGCTCCTACCTGCCGATCACGCGCTTTTCCATCGAGCAGAGCGACGGCGTCACCGCCATCTCGCATTACCTGCGCGAGCGCACGCTGCAGGTATTCGACATCAAGCGGCCGGTGCAGGTGATCTACAACTTCGTGAACTGCGACCTCTACCGCCGCGATCCTGAGATCGAAAAGCACCGCGCGGAGTACGCGCACGCGGACGAGCGCATCCTGGTGCACCTCTCGAATTTTCGTCCGGTGAAGCGCATTTCCGACGTGGTGGAGATCTTCGACCAGGTGCAGCGCGAGGTTCCGTCGCGGCTGCTGCTGATCGGCGACGGCCCCGAGCGCTCGACCGCGGAGTGGATGGTGCGGCGCAAAGGCATCCAGGAGCGTGTCCACTTCCTGGGCAAGCAGGACCGGGTGCACGAGAAGCTGGCGATCGCCGACCTGATGCTCATGCCCAGCCAGTTGGAGTCGTTTGGCCTGGCGGCCCTCGAGGGGATGGCGTGCGAGGTGCCGGCGGTGGCCACCCGCGTGGGGGGCGTGCCCGAGGTCATCGACGACGGCAAGACCGGCTTACTGGCCGAGGTGGGCGATGTGGCGGCCATGTCGCGGCAGGCCATCGACCTGCTCTCCGACGAAGCCAAGCTGCGGCAGATGGGCAAACGCGCGCGCATCGCGGCGCAGACCCGCTTCTGCTCGACCAAGATCATCCCTGAATACGAGCAGTTCTACCGCTGCGTGCTGGAGCGGGCCTCGTAGGCGACGGTGCCGGCGGTTTCAGCGATCTCCACCGCCGTCAACACCGGAACCCGCAGCACCACCAGCGTGCCTTTGCCGTCGCCGCTGGAGATGGTCATGGTGGCGGCGTCGCCATAGAGCAGCTTGAGCCGCTCGGCAACGTTAGACATGCCAATGCCGGCGCCGGGCTCGACGATGGCGCTGTCGCCGGCCAGGGCCACGCCCACCCCGTCGTCCTGTACTTCCATCACCAGGAATCCCTCCGCCAGGCGGCTGCGCAGGGTGATGCTGCCGCCCTCGATGCGGGGCGCGAGGCCGTGCTTGATCGAGTTTTCCACCAGCGGCTGCAGCACCATGGTGGGCACGATCATGTCCAGGGTGACGGGGTCGAGATCCTTGATCACCCGCAGCTTGTCGCGGCCGAAGCGCACCACTTCGATGTCGAGATAGTCGTCGATGAACTCCACCTCGTCGCGCAGGTTGACGAAGGCGTCGCCCTTGCGCTGCAGCCGGCGTAGGATGCTGGCCAGCTTCACGATCAGCACCCGCGCCATGTCGGGATCGAAGCGCACCAGCGAGGCAATGGAGTTCAGGGTGTTGAACAGGAAGTGAGGGTTGATCTGGCTCTGCAGCGCCTCCATGCGGGCCTGCAGCAGCAGGCGTTCCTGCACCTGCAGCTTCATCTCGATGCGGGTGTTGTTCCAGATCTTCAGCGGGATGGCCACGCAGGCGACGGTGGTGGCGTACCCCGCCAGCAGCGTGGTCCAGGTGGGCGCGGGAATGACGAAGAACTGGCGGGGCAGCGCGCGCCCGAGTTCCATGCGCGCCAGTTGCGTCGCCAGAATGAAGAGGAAAAACAAAGTCTGCCAGTCCATGCGCGGAAACGGCAGGTTGCGTCGGATCCAGCGGTAGAGGCTGAGATCCATGAACGGGGTAAAGGTCCAGATGTATTCCTTGTCGGTCGCGGCGTTGCGCAACATGCCGGCGGCAAGGCCCACGAAGGTGTCGAAGGGGAGCGCGGCCAGTTCGTGGTGGTAGAGCGCGACCATGCCGAGCAGCGCGCCGCCCAGCCCGCCGGCCACGCGTCCGCCGATCACTCCCAGCAGGATGGCGGCTTCCACCGACAGGTCGCCGGCAAGGAAAGTGCGTACCGACACCCGCACCAGCACGCCCAGCGCGAACGGCGTCACGATAAAAAGCATCAGGTGCATCTTCTGCTGGAACGGGCGCTCTTCCTGGAAGAGCAGTGCTTTGAAGTAGCGGGAGCGCACCAGCGCGCTGCTGACGGCGGCAGCCACGCCCAGTTTCACCAGCAGGGTGACGAGAATGAAACGCGAGTCCACGCGGAGGGAAAGGGTAGCACGGGCCGGGGCGTGTAATAATCAACATGTGAGCGATGCGTACAACCTGCGCAAGGTGGCGGAAGCCGATTTCCCGACCCGCTGGGGACACTTCCGCATCATGGGCTTCGAAGGGTCGCCGCAGAGCGGGACGGAGCGCCGTTTGGAAACCGCCGTCGCACTGGTGATGGGAGATATCCACTCCGAGCCGCCACTGGTGCGCATCCACTCGCAGTGCCTGACCGGCGACGTCTTCGGCTCGCTGCGCTGCGATTGCCAGCAACAGCTCGAGATGTCGCTGAAGATGATTGCTGAGACCGGCCGTGGCGTGCTGGTCTACGAGCAGCAGGAAGGGCGCGGCATCGGGCTGATGGCCAAGCTCGAAGCCTACGAGCTGCAGGATAAAGGCCTCGATACCGTCGAGGCCAACGAGAAACTCGGCTTCAAGGCCGACCAGCGCGAGTTCGCGCTGCCTGCCGAAGTGCTGAAGGCGTTGAGCCTGCGGCAGGTGCGTCTGCTGTCGAATAATCCTGATAAGGTCCAGGCGCTGGAGAAAGCGGGTGTGAAGGTGGTGGAGCGCGTGCCCTGCGTGGCGGAAACGCAATCCCACTCCGAGGCCTACATGAGGACGAAGCAGCAGAAGATGGGGCACATCTTCGGGTAGCTGGCTCAATATTTTGTCGAGAGTGACTGAAGATTGACGAGAAATTCAGCGCATTGGGGTTTATGATAGAGGATGAAAATCTTACTGTAGGAGTCTCTCTTGGCCGGAAACTCGTCATTCATGAAGCGCCAGAAGGAACGTGCGCGCCAGGAGCACCAGGCCGAAAAAGCGCGCAAGAAAGCTGAGAAGAAATCGCAGGAGGGCACGCCCCCGCCCTCGGGCCCGCGGGATCCGGTCGTGACCTACGACGAGGAAGGCCAGCCCCAAGGCCTCGGCTTTCACGATTTCTAGACCCAAGGTCCAAACTAAGGTAACGGGTACCTGAGCACGGCAGCGGGCTGCCTGCGCTATGCCGTGCTATACTGATTTCAGCGCTAATCAGCCACGGTTCGCTTGTGGCGCGTGTCTCATCTGAAACCCACGATCTGACTGCGTGCCCGCCTGACGCTCTCCGTTCTCTTTTCGGCGCAAAACCTAAGCACGAGCGGCATCCTTTTCCAGTCGCGAATCGCACTCTGAGTGTGCCTCGCGAGACGCCCCTCAGAAAGCACGATTCACGAATGACAAGTTTCACTGATATGCCTCTGTCCGCTGTTTTGCAGCAGAGGCTCGCAGCAGCTCAATTCACAACCCCCACCCCGGTCCAGGCCGCCGCCATACCCCCCGCCATGCGCGGCGAGGATGTGCTGGCCACCGCCCAGACCGGAACCGGGAAGACCCTGGCCTTCCTCATCCCGATCATCGACCGCATGTTGAACCAGCCCTCGCGCGACCTCGAAGCGCTCGTCCTTGTGCCCACCCGCGAACTTGCGATGCAAGTGCACGCCCAATATGAAGCCCTCCGCGGAAAGCTTGCGCCCGCGGCGCTCGTCATGGGAGGCGTACCGGAAGGGCAACAAATCCAGGCGGTGCGCTCGGGCGCGCGCCTGGTGGTGGCAACTCCGGGAAGGTTAGAGGACTTTCTCGATCGCAGACTCGTCAGCCTGCGCAAAGTCCAGGTCCTGGTGCTCGATGAATCGGATCGCATGCTCGATATGGGCTTCCTGCCGGCCATTCGCCGCATTCTCGCCACCATACCGGAGCGCCGCCAGACCCTGTGCTACTCTGCCACGCTGGAGGCCTCGGTGGCCCGGCTGGTGAATGACTATATGCGGAATCCGGTGCGCATCGAATTCGGATCGGTGCTGAAGCCGGTGGAAAGCGTCGAGTTACACGCCTTTGAAGTGGCCGCCATGGATAAGCCCGATACGCTGCGCAGCCTGTTGCATGCTGAAGAGGGCCGCACCCTGGTGTTCGTGAGAACCAAGCGGGGCGCGGAGCGGCTGGCTAAGAACCTCGCCCGCGATGGATTCGCCGCGGCCATGATCCACGGCGACCGCTCGCAGGCGCAGCGCAGCGGAGCCCTCAGCGGCTTCGAACAAGGCCGATTCCGCGTGCTGGTAGCCACCGACGTGGCCTCCCGCGGCCTTCACATCCAGGATGTGGCGCACGTCATCAACTATGACGTGCCCAAGGCGCCCGAGGACTTCATTCATCGCGTGGGCCGCACCGGCCGCGCCGGAGCCCGCGGGCGCGCCTCCAGCCTGGTGTCGGGAGCGGAGACCATTGAACTGCGCAGCATCGAACGCGCGCTCAAACTTCGCATCGAGCGCCGGCACGTTACCCGCGATGCCGCCGTAAGGATGTGCCGCAACACCCTGACTACCCGCACGCTCACGGCGATGCCGGGCGAGCAATTCGCATGAACCGACCCTCTGCCGCAATGTCGGAGCCTCTCTCCAGCGGGACGGCCAAGCGCCTGCGCAGAAACCTGGAGAGCGCACCGGGTACGGTCCAGATGACGACGGTGGTGTGCGACCAGTGTGGCGCGCGCTTCGCCATCGCCCATCGGTCAGCATCGATGGACCAGGTCCTGGCCAACCGCCAAGCGATCTGGCTGGCCGATAAGTTCGTCTGGGATCACATTCAGGAAAACAACCACCAGAGCTCGATCCAACTGCCGGGATCAAACGAAATGAAGTGAGCAGCCGGTTCGTGATAACGTTTCCGCGCACAAATCGAACGCGGCCAGAAACGGGGGCTTAGCTTGTCCGAGCGCAACGGCGATAAATCAAGGTTCCATCGGCTGCGCAAGAAGAAGGCGGCGCAGCGGGAACGCAATCGGAAACTCCGGAAGACGCTGGTGGCCCCCAAACCGCCCGCGGCGAAAGCGCAACCCTAAGAACTGCACAATTGCACTCGCGGAGGCCGCAGCCTAGCGCCGCCCTCCGCCTCTGGCTCCTCCTGCTTTTCCGCCGTGCGCGCCCGCGCCGTGGGCGCCCGCGCCGTGCGCGCCTGCGCCGTGCGCGCCTGCAGCGCCTCCCGAATGACCGGCTTTATTGGCAGTTCCCGCCTGGTTGGTGTGGGCTTGCCCTGTAGCGGACTTGGAACTCGCCCCCGCCTTCTGCCCCGACGTGTGGGCTGTCTGCGACGAGGAGTGCGCCGCGTTCGATCGCGCCGTCTGCGCCGTGTTCGCGCGCGCACTCTGTGCAGCCCTGGTCTGAGCGTTGCGCGTCACCACGCCCCTGCCCCCCCAGCGGTTGTACACGTTTCCCCCCCAACCGCGACCTCCGGCCCAACCGCGACCTCCCCAGCCGCGCCCCCAATAGCCTCCGCCATACCAGGCCCGCGCTCCCCACCCGGGATGGCCGTACCACCCTCCCGCCCATCCCCCCGGACGCCAAAACCACCCGCCTCCCCAAAATCCGTAATGGAAGCCGAGCCCCCACGTCCAGGGCCAGCCAAAGTAGGAACGCCCATACCACCCGGGATAGGCCCAGCCGGTGCCATAGACCACTACGCCGTGCCACGCATACGCTCCCATGTAACCCGGTGTGTAACCGAAGTACACAGAATCGGGCGTGGCGCTGTACACCCGCACGTAGCGCACGTGGTACAGCGGAGAACTCGCCGGAATGCGATAGATCTCCGCCGGGATGTAATCGGCAACCACCCAGGGCCCGGCGGGCGTCGCGGAAACGAACCAGACCGCGTCGTGGCAGGCGTAGTACTTCCCTTCCGCCTGAATGACGTCGGTCGAGGTGTTGACGGCGTACTGCAGGCTGGTGCCTTCGACGGGCTTGAACTGCGGCTCGCCGTCATAGCGGACGCTCAGCTTGGCGTCCTTGCGCGTCACCGCGGCGGTCTCCGGGATCTGGCTGGTGATCACCGCCTGCCGCGCTTGCTTGGTGTCGGGCACCGACGCCAGCACCGATGCCTTGGGGCTGTCCGCGGGGATCTTCGCAAAATCCTGCGGCAACTCGCCGTC
>JBKQPN010000055.1:0-67607 GCA_052145015.1 Terriglobales bacterium
TCCGGCTACGCCACCAGCGTGAACGGCGTGCCGGTCGCATTCTGCATCCTGGCCAACAACCACAAGCTCGCCTCCAAGCGCGCGCTGGACGTGGTCGACCAGATCATGCTGGCCATCGTCAACGACCGGGGAAGTGGGAAGTGAAAAGTGGGACGTGAAAAGTGGGCAAGCGACTACCATTCCTCTTGTCACGTTTCACTTTCCACTTAGCACTCCTCGTGGGACTGGCGATCACCGCCGCGCCGCAAAGTAGCCACACCCCGGCGACTTATCTTGGCTTCGACCGCAACCAGTATCCCGGCGACGACAGCCTGGCCGCGCTGCGCGAGACCTTTCGCTTTGCTGGATTCTGGCTGAACAACCCTCCCGGCGAGAACTCGAATACGTGGCGAGGCAAGCGGTCGCTGCTGAAATCTCGCGGATTCGGCTTTCTTGTGCTGTTCAACGGGCGCGTGTACAAGCAGCTTAAGGCTCCCGCCGATGCCGCTGCTTTGGGGCAAGCCGACGCCCGCTCGGCTGTTGCTGCAGCCAAGGAGGAGGGATTTCCTGCCGGGACCGTGATCTTTATTGACCAGGAAGAAGGTGGACGGATGCTGGCCGAGCAGCGCGCTTATCTGCACGCCTGGGTGGATGGGCTGAAACGTGCCGGCTACCGTGCCGGCGTTTATTGCTCCGGGATGCCCTTCAAGGAGAGTTCAAGAGAAACGGTGATTACGGCCGAAGACATCCGGCAGCATGCGGGCGGTCGGGAGATCGTGTACTGGGTGGCGAACGATGCCTGTCCGCCGTCACCCGGGTGCGCGTTGCCTGCGGCTCCGGCCGGCAGGAGTGGCGTGTCCTTTGCCGCGGTTTGGCAGTTCGCGCAATCGCCCCGGCGAGCACAGTTTGTTTCCGGATGCGCGAACTACGCTGCGGACGGCAACTGCTATGCCCCCGGGACGCAGGTCTTCGTTGATCTGGATGCCGCCGACTCGCCTGATCCCTCGCGAGGCCGTTAGCGACTCCTGTATCTAGAATGGTCTAGACTTATCTTGACATTGCCAGATATTGCCTCAACAATGACGAAGGGAGTGGATGTTCATGTCTCGAGCAGCTAAGCGCTCTACTGTAAAGATTGGGCCGGAAATCGATGCGAGTCTCTATCGTGAGCTGGCAAAACTGGCCAAGGAAAACGGCCAGTCGCAACGACATTTGCTAGAGAAGGCCATTGAGCACTATCTCCGTTTCGTGCTGCCTTCAAAGCACACCGTAAGGCCTGAAGTGATGGCGGAATTCCGGCAGTCAACCGATGAGAACCGGGAATTGCACAAGCTGCTGGCTCGTTAGATTCAGGGCCGCATTTATTTGACGGTCGCGGAAGTGATCGAGATGCACCGTCAATTGATCGAGGAATTTGGCGGTTCCCAGGGGCTGCGCGATGCCGCTTCGCTCGAGGCTGCGATCTTTCGCCCGCAGATCGGGTACTACAACAGTCTGGCCGAAGAAGCTGCGGCTCTGATGGAGTCCTTGGCCAACAATCACCCCTTTATCGACGGGAACAAGCGCATCAGCTTCGCAGCGGCTGATACGTTCGTGCGCATGAACGGCTGCTACCGCGAGGTCGACCCGCTCGCTGGCTATCGCTTCATCACCGAATCTCTGGCCAGCGGCATCTTTCGCTTCGCCAACATTCGTGACTGCATCACAGCAAAGCTCAAGCCTCGGGCCGAGTGACAAACCGTGAGACTCACCACAGCAGAAACGGCAGCGTCACTGTGCTCGGCTCTCGCTCGGCGGGAAAGCGGCGCGCGAGCACGGCCAGGTCCACGCCGCCGCCGATGAAGGGCGTTGGTTCGAAGCTGCAGACCGCGGTCTGGTCGCGCGTGGCCTCGCGCTGCAAACGGAGGGGCGTCGCCCCGAACCTTTGCGAGAATTCCACGTCCTGAACGGCGCCGCAGCACAGGTAAAGGCTAAGCACGTCACAGAATTGCAGCACGTCGGTGAGGAACTCGAATTCTTCCCGCGAATACCCACACAGCAGCCGCTGCTGGCGAGCCTGCTCGCTTTCGAGAAAGTCCAGCAGAAACCTGCGATCTTCCGCGCCGTCGATCCCCCACTCCAGCCGGTTCTTGGCCAGGCGCGAGAAATGTCCGCTGACCATGGCGCCGGCGATGGACGCGACCTTCTCTGCACGCTCGATGGAGCCGTTCCAGGCGCGAAGGAAATCCTTCGGCAAGAAGTCCAGGAACGAGAGCGGCCTGCCGTCGGTGAGGGCGACCTGCGCGTCAAACGGCGCCCAGCCCTCATCGTGCAAGGTGATGCCTTGTACCACTTCAGAGCTGAGATGGGGCAGAAGCGGAGGCCCGAGGGCGGCCGCGATGGCGCCCGACAACGCGGCATGATCCGGCTGGGTGATGAGCCAATATTCCGGCGCGCTGGTCTTTTGCGTGGGAAGGATGGCATCCCACACTGGCACGCAGGCTGGCACGGGTTCTCCGCCGCCGATGGGATGCAGCACCACGGCTCAGCGCCGCCGCTGCGCGCGTGCCGCCCGTGCCGAAGTGGCTGCGGCTCCCTTGGGCCCGGAGGTCGAGGGCGGCTTGCGCATGCCTTCCAGCAGTTGCTTCAGGATCACCGCGTTGTTGTGCTCCTGGTTGCGCGAGGAGAAGACCAGGGTCAACTGGCGGCTGGCGCCGGCGAGCTCGTAGAGTTTCGCAAGCGCCTGCGACGCCGCCGGGGCTGCGAGTTCTCCCAGATACTTCTTGCGGAACACCGGCCACAGCGCCGGACGCGCGTGGAACCAGCGCCGCAGCTCGTCCGAGGGTGCCACATCCTTCAGCCAGGCGTCCAGAGCGGCGGCTTGTTTCTTGAGACCGCGCGGCCACAGCCGGTCGACCAGCACTCGCGTGCCGTCGGAGCGGGAAGGTTTCTCGTACGCGCGTTTCAGGATGACCGGCATGGAGGGTTTGCAAACCGCGGCTGCCGTACCCATAATAATCGTTTGCCGGGACCATGCGCGAGTTCAACAAGGCACTGAAGGAGAGCGGCCAGCGATGAGAACCACTATCTTTGTTGTTTTGCTTTTGCTAGCTCTGGTCGGGGTCGGAAACACCGGAGAACCGGAGCGCCTGCGTACAGTCGCCGAACAGAAACTTCACTCTGGCGCCTTCCTGTATGCCATTGATGATCAACAGGCCAGCGCACATTGCTACGTGGTGCTAGCATGGGCAGCGAATCAAAACACGTCTGCGGTGGCCATCAGTTGCGTAAAGTGAGGAGAGCGGCACGGCGCCCCTGGCCTGGCTGGCGTCGGGGAGGGGCGTCGATTTCGTGATCGACTTCTTGGGACCTGGGAAAATCCTCTTGTTGCTCTCCCTAGCGCTCGCCCTCGCGGGATGCGAGTCGCGCCCGCCCTACAAGAGCGACGCCGAACTCGGGCTCAATCCGCAGCAGGCGCGTGGCCGCGCCCTCTACGACACTTATTGCCTCCGCTGCCACGAGGCATACATCTCCGGCGGCAAAAACGGGCCCTCGCTGATGGGCGTGTTCAAGAAGAAAGAACTGCCCAGCGGCGCGCCGGCCAACGACGAGCGCGCCGGCGAGGTCATCCTGCGCGGCCGGGCCAAAATGCCCGCCTTCAGCGACCGGCTCACCCCGGAGCAGGCGCAGGATATCCTGGCTTACATGCACACACTGTGAAAACCCCTCCGCCGCGGATCAACGCGGATAAACGCGGATCGCTTTGAATCGGGCGTGGGCAGCTCGGCATCGTACAATAGAGGCCGATGGCCACTCAGTTCGTCCAGATCGATGTCGGCCCGAAGCTGCGCGTGCCCAAGCCGGAATGGTTGAAGGCGCCAGCGCCGCTGGGAGAGAACTATCGCAACCTGAAGACGCTGGCGCGGCGGCTGGGGCTGCACACGGTGTGCGAGTCGGCGCAGTGTCCCAACATCGGCGAGTGCTGGAATCATCGCACCGCGACCTTCATGCTGCTGGGCGACGTCTGCACGCGGCGCTGCGGTTTCTGCGCCGTGCCCAAAGGCAGGCCCGGGCGCATCGACCAGGATGAGCCGCGCCGGGTGGCGGAAGCCGTGGCCACGCTCGGGCTGAAGCACGCGGTCGTCACCAGCGTGAACCGCGACGACGATAACCTGGGCGGGGCCAGAATCTTTGCCGAGACCATCCGCGAGATCCGCACGCTGGTGCCGGATTGCAGCGTGGAAGTCCTGATCCCGGATTTCCAGGGGCTCGACGAAGCGTTGCGCATCGTGCTCGACGCCCGTCCGGATATCCTCAACCACAACACCGAAACCGTGCCACGGCTCTACCCCGCCGTGCGCTCCGGGGCGCGCTATCTGCGTTCCCTCCGGCTGCTGGCCAACGTAAAAAAGTTCGCTCCGGGAATGCTCTCGAAAACGGGAGTGATGGTCGGGCTGGGCGAGAGCATGGAGGAACTGCTGGAGGTCTTCCGCGACCTGGCTGCACAGCAGGTGGACATCCTGACCGTCGGCCAGTATCTGCGCCCCTCCAAAGACCACTTGCCCATCGCCCGCTTCTACACGCCGGAAGAGTTCCGCACGCTCAAGCAAGAAGCGCTCACCCGGGGCTTCCGCCACGTCGAGTCCGGCCCGCTGGTGCGCTCGAGCTACCACGCGCATGAGCAGGCGGAGAGCTGCGGCTGTTAGTCAATGGCTCTTGGCTCTTAGCTCTTGGCCTCAAGCTCAATTGAGGAGGGCCGCATCTGAATAATCGGAAACCCAGGCTCGTCGGGCCGAAGCCATGAGCTACAAGCCAAAAGCCAAAAGCCAAGAGCCAAGAGCTAAAAGCAAGGTTCTTCGCTAGAACATCTTGAAGTGGATGGTCAGGTACTTCTTGGGGTTCTCGCGCACCGCCTTGACCAGGTTGCGGGTCTCCACCAGCATCTGGTCGGCGTTGGTGTAGAGCGAGGGATCCTTCAGCAGCAATCCCGCGCTGCCCTCGCCCGCCGCCAGCCGGTCGGAGATGGTCTTCAGGTTGCTGGTGATGTCGTCGAGCTTCTTGGCGAACTCCGGGTCGGCGGCGAACTTGCCCAGCGCGCCTTTGCCGGCGTTGACGTCGTCCATCAGCTTGTTGGCCTTGGCGATGGTCTGGTTGGCGTTGTTGTATAGGCTGGGATCCTTGAGCAGCTTACCCACGGTGCCTTCGCCTTTATCGATCTGGTCCACCAGCTTGTTGATCTTGCTTATCGAATCATCGAGCTTGTTGTAGAGCTCGTCGCTGTTGATGAGCTTGCCGATCGAGCCCCGGCCCTCGCTGATCTGGCCCACCAGGCTCTGCACCTGGCTGAGCGTGGTGTTGAGCCGGTTATAGAGCTCGGGATCGTAGATCACCTTGCCGATGGAGCCCTCGCCGCGCTCGATGGCGGAGACGATGCGGTCCAGGCGGCGCACCAGGACGTCCACGTTCTGCAGGGTGCCGTTGCTGGCGCGGATCACGTCCTGGATGGCCGGCTGCCCCTCGGTCTTCAACTCGTCGCCGGTCTGCGCTTGCGGTCCCTTGGCGGTCTTGTTGCTGATGTCGACGAAGGTCTCGCCCAGCACGCCGGCGGTGGAGAGGATGGCGACCGAGTCCTTGTGCAGCGGGTACTTGTTGGCGACCTTCAAGGTCACCTCCACCGGGCTGAGCGGGTGAGAGGGGACGACGCCGATCCGGCTGACATTGCCGATGTCCACACCCTCCAGGCGCACCGGAGCGCCCACGCGCAAGCCGGCGGCGTTCTCGAAATACGCCTTCAGCATCAGCGTCGGGGTGAACAGCCCGCGGGTCCCGGTCATGAGGAAGACAAGGACGGCGAAGACGATGCTGGCGATCAGCACGGTCAGGCCTACGCGCAATTGCGACCATCGAACCTGCTTCTGTGTTGGCACTTTGCCCCCGCGGCCGCACTCCGGCGACCCAACAGCGCCGAATAATATCAGATGCACCCCAGAAAGCGTCAGCCCAGACTGGGGCCCCAGGTGAAGGTCAGCAGGATGGCCGCGAGATAGGCCGCCGCGCCGCCGGCCAGCGCCGCATTGAGCCCGAACTGGATGGCCACCATCACGGCCGCCACCGATCCCAGCACGCTGGAAGCGGCATTCATCGCCCACGCCCATTCGATCGCGCTCGCAGGTGGCTGTTGTAGAGACGTTGCTGGCAATGTCTCGGTAGCGATCTGGCGCAATCCTGTGGGGAAGGGCATGCCCATCACGAAGCCGAGCGGCGCCAGCAGGACGCCGCTGATCACCAGCTTGGCCGGAAACGGCAGACCGACCAGCGTCCCCAGCGCGCGCGGCAGGGCAAAAATGTACGCTACCACCAGCAGCGCGATCACGGCCAGCACCGGGCGGACGTGCACGGTCCTCGCCAGCAGCCGCCGCGAGGACGCGCTGCCCGCGCCGCTGGCCAGCAGCATGAGAAAGACCACCACCGTGAGCGCATAGGTGGGGTGCCCGAGAAACAGGACGAAGCGCTGGATGAGCGCGATCTCCACCAGTATGTAACCCAGGCCCAGCGCCACGAAGTAGAGCAGCGGAACCAGGTGCCGCGGACGCGCTTCTCCATGCAGCGCCAGCGGCCCGATCAGGAACGCCAGCACCGCCAGCAGCGAGATCACCAGCACGATCCCCAGCACCACCACCCCGAGATTATTCTTCCAGTCCATGCCGCGACCGCTGGCGTGGAGCACGTTGCGGATGGCGTCTCCCGTCTTGAAGGTAAAGAAGAAGAAGGGGGCGTTGTCGCTGACCGGCGCGATGTTGAAGGGATAATTGCGGATGAACTCCCGCCGCGGGCTGAAGCGCACATCACCGAGAGCCGCCCGCTCGTGTAGCAGGATGAGCCGCTGAAAGGGAGCGACGGCTTCGCCGGCGGCGCGGCGTTCCCTGAGGAGATCGTTGATCCAGGGCTCGTCCTCATATGGCAGCCCTAACAGCTCGTCGCCGGTGAGGCTGGCGAATAGCGTTGGAGTGTAGAGCGGATACAGGTCGTCATTGTCGCGGATGTGCCGTAGCACCTCGCGCTCTTCATTCCGGGTGAACGGCGTCTTCTTGGCCAGTACGGTGACGGGTCGGCCGTCTTCATCGAGCGGGCCGTCGGCAACGACGATGAAGTGCTTACGCACGTCCTGCACCCCCATGGCTTCCAGCGCGTCGATGGCCTGCGAGACCACGCGCAGCGCCTCGCGTGGCCGCTGGAACTCCCAGCGTGTGATGGCGATGAAGCCCTCGGGCTGGAGGTGGTCGAAGTACTCGCGGAAGGCCTCCACGGTGTAGAGATTGTTCTCACTCAGCGCGAAGGCGCCGGCGGCGGTGGAGGCCCAGGTATCCACCAGCGTCATCTGCACCACGTCGAACTTGTCGCGGCTGCCGCGGATCCAGGAGCGCCCGTCCCCGACGTGCATGTGCACCTGCGGCAGCTCGTAGAGGTGAAAGCTGTAATCGGCGTAGAGGCCGCGCATGATCGTATCGGCAATCAGCGGATTAATCTCGATGGCGGTGACGCTGGGGCTGCCGTTGGCCACCGCGCGCAGCACGTCCACCCCGCCGCCCGGTCCGATGATGGCATACGCGCCCCGCGGACGCAGCACGTTGGCGACGGCGGGCGCCGCCGACATGAGGTCCTGCTTCCAGTTGTAGCCCGGCTGGCCGCCACCCACATGATCGGCGCCTTGCGCAGGCGATTGCGTCTCGCCCCATTTCTGCGGGTCCACGTTCATGATGGCGGTGGAAGCATCAGCGTCGATTACGATGTACTTGCCGGTACCGACCTGGTCCACTTCCACCCGCGAGAGAGCGTTCCACCGGGCAAACAGCATCCAGGGCTGATCGCGGCGCATGCCCTTGGCGTAAATGATGTCGATGAGCCGGCCGGAATGATTGGCGGCCAGCAGAGCGAGGAGTACGAGCGACAGCACGACCGCTGGCCGGCGCACGCTGCCAGAGTCGGCCCAGATCGCTGCCGCGCCTGCCATCGCCAGCGCCGCGAAGACGACCGCGTTCGGTCCGCCCACCCAGTTCAGCAGCGGCACCACGGCCAGGCAGGAGATCGCGCCGCCCACGAGGTCTGCGCCATAGAGCTCGGTGATCCGCCGGGTCTCCCGCGCGAACACCAACGAGAACAGCACGCCGGTGAGGAAGAACGGCACCGCGGCGGCGACGTACATCAGGCTCAGCCGTCCGAAGTTTGCCCAAGCCAGGTTCAGCGACACCGGCACGTGCAGCACGACTTCGAGTGCGACCACAATCGTCACTGCATTAATACCGCACAGAATGGCGCCCAGATGCCGCACCGTCCAGCGCGCCAGCCACTGGCGGCGCAGATAGGCGAACACGCCGCCGGCGCCGAGTCCCAGCAGCGCGATGGAGATCGCGAGGAACGCGAAATGATAGAAGAGCACTACCGAGAACAGCCGCGTCAGAGCCAGCTCGAGCAGGAGGCTGGCAAAGCTCGCCAGGCCGACGCCCGCGATCAGCACATGCCGGTTGGTCTCAAGTGTGCTTGCGCTGCGGGGAAGAACGGCGGCTTGGCTCATCGGGAAAGGTCAGTCCTCAAGGATTACCTGCGCGATCGCCTGCTCGGCGGTGTGGGAGAGTGAAAGCGACGCCCGCCGCACGCCCAGCTTAGCGGCAAATTCGGCGGCGTGCCCGCTGAAGCCGAGGGTGGGCCGTCCGCCGGGCTCGCGGCCTACTTCGACATCCCGCCAGGCCACGCCGTGGCGCCATCCCGTGCCGATGGCCTTGAACCCGGCTTCCTTGGCGGCAAAACGCGCGGCAAAGCGCTCCATGGCGTTCTGCTTCGACTGGCAATAGCGGATCTCGTTCACCGTGAACACGCGATTCAGGAAGCGCTCGCCGAAGCGCTCCACCGCCGCCGCGATGCGCGAGACTTCGACGATGTCGATGCCGGTGCCGACGATCACAGAAGAGGTAAGGTAACACAGGGCCAAATTCATTTCGCCGCGGATGCACGCGGATATACGCGGATCAGAACCTCAAATATACCGCCGAGACGCAAAGGCCGCCGAGCAACTGAACCGCATCAAAGCACGGAAATCAAAATCCTCGGCGCTCTCGGCGTCTCGGCGGTTGATTCCTATCCGCGTTCCTCCGCGTCTATCCGCGGCGGAGAAGCCCGGTTGCTGCGTCTCGGCTGTGTACCGACACATCCAAGGAGTTAGCGCATGCAAGCCCTAGCCACAGCCGCGGAAGCCATCGGCGGAACAACGAAGAAGACGGAAAAAATCCGCCTGCTGGCCGAGTATATCCGCTCGCGCACGGTAGATGAGGCTGCCGTCTCAGCCGTCTTCCTTTCTGGACGCGCCTTTCCTTCGTGGGAGGAATCCACGTTGCAGGTGGGCGGAGCGCAGCTTTGGCGCGTGGTCGGAACCTTGGCGCACAAGAGCGAAGCCCTTCTGACCGCTGCCTATCGTCGCTACGGAGACCTTGGCGCCGCCGCGTACGAAGTCCTGCGATCCGTTGCGCCGGCCCAGAGCGCGCTCCCCGTACTCCAGGTGGCTGAAGCCTTCCGCGCCATCGCGCGCGCCTCCGGTCCTGCCGCGAAGTCGGCTCTGGTTAAGGGCCTACTCGAGCAGGCGACGGCGCTCGAAGCCAAGTACATCGTCAAGATCATCACCGGCGAGCTGCGCATCGGGCTGAAGGAAAGCCTGGTGGAGGAAGCCATCGCCAAGGCCTACGGCGCCACGTCCGCCCAGGTGCAGCGCGCGAACATGTTGCTCGGCGACATCGGCGAGACCGTGCGCCTGGCCGCCGCCGGTCGTCTCGCCGAAGCGCGATTGCGGCTCTTCCATCCTATCGGTTTCATGCTGGCCAGCCCGGTGGAGAATGCGGAGGAAGCGTTCACCTATTTCGACCACGCCGCGGTCGAGGACAAATACGACGGCATCCGCGCGCAGGCGCACATCGCGTCCGGCGAGCCCTACGCGCGCCTGTTCTCACGCACGCTGGATGAAGTCACGGAATCCTTTCCCGAGATGGTCGCGCCGCTCAGCGCCTTCGCCGAGACCCTGGTGCTCGATGGCGAGATCGTCGCCTGGGATGCCGCCGAACACCGCGCGCTTCCGTTCTCCGAACTCCAGAAGCGGCTGGGACGGAAGAAAGTCAGTGAGGCCATCCAGCGCGAGGTGCCGGTAGCCTACATCGTCTTCGATGTACTCTATGCCGGCGACGAGTTGGTCATTGACCATCCGCTGCGCGAACGGGGTGCGCTGCTCGACCGCATCTTCGCTGCCGCGCGGCGCCCGGTCACGATTGCGACCACCGGCCTCCAGGGACGCCTTACCTTCGAACCTGCGGTGGAAGCTCACGCTGACGCGAATTCCCCGGCGCAAGTAATTCGCGCACCCGTCGCCGCCGCCGACTCGCCCGAGCATCTAGCCGACATGTTCGAGCAGGCGCGCGAGCGCGGCAACGAAGGCCTGATGATCAAAGACCTGGAATCGCCCTACACGCCCGGCCGCCGCGGGCGTTCCTGGCTCAAACTCAAGCGCGAACTGGCGACGCTGGACGTGGTGGTCACGGCGGTGGAGTGGGGACACGGCAAGCGCGCCAACCTTCTCAGCGATTACACCTTTGCGGTGCGTGATGGCGACAAGCTGCTCAACGTCGGCAAAGCCTACTCCGGCCTGACCGACGCCGAGATCGCCAAAATGACCAAGTGGTTCCTGGAACACACCCTGGCTGACCAGGGCTTCGTGCGGCTGGTCGAGCCCAAGGTGGTGCTGGAAGTCGCATTCAACGCGGTGATGCGCTCCGACCGCCACGAGAGCGGCTTCGCCCTGCGTTTCCCGCGGATTTTGCGCCTGCGCGACGACAAGTCGCCAGACGAGATCGACACGCTGGAGAGGGTGAAGGAGATTTACGAGCGGCAGAAATTCAAGCAGAGTGTGTGACGGCAGTTGTTACCCACAGGCTATTCCGCCACATTCACGTTAAACGTGGTCTTGCCGGTCTTCCCCTGCGCGCTCGCAGTGACGACGACTTCCCACTCCCCTGCCATGCTGAACTCGCCGGCGCCTCCGTACTCGCCATTGCCGGCTGGCTTGAGCGCGAACTGGTTCTTGCCCATGTCCATCAGCGGCATGACCAGAGAGACCTCGACCTGAGCGCCGTCCACCGGCGTGCCGAGCGTCTGCTTGACGGTGACGTGAAAAGTCGTCTTGCGCGCGAACTTGGGCTGGGCGGGATCAAGAGCGAGCGACATGATGAACGCCGAGCCTGGCGCCGCCTGCGTGCTGAGGATGGCGCTCTTCTCGCGCGGCGGAGCGGTGTCCTTCTTCTTGCAGCCGGCGGCGAATATAAGCGCGAGAGCGAGGAGGCAGCAGGCAAAGATGCGGCATGATGAAGGCAAAAAGCAGGTCCCTCGACTCGGTCCAGCCAGCGCATCAAGCCAAAAGCGGGCTTGATGCGTCATGCGGCTGGACCTCGCTCGGGATGACAATTTCAATTTTGGTTGAATCATGAATAGGTCTAGTGCGGGTGCGAGTGGCTGTCCTCGACCACGGCCACGCAGCCGTGCGCCACCTCGCAGACCACGTGCTCGAACTGGATCGTGGTGTGCTCGATCTTGAAGCCTGCGCGCAAACGCTCCTTCACCTCGCGCAGTATCTGTTCGCTTTCCGAGGGCGGAATGTCTGGGATCGAGATGTGGCAGGAAAGCGCGTGGCTCTCCGAACCCAGGCTCCAGACGTGCAAGTCGTGGACGCTGTTCACGCCTTGGATCGCGGCGATCACCGCGGTGATGCGCTCCAGTTCCATGCCGCGGGGCGTGCCTTCAAGCAGAATGTTGAGGGTCTCGCGGATGATCTCCCACGACGACCAGAGGATGAGCGCGCCGATGGCCAGGGAGAGCGCCGGGTCGATCCATGTCTGGCCGGTCAGCAGGATGCCGACGCCGCCCACGATCACGGCGGCGGTGGACAGCGTGTCGCCCAGCATGTGGAGAAAGGCGCTGCGGATGTTGACGTCGCGGCTGGAGGCCCAGAGCATGGCCGCGATCACGCCGTTCATCACCACGCCCGCCGCCGCCACCCCGATCATCAGCCGCGGCGCCACCTGCGCCGGCGCGTACAGCCGGTGGCCCGCCGCCCAGAAGATGAAGAACGCCACCGCCACCAGCGCCAGCGCATTGACGAATGCGGCCAGTACTCCGGCGCGCTGGTAGCCGTAAGTCTTGGTCGAGCTCGGCGGCAGCCCCAGCACGTACACCGCGAACCAGGAGAGCAGCAGCGCCAGGAAGTCCGACAGGTTGTGTCCAGCCTCGGAGAGCAGCGCCAGGCTGTGCGCGCGCAGTCCCGCCCCAACCAGCAGGACGATGTAGATCAGGGTCGCCAGCAGCGACAGGCGCAGGACCTTGGAGGTCCGCTGCTGGGCATGGGTATGCATAGGGTCAGTCTAACTCACTGGCCGCAGTGCGGATCACCCCCGCTTAGTGAGAAAGTGGATGATGTCGTCGCGGGTGAATCCTGCCTCTCTGAGTAAGGCAAGAAGAGTTCCCTTTGGGATATCGCGATTGTGCCGTGGAACCACCGCGCGCTTTCGGGAAGCCGGGTCGTAATAGATGAAATGGCTTCCCGAAACGTGGTCGAGGAGGAAACCGTGTTGCTCCAGGAATCGGACAAGCTGGCGCGGCTTAACGGCCGGAAGTCTGGACATATTCAAGATCCAGGGAAGCCACTAGAGTTTCCTCGTCCGTGGGGATGGGCTCTTTGTGCTTCCTCAGGCTCTCGATGTAGGCGGAGATGGCGTCTTTGACCATCTTGCGGGCCTCAACCAGCGTGCGGCCGTAAGTAACGCATCCGGGCAGGGCAGGGACAAGCGCTGTAAACCCGCCTTCCGGCTCGGGCCTAAGAATGATATTGAAGTGGTAACGAGCTTTCCGCATCGGTTACGGCGATTCTATCCCGCTCGGCGTAGTTCGGACAATCCCCCGAATCACCGCTTCAGCAAATCCACCGGCTCGCGCACGTCGGTGACGCGGAAATGTCGGGCCAGCGTGGGATAGCGCTGCGCCACCGCCTCGTACATCAGGTACGCGATCCGGCGATAGGAAAAATGTCCGGCGGCGCCAGTGCGCAGCTCGGAGATGTAGGCCGCCTCGGCGAAATCCATCTTGAACAGCGTGCGCTTGCGGAAAGCCAGGGGCAGCAGATAAACGGCGTCGGTGCGCGCGTCCTCGCCAGCCGTACGCTTGAGTTCCGCCACTGCATCCTGCACGCGCTCCATGGCGTCGTCATAGCGCCGGCGCAGGCCGGCGGCGGCAAGCTCGTCGGGCGCTTCGTAGCCGTGCGCGTCGGTGAACGCCTGGTGGATCTGCACGCAGCGCCGATGACGGTGCAGGTCGCGGAAGCCGCCGATGTCCATCAGGATGTCGAATCGCAAGGTCTGCCCGGCGTTGAAGGCGCGCAGCAGTTCGTCGTGGGGGCCGCGGTGCTTGACCCCGAGATCGACGATCTCGCGGCGTTCGCCGGCGCCGAGCGCAGCCACCCGCTCGCGAATCTGCCGGTAGGGATAGGCGCAGTGCTCGTAGAGCAGCGTGGTTGCAATTTCGACTTCGAGAGGCTCGTCGTCCAGCAGATCGACCGGAGGCGCTAGCTCGATGGCGGCGCCGGCCATGAGTTCGGCGGCGGCCGCTGCCAGTTCTTCGCGGCTGCGCATCAGGTAAGGACTCGCCTCGGCATACTTGACCAGCGTCGGCGCCGGCCGCACTTCCTTCATCAGCAGGTCGTAGACGTTGTTGCCCCAGCCGTCGTCACGCGCGCGGATTTCTTCCCACAGCTCGCGAAGCGCATATCCATTCGCGTTGTAGGCGGGGTTGCGCGCGGCTTCTTTCAAGCTCTCTCCCAGCGCGCGCACCTCGGGAAAGCGGTCGGAGAGCAGGCGCGAAATCTGGCTCTCCAGGGTGCGGGCATTGACGATCTGCCCGAGCGAAGTGTTGGTGGCCAGCGGCAGAAGGTAGCGCGCGACGTCGAAGGCGCGGGCGCGTAGGGTCCGGTCGTAGACCTCCTGTTTCATGTCGATGGGACGCGGCGTGCGCTCCTGCAGGTGGCCGAACACGCGCGCCGAGATGGTTTGATACTCGCCGAAAAGAAAATCGATGGTGTCGCAGAAGCGCCGCTGCGCCGGGCCGCTCCCGCCGAACTCGGGCAGATAGTAGTCAGGATGGGAGAAATCCTGGTAGCGGGTGGAGCGTTCCTGCCCATCCCAGCGCTGCTCGTCCACCACGGCAATGGCGGCCAGGATCGAGAGCCGCTCGATGGCCATGGCGATGTGGGCCAAATCCGCGATCGAACGGTGTCCATACTGGAAGTAATAGGTGTTGAGGAATTTCTCGGCCCGTTGTTCGCTGATCTCGCGTAGCGACTCCTTCATGGAGAGCGCCGAGCGCGAGTACTTGGCCATGGCGTATGCCTGCACCTCGGGCTCGACGCCGTAGATCGCATAGACGGACGTGGTAGCCGGCTGAGCCAGCTTGGTGTCGCGGGATCCGTTCTCGTGGGCCATCGCGAGCGATGCTATTCCGGAATCGTGGCTGCGGGCAAGAGCCGGGTGATTGGCTCAATCGAAAAAATCCGGTTGTTACTTCAGAGTGGTTAGCGCATCTATATGACAGCGCAGGGGGAGCGCTTTGGGAGTTACGTCCGTCACTGACTTTTGCACAGACGGATGTCCGAATTCGAGCTAGAATCTGGACCTGTTCTTAATAGATGCTTAGCCTTCTTAAATCTTCAGTTCTTTTGTTTGCCGCCAGCCTTTCGTTGGGGGCGTGGGGAGCGACGTCGCCGGACGCGAACAGCGCCGCCGAGCCCTTTCTGCCGCCGGAGTGGGCGCTGGCCGCCAGTCACGCCAGCCAGAGCGTGCCGCTGCCCGCGACCCTGCCCCGCATGGCGCCCGAGCTGGCGCTACGGACCTTCCAGCAGCGCGCCGCGCGGCAGTTGAGCGAGCCGGTCAGCTACTCCGCCAACACCGTGGTCGAGGCTGAGCTGCCGGACACCTCGCAGAGAGGCCAGTACCAGTTGCGTCGCAGGTTCGTGGCCCCCAAGACGCTGTTGTTCACCCCAGTGCGATTCGTGGGCGACAATTTTGTGAAGAGCAATATCATCGCCCGCCTGCTGCAAGCGGAAGTGGACCACGTCAACAAGGGCGAGGGCGCGCAGACGGCCATCAACGACGCCAACTACAGGTTCAGCTACAAGGGCGCGGAGGCGATGGACGGCGGTTCCGTGCACGTCTTCCACGTGAAACCGCGCGCCAAGCGGCCGGGGCTGTTCAAGGGACGCATCTACCTGGATGCCAGCACCGGCAGCCTGCGCCGCGCCGAGGGCGCGCTGGTGAAGACGCAATCGTTCTTCATCAAGAAGATCGACTTCGTGCAGGATTACGCCGACATCGACGGCTACACTCTCCCGGTGCACGCGCGCTCGCTGGCCAAGACCCGCTTGGTGGGACGCGCCGTGGTCGAGATCGCCACCGACGCTTACGACCTCAATACCTCCGCCCGCGCTGAAGCGCCCGCCCCCGGCGGCAGCCAATAAGGGATCGGGACATCGGGTGATTGCACCCCGGAGGCCTTGCGAAACCTCCCTGGCGTTTGCCGACGACCGAAGGCCAACGACCGGCGACCCTCCCTACCCCTCTTCTGGCGAATGCGGCCTGGTCGTCCCCAGCAGGATCTGGAACAACAGCAGCCAGCGCTTGACGTTGGTGGTCATCAGGAAATTCTCTTTCACGTGCTCGTGGCCGTTCTTACCGAGCTGGGCGGCATACTCCGGGTGGGTGAGCAGATAGCGGATCTGGTAGGCGCAGCCCTCCACCGAGTGCACCAGCACGCCGGTCAATTTGTGGATTACCTGGGTGGGGATGCCACCCACGGCGCCGGCGATCACCGGCTTCCCTTTCCACAGCCCTTCGGTGACCGTCAGCCCGAAGCCTTCTTTCAGTGACTTCTGGACGACCAGCGTGGAAGCGCACTGGAGCGCGTTGATTTCGATCGCCGACCAGGGCGGCAGGTTGAGGATGATGACGTCGGGATCGTCGTCCGCCTCCTCCATCACTTCCTGGAGCACGGCTGCGCCTTCGGGGTCGTCGGTGGCGCCACCGCCGGCCAGCACGAGCTGGCAGTCCACATACTTCTTGGCGAGTTTGTAAGCCTGAATCACCCCCACCGGGTCCTTCAACCGGTCGAAGCGTGAGATTTGGGTGATGACCGGCCGGCTGCGGTCGATGCCGAAATCGTCGCACACCTTCGCGACTACGCTCTCCTCCAGATCCTTGTTCTTTTCGGAAAGCGGATCGATGCAGGGATAGAACAAATACTGGGGGCAGGCGAGCTGTCGGCTGAACGCCGGCGAGGAAAAAATGGCGGCATCGTACTGGTCGATGAACGGGCGCAGGAATCCCCACACCTCGGGATTGGGGTTGGAGAGATCGATGTGACAGCGCCACACCCAGCGCCCGCGATGGCGCTCCTTGGAGCTGATCAGCGCCGCCGGCTGCGGGTCGTGCATGACGAACAGGTCCTCGACGAACTGCATGCGCTGGCGGTTTTGCTCGGTGTACATCATGAAGATGTCTTTAACCGCTTGAGTGACGGCGTACTCACCGCCGTGCAGGGCGTTGTGGAAGCCCTTGGTGACCTCGAAGAAATCGTTGCCACCGGTGATGACCTCCCACTTGGTGGCGACCTCCAGCTCGTTCAGCAGGGGGATCAGGCGGTTCAGCATCTCGGCCACGCCGCCGCCCACCGCGGTGGAGTTCACCATCTTCACCGTCTTGCCGCGAAGCTGGCGGGCCAGGAAGCGCAGGTCGTCGAGTTCCGGCTTGCCGATGATGGGCTCGTAGTCGTCGAGCCGGGGAGGCGGAGGCGGGGCCGGCGGGGTGGTGGAGATCTTCGGCCGGGGCCGCTGGCGGCGCTCGACGTCAGGCGGGCTCGGCGCATGAACGGCGCCGGAGCCGCTTTCCGCCGGCTGATCGCCGGTCAGGGTGGCTTCGGGCTGGAGGGGCTTTCCGTCGCTCATCGCTCTCGCGTCCTCACCTCGTCAAAGCGCGCTCTGGACGACCCGCAGTATCGCCCGGCGCACGTCGTGCAACGTGGAAGTGTAGATATCGATTCGGTTGATGCGGTCGGCCAGGCGGGCGAGGTCGAGCTCGTGCTCCAGCCATAGGGAGAAGTCGTTGGAGTTCAGCTTCAGGCGCAGGCGGGCGTCGATGAAATGGTAGTAGATGCTGTGCAGGCTGACCTGGCGGATGCCATCGGCAAATTCCGCCAGATTGCGCCCCACGAAGGGAGTGGGGATGACGATCAGCTCCGAGGCCGAGAAATAGAAGGGCTCGAAGGCGGAGCGCTCGCGGGCCCGCGGGTTCTGCTTGAGATAGGCGTCCACGAGGTCCACCAGGCGCTGGCGCAGCGCGGCGATGGAGGTGAACTCGCGCACGTCGATGCTGGCCAGCCGCTCCGCCAGTCCTACTTCATTGCAGGCGGCGAAGGCCCAGTGGGCGAAGTCGTTCGAAAACCCCTCGCGGATGAAGTGGTGCTCGCCCAGCGTCTGGAAGGTGTGCTGGAAGATGGATTCGTCGGGGCAGACCTGCAGTGCCGCCAGCAACTCGGCCAGGTTGCTGGCCTTCTCCCGGCCGATGCGGATGAGATGGGCCGCTGAGTTGAAATAAAAGGGCGCACGCGCCCACCGGCCTGCGACCGCGGGCATCTCCGCCGTGGCCATGGAAATCTTTCCTCCCGAGGGAAGCCTCAGCAGCAAAAGAGGCTGAATTTAGTTGGATGCAGCGCCCGGAAAATTGGGTAATTTAGTAATTTGGTTACCTGGCAATTGAGCCCTTGAATCACAATGAATCATTGATTCATGGGTTGTCAATGACAATGACCCAATGAGCCAAATGGGCCAATGGCCCAATCCGATTATGCCTCACGCCGAACCACTTCTGCTCGAACTGTTTGCCATCTTCGTATGGGCGAAGGTGTTCGGGGAAATCTTCGAGCAACTCGGGTTGACGGCGGTGGTGGGAGAGATACTGGCGGGCGTCGTCCTCGGTCCCTACGCTCTGAAGTTCGTCAACCCGGGCACGACCACGCTCTCCATCGCCGGGCTGGGGGCCATCTTCCTGCTATTCACCGTGGGCCTCGAAACCAGTCCCAAGGAACTGATCCGCGCCGGGCACACCTCATTGCGCGTCGGACTCGCGGGCGTGCTGGCGCCGTTCGCGCTGGGATTCGCCTACCTGCGCCTGTTGCGCGGCGACCCCATCCACGAAGCCATCTTCGTGGCGGCGGCCATGGTGGCCACCAGCGTCGGCATCACCGCCCGCGTGATGGGAGACCTGCGGGTGCTGCACACACGGGTGGCCAGCATCATCCTGGGAGCGGCGGTGGCCGACGACATCCTGGGCATGATCGTGCTGGCGGTGGTGGCCGGCCTGGGCGCGAGCGCCGGGGTGCAGTGGGTGCAACTCGCCGTGCTGTTGGTGGAAGCGGTGGCGTTCACCGTCTTCATGGTGTTCTTCGCATCCAAGGTGATCCACAAGATGCGGCCGGGCGTGGAACGCCTGTCCACCCAGAACGCGCCGCTGATCCTGGCGCTGGCCATCTGCCTGGGACTCTCCGTGGCGGCGGAAAGGATCGGCATGGCCGCCATCATCGGAGCGTTCTTCGCCGGCCTGGCCTTCGCCGAGTACTCCAGCGAGTGGAAGCTGGCGCCGCGGGTCAACGCCATCACCGAATTCCTCGCTCCCTTTTTCTTCTTCACCATGGGTTCGCGGCTGGACCTGCGCATCTTCAATCGGCAGGTGATGGTTGCTTGCGTGGTGGTTACGGTGCTGGCGCTGGTCGGGAAAGTCGTCGCCTGCGGCCTGCCGGTGCTGCGGGAAGGCTGGCCGAGCGCGCTGAAGGTAGGCGTGGGCATGACGCCGCGCGGAGAAGTGGCGCTGATCGTCGCCCTGGTCGGATTGCAGATGAATATGGTTTCGCAAGCAGCGTATGCCATCGTGATCTTCATGACCGCAGCGACCACGCTGATTGCCCCGCCGGTGTTGCGCTATTTGTTCAAGAGGGATGCAGCGGTCGAAGGATTGAGCCATTGAGGCCCTAGATGTGTATTCACATTGTATGCACAATGCTGTATATTATTTGTGTATACATGGGGAGGTGGCCGTGCCGGCAACGGGAGCAAGGGCCAGGAAGACCCGCGACGAAACCATTAATCTGCGTGCGAGCCAGAGCCAGAAGGCGCTGATCGACCGGGCGGCGGATGCGCTGGGCCGGAACCGCTCGGATTTTATGCTGGAGACGGCTTGCCGCGAAGCCGAAGCGGTTTTGCTCGACCGGCGGTATTTCTCCCTGGACGCGCAAGACTTCAAGCGTTTCACGGCGATGCTGGACAAGCCTCCGGCTAACAATGCCAGGCTGCAACGGCTGCTCAAGACCAAGCCGCCGTGGCAGCGGTGAACCGGGGCGATGACCGGCTCAGTGCGCCGGAGAAGCTGCGCGCGGATCACGATCTGTCGGCATTCGAATGCGGCGAGCCGGCCTTGGATGACTGGCTGCGCCGGCGCGCCCTTCGAAATGAGGAAAGCGGCGCGTCCCGCACCTACGCGGTCTGCGCAGGCAAGCAGGTGGCCGGGTATTACGCCCTGGCTGTGGGCGCCGTCGTGCATGCGGCCGCGCCCGGACGCGTCCGGCGCAACATGCCCGACCCGGTGCCGGTCATGGTTATCGGACGCCTTGCCGTCCATCAGAGGTTTCAGGGCAGGGGCATCGGGCCGGGCCTGTTGCGCGATGCGGTGCTGCGCACGCTGCAGGCGGCGGAGATCGCCGGCATCCGCGCTATCCTGGTGCATGCGATTTCAGAACGGGCGCGGAAGTTCTATGTAGAATGCGGTTTTGTCACGTCACCGGTGGACCCGATGACGCTGATGATTACGGTCGCGGAAGCGGCGAGGTCGTTCGTCGCACGCTAACGCTCGTCCGCGACTCACCGTCGGAGACTCTTGCATGCCAGACTTGAAAGGCCGGGTGGCGCTGGTGACCGGAGCGTCGCAGGGGATCGGGAGGGCGTGTGCGCTGGCGCTCGCCGAAGCCGGCGCGACGGTGGCCGCGGCCGCGCGCAACCAGGAGAAACTTGCGGGCGTGGTCGAGGAGATCACGCGCGCCGGCGGCGCTGCCCAGGCGTTCCTCATGGATGTCGCCAGTGACGAACAGATCAAAGCTGCGTCTAAGTCAGTGATGGACAAATTCGGCAAGGTGGACATCCTGGTGAACAACGCCGGCATTGCTCGCGACCGGCTCCTGCTGCGCATGAAGCGCGCCGACTGGGACGCTGTGCTGGCCACCAACCTCACCGCAGCGTATCTCACCATCCAGCAGGTGGTGGGCGTCATGATGCGCCAGCGCTGGGGACGGATCATCAACATCACCAGCGTAGTAGGACAGATGGGCCAAGCCGGGCAAGCCAACTACGCCGCTTCGAAAGCCGGGTTGATCGGCTTGACCATGGCGCTGGCGCGCGAGCTGGGGTCGCGCAACGTCACCGTGAACGCGGTCGCGCCCGGCTTCATCGAAACTGCGATGATTGCCGGGATTCCCGCTGAACACAAACAGAATCTTCTAACCCTGGTGCCGCTGGGCCGTTTGGGCAGCGACCGCGAAGTGGCGATGGCGGTGCGCTTCCTCGCCTCCGACGACGCGTCTTATATCACCGGCCACGTGCTCAACGTGAACGGCGGCATGCTGATGGGGTAAGCATGAGCGCGGCAGCCGAGTCCGCACTGAAGATCATCCAGGCCCACACGCCCGAACAAGTCGCCGCGGTGCGCGAGTTGTTTTTGGAATATGCACAGTCGCTCAACTTCAGTCTGTGCTTCCAGAGCTTCGACCAGGAACTGGCCTCGCTGCCCGGAGATTACGCGCCGCCCTCCGGCAGGCTGCTGCTAGCGGAGTTCAATAGTCGGCACGCGGGATGCGTGGCTTTGCATCGCCTGGAGGACAGCGTCTGCGAGATGAAGCGGCTGTATGTGCGTCCCGAATTTCGTGGGCACAAGATCGGGCGCCGGCTGGCCGAGGCGGTGATCGCGGAAGCGCGCGCCCTGGGCTATGAGCGCATGCGGCTGGACACGGTCGCGCCCGTCATGCGGGAAGCGGTGCAGCTTTATCGTGAGCTCGGGTTTTACGAGATTCCACCTTACCGTCCGAATCCCATGGAGGGAACGCTATACTTGGAACTCTTGCTCGCTCAATCGCATCGCGTGACTGCTGAGAATTTCCACAGCAAGAAAGTATAAGCTGAATGTGATGAGCAACAGCATTCACGGCGTGACGATCGAGACGGTATCCGGGGTGACCATCTTCAAGGTGCAGGGTGCGCTCAAGCTGGGAGAATCGGTCTTGGATGAGTTGCGGGGACGGTGCTGCGAACTGGGGGCCCGCGAGATCGATCGGCTGGTGCTGGACCTGGAACACGTCCCCGCCATCGACTCCAGCGGGATTGGCGTTCTGATGCAGGCCTATACCTCGCTGCACAATCGCGGCGGCCACTGCAAGCTGCTGAATCCGGCCCGCACCCCGGGCGAGGTGTTGCGCGTGGTCGGCCTGCTCCGCGTGTTCGAGGTTTACCACGACCGTAATGCCGTCCTTGCCAGCTTCGAGCCCTCACCCCAGCAAACCAAAACCGGGTTTGCTGGGGACCCCGATCGCGCCGCCTGATTCCGCGGGGCCGGCCCGGCGCTTTTTTTCTTGCGAAAAATTCGCTTGCCAACCTTCTTGGACTCTGGTTACTATGCCGATACCTCCCCAGGCGACGGCTGAAGAGTTTTCTTCCCACATGAACATCGGCGAGACCATACGAAGTTACCGCCTGCAAAAGGGGATGTCGCAAGGCGACATCGAGAAACGCACCGGGCTGCTGCGTTGCTACCTGTCGCGCGTGGAGAATGGACACACCATCCCCTCGCTGGACACCCTGGCCAAGATCGCCGGCGCCATGGAGCTGCCGCTGGCCCAGTTCTTTGCTGAGAACAGCCCTCCCAACGGCCATCCGGGGAGAGTCCCGCAGTTGAGCGACGAGGATGTCCGCTTCCTGTCGCAGGTCCGTCGCTATTCTTCCAACCTGAACGAGAGCGACCGCAAGCTGGTGCTGGCCATGGTCAAGAAGATGGCCGTGACGACGAAATAAACGACTTATAGTCAACAACTTGGACAAAAACTGGCTGCGGAATTGCACGGATAAATCCATGTCGATCCGTGGCTGCCTTCCCTCACCCCGGCGTCCACCGACTTCGGTGCCGTAGGCAGCGTCCGTGGCGGCTGGTAGGCTGCATCGCGGAAGGATTCCGCTTGACCGTCGACGAAGAACTGGGCCTGCTGGAAGACAACATCCGCAAACTCAAGATCGAGTACGACATCTATTTCGCCGGCGGAGCCAAGCGGCCGCCGGAAGACGTCGAGTGGCGGGTCCGCACCACCATCAAGAAGTACAGCGAAGGCCGCAGTCTCACCCTCCAGCAGCACTTCCGGTACAACACTTTGGCCCAGAAATATGCCGTCTTCAGCGATCTGTGGCGGCGCAAGCTGAAGATCAAAGAAGAGGGATACCGGCGGAGCCAGGACGCCTTGCTCGCCATCCAGGGATTGCGGCCGGAGGAGGAACGAGCGGCGGCGGCGGCGCTGGGGCTGGTGGACAAGCGGACGGCGAATCTGCCGCAGTTCGAATTCGCCGAACCGCACGCCGAGCTAGACAAAGCGCAGGTCCTGTACCAGGCCCTGGTCGAAGCGCGGCGCCGCGCCGGCGTTGCCCCCGGTCCCGATTTCGACTCCTTCCGCGAGTTCCTGTCGAAGAAGACCACCGAGGTTCGCACGCAGTTTGGCTGTTCCAGCGTCGAGTATTCCATCGAGCTGGAAAGCGGCCAGGTCAAGCTCAAGGCCCGGGGAAAAAACTAGTACCGAGTAGCGAGTACCCACATCTTCTCCCGATCCTCGATAAATTATAGTGAATTGTGTCCTTGCTTCTGTCTGAGGTTTTCTGGCAGGGTAGCAGGTTCCTTTCATCCTACCGACTCGGTACTTGGTACTCCTAAGAGAGGTTACTGTGAAGATACAGCGAGCCATCCTCAGCGTGACGGACAAGACCGGCGTGGCGGAGTTCGCCCGCCAACTGGCCCAACTCAACGTCGAACTCTACTCGACCGGCGGCACCGCCAAGCTGCTGCGCGACTGCGGCGTGGCGGTGCGCGACATCTCCGAACTCACCGGTTTCCCCGAAATGCTGGACGGGCGCGTGAAGACGCTGCATCCCAAGGTGCACGGTGGCATCCTGCACGTGCGCGAGAACCCGGCGCACCGCGCCGCGGTGGCCGAGCATGGCATCCAGCCCATCGACATGGTGGTGGTGAATCTTTACGCCTTCGAGAAGACAGCGGCCAAGCCGGGTGTCGAGTTCAACGAGCTGATAGAGAATATCGATATCGGCGGGCCGTCCATGATCCGCTCCGCCGCTAAGAATTTCCGCGATGTCGCCGTGGTGACCTCGCCTGCCGACTACGCCGCAATCATCGAGGAGATGAAAAAGTCCGGCGGCGAGCTTGCGGTCGAAACGCGCTGGCGGCTGGCGCAGAAGGCCTTCGCAACAACTTCGGCCTACGATTCGGCTATCGCCTCCACACTGGAACGGGTGGGCAAGAACGGGAGGTTTGAGCTGCACGCGGAAACCGGATTCCCCCAGACGCTGCGTCTGCGCTTCGAAAAAGCCATGGACCTGCGCTACGGGGAAAATCCTCACCAGCAGGCGGCCCTGTACGCCGACGGCAGCGGCCTGGGCGTGGCCAACGGACGCCAGCTCCAGGGCAAGGAACTTTCCTACAACAACATCGTGGACCTGCAAGCCGCCTGGGACCTGGCGCAGGAGTTCACCGAGCCGGTGTGCGCCATCATCAAGCACACCAATCCCTGCGGAACCGCGACCGGCAAAGACCTGCTGGAAGCCTACAAGAAAGCTTTTGAGGCTGACCCGGTGTCGGCGTTCGGAGGCGTGATCGGCGTCAACCGCGCAATCGACGGCGCCGCCGCCGAGGAGATGGCCAAGCTCTTCGTCGAGGCCATTGCCGCGCCCGGCTTCGATGCCGTCGCTCGCGAGCGCTTTGCCGCCAAGAAAAATCTCCGGCTGGTGGAAGTGACGGCTGCGCCCAAGAAATGGGTGTACAAGAGCGTCTCCGGCGGCCTGCTGGTGCAGGATGACGACGCCCACCAGCTCAAGGAGTCCGACCTGAAGGTGGTCACCAAGCGCGCTCCCACCGCGGAAGAAATGCGGGCGCTGCTGTTCGCGTGGAAGATCTGCAAGCACGTCAAGTCGAATGCCATCCTCTACGCGCGTGACGGGCAATCAGTCGGCGTGGGGGCGGGGCAGATGAGCCGCGTGTTCTCGGCCAAGATTGGCGCCATGCACGCTCACCTGCCGGTCCAAGGGACGGTGGCAGCTTCGGATGCCTTCTTTCCCTTCCCGGACGGAGTTGAGGAGATCGCCAGGGCCGGCGCGACGGCCATCATTCAGCCGGGAGGGTCGGTGCGTGATCAGGAGGCAATCGACGCCGCCGACCGCCTGGGCCTGGCCATGGTGTTTACTGGGGTGCGGCATTTCCGGCATTGAAGGGCAGTGGTAAGTGGTAAGCGATGAGTCCGGGGGAACCGGGTCCAGCACCGACGTAACCGGCAGGTAAAGCTTTTTTTCACGTAGAATACTGATGCACCACCCGGCAGGGGACCAGCATCCAATCTGAATGTTGGAGACGGGTAGGCAGGGGTCTTGCGCCTTGATGAAGAAGACACTCGTTATCTTTCTGTTGCTGATTTCCACAGCCGTTCTTGCACAGGAACGCAAGGACACTCAAAGCCCGCAAGCCCAGGTCAAAGCGTCCGCTGACGCCGGCAAGGCTGCGCCCCGGCTCCCCGACAAGGCCGCCGCTTACTATCACTACAGTTTGGCCCACATGTACGAGGAGCTGGTGTCGATCTACGGGCGGGCGGAGTATGCCACCAAGGCCATCCAGGAATACCGGGCGGCCATCGAGAACGACCCCGATTCGGAATACCTGAACGCGGGTCTGGCCGAGCTTTACGCCAAAACCGGCCGCATTGCCGAAGCCGTACGCGAAGCCCAGGACATCCTCAAGCGCGATCCCAACAACTTGGAAGCGCGCAAGCTGCTGGGCCGCATTTATCTGCGGTCCTTAGGGGATCTGCAATCAGGGACACAGTCGCAGGAAGTGCTGAAGCTGGCCATCGAGCAGTTCCAGGAGATCGTCCGCCTGGAACCCAAGAGCGTGGATGACCACCTGCTGCTGGGCCGGCTGTATCGGCTGGATAACGACTTGGTGAAAGCGGAGGAGGAATTCAAAGCCGCCATCCAGATCCAGCCCGATTCGGAAGAGGCAATCACCAGCCTGGCTTACCTCTACAACGAGGAAGGCGACGCGCCCCGCGCCATCGCCCTGCTCAATCAGATTCCCGACGCGGCGCGCAGCGGCAAGCTCTACGCGGCGCTGGGCTACACCTACGAGCAGCAGAAAGAATACAAGAAGGCGGTCGCGGCCTACCGCAAGGCGGTCGAACTGGACCGCGACAACCTGGAATCGCTGCGCGGGCTGGCCCAGAACCTGATGAACGACGGCCAGTATGAAGCCGCCCTGGAGCAGTACCGGCAGATCGCCGACGCCGATCCCCAGGACGCGCAATCGTACTTGCGCATCTCCGAGATCTACCGCCGCCAGGGCAAGTTCGACCAGGCGCTCGACATGCTGAAGAAGGCCGAGAGCCTGGTGCAGGACTCGCTGGAAATCCCCTTCAACATGGCGCTGGTGTACGACGCGCAGGGGCGCTTCGAAGATGCCGCCACCACCCTGCAGCAACTCATGGAGAAGACCGCGCACCCGGACGGCAATTACACCACCGGCGAGCGCAACAACCGCAGTGTCTTCCTGGAGCGCCTGGGAACCGTCTACCGCGAGCAGGGCAAGTCCCAGGCAGCGGTCGAGGCCTACCGCAAGATGCTGGAGTTGGGTGGCGACAGCGAATCGCGCGGCTACCAGCAGATGATCGATACCTTGCGCGAGGCCAAGCAGTGGCCGCAGGCCACCGCCGTCGCTCAGGAATCGGTGCAGAAGCTTCCCAACGACCGCGGCCTCAAGCTGGTGCTGGCGGGACAATTGGCGGATACCGGCCAGACCGATGAGGGCCTTGCCATGGCCAAGTCGCTGCTCAAGGGCACGGCCGAGGACCGCGAGGTCTATATCGCGCTGGCGCAGATCAACAGCCGCCTGAAGCGCTGGAACGACGCGGAAGAGGACATCAACAAGGCTGCCGGATTGGCCAGCAAGCAGGAAGACAAGGATTACGTCCAGTTCGTGCTGGGCTCGATCTACGAGCGGCAGAAGCGGTTCGAGCCGGCGGAAGCCGCCTTCAGGAAGGTGCTGGCCAACGATCCGCGCAGCGCCATCACCCTGAACTACCTCGGCTATATGATGGCCGACCGCGGTACCCACCTGGACGAGGCGCTGGGATACATCAAGAAAGCTGTCGAACTCGATCCGCAGAACGGCGCCTATCTCGACTCGCTGGGCTGGGCCTACTTCAAGCTCGGCAACTACGATCTGGCGGAAGAGAACCTGCGCAAGGCTTCCGAGCGCATCGGCAACGATGCTACCGTGCAGGATCACCTGGGCGACGTGTACCAGAAGATGGGACGCCTAAAGCAGGCCGCCGCCCACTGGCAGCGCGCGCTCGAGGAGTGGGGCAAGACTGTCCCCGCCGACGTCGATCAGGACGACGTCGCCAAGGTGCAGCACAAGCTGGAAGCGGCGCGCGTGAAGCTGGCGCAGCAGGGGCGGTAGTAGCGCCGGCGTCTTGGTTCATGGCTCCTGTGACTCCGTCACGGGATCGAGAACGGCCGCCCCTTCTCGCTTAGCCGCCATGAGAAGTTCCTGATCGGAACAGACAAAAACTGGCATATCAGTCCCGCCCGCACTCTTCAACACCATGTATCCAGCTAGCTGAACCGCATCGAACGCGCGAAGCGCATGACGGTCCACGAGCGTGCACGCGGTATCCAGTACGAAACCCGTGACCGTCTGGGTCAGAAACCGGCCTGCCACGTGACGTCCAAAGGCCTCCAGCAATTGGGTGGCAACCAGCGATGGAATTTCGCCGTTCCTTTCCCGCCTCCGAATCGCTGATCGGAATTCGATTTGCGCCAGCGCCAAAATAGCCAGCCGGTTTTCACTGGAACGGGCTGCCAGACCCAACAAGCGCTCCGTACCGGGCTCCCGGACATAGAGCTTCACGAGGGCGCTGGTGTCCAGGTAGTAGAAGGCCAAATATCAGCGCCTCTCGCGGAGAATAGTTGAAGACAGAGGCTCCCCGCGAATCTCCACCGGGTGGAAGTCCAAATCTGAATTCTCGCCTTGTGCTAAGACAGCGTTCCCTGGTCCCGCTACTTTCTTGAGGTAGAACACCTGCTTCTTCTTGTCAAATGAGGTTGCCGGGCGTGGGACGCCTCGGCGGTTCGCCTCGCGGTGAACCATGGACCGGAAGGTTTCGTAATTTCCGCGAGGAATCGCCGCAATTGGAATAGCCAAGACCTCTTCGAGATCGATCTTTTGCAAGTCCTCGAAAACCTGGCCGACGACACCCTTATACAGGTTTCCGCGTTCCCGCGGCAGATGGGTGTTCTTCAATACCCGAAAATGCGTGCGTCGCTTCATGGCCATATTACTATCGTACTATCAATATAGAGAACTAACAAGCTAACTAGCTATCTATTATGCTGCAATCGCATCCTTACACTCTGGAAGGAGTTGCCGCCACCCGGTGCTAGACTCAAATCATGCTGGCCGCCTGCGCGGTCCGTGTCGAAAACAGCCGGGGACGGCGCTACCCCGAGCCCGCGCACCCTTATCGTGACGACTTCCAGCGCGACCGCGATCGCGTTATCCATTCCCGCGCCTTTCGCCGCCTGGAGAACAAGACCCAGGTCTTCACCCGCCGCTACTCCGACCACTTCCGCAACCGGCTGACCCACACCATCGAGGTGGCGCAGGTCGCGCGCACCGTCGCCGGCGCGCTGGGGCTCAACGTCGACCTGGTGGAGTGCCTGGCGTTGGTGCACGATATCGGGCATCCGCCCTTTGGCCACGCCGGCGAGAAGGCGCTCGACGCCGCCATGCGCGCCCACGGCTACTCCTTCGACCACAACTTGCACGCGCTGCGCATCGTCGAGGATTTCGAGCTGCGCTACGCCGATTTTCGCGGGCTCAATCTGACCTTCGAGGTGCGGGAAGGCATCATCAAGCACTCGCGCGATTACTCCGCCGAGGAATTTCCCGCGCTCGCCGAATACCAGCTCGACCAGCGCCCGCCGCTTGAAGCCCAGCTCATCGACCTGGCCGACGAGATCGCCTACCACACCGCCGACCTCGACGACGGCACCGAGGCGCGCATCCTCAGCGTGGAGGAGATCCGCGCCGGGGTGCCCGTGTTCGAGATGTTCTATCGCCAGGCCGAGGCGCGCCGTCCGGACGCGCTGCCCAAGCTCAAATTTAACGAGGCCATTCGCGGCGTGCTGAATCTGCTGGTCACGGACCTGATCGAGCACACCGTGGCGCGGGTGCGCGCCGCCGGCATCGAGAACGCGGAAGGGGTGCGGCGCCACCCCGAGCGCATGGTGGCGTTCAGCTCCGAAGTCGAGTCACATCGCAACCAACTTCGGCATTTCCTATACGAACGGCTTTACCTCAGCCCCGACCTGATGCCGGAGAAAGACGCTGCCGAGCGCACCGTGCGCGAGCTCTTCGACTATTGGACCACGCGTCCACAGGCCCTGCCCGCCAGTTACCAGGAGAAGACGCGCCACGAGCCCCTGCCGCGCGTGGTCTGCGATTACATCGCCGGCATGACCGACAACTTTATCCAGGAACAGCACGCGGCGCTGTGCGGGAAGAAGACCGTCGCGCGCTAGGGCGCTGTTTTGACGACCGCTATTACCTGATTTGGGAGGGTATCGAATTCTTCCTGGCTTCCATCGTGGATAAGAAAAACGCTGTGTGGCCGGTCGGGCAGTGCAGTGATGTCCAACAAACCAGATGGCCCCCGATCGATGACTGAATGTCTATCAAAGATGGCCCCGGTGGCCACGCTGGCCACGCTGGTGACAAGCCAGCCTCTCAGGGGCTTATGATCGGGATTTTCCTGGCACCACCGCTTCACATTTTCATGGCATTGCGAACGTTCGGCCCGAAACCCCTTTAAGTCTGACGCCCCCGCGTGCGGAACGACCCGGCATTCTCCGCACCTCAGTCGTTTCAGCAGCCGATCAGCAAGAATACTGTTCATCGGAAAAGCATACCAGCAGAGGAGATTCGGCCGGCCAGCCGCCAGCACACACCTAAGTAATCTTTGCCCCCGAGTCGGGCTGAGCCAGAATGACCATGTCGGCAGTATGCCTCCTCGTAAGCAAGCACTTTTCGGCTTTGCCCCCACGCGTCGGAGATCAACGCGGAGGCGCGGCATGGGGGCAGGGCTGGGCTTGGCCGGAATCGCGTTGGGCAGCCTATATGTCTTGGGGATCTTGCTCCAGTCACTAAGAGATAATCCCGCGCCATTCATTTTGGTCGTTGTGGTTGGAGTAGGCGCTTTTCTGCTCTGGCGGAAGAATGCTATAAAGCGTAGGGCTCTGGTCCGCGTCCGCGTGGAGAAAATGATCGAACCCCATCTGAAAGCCCTCCGGACGAAAAAGCTACAGCTCGTAACGTCTGACGCATACGGCAAACCTCAGATTGAACGTTGGGATAAGGAAGTAGGGTACTTCGTCAGCAACCACATTCATCCGTTCTTAGATCCAAGCGAGTTAGCGGATCTCCAAAAGAGTGGTACCCGCATTAACGATCTTGTTCATAAGCACGTTGCGCTGGAGGAAACGCGCGAGCCCCTATTCCCAACCTTTTCTGATGACATGTCCCCATCGGAATTTGAAGCTTTTTGCGCCGAAGAGCTACGGCGGAACGGCTGGGAAGCACGCGTCACGCTTCAAAGCCGCGATCAGGGGGTGGATGTGATTGCGGAAAAGGATCACGTGCGGGTAGTGCTGCAATGTAAACTCTATAGCTCACCAGTTGGAAATCACGCTGTTCAGGAAGCTGCCGCTGCGCGGGCCCACGAACAAGCCAATTTCGGAATAGTCGTTTCCAATCAGCGATACACCGAACCTGCCAAGCAACTAGCTACTACAAACGGTATTTTGCTTCTTCACTACCGCGATCTCAAAGACCTGTCTTCTGTTCTCGACACGACACAAAAAGCGTGAGGACCTTCTCAAATCTGAAATGCTCGCCGTGGTCGCCGCTGCTTTGAACAGATTCTTCGAGTGACAGGACAACAGTCCCTCACTTCCCGCCGTACGTCACCCGATAGATCGCCCCGTTGTTGTCGTCACTGATGTACATCGAACCGTCGGTGCCGACCACGATGCCTACCGGCCGTCCCGCCGGCTTGGTGCTTTTGGTGGCGCCCGGGGGCATCCATCCGGTGATGAAGTCCTCGATGCCCTCGGGTTGCGTCTGATCCTTGAGCTTGATCCTCACGATCTTGTAGCCGGTGGGAACGCTGCGGTTCCAGGAACCGTGGAAGGCGACGAACAGGCTGCCCTGATACGGCTTGGGGAACATGCCGCCGTTGTAGAACGCGAGGCCAAGCGGGGCGGAGTGCGCCTGCAGGTTGACTTTGGGCAGTACGACGTTCGTGCAGTGCGCGGGCGCGTCCTTGGAAAACCTGGTGTCGGGGACGCGGTCGCCGTAGCACCAGGGCCAGCCGAAGTCGCCGCCGTTCTTGCCGAGGTCGAGGATCTCGTCGGGAGGCAGCTCGTCGCCCAGCCAGTCACGACCGTTGTCGGTCGCCCACACGGTCTGGGTCTTGGGGTTATAGGCCAGTCCGACGGCGTTGCGGATCCCGTGGGCGAAGATGCGCACGCCGGAGCCGTCGTCGTTCATCTCCAGCACGGCGGCGCGGTGGGGCTCGGTCTCCACGCAGACGTTGCAACTCGATCCCGCCGAGGCGTAGAGCTTGCCGTTGGCGAACAGGATGGTGCGGGTCATGTGCCCGCCGCCGCTCGAAGGCATATCGGCGATGTGCCGCGGATTGGAGGCGCGCAGGTGGGCTTCGTCCCAGTCATAGCGCACGATCTTCCCGACCTCGGCGATGTAGAGCCCGCCGCTGTGGAAGGCGATGCCGTGCGGACCGTTGAGGTCTTTGAGCACGGTCACGACTCGTTCGGCCTCGCCGGTGTGGCGGGGATCGGGCATGGCCAATACGGTGCCCTCGCTGGTGGCGGTCGCCATCAGCACGCCCCCGGGGCTGAAGGTCAGCATGCGCGGAGACTGCTCCGTATCCGCGAAAATGCTGATGTGGAACCCGGGCGGCAGGTGGAGCTGGCTGGTATCCATCTGGGCGGAAACGAGAGCGGAGGCGAGCATAATGGAGAGCAGTAGACCGAGCTTGCGCATAACAAAGTTTAGACGCAAAAGCCAGGGAGTAGCGAGTAGGGAGGAGGGAGTAGGAGAAGGGGTGCGTCGGATCTCGTTTTGCTGCTTGCTTCTCGCCGTTTTGCTCCTCGTTCCTCGCTACTCGCTACTCCCTACTCCCTACTTCTTGCCTACTCCCTACTCGCTCCTCCCTACTCCCTGGTTTTGTCAAATTTACCCGCGTCATCCATTTCCTACCTATGGCAATCTGGAGAAGGCAATCCCACCTGATTCAAACAGAACGACTTAGAACGCAAAACCCGGCCCGGAGTTTGGCCCTTCATTTGATTACTAAAATCATGAACGCGGCCTGCTCCCAGGTGTCCGAGGGGGCGCGGCGTGCAGTTCCGGGCAGCGAGCTTCTTAGCTCCGATGCTCCCCCAATACTTCGGAGGAATTCGATCATGACAAGCAAGTTTCTGTTGACGCTGCCGTTGGCTGCAGCGCTGGTTGTGCCCGTATGGGCGCAGCAGACGCCTTCCAGCGATTCCAGCAGCACCCCGCAGATGACCCAGAGCCAGACGACGGCGCCGGCACCGAGCACGGACAAGACCACGCAGGCCAACCCCAACGGCCACGAGCCGCTGGCCTACGAGCGGCATGAGGGCTTCTGGGGCCACCTAAACCCGTTCGCCCGCAAAAAGTACGTCCAGAGGCAGTTGGATCCAGTGCGCGGCCGCCTCAACGAACTGGATGAGATCACGGCCCAGAACGCCAAGGCCATCAAGGACGTGGATGCCCGTGCGACGGAAGGAATCCGCGTGGCTTCGCTCAAGGCCAACGAGGCCGACATGCACGCCGTAGACGCCGGCAACCGCGCCCAGCTCGCCAACCAGACGGCGCAACAGGCCACCGTCCGGCTCAACAGCGTCGAGCATGTGGTGGAAAACATCGACCAGTACCAGACTTCCACCCAGGCCGAGATCCATTTCAAGGCCGGGCAGATGGCCCTGAGCAGCAAGGCCAAGCAGGCGCTGGACGAGATGGCCACCCCGCTCAAGGACCAGAAGGGATACATCATCGAAGTGCAGGGCTTCTCCGAGGGACGCGGCCAGGCCGCCGTCCAGAACTCGCAGCAGATGGCACAGTCGGTGGTGCGTTACCTGGTGCTGACGCACGAGATTCCCGTGTACCGCATCTACACCATCGGCATGGGGAACGCTCCTGTCCCGGCTTCGACCGAAGGCGGCAAGGCGCAGCGTACGCGCGGCGGCCGGGTCGAGATCGCCTTGCTGACGAACGGCGCCGGCGATCTGGGCTCGCAAGAGCAGCCGGCAGCGCAGCCGCAGTCCGAAACGAAATAAGCCCACGCATTTGTGCCTCAGCTAGCCTCCCGGTGGAAACGCCGGGAGGCTTCTTAGTTTTCCTCAGCGTCTCGTGCTAGCCTGATCTCACCGCTGTGTCCGAAACCATCTACTACTCGCGCATCGACTCGCCCGTCGGACCCTTGCTGCTCGTCATCTCCGAGCGCGGCTTGGTTGCGCTGGAATTTGGCCGCGGGGACGTCGCCGCCGAATGGGTGGAATCCCCGGAGAAGACCGCGCCCTACGCTCGCCAGCTCGAAGAATACTTCGCCGGCCGTCGGCGCCGGTTCGACCTCCCCCTCGACCTCCGCGGCACCGACTTCCAGAAGCGCTGCTGGCAGGAGCTGCTGAAGATCCCCTATGGCGAAACGCGCTCCTACGCTGCCATTGCCCGTGCCATCGGCAATCCGTTGGCAGTGAGGGCCGTGGGATTGGCCAACGGGCAGAACCCCATTGCGATCATCGTGCCGTGCCATCGGGTAATCGGCTCTGACGGTTCGCTCACCGGCTACGGCGGCGGGTTGGAGACCAAGCGCAAGCTGCTGGAACTGGAAGGGGCACTGAGCGGGTCGTTGGCAGCGCCGGTGTGAATTCGCTTTTTGTTCGCCGAGTAGGATATACTCTGACGGTCCGGACAAGCGGGGTGTAGGCTAGCGCGTCGATTTCAGGTTCTGAGGGGGCATTATGGCTGACGAGAAGGCACGTGCAATCGAGCTGGCGGTGTCACAGATCGAGAAGCAGTTCGGCAAGGGTTCCATCATGCGGCTGGGGACGAAGGAGGCCATCGTTCCCATCGCGGTGATCCCCACCGGGGCGCTGTCGTTTGACGCGGCGCTGGGCGTGGGCGGCTTTCCGCGCGGGCGGGTGGTGGAGGTGTTCGGGCCGGAGTCGTCGGGCAAGACCACCATCACGCTGCAGGTGATCGCGGAAGCGCAGAAGGCTGGAGGCATGGCCGCCTTCGTGGACGCCGAGCACGCGCTCGATCCCGCCTACGCCAAGAGGCTGGGCGTGGACGTGGACAACCTGCTGGTCTCGCAGCCGGACTACGGCGAGCAGGCGCTGGAAATCGCCGAGGCCCTGGTGCGCTCGGGCGCCATCGACGTGCTGGTGGTGGACTCGGTGGCGGCGCTGGTTCCCAAGGCCGAGCTCGACGGCGAGATGGGCGACAGCCACATGGGCCTGCAGGCCCGCCTAATGTCGCAGGCGCTGCGCAAGCTCACCGGCATCGTGTCGAAGTCGCGGACCTGCCTGATCTTCATCAACCAGATTCGCGAAAAGATTGGCGTATGTTCGGCAATCCCGAAACCACCACCGGCGGGCGCGCGCTGAAGTTCTACTCCACCGTGCGCATCGACATCCGCCGCATTGCCGCCATCAAAGACGGCGAAACCATCGTCGGCTCGCGCACCCGCGTCAAGATCGTGAAGAACAAAGTGGCGGCGCCTTTCCGCGAGGCCGAGTTCGACCTGATGTACGGCGAGGGCATCAGCCGCGAAGGCGACCTGATCGACCTGGCGGCCACCCACGAGATCGTCGAGAAGTCGGGATCGTGGTTCAGCTACAAGGGTGAGCGCATCGGCCAGGGGCGCGAGAATGCCCGCCAGTTCCTCAAGGACAACCGCGACATCGCCCGCAAGATCGAGGACGAAGTGCGCAAGAAGCTGGGCATGGCCATCCCGGGCGAGAAGACTCCGGTCCCGATGCCGGCCCCAACGCCGACGGACGGCCACGCCGCCCGGGTTCCGGCGGTTGCGGGAAGGCGGTAGGGACGCTGACTGGCTCCGAACTACTTTAACGATCTGTCATCCCGAGCGAAGCGAGGGATCTTGGTTTTTCCCTGCAAACCCACGAACGCATTGCCACCTGCGCTCCTCCCGTCTTAGAATGCACTGCCACCCACTTCCCACAGTCCCGAGGAGCTTTGAAAGGCGTCATTGCCATCTATCCCGGCTCGTTCGATCCGCCCACCAACGGGCATCTCGACCTGATCGAGCGGGGCAGCAACATTTTCGGCAAGCTCATCGTGGCGGTGCTGCGCAATCCTGAGAAGGATGCGCCCCTGTTCACGGTGGCGGAGCGCGAGGAAATGCTGGCGACGCTGGCCCGGCCGTGGAAGAACGTGGTCGTCGATTCCTTCGAAGGGCTGCTGGTGGACTACGCGCGGCGGCTGGGAGCGCACGCTCTGCTGCGCGGCATTCGCGCCATCAGCGACTACGAATACGAGCTGCAGATGGCGTTGATGAACCGCAAGCTGGAGCCCCAGCTCGAAACCGTTTTCATGCTGCCTGCGGAAAAATACTCCTATCTCAGCTCGCGGCTCATCAAAGACGTATTCCAGCTTGGCGGTTCCGTGCGCGGGCTGATTCCGCCTCTGGTCGAACAGAAACTGCGCCGCAAGGTGAATGGAGGCCGGCCCGGGCTGGTCAGGAAAACGGGAGAATCGTTATGAGCACAGTCGCAGAAGCCAGGAAGATGCTGACCGACCGCATCCAGCGCATCGAGGTCTCGGCCACCATGGCGGTGGTGAGCGAGGCGGAGAAGCTGCGCGCCGCGGGCATCGACGTGGTGGATTTTGGCGCGGGCGAGCCCCACTTCTCGACTCCCGAGCACATCAAGGAAGCCGCCATCCTCGCCATTCGGCAGAATTTCACCAAGTACACGTCAGTGCCGGGCACGGCCGAGCTGCGCGATGCCATCGTCCGCCGCCACAACGTGGACTTCGGCTCCGACTACCAGCGCGAGGAGGCGATCGCCTCCACCGGCGGCAAGCACGCCCTGTTCAACGCCATCCAGGTGCTGGTGGACCACGGCGACGAGGTCATCCTGCCGGTGCCCTACTGGGTGTCATTCAAGGACATGATCCGCTACTCGGGCGGCGAGCCGGTGCTGGTTGCGGCCGACGAGGCTCGCGATTTCGCGCTCACCGCCGGGATGATCGAGCGCGCCATCACGCCGCGCACCAAACTCATCATCCTGAACTCGCCTTCAAACCCTTCGGGCGCGGTAATGAGCCCCGACGACATGAGCGCCATCGTGCGCCTGGCCCACCAGCGCGGCATCTATGTGATCTCCGATGAGTGCTACGTCTACCTGAACTTCACCGGGAAGCGCTTCTCGGCGGGTTCGCTGCGCGACGCCAAGGAGCACCTCCTCATTGTGGGCTCGCTCTCCAAGACCTACGCCATGACCGGCTGGCGTCTGGGATACACCATGGCGCCGGCGCCCATCGTCGCGGCCATGAGCAAGCTGCAGAGCCAGCAGACGTCGAATCCGACCTCGATCGTGCAGAAGGCGGCGGTGGCCGCGCTCAAAGGCCCGCAGGAATGCGTGGACCAGATGCTGGCCGAGTACATCGCGCTGCGCGACCACGTGCTGGAGGGACTGCGGACCATCCCCGGATTGCGCTGCGTCAAGCCGCAGGGCGCCTTCTACGTGTATCCCAACGTTTCAAACTTCCTCGGGCGGAACGGGCTGAACTCCGCGTCGGATATCGCGGGACGGCTCTTGCGCGAAGCGCACGTGGCGGTGGTGCCCGGAGAAGGTTTCGGAACGCGCGAGCACATCCGCATCTCCTACGCCACGTCGCGCAAGGAACTCGACCGCGGCGTGGACCGGATGCGAAGTTTCTTCGCCGGCCTGTAATGTCCGCCTTGTATCCATTCTTATTGCGGCCCGAGTTCGTCGAGCGTCCCTGGGGCGCGCGCGACCTTTCGCCTGTCTATCCGGAGCATCCATGCGAAAAGGCGGTGGGCGAAGTCTGGCTGACCGGAGACGAGAACCGCGTTGCCAACGGCCCGCTCGCCGGCCGCACGCTCGGCGAACTGTGCCGCGAATACGGACGCGCGCTGGTGGGCGAGTCGGCGCGCGAAACTGAGCGTTTTCCTCTGCTGATCAAGTTTCTCTTCCCGCGCGAGAAGCTCTCTGTGCAGGTGCATCCCGACGATGAGGCGGCGCGCCGCGTCGGCCAGCCCTGTGGCAAGACCGAGTGCTGGTATGTGCTGGCCGCCGATCCGGGAGCGCAGGTGGCGCTGGGCCTGAAGCCGGGCGTCACCCGCGAGCAGTTGGCGCGGGCGATCCAGGAAGTGCGCGCGGAGGAATTGCTGAACTGGGTGGAAATCCACGCCGGCGAAATGATCTACGTGGATGCCGGCACGGTGCATACCATCGGGCCGGGATCGATTCTGGTTGAGACCCAGCAGAACTCGGACACAACGTACCGGCTGTATGATTACGGGCGGCCGCGCGAGATCCATGTGGAGCAGGGTTTGGCGGCGACGAAGGAGCGCACGCGGGCGGGGAAGATGCCGCGCGAGGGCGCGACCCTGGTCTCCTCGTCGTGTTTCCTGGTCGAGAAGTTCTCGTTAAAGGAGACCCGTTGCTTCGAAGCCGCGCACTCGCCGCAGATTTTCGTGGCGCTCGCGGGCTCGGGCGCAGCCGAAGCCGCTTCGCCCGCCAGCTTGGGTCGCGGGGAGGTGCTGGTGGTTCCTGCTGACGTGATGCAGGTGCGCATCCGCCCGAACGACGACCTCGAGATGCTGCGCATGACGCTGCCGGCGGAACCGATGCCGCAACCCAAGACAACTCTGGGTGTCGGTAAGTCCGAATGAACCGACGACACTCCAGCCCGAAGGGCGGCATTTGTCTTAGCCCAGGGCGTAAGCCCTGGGTAGGATGCAAATTGGATTCCGAGTCCCGTAGGGACGGCACCAAGTCTTGAAACCGAACTTCTATCCCGTGATCCTCGCCGGTGGCCGCGGCACGCGCTTCTGGCCGCGCAGCCGCCGCACCACGGCCAAGCAGGTCCTCGCGCTCGAAGGCAAGAAGACGATGATTCAGCAGACGGTCGCGCGTCTGCTGCCGCTCGCGCCGACCCGCCGCTTCTGGGTTATCACCAACCCCGACCTTCGCAACGAGATTCGCCGCCAACTGCCGAAGGTCTCCGCGCGCCAGATCATCGCCGAGCCGGCGGCGCGCAACACCGCTCCGGCTATCGGCCTGGCGGCGTATATCCTGCTGCGGTCGGACCCTGCGGCTGTGATCGGAATGTTCCCCGCCGACCATGTGATTGCGGATGAAAAAGCCTTCCGCAAGGCGGTCGAGCACGCGGTCGAGATCGCCGCTGCGGGGGAGAAAATGGTGGTGATGGGCATCAAGCCGACCCGCCCGGAGACTGGCTACGGCTACATCGAGACCGGCGAACCGACGCGCGACGGCGTCCATCGCGTGAAGCGTTTCACCGAGAAGCCGAATGTGGAGAAGGCGCAGGAGTTTGTCGAGGCCGGCAATTATTACTGGAACAGCGGCATGTTCGTGTGGAGCGCGCGCACCCTGGCCAACGCCCTCCGCGAGCACTTCTCCGAGAGCGCACCGCATCTGGAGAAGATCGCCGCTGCCTTCGGCTCGCGCAACTTCGACAAGGTGTTCACGCGCGAGTACGGGAAATGCGAGAACATCAGCGTGGACTATGCCGTGCTCGAGCCGCGCTCCGCCAAGGGCGAGCATCACTCCAACATGTTTTCGATTCCCGCGGATTTCGGCTGGAACGATCTCGGTTCATGGGCGGCGCTCTACGAACACCACGCGCTGGCGAAGGGCACGCCTGACGGCAACGTGATTGAAGGCTCGGGCGGATACGCGCTGGAGGCCGAGGGCAACTACATTTATGCTCCGCGGAAATTCGTGGCCGCGGTGGGAGTGAACAATCTGGTGGTGGTCGAGACCGACGACGCGCTGCTGGTTACTACCCGCCAGCGCTCGCAGGACGTGGGTAAGATCGTCAAGCATCTGGATGAGAAGAAGATGAAGAAGCTGCTGTAGGTCGTCGGCCCTCGGTCGTCGGCCTTCGGCCAAGAGCCAAGAGCTAAATGCTTCCTGACATCAAATTCGGCACTGACGGCTGGCGCGGCATTATCGCCGAGGACTTCACCTTCGAGAACGTACGTCGCGTGGGCGGGGCGATCGCGTCGTACGTCCTGAAGTACGAAGATCCGAAGAAGGGATTGGTGGTCGCTTACGACACGCGCTTTCTCTCCGGCCGCTTTGCCGAGGCAATCGCGGAAGTGCTGGCGGCGGCTGGCATTCCTGTTCGCCTCGCCAACGACTACACACCAACACCTGCACTCTCGTATGCGGTGAAGCACCTGGGCGCAGCCGGCGGCGTGATGATCACCTCCAGCCACAATCCCTGGCAGTGGAACGGGGTGAAGTTCAAGGCGAACTTCGGCGGCTCGGCCACGCCCACGATCATCGGCAGGATCGAACAGGAATTGGGCGCGACGCCCGGCGGCCAGAAGGCGGCCATCGAACCAACGGATTTCAAGAAGCCCTACGTCGCCGCGATCACTAAGTTCGCCGACCTGGACGCCATCGCCCGCGCCGGCTTCAAGTTCGGCATCGACTGCATGTACGGCGCGGGGCGCAACGTGCTCGCGGGCATCTTCTCCGAACACGGCATCCAGTACGTGCAGATTCGCGCCAACGTTGACCCGCTCTTCCCTGGCATCAATCCTGAGCCGATCGAGCCGCACGTGGCCGAGACCCAGAAGATGGTGGTGCGCGAAAAATGCCATGCCGGGTTCGTGACCGACGGCGACGCCGACCGCATCGGCGCCGTCGCCGAGGACGGCAGCTTCGTGGACGCGCACAAATGCTATGCCGTCCTGCTGCGCTGGCTGCTGGAGCGCAAGAAGTGGCCGGGCGTCATCACGCGCGCTTTCAACACCACCCGCATGCTCGACCGCATCGCCGCCAAGTACGGGCGCGAGCTGATCGAGCACGGCATCGGCTTCAAGTACGTCTGCGACGTGGTGCTCTCCGGGCGCGAGGTGCTGGTGGGCGGCGAGGAGTCAGGCGGCATCGGCATCCCGCGGCACCTGCCGGAGCGCGACGGCATCCTGAATTCGCTGCTGCTCGCCAACGTGATGGCCGACGAGAAGAAGACCATGGGCGAACTGGTCGCCAGCCTGCAGCGCGATTTCGGCGCGCACTATTACGGCCGCCGCGACCTGCACATCCCCGAGGAGCTGAAGCAGGCGGCGCTGCGCCGGGCCGCCGCCGGCCTCGACCGCATCGGGCGATACAAAGTCCTGCGCACGCAAGATCTCGACGGCATCAAGTTCTTCCTGGACGCACCCACCAACGGCAACGGCGCTGAGGCCTGGATCCTGATGCGCGCCTCCGGCACCGAACCCCTGATGCGCTTGTACTCCGAGGCATCGAGTCCGGAACTGGTGAACGAGATCCTTGCAGCATCCGAGGAATTCGTTCTCGCGAGCCAGCCTGCGGTGGCTAGCCGGTAGGTACCTCAATCGCCCGTCCTCTATTCTGTTACATTTGGCTGGGGGACAATTCTCATTTCTTCACCCGCCGCAAACCTGGAAAATTCAGCGCCCGATTCTCCGGATGCGCGTCGCTACAACCGTATACGCCGCTGGTTGGGCATTGCCGACTTCCTGCTCGGCCTTGGACTGCTGATCGTACTACTCGCCACGGGGTGGACGGCGCGCCTGCGCGACCTCGCCTACCTCGGCGCAGGACAGATCTATGTACTCGCGGTTTTCTTCTACGTCTTTATGCTGACGGTGCTGAACAAGCTTCTGGGGTTTCCCCTCGACTACTACAGCTTCCGTCTGGAGCACCGCTTCCAGCTCTCCAACCAGAAGCTGCGCTCGTGGATCAAAGACCAGGTGAAGGGAGGGCTGGTCGGCCTGGCGATCGCCTCCATCCTGGTCGAGCTGGTGTACTGGACAATCCGCTCCGAGCCGCGTTTCTGGTGGCTGATTGCGTGGGCCATCTTCATCGTCCTCTTCGTCTTCTTCGCGCAGATCGCGCCCATCGTGCTCTTCCCGCTGTTCTGCAAATTCAAGCCGCTGGAGAACGACGGGCTGAAAGAACGCCTGACGCGCCTGAGCCAGCGCGCCGGCACGCGCGTCAAGGGCGTCTACGAGTGGAAGCTTTCAGAGAAGAGCCGCAAGGCCAACGCCGCGCTCGCCGGGCTCGGTGCTACGCGGCGGATCATCCTCGCCGACACGCTGCTTGCGAATTACACCGACGACGAGATCGAAGCCATCCTCGCGCACGAGCTCGGGCACCACGTGCACCGGCACATTCCCAAGGGCATCCTGGTGGAGGCGGGCATAACTCTGGTGGGCTTCTGGGCCGCCAACCAGATTCTGCACTACGCCATCGAGCGGCTGCACATGTTTGAGCAGTTGTCGGACTTCGCCAACCTCCCGCTGCTGATGCTGGTTTCGGCCGTGCTCTCGTTCCTGCTCATGCCGGCGCTGAATGCCTACTCGCGATTCAACGAGCGCCAGGCCGACCGTTATTCCTATACCGCGATCCCGTCGATCGCGCCGTTCATCTCCGGCCTGAACAAGCTGGCGGACCAGAATCTGGCCGAGCGGCAGCCCTCGCGGTTGGTGGAGGTGCTCTTCCACTCGCATCCCCCGATTGCCAAGCGCATCCGGGCGGCGGAAGCGTGGGCGCAGAGCCAGGAGTCGGGAGTTAGGAGTCAATCGCCAGCGTGATGCAGTCGCGAGTCGATCTGCGTGGAGCAGGGCTCTTACTTTTCACTTCCCACTTTTCACTTTCTAAATCCCCACCGGCTCGCTGTAATCCGTTCCCGTCCGTTTTGCGCGGCGCCGTGAGCGGTACACGTCGTAGGGCTGCCGCGCGGAGAGCCGCTTCTGGCGCAGCATGCGGCCGGCCAGCAGGCCGGCAGTAACCACTCCGCCGGCGATGGCGGCCGCAGCGAACGCCTTGCCCGGATTAAGCGCGATCGGCTCGGTGATGCGGCTCGAAGCCAGCACGACACGCCCGCGCGCGCCTAGCGCTTCACGAAAATCCGCGAGCGACTTCTCCCCTCCGCGCTCGAGTGTCCGGTACGCATGCACCACAGCGCAGGAAAGCGGGAATGACCGGTCCTCGCCGCCGTGAACGACAGCGTGCTCCACGCCGCGGCCGCGCTGGCGTTCGAGCAGCGCCTCCAGCGCGTCTTCGATGACGTTCGGCTGAGTCCAGAGCGCGCGGAAGGCGATGCGGCCCGATTTGTCGATGAGGAACGCGGAATTCGGCAGCTTGCCGTACTTGCGGTGGATAGGGCCGCGCAGTTCGTCCACGATGATCGGCATCCTGATCTCTTCCTGGCCGCGCAGCGCCTCGGCGGCGCGGGTCTTATCCTCCATCGAGCGGTGCGCCGGGATGCGCTCACCGGGATGCGCTTCGCGCACGTATACGAACAGGAACTGCACGTCGGAGCGGGTGAATTTGCGGCCGAGATCGTTCATGCCGCCGATGGAGCCCGCGGTCATGGGGCAGGTCAGCGAGCCGAAAGTCAGAACCACGTTCTTCCACCCGCGGTAATTGCCCAGCCGGATGGTCTCCCCGTTGAGCGTGCGCGCCTCGAAATCGGGCGCTCGCTCGCCCGGCTCCGGACCGGCACTTTTGCAGGACATCTCTGTGTGAAGAAGGTCGCGCGTGAATGATTCGTAGTTGTATTTCGCAAGGCCGAACATGATGGACCTCCGTCTGTTTTGATGCCGCTCGACCGGTGTGCGCTCCCCCGCCGCGGAAATTCATCGTCCCTTTACTTGCCGGCAGTGGAAGCTCCGACTAAAATCACGAGTTCGCGTTACCAATTGTAGTCTTAACGCGATCATCCTGGAGGATGCATGCCAGAGGTCAAGGTGGGGGACCTGGCGCCGGACTTCGAGCTGCCGGCAGTGCTGGGCGACAAGCGGCAGAAGTTCAAGCTCAGCGAGCTGCGCGGCAAGAACGTGGTCCTGGCCTTCTACGTGTTGAACTGGACGCCGACCTGATCGGCGCAGATGCCGGCGTACGCGGTGGAGCGCGAGCAGTTCGCCGGCCTCGATGCCCAGGTCGTGGGCATCAGCGTGGATTCCGTGTTCAGCCACATCGCCTGGCAGAAGAAGGATATCGGCCTGCTGAACTATCCCCTGTGCAGCGATTTCTACCCGCACGCGGAGATCATCCAGAAATACGGCCTGCTGCGCGAGGGGCCGCCGCTGCCCGGCATCAGCGAGCGCACCATCGTCATCGTCGATAAGGCGGGCAAGGTCGCATGGCTCGAGCAATACCGCCTGGACCAGGTGCCGGACATCGAGGAAATTTTAACGGCCCTGCGGAAGATCAACGCCCAGACCGCGGCGTGAGGCGGAGACTCGCAGCCCTCATCGGCTATTGCGTCTTGGCGCGGGTGGTTGTCGCTGGCGTAGCCGGGCCGGCTTGCTCCAGCATGTCGTCAATCAACTGGTAGAGCTTGGTCCGGTCCAAGACTTCGACGAAGGGCTGGCCGGTAGTGCTGTTGCTGACCACGTAAATGGTCGGCGTATGCTGGATGCCGGTGGCTTGCCCGAGCTGGTAGTCCGCCCTGATCTTGCGTTCCAGTTCTCCCTTGGGATCGACCACGAAGGGCAGCGCTGTCTTGTGCTCCTGGGCGAACTTCTCGGCGAAGGGACGCAGGTTGTCGGGCGTGATTTCGGGCTGATGTTTGAACACCTCGCTGCGGAACTCGTCGCCCAGTTTCTGCGACTTGGTATCCAGGTAGCGCGCCAGGATCGCCGCCTGGAAAGACCAGGGGTGCATGGGTAGCGGGAAGTCGTAGCGGACCAGCGGGATTTTGTAGGTACGCGCCGCTTCTTCCAGCAGGGGATTGGCGCGGGCGCAGTCGGGGCACTGCAGATCCTCAAAGACCACGATGGCGACGCGAGCGCCTTTTGGCGGGCGCAGCGCGCGGGTGTCGCGAGGAGCGGCGATCGCCGCGACGCTCATTAGCAACAGCAGAACCAAAGCTGCGAATCGTCGGAAGTGCATGGGTGACCTTTATCAGGCGGAAGCCGCATCCCTAGCCAGCCTCGCCCCCGAGGCTCTATGGTAAACGAAAGGCGCTACCCGGGATAGGTGGCAGGAGGCAGGATGCAGGATTGTCCTGCAACGTGTTCCCCCCGGGGGCGGGATGAAGTGTGCTAAATCCTGTACAGTTATCTCAAGCTCAGCAGTTAATCGCGCTTACGAATGTCATGGGGTTGCTCGATTACATCGTCGCAATTCCGCTGTTCGCGGGCAGTTTGATCTTTATCGGTTATCAACTCTGGACGGGTAAGCTTCTGACAAGAGATTTTAAGTTGGACACCACTCGTCAAGAGAGGCCAATCAACTATTGGGTGACGCTCTCCATCGAATCACTAGGGATTCTCGTACTCCTCTGGGCGTTCGTTCGTGACATCGCCAAATAGGTATAGACAAATCGACTTAGCACTTTTTATCCCGCTCCCCGGACTCCCGCCTGAATGAAACATGCTAAGTCCCGTCATCGCCATCTATCCTGGAAACCAGGCTGTGGCATTCATGGTCATCGTTGCTAGTAGTGGAACCGGTAGCGCACCTCCACATAGATCTCGCGCGGGTTGTTCCAGTGGAAGCCGCCGAAGGTCAGGCTGTTGTCGAGTTCAACGCGCCGGTTGGTGACGTTCAAGGCATTGACCGACGCCGAGAACCGCTCGCCAAAGGCCTTGCCCACAGCAAGATCGAACGTTGTATGCGCAGGCAGGTAGTTGCCCGGATACGGCTGGCCGGGGAAGCCGTTGCTGAAGCCCGAGCCATAGTAAACGTTAGTGGAGGCGAAGCTGCGCCAGGGAAGCGAGACGTCGCCGCCGACGTTGAGGGTGTTGCGCTGGTCGTGGTCGAGCGGGGTGAGCTGTGGAAAGACGGTGAAATCGGTGAGGCCCCCGGTGATGGTGCCGCTGCCTTCGGCGATCTGATTCGAGTACGCCAGGTGAATCTTGCCACGGTGAGCAATGAGAGGCGAACGGAGGGTGAGTTCCCAAGCGCGAATCACGGCATGAGAGACGGTAATCGGGAAAAAGATGCTGGAGTCACCGATATTGTTGTGGTCGAGAAAATTCGCGACGTTAGTGCGAAAGGTGTCGGCATCGAGAACCCAGCCGCGGAACGGGATCGCAACGCCGAACTGGTGCTCCTCGTCGCGCTCGCCCCGGAGAGAAATGAAGCCCAGGCCTTGTCCCTGAGCGAAATCGATCAGGGCCGGACCTGACACCGTTTCCAGCGGCGGCGCCTGGTAATAGTGTCCGTAAAAGGCGCGGAAGGTCCACTTCAGGCGAGGAACCGTGACCGTTACTCCGAAGCGCGGACTAATCGCGCTTTCATCCACCGGTGTCACGGTTGAGCTCGCAGCGAAGTTGCCTTCAGCGAAGCGTGTGGGCCGCATGCCTGCGATTAGAGTCAGCCAGGACACGGGCGTGAACTTGTCGTCAATAAAGAAGGTTTCCTGATTGGCGGTAGGGTGCTCCGAGTCGGTGAAGGGCAGGTTACCGCTGCCATCATTGAAAATCGCGCCGAAGAGCTGATTATCCTGCTGGTAAAAGCTGAAGAAGCCGGCCTGCAGATTGTTCTTTGCGAAATTGGCGGAGAAGCTGGCTTGGCCGCCGGCGTAGGTCGAGCCGCGTTTTTCGGTCGTGGCTACTGGAATGTCGGTGGGCAGGCTGGTGTAATCACCGCGGTTGTAGTGGTAGAACGGCGAAATCGTGAGCAGGACGTGCGAGTTAAAGGTGTGCACCCAGGAAAAAATCACGCCAGCGTCCGCCTCGTGCTGGCCGTCGCGAAGGCCAATGCTCGGAAATAGGCCATCCTCGGCGGGGCCATTCTCGATGTCGCCGGGAGTGGGATCGTACGGGATCTGGTAGTAGTCCTTGCGGAGTGACGTCACCAGGCGGAGCTGATTGGAAGGGTTGGCGTTGAAAATGAATGAGCTGAAACCGCCGAAACCGTTTTCGGCGTCGTGCACGGTCTGGGGAACGGGTGGCTGCAGCCCCAGATTGCTGCGGTTGCCGTTCACGCTGGCGTAATAGGCAAAGCGCTGGGTGTGGCTGCCGAAGCTCAGATTTGCCTCGGTCTGGTAGAAATTGCCGGCGGTGACTACCAATTCCGCTTGGTTGTTGCGTTCGAAACCAGTACGAGGAACGACGTTGAAGACGCCGTAGGTACGATCGCCGTATTCCGCGCCATAGCTGCCACGATTGGCCTCGAGGTAGTCAATGTCCTGGGGAGCAAACTGCGGGCCGACATTGACGGCGATGGCGGTGTTAATGACGGGAACGCCGTCCAAGAGCCACAGGGTTTGATGGCCGCCGCGGATGTGCAGCATGTCATGGGTGAAATATGCTCCGGGCACATAGTCGGTGATCATGGCCAGGCTGTTGGTGCGGTCGGCGCCCGGGGTGCGCTCAATGTCGGTGCGATCAATCAAAGTGATGGGTGTGGCTGTGTCGGTGGGCGCAACCGCGGACACGCCGGAGACCGTGATTTTCTCCTGTACCGACGCCAGGACGAGTTGGTAATGCAAAACCGGCTGCGTGCCGGATTCAACCACAACACTTTGGGCGGACTGCGTGAAGCCCGGGCTGGCCACGCTGACCGAGTACTCTCCGATGGGCACGGCGTTGAACTCGAACTGGCCGTTGGCGTCACTGTTCGTGGTCTTGGCCCAATCGGACCGTTTGGCCCGCAGCATCACCATGGCGCCTTGGATGGGGCGATGCTGTGGATCGTGAATAACGCCGCGGATGGAACCGAAAACGGTGGCAAAAGCGCTGCTGCTGGCTGCAAGCACAGCCAGCAGGACAAGAATCCTTCTGGATGTCATACGACCCCCACAGAGAAGTAGAGATGCGGTCCGGAAACAGCTACTTAACTGAAGAGGTGGGCGGCGGGCCGCGTTGCGAATGGGGCGGTTCGCGGTGCGAGACGAAGACTTCAGAGTAGAACTGGTTGAGGAAGGAATACGCGCCGGCCAGAGCGACAGTCTGGGTAGCGGGTGGCGTCGTCGCGGACCCTGAAAGCGCCACGGGCTTGCGATAGGGACAGGAGTGTCCCTGAAACTGGGCGCCGCCTTCGGGCCCGCTGGGAATCATCGCCGAGCAATGGTGCGGGCCTCCAGCGCGGCAGCAAACGGGCAGCGGGTTGGTGATGGTCGCAGCCGCGACCGGGGCGAGGAACGCCGCCAGCATCAGCAGCAGCAACGTGGTTGCGGTGGAGCGGCGCATGCGAATCGGGAGATTATAGACCGAAATGCGCAAATGCAGTGCCCGCATCCCTGCTCTTGAGCCTCGATTTTGGCGTGTGCTAGCATCAGTGGGTTCTGCCTGACTCTCCGCCGGGCCTGAGTGCCCCGACCTCGCAGGGACCGTGAAGGAGTGACCCGTGAAAGTTTACGAAGGCGCCAACGTGCGTAATGTAGCTCTGGTCGGACACGGCCATGCCGGCAAGACCTCGCTGGTCGCCGGGATGCTCTACACCGCCGGTTCGACCCAACGTCTGGGACGCGTGGATGACGGCAGCACCGTCACCGATTTCGACGAGGAGGAAGTCGCGCGCTCGATGTCCATCTCCACCGCGCTCGCTTATGCGGAGTGGGGCAAGACCAAGGTCAATTTCCTGGATACGCCCGGATTCACCCTGTTCGCTCATGAAGCCAAGACCGCCATGGTAGCGGCCGAATCGGCGCTGGTGGTGGTGGACGGCGTGAGCGGCGTCGAGGTGGTCACCGACAAGGTGTGGAACTACTGCGAGGAGTTCCAACTGCCACGCGCCATCGTGGTGAGCCGCATGGACCGCGACCGCGCCGACATGGGGCGGGTGATGGAATCGCTGACCTCCGCTTTCGGCCGCACCGTGATCCCGGTCGAGTTGCCCATCGGCAGCGAGAAGAACCTGAGCGGCGTGGTCGATCTCGTCAAAATGAAGGCTTTTACCTACGACCTGGGTGGCACCGGCAAAGGCAAGGAAAGCGACATCCCCGGCAACCTGGCCGAGCAGGCCAAGGCGGCGCACGAAAAGCTGGTGGAGCTGATCGCCGAGGGCAACGACGCGTTGATGGAGGAGTTTTTCGACAAGGGCACCATCGCGGAAGAGCACCTGGTGGGCGGATTGCGCGAGGCGGTGCGTGACCGGCGTATCTATCCCGTGCTGTTCGCTTCCGGGCTGGGGAACATCGGAGCCGACCGCTTGTTGGACTTCATCAGCGACTACCTGCCGGCGGCCACCGATCGCGCTCCGGTTGAAGGCGCGCCCACGTCCGGCAACGGCGAGCCTCCGCGGCGCAAGGTGGCGGACTCCGAACCGCTTTCCCTGTACGTCTTCAAGACGGTCTCCGATCCCTTCTCCGGCCGCATCTCGTTCTTCAAAGTTTTCTCCGGCGTGTTGAAGAACGAAGCCACGGTGCAGAACTTCACCCGCAACAGCAGCGAGAAGCTGGCGCACGTTTCGATCATGCAGGGCAAGAACCAGGTGCCGGTGCCGGAGCTGCACGCCGGGGATATCGGCGCGGTGGCCAAGCTGCGCGACACGCTAACCGGCGATACCCTGGGCGACAAAGCTGCGCATATCCAGTATCCGGGCGTGAAGCTGCCGGAGCCGGCGATCAGCTTCGCGGTCGAGCCCAAAACGCGCGCCGACGAAGACAAGCTCTCCAACGGCATCCACAAGCTGATGGAAGAAGACCCCATGCTGCGCTTCTTCCGCGACCCGCAGACCAAGGAATTCCTGGTGGCGGGCACCGGGCAGCAGCATATTGAAGTGGTGGTTTCGAAGCTGAAGAAGCGCTATCACACCGAGGTCAACCTGAAAGCGCCCAAAGTGCCGTATCGCGAGACCATTCGCGGGCGCGCCGACGTGGAAGGCCGCCACAAGAAGCAGACCGGCGGCCACGGGCAGTTCGGCGTCTGCCGCATCAAGATGGAACCGCTGCCGCGCGGGGGAGAGTTCGAGTTCGTCAACGACATCTTCGGCGGCGCTATTCCGCGAAACTTTATCCCCGCCGTCGAAAAGGGGATCAAAGACGCGGCGGCGCGCGGCTATCTCGCGGGGTTCCCGGTGGTGGACTTCAGGGTGGTGCTCTATGACGGGTCGTATCACGACGTGGATTCCAACGATCTCTCGTTCCAGCTTGCCGGCCGGCTGGCCTTCAGGAAGGCGATGGAGCTGGCCAAGCCCACGCTGCTGGAGCCGGTGATGAAGGTCGAAATCGAAGTGCCGGACGAGTTTGCCGGCGCCATCATGGGCGACCTCAACTCGCGCCGCGGCCGCATCCAGGGCATGGACAACAAGAGCGGCAAGACCGTGATCAAGGCGGAAGTGCCCATGGCCGAGATGCTGACCTACGGGGTCGACCTGACCTCGATGACCCAGGGCCGCGGCAGCTTCAACATGGAGATGAACCACTACGACATCGTGCCGGCGCAGTTGCAGGAGAAGATCATCACCGCGTCCAAGGCCGCCCGCGGCGTGGTGGAGGAAGAGGAAGAGTAGCGGTGCTTGTCAGGGAGGTAGCTCATGAAACATCGGCCCGGCCGTCATTTCCTGCAGATCCCCGGCCCCACCAACGTACCTGACCGCGTTCTGCGCGCCATCGACCGCCCCACCCTCGACCATCGCGGGCCGGAGTTCGCGCAACTCGGCAAGGACGTCCTCGAAGGCTGTCGCTCCATCTTCCAGACTTCCGGACCGGTAATCATCTTTCCATCCTCCGGTACGGGCGCCTGGGAAGCGGCGCTGGTCAACACGCTCTCACCCGGCGACAAGGTGCTGATGTATGAGACCGGGCAGTTCGCCGCCCTGTGGCAGATGATGGCGAAGAAGCTGGGACTGGAGGTCGAGTTCATGCCGGGAGACTGGCGGCACGGCGTGGATCCGGCCAAGGTCGAGGCGCGGCTCGCAGCCGACCGCGATCAGGCCATCAAGGCCGTTGCCGTGGTCCACAACGAGACCTCGACCGGCGTCGCCAGCCGCATCCCTGAGGTCCGCAAGGCCATCGACAATGCCCGCCATCCCGCGTTGTTGCTGGTGGACACGATTTCCTTGCTCGCCTGCATGGAGTACCAGCACGACGCGTGGCGGGTGGACGTAACCGTTGCCGGCTCGCAGAAGGGACTGATGTTGCCCCCGGGGCTGGGCTTCAATGCCGTATCGGAAAAAGCGCTCGCCGCCTCGAAAAGCAACCGCATGAAGCGTTCCTACTGGGATTGGGAGGAGATGCTGAAGACGAATCCCGCCGGTTTCTTCCCCTATACCCCTGCCACCAATCTTCTCTACGGCCTGCGCGAGGCCATCGCCATGTTGCACGAAGAGGGCCTCGAGAACGTCTTTGCCCGGCACCGCCGCCATGCTGCCGCCACTCGGGCGGCGGTCCAGGCCTGGGGACTGGAGGTGCTTGCGCTCGACCCCCGGGAATACTCGAGTTCGCTGACGGCGGTCGTGATGCCGGAAAGTCACGACGCTGACCACTTCCGCAGCGTTACCCTGGAGGAGTATGATTTATCCCTCGGTGCGGGCTTGGGCAAGCTCAAGGGGAAGATCTTCCGCATCGGCCACCTGGGCGACTTTAACGATCTGATGCTGATGGGCACGCTGGCCGGGGTCGAGATGGGGTTGCGCGCCGCCGGAGTGCCGCACCGCCCGGGCGGCGTCCAGGCCGCCATGGACGCGCTCAGCCAGCCATCGGTGGAGTCTCGGAAGAGCGAGGCTGTGCCGGTTACCTAGCGAGGCTGCGCCGGTTACCTAAGGTTGGTCGGGCAGGCGAAACAGGAGACCGTCCGGTTCTCCGGGTGCATCAAAGTATCCAGTCGGGCCGTGCATCAGATTGGATGGCGTGGGGGTACGACTGCTGCTCGCAACACACAAGTCGGTGGTGTCGGCGCTCGTAGCGTGCGCCCTGCTGTTGGCTGCCCTGCCCGCGACCGGCGCAGATGCGGTGACTTCGCCCACGATCCTCGAAACCGGTTATCGGCAGATGTACAACCTGGATTTCGACGGCGCCCACGCGACCTTCCAGGCCTGGGAAACCGGCCATCCCGACGATGCGGTCGGCCCCATGTCGAACGCCGCAGCTTATCTCTTTAGCGAGTTCAATCGCCTGCACATTCTGGAATCCGAGCTTTTCACGGATAACGAGAAATTCGCCAAACGCGAGAAGCTGGTGCCGGACCCGCAAACGCGGGCGGCCTTCGACCGCGAACTGGCCAAAGGCGACGAGATCGCCGGCCGCGTCCTCTCCGGCGCGCCGCAGGATGCCAACGCGCTCTTCGCCAAAGTGATGGCCAGCGGCCTGCGCGGCGACTACGCCGCCATGATCGAGAAGAGAAATATGGCCGGGCTGGGCTACCTGAAGAACGGGCGGCTGCTGGCCCAGAAGCTGCTCACGCTCGATCCCTCCTACTACGACGCGTATCTCGCGGTTGGAGTCGAGAATTACCTGCTCAGCGCGAATTCCGCGCCCGTCCGCTGGCTGCTGCGTATGGGCGGGGCGGAGACCAATAGGGAAGAGGGCATCGCCAAGCTGCGCCTCACCGCGGAAAAGGGTCACTACCTTGCTCCCTATGCCCGGCTGTTGCTGGCGGTGGCCGCCCTGCGTGACCACGATCAGGAAACCGCGCGCCGCTTGCTCTCCGGCCTGGCCGAGGAATTTCCCCAGAACCAGCTCTATCGCAACGAGCTGGCCCGTCTTCAGCCGTAGGGCTGGTCAACGCTCCGCCGTCGCACTCGTAAGTTTGCCGCTCGCGTCGATGCTCAACTCCACCTTATCCCCAACGTGCAAGAAGAAGGTGCTCGGGTTCTTCAGTCCCCAAGCGACATAAGGGACGGTGAACTGGGTGGTGGCACGCAGTCCGCCTTCGCTCGCCTGAACAGCGAAGGAAAGCGTGATGGGGTGATCGCTCCCCTGTAATCTCAAAACTCCCTCCACCTGTACGCTGGACTCGCCTTGCGGCTGGACGTTGCCGATGACTCGTGTGGGCGTGAAAGTAATCTCGGGATAGCGCTCGCTCACCAGCACGTCGCGGTGCATGTTGCGGTCGCGCCGCTGGTTCCCGGTTTCGCCGCTGGTCGCATCCACCACCACGGCTCCGCTCGCCGCACCGGTCGCGGGAATGAACTTGATGGCACCATTCTTCAGCCGGAAGGTGCCGTGCACCGTGTGCATCGTGGCTTCCAGGGTGAAGCTGACGGTAGTTTTCTCCGGATCGAGGCGAAGCGTGGCCTCCTGTGCGAACGCCGGCGGTACGACGGCCCACACCGCCGCCAGGATTGCCAGCACCAGTTTCAAGAACCTCGGATTCATTGTCCCCATGGCAAGGGCCGTTATCAGAGAGATGCACAGGTTTCAGCGTCGGACGCATCCCTCCACAAAATCGCGCAGCTTTCCGCCGCCCTCCGGAATCTTACGCTGAGGGATGAGCGACATCGTTGCATTGCTGGAACAGCATGGTTACGCGGTACTGGCGCTGATCGTGTTTCTGGAGGCGGTGGGCGTGCCGGTGCCGGCGGCGCTGGCCCTCATAGCGGCCGGGGCGGCCAGCGCGGGGCACCATCTGCGTCCGGAGATGGTCCTGGTCGTCGCCCTCTCGGCGATGCTTCTGGGAGACATCCTACTGTTCATTCTGGGACGGCAAACCGGATGGACGCTGCTCAGCTTCCTGTGCCGGATCGCGCTCAATCCCGAGTCTTGCATCCTGCGCTCGGCGGAGTCGTTTTACCGGCGCGGCCGGACCACGCTGCTGTTCGCCAAGTTCATTCCCGGCATCAATTCGCTGGCGCCGCCGCTGGCCGGCAGCATGCGCATGGGCATCGGGCAATTCCTGCGCCTGGACTTTGTCGGCGCCTGCCTTTACACGTTCGCCTACGCTGGGTTCGGCTATCTGTTCAGCGGTGTGATCGTGGCCGTCGCCAGAGGGGCGCAGACCGTCGGACGCGCGGTGGAGTGGTCGCTGTTCGCCGCGCTCGTCGGATACGTCGTTTACCGCGTGTATCTCTACTGGCGGCACCGGAAGTATCGCGTGGTGCCGCGCGTGCAGGTTCAAGAGCTGGCCAGCAGATTGTCTTCGGGCGAAGCCGGCGGGATGACCGTCGCCGACGTCCGCAGCCACGGCTACTATGATCCCGGCGCCACGCGTATCAAAGGCTCAATCCGCCTTGAGCCCAACAACCTGCTGGCGACGGTGAAGGATTGGCCGCACGACCAGCAGATCTACCTTTACTGTACTTGAGTGCGGGAAGCCACCAGCGCCCGTGTGGCGCACATCCTGCGGGAGCATGGCTTCGACGCTTACGTCATCCACGGCGGGCTGCGTGCCTGGACCAAGGGCGGCTATCCCCTGGAGCCGGTACCCAGTGATGACATGCTGCTGCTGCCCACGTTCACCTGATGCGCCACAGGCGAGCTTCGCTCGCCCGCTCAGCCGAGGGCGGCTGGGCCTACGTAATCGCTGCGGTTCTCCTTCCGTGCATCTCCACGCGGTTGCGGCCGTGCTCTTTGGCGCGATAGAGAGCCTTGTCGGCCGCCTGAATCACCTGCTCGACGGGCGTCTCGGGCCGGGCCGGTTCCGCCACTCCGATGCTGACGGTCACTCGGGTGTCGACGCGCTGCTTGTTGAGTTTGCGCGGACGGTGGCGGCGGCGCCGTTCTGTACGCTCGCGCTGGCTGCGGTCGAGGCCGCGCACCACGAAGCTGGTTTCCGCGATGGCGTGGCACAAGGCTTCGGCGTGCTCCAGCGCTTCCTCCGCCGCGGTCCGGCGGAAAACGATGGCGAACTCCTCGCCGCCATAGCGGAAGGCTTTACCGCTGCCGCCCACGTCCATCATTCTGGAGGCCACTAAGCGCAGCACCTGGTCGCCGGCATCGTGCCCGAAGATATCGTTAAACCGTTTGAAATGGTCGATATCGAGCATGGCGATGGCGTATTCCCCATCAAGAGCGGCGATGGCCTGGTTGAAGGCGCGCCGCCCGGGCAGGCCGGTGAGTTCATCGTGGTAGCCCACCAGGTAGGCAGTCTCGATCACGCTTGCGCCCGCGATCAACGCCGCGGCCGCGAAATAACCCGCAGCCAGGCGCGAACTCCCCGCGCTCATCGCCAGGTAGCAGGCGCCCAGCGCCCAGAACATACCGCTATCCCGCGGCTTGCGCTGGACCAGGAAGGCCACGAACAGTACGACGCCGCATGCCAGGAACAGCAAGGCGGCAAGCTGTGGCACCCGGCTTCCAGGCATAAGCTGCGGGATCAAAGGGCGGCCCAGACGGCGCAAAGCTGAGACTTCCCCCGTTTCCAGGATCAAGGCCACCCCCGCCGCCTGCACGGCGATCAGTCCGCCCCACCAGGCGAATGCTTCCCAATCGACGAATGCATCGTCTACCAATAGGAGGGCGGCGACGTTGAGCGGCAGCAGCAGGGCGAGGGTGTTGCGGAGGGCCGGTTCGCGCCACGCCCATGCCATCATCCATGCCCGTTCGCTGACCAGCAGAAGAACAAGCATTAGCATCAGGCGAGGGGAGCGCAGGCGCCAGGCTAGCAGGACGCCGCCGGCGGCGATGGCCAGCCCGATGTACCTTCCCCCGGGCGGCGCAAAAACGCTTCCCAGCTTCCAGGGCAGGAGGAGCGCGGCGGCGGCGAGCAGCAATCCATTGGGGATCACCAATTGCCGCAAAGTTGAACGGATACCCGATTTCATGCGATCGCCGCGAGGCTGGCTGCGATTCGACGATACGTCCGCGACGCCGCCAGCAGGAATAACTCCCGAGGTTCGAATTTGAGGCGCTTAGCGGGCGTGAGCGGCCCTGGCAGCCAGTGGACGGGCGAAATGAGTTGGTCTACCATCGCAGACCGGAGGTGGGCGTGGCTCGTGCGTATCCCTGCGCTTGCAGCTCCAGCACAAGAGATTTGCCATGAGGGATCTGACACAAGGCTCGGTCACGCGGCACGTTCTGCACCTGGCGGTCTTCATGGCCGTCAGCATGGTCTTCCAGACGCTGTATTACCTGGTGGACCTCTATTTCGTTTCGCGGCTGGGAAAAGAGGCGATCGCGGGAGTCGGCCTGGCCGGCAATTGGATGCTGATTGCGCTGGCGCTTTTCCAGATGCTGGGCGTGGGCACGACCGTCCTGATCTCGCACGCGGCGGGACGCAAGGACCAGCCACGGGCGCAGATGGTGTTCAACCAGTCGTTTGTGCTGGCGCTGTTGGTGGGTGCGTGTGTCGTGGTGCTGGGTTACCTGTTCCGCATGCCGTATTGCCGCTGGCTGGGCGCGGATCCGAAAACCGTGCAGGAAGGCGCTGCCTATCTGCTCTGGTTCGTCCCAGCGCTGGGGTTGCAATTCGCGCTGGTCTCGATGAACTCGGCGTTGCGCGGGACCGGCATCGTGAAGCCCACCATGATCGTCCAGGTTCTCACGGTGGTGATCAACATCGTGCTGGCGCCGGTTCTGATCGTCGGCTGGGGCACGCACCATCCGCTGGGAGTAAGCGGGGCGGCGCTGGCCACGCTCATCGCCATCGCTGTCGGCGTGCTGGCCATCACCGCCTACTTCGAGAAACTGGAAAAATACGTCTCCTTCGACCGCTCCATGTGGGCTCCCCAGGTCAAGGTCTGGAGACAGATGCTCAACGTCGGGTTGCCCGCCGGCGGCGAGTTCGCGCTGATGGGGGTTTACATCGGGCTGGTGTACTGGATCATCCGCGACTTCGGTGCGGCGGCCCAGGCGGGATTCGGCATTGGCGGGCGCCTGATGCAATCCATGTTCCTGCCAGTGATGGCGGTCAGCTTTGCCGCTTCGCCGGTGGCGGGGCAGAACTTCGGAGCCCGGCACCCCGACCGCGTGCGGCAGACGTTTTACTCAGCGGCGGCAATGAGTGTTGCCGCCATGCTGGCGCTCATGCTCATTTGCCAGATGTTTCCGGAGGCGTTGATTCGCTTTTTCTCGCGCGAACCGCAGGTGATCGCCTTCGGGACGGACTACCTCCGCATTATTTCCTGGAACTTCGCGGGTATGGCGCTGATCTTCACCAGTTCCAGCTTGTTCCAGGCGCTGGGCAACACCTGGCCGTCGCTGGCAAGTTCAGCGCTTCGTCTGTTCATCTTCGCTGGTCCTGCGGCTGCGCTCTCGTTGCGGCCGGGGTTCACCATCCGCCAAGTCTGGTATCTCTCGGTGGCGACGGTGGCGATCCAGGCCGTCAGCAATCTGGTGCTGCTGCACCGGGAGTTTCGCAGGAAGCTGACTTTCGCCGCTCCGCCGCCGATGGCCCAGGCGAGCGCGGCCGGCGAGTTGGGCTGATCCGCTATGTATGTATTAATAAATAGAGGAGAAAAGATCATGAAGAGAATGTCGATCGCCGCCCTGCTGGTTGGTGTTGCATTGCTGCTGCCTGCCCTGGCGCTGGCTCAAGCTATGTCGTCCGCGACCTCTACGGCCACTCCGCCCTCCCGTCCGTTCCATGACGGCCCGGTGTGGACCCTCACCTTCGTGCACACCAAGCCGGGACTGGGTCTTAACTATATGAACTATCTGGCGACCGAGTGGAGGAAAGAGCAGGACGCGATGAAAAAGGCAGGATTGATCCTCGATTACAAGGTCATCGGCGCCGAATCCCACAGTCCCAACGACTGGGATCTGATGCTGATGACCGAATTCAAGGACCTGGCTACCCTGGAATCCAACGAAGACAAGATGGAAGCCGTCGCCATGCAAGCGCTCGACCTGAACGATCAGAAAATGCTCGAGGGGTATAAGGAACGCTCCACTTGGCGCGAGATCCTCGGCGACCGCCTGGCGCGGGAGATCATCCTCGAGCCCAAGGCGAAGTAAGCCGTCCTTTTTGAAGGCTTTCGGAGCCGACCGCCCGCCAAAAATAGCACCGGATTCTCGCCTCACCGCGGAATGGCGCTCTCGTAAACCAGTGCCCCACAACCACTTACTAAAATAGAAATTGTTAATGGCTGGGATAAGAATTTTCTATTTCCCCGCCCCTCTGCAACACGGTAAGAGTTAAGGTTCGGCGCATGCTTGTCACGGCTCTCGATGGCACGCACAATGGCCGTGACGCGCACTTATATGGGTAACACGATCATGAGAGCAGTGATGTCCGGACGTACCGTTTTCCTCTGGGCCTTCCTGGTGCTGTTGATCCTAGTCGGGGCATTACCCACCGCGGCGGTCGCGCCGGGGACCGCTCCGGCGGTGGCGGATAGGCTCGCCAAGCTGGAGAAGGACGTGGCGCAGGCCCAGAGTTCCGGCGACAACGCCTGGATGCTCACCAGCTCGGCTCTCGTCCTCATGATGACCGGCCCTGGCTTGGCGCTCTTCTACGGTGGCCTGGTTCGCAAGAAGAACGTGCTGGGCACCATGATGCACAGCTTCGCCCTGATGGCGATCGTGACCGTGCTCTGGGCCATCGTCGGCTACAGCCTCTGCTTCGCGCCGGGGACAAGGTTTATCGGCGGCTTCGGGCACATCTTCCTGCGGGGAGTGGGCGCGGCACCAGACGCCGATTACGCCGCCACCATTCCCCAACAGAGCTATATGGTCTTCCAGTTGATGTTTGCCATCATCACGCCCGCCTTGATCACCGGTGCCTTCGCCGAGCGCATGAAGTTCAGTGCCATGGCGTTGTTCATGGTCCTGTGGTCCCTGATCGTTTACGACCCCATGGCGCACATGGTGTGGGGCAAAGGCGGCCTGCTGAACTCCAGCCTGGGCGGGCGCATCCCGACGCTCGATTTCGCCGGCGGCACGGTGGTGCACGTGACCTCCGGGGTCTCGGCGCTGGTGTGCGCCTTGTACCTCGGCAAACGCCTGGGATATCCCAAGGAATCGATTCTGCCGCACAGCGTGGTGCTCAGCTTCATCGGCGCCTGTCTGCTCTGGGTGGGGTGGTTCGGCTTCAACGCGGGAAGCGCGCTGGCCTCCGGAAGCCTCGCCACCAGCGCGTTCGTGGCCACGCATTTTGCCGCCGCTGCTGCCGTGGTGGGCTGGGGACTCGCCGAGTGGTTGCGCAACGGCAAACCCAGCGCGCTGGGCGCCATCTCAGGAGCGGTCGCGGGACTGGTTGCCATTACTCCGGCTTCCGGGTTCGTGGGCCCGATGCCCGCGCTCGCCATCGGCTTTGTTGCCGGCATCTTCTGCTATTTGATGGTAGCCAGGGTGAAAGCCGCCTTCGGCTACGACGACAGCCTGGATGCCTTCGGCGTCCACGGCGCCGGTGGGACCATCGGAGCCCTGCTGACCGGAGTCTTTGCCGCCAGCGCGGTGAATCCCGTCTTTAGAGACAGTGCTGGCCATCCGCGGGCGGTGGGCCTGATTGAAGGCAACGCTCACCAATTGCTGAATCAGTTGGTGGGGGTCGTGATCGCATGGTCCCTGGCGATCGTTGGGACACTGGCGATCCTGAAGCTCGTCGACCTCATCGTCGGATTGCGAGTGTCGCCGGAGCAGGAAGTCCAGGGGCTGGACCTTTCGCAGCACGGTGAAGAAGGCTACAACCTGGAGTACTGAGAGAAAGTACCAAGTACCCAGTACCAAACATCGGAAACTCTTCACTTGGTACCTGCAACTTGGTACTTGAACGGAGTGTCATGACCAAGATCGAGGCGATTATCCAGCCCTCCAAGTTCGAAGCGGTCAAGGACGGACTGCAGGAGATCGGGGTGGACGGAATGACGGTCACCGACGTGCGCGGTCACGGCCGCCAGAAGGGCCACACCGAGGTGTATCGCGGCCGTGAATACACCGTGGACCTGGTGCCCAAGGTGAAGATCGAAATGGTGGTGCCCGATGATCTGGTGGAGAAGGCCATCCAGGCCATCCTGAGTGCAGCCAAGACCGGCAAGATCGGCGACGGCAAGATCTTCGTCTCCCGCATCGATGACGCCATCCGCATCCGCAACGACGAGCGCGGCCAGGGCGCATTGTAGTACCCAGTACCAAGTACCCAGCAAGAAGTTCACTTGGTACTTGCAACCTGGTACTTGGTACTTGAACGACCACCGACTAAGAACCAACGACTGTTATGTCGGCTGCTGCCGTACCCAATCTTCGGGACCTGTATCTCTCCGAATCGGGGCAGATTCGCGCCCGCTTCCAGGAGAGCGGAGATGGCCTGGCCGCGGTGCGCGAGCGCGCGGCGCTGGTGGACTCCATCGCCCAGCAACTCTACGCCGCCTTCATCGCGCCCGAACCGGGTGGGCCCGAGCGCTTCTGCCTGGCGGCGCTGGGCGGCTTCGGACGCAACGTGCTGTTCCCCGGTTCGGACGTGGACCTCCTGTTTCTCGCCGGGGACGCGCGCACGGAGGAGCAATACAAGCGGGGGATTGCCAACCTGTGCCGCGAGCTGTGGGACCTCCGCTTGCGCGTCAGCCCTACCACCCGCAGCCTGGCGGAATGTGGCCGGCTTTACCGCGACAACCTCGAGTTCAACATTTCGCTGCTGGACTGCCGCTATCTCGCTGGAGATGCGCAGTTGTTCACCCGTCTGCATGATGAGGCGGTGCCGCAGTTGGTGGTGCGGGAACGCCAGCCCCTGGTGCAGAACCTGGCGGAGCTGACACGCGCGCGCCATGCCAAGTACGGCCAGACCATCTTTCACCTGGAGCCCAACCTCAAAGAGGGGCCAGGCGGCTTGCGCGACTACAACGTTGCCTGCTGGCTGGCTCTGATCTCCGGACTGGAGAAACGCAGCCCCCGGCCGCCCGCGGGACTTCTGGCGCAGGAGTTGCGCGAGGACTGCCTGCGCGCCTTCGACTTCCTGTGCGCGGTCCGCTGCTTTCTGCATTACCGCCAAGGGCGGGACGACAATGCGCTCAGCTACGAGCTCCAGGCGGAAGCCGCGGCTGCGGGCGTCGGCGCCAAAGTGAACTGCGCCGTGGAGCCTGCGGAATGGATGCGCCTCTACTTCCGCCATGCCCGCGCCATCGACCGTGCCGCGACCCAGTTTCTGGACGACGTCGCGGGAGCGCGCTCGTCGCTCTATCACGCCTTCGACGACTGGCGATCGCGGCTCTCCAACGCCGATTTCCACGTCAGCCACGGTCGCATTCTGCTGCGCCAGTCCACCGCGATGGAGGATGCTTCGACCACGCTCGCGCTCTTCGAATTCGTCGCGCGCCACGGGCTAAAGATCAGCCGCGACGCCGAGCATCGCATCGAAAAAGCCTTGCCCCTGCTGCGCCAGCGCCTGCCCGGCCTGCCCGGGTTCTGGGACCGCCTGCGCGTGATCCTCACTCTGGGCTATGCCGCTGATGCCTTGCGTGGGCTGCACCGCAACGGGCTGCTGACCATACTGTTGCCTGAATTCCAGGCCATCGATGCGCTCGTCATCCGCGACTACTACCACCGTTACACGGTGGATGAGCACTCCTTCCTGACCATCGAGAACCTGCACCGCCTGCGCCAGGCCGAGGACCCCTTGGAGAAAAGGTTTGCCGAGATCCTGGCGGAGACCGAGCGCCCCGAATTGCTGTTCCTGGCGCTGCTGGTCCACGACATCGGCAAGGGCATGCCGGGCGAGAACCACATCGCTGGCAGTCTCGAGGCGCTCGATGCGATCCTGGCGCGCCTGGCGCTGGACGCCGAGGCGGACGACACCGTCCGCTTCCTGGTCGCCAGTCATCTGGAGATGTCGATGGCGCTGTCGCGCCGCGACATCTTCGATCCCGAGACGGTTCGCGCACTCGCCATCAAAATCGGCACTCCCGAGCGGCTGAAGATGCTGTGCCTGCTCACCTATGCCGACATCAAGTCCGTCAACCCGGAGGCATTGACGCCCTGGAAGGCGGAAATGCTGTGGCAACTTTACGCCGCCACCATCAACCACATGAACCGCAGCCTTGACGACGAGCGGGTGCGTCCCGGGCAACTCGGGCTTCACGAGAGCGCCTCCGGGGGACTCAAGGAGTTCCTTGCGGGATTTCCCAAGCGCTACCTCCTGACCCATTCGCCGGCGGAGATGGCGGAGCATCTGCGAATGGCGGCGGCGCTGGCCGAGGCCCCGGTGCAGGTGTCGCTGCAGAAGCGCTCGCACCTCTACAACCTGACGCTGGTCACGGCCGACCGCCCCATGCTGTTCGCCACCATAGCCGGCACGCTGGCGGCGTGGGGTATGAACATCGTCAAGGCGGACGCATACTGCAACCAGGCCGCCGTGGTGCTGGACACGTTTCACTTCACCGACCTGTTCCGCACTTTCGAGCTGAATCCTTCGGAGAGCGAGCGCTTCCAGAACAATCTGCTTTCGGTGCTCAGCGGCGAGCTGAGCCTGGCGGCGCTGATGGCGGGCCGGGCCAAGCCCGGCGGCATGCGTCCCGCCAAGGTGACCATCCAGCCCCGGCTCACCTTCGACGACCACAGCTCCTCGCACAGCACCCTGCTGGAGCTGGTGGCGCAGGACCGCCCCGGGCTGCTGTACCACGTCAGCTCGAAGCTGGCGAAGCAGGGCTGCAACATTGAGGTCGCGCTCATCGACACCGAAGGCCAGAAGGCCATCGATGTTTTCTATTTGACGGTGGGCGGCGCCAAGCTGGATGGAGCGCGGCAGAAGGCGTTATCGGAGGAGCTGTTGCAGGATATTTGAGCTGAAGATTCAGCCCCGCAGGGCTACGAGATGAATTTTGGAGCAGATTTACAGTTGGTATATACGGGTGAAGGGGCACGCCTTTCAGGCGTGCCGTAAAAGGCGGTTAAAAACTCGGCTTTAGCCACTGAGGGAATCTGCCTCAGGGCCTAAAGGCCGGTCGACGTGTAGACGTTACCGGCACGGCTGGAAGCCGTGCCCTTTCACCTTTCAATTGCGTCCCGGCAGGGACGTGCGCCCGGCTTGCATTATGGATTTCGACGTTCTCACCACGTTTCTCGAGGTCGCCAAGCAGGGGAACTTCTCCCGCGCGGGGCAGAAGGTCTTCCGCTCGCAGTCGGCGGTGAGCGCGCAGATCCACCAGTTGGAAGAGGAATACGGCGAAAAGCTGCTGGACCGCGCCGGCAAGAGCGTGCACCTCACCCCCGCCGGCCAGGTGCTGCTCGACTACGCCCGGCAGATGCTGAGCCTGCGCGACGAGTCGCTGCGCGCCGTCGCCGACCAGAACGTCACCCCGCGCGGCATGCTCGCCATCGGCGTCAACGAAGCCACCTGCCTCTACGTGCTGCCCGACGTCTTCGCGGAATACTCGCGCCTCTATCCCGCGGTGCAGATCAACATCTACCGCAACTTCAGCCGCAAGATCGTGGAACGGATCGAGTCCGGCGTGCTCGACGCCGGCGTGGTCACGCTGCCGGTCCGCTCTCCCAGCCTGAAGATCCACTCCATCTTCCGCGATCGCCTCATGGTCATGGTCAGCCCGCGCCATCCTCTGGCAAAGCACACTGACGTTTCCGTGGAGGAGGTCGCTCAGCACTCGCTCATCTTTCCCAAGACCGGATACACGCGGCAGTTGCTCGACAAGCTGTTCCGCCCTCACCGGGCGCAGTTGCGGGTGGCCATGGAACTGCCCAGCGTGGGCATGATCAAGAACTTCGTGGCGGCGGGGCTGGGCGCCACGCTGATCAGCGCCAGCTTCGCCCAGGCCGAAGCCCGCGCCGGCCAGGTGGTAATGATCCCGCTCAAGGGGGCCGCGCTATGGCGTGAATTGGGATTGATCTACCGCAAGGACCGCAGCCTGCCGCGCGCCGCTATGGCGTTCATCGCCCTGGTGCGGCAACGCTCTGCCGCCGCCCGCGCCGGATAGGTCATGAGCCCCCTTGTATTTTAGGTATCTAGAGGCTACCCTTATAGCTAGCTAATCTAGCTATAAGGGTAGCCCCATGGACTGGCAGCTCGCTGACGCAAAAAACCGCTTCACTGAAGTCGTCAACCGTGCTCTCGCCGAAGGACCGCAACGTGTCCGCCGTCGGGGCGACACGGTTGTGATCATTGCCGAACGCGAATACGACAAGCTCATAGGTAAGCGCCCCGCGTTCAAGGACTTTCTAATGAGTGAGGGCCCGAGCCTAGAGGGGCTCGATCTCAGTCGCGACCGCTCCCCGATGCGGGACGTGAAATTGTGAGGGCTCTCCTCGATACCTGCGTGCTCTCAGAACTGCACCGGGCCCAGTGCCACCCTGGCGTCCGCCGGGCAATGGATGCGCTCGGGAGCGAGAACCTGTTCGTCAGCGTCGTGTCGGTGGGCGAAATCGCCAAAGGCATCGCCCTGCTCACGGAGAGCCGAAAGAAGGGCGTCCTCCAGTCGTGGCTGCAGGTTCTGGAACGTGATTACGCCGACCGGCTCCTGCCAGTTGACCTTGAGACCAGCCACATCTGGGGCGAACTCACGGCCGCCGCCCAGAAAATCGGCAAGACCGTGCCCGCCAGTGACGGGCTGATTGCCGCCACCGCGCGCCGCCATGGCCTGCACCTCATGACCAGGGACAGCGGCGACTTCGCGCCTACCGGTGTCTTGCTCCTCAACCCTTGGGCAGATCAGGGAGCATAGGTGAGCAGAGGATGACGAGGAGAACGCAGAATCTGCTAGGCGGTGAGCAGAACGCCACGGATGAATACGCAGAATAGAATCCAATCCGTGAGAATCCGTGGCTAGGCTCTACCCGCCATACCTTCCCGCCATGAACTCGCCTATGGCCTGGTACGCGCTCCGCAGCGTGGGTTCCTGCGGCAGGAAGACGATACGGATGTGCCGCGTGCCCGCCTGCTGACCGAAGCCGCCGCCGTGCACCACCAGCACCTGCTTTTCGAGGAGCAGCGCCTTCACGAAGTCGAGGTCATCCTCGGGGATGTCGAGGCGCGGAAAGGCGTAGAACCCGCCCTTCGGCATCACGCAGTGGACGCGGGGTGTGGAGTTGCACCACTGGAGCGTGAAGTCGCGGCGCGCCTGGAGCTTGGCGATCATTGCGGGCAGGTGTTGCTGCATGCCTTCGAGCGCCGGTCGCACCGCGTACTGCACTGGATGATTGGCGGACAAGCGCGAGCGCAGCAGCTTGTGCATGCCTTCCGTATAAGAGCGCACCGCGGCCGCCGGCCCGCTCACCACGCACCAGCCCACCCGCCAACCGGTGGCGAGAAATCCCTTGGACAGTCCGCCGAACGTGACTACCGGGATGTCGGGCGCGAGCGTCGCCAAGGGCACGTGATCGGCGCCGTCGAAGGTCACGCGGTCGTAGATCTCGTCGGCAAAGATGACCAGGTTGTTCTGCCGCGCCAGTTCCGCGATGGCTTCCAGCGTGCGCCGCGAATGCACAGCGCCGGTCGGGTTGTTGGGGTTGATCAGCACGATCCCGCGCGTCGTGGGCGTCACCCGTGCGGCGAGGCCGTCGACATCCGGCTCCCATTCCAGTTCCTCCAACAGGTCGTAGGGATTGCGCCCAGCGCCGATCTTGGCTAGCACCGCGGTGTAGAGCGGATATCCCGGGCGGGGAACCAACAGGTCGTCGCCCGGGTTGAGCAGCGCGGTAAGGCAGATGTCCACGGCTTCGCTGACGCCGTCGGTGATAAACACGTCTTGAATGTTGCGGATGCCTTTGCGCTCGGCCTCGCCGCGGATGGCGTGCAGAGCTTCTGGAACGCCCAGCGCGGGAGCATAGCCGTTCTTGCCGTTGCGCAGGGCTTCGACCACCGCGTCCACCAGTTCCGGAGGCGTGCTGAAATCGGCGTCCAACGGATCGCCGATATTCAGCATGAGGATGGTCTTACCCTGCCGCCGCAATTCATCGGCGACCGCAGCCAGGTCGCGGATGGGCGAGCGCACGTGTTGCAGGTTCTTGGCTACCAGGACTTCGAGCGCCTTCGTGGTCAGCATGGGTTCCGGACCTTCAAGAGATATTAGGGCGTACTTCTTAATCCTACATCCGCCGGAGGCATCGCAGCCGGCGACTGGCAATGCTGCAATTTGCAGGTACCGTTTTGGTAAGCGCGCAGCGTGCGCACTGTGAACGGGATTCCCAGCGGCCGATAAGCACTGGCCAGCAACTCCTGCACCTCACCCACGTTCTTTTCCGCCAGCGCCAGGATGGAGGGTCCCGCCCCCGCCAGGCACACTCCCAGCAAGTCGGGATGCTGCAGCTCCAGGATCTCCTCGAGTCCCGGTACCAGCATCAAGCGGAAGGGCTGATGGCAGCGGTCGCGCAAAGCCTCGCGCAGCAGCGAATATTCGTGGCTTTGCAGCGCCTGCAGCAGCAGCGCCACTCGTTGCAAGTTGAAGACCGCATCCTCCCGCCGAAGCTGCTTCGGCAGCGCCCGCCGTGAAGCTACTGTGTCCAGCCCCAGGCTGGGAGTCAGTACAACGAAGCGAATGGCCTCTGGCCAGGGCATCGAGAGTGCGATCACCGAGCTGTCTTCTAATGCGCAGCTTGTGGTCAAGCCCCCGAGCAGCGCCGCCGCGGCATTGTCCGGATGGCCTTCCAACTCGCAGGCCACATTCAGCAGTTTCTGGATAGGACAAGGGCCAAAAAAGGCATCGTACAAGCGCAATCCCGCCACTGTGGCTGCCGCGCTGCTGCCCAACCCCGAGCGGCTGGGGATCTCGCTGCGTACCTCCACGCAGAGCGAGGGGAACTCCACGCTTTCCCGTGCCGCCATGAAGCGAAAGGCGCGCTCGATGAAGTTCTCGCCATCCAGCTCAAACCCGACGAAGTCGAATCGCAACTCATTTCTTCCTTGGCCCGGAATGCCTTGCGCGCGTACGTGCAGGTAGAGCTGCAATGCCACAGCGAGGGTATCGAGACCGGGGCCGAGGTTCGCGACCGAAGCCGGCACCACAATGTCCGCCGGCTCCAGCCGCGTTCGCATCGCCATTGGTTTGGTTCCCATCTTTCTTAGTCCGCCTGAACTTCGGCCGTAGAGCGTAGGGCCTTTGTGTACCGCGATTTGCCGATGTAATCGGTGTCCTTGAGCACGTGCCCGGTCAGAATGGCGACCACGCTGGCATCGCGGCTGATCGTCCCGTCGCGCACCAGCTTGCGCGCGCCGGCGAGCGTGGTAGCCGAAGCCGGCTCGCAGCCGATGCCGTCGCGGCCGATCACCGACTTGGCCTCCGCGATCTCGTCGTCGGTTACGTCGATGGCCAAGCCGTTGGTGAAACGCAGCGCCTTCAGCGCCTTTTTCCAGGAAACCGGCGCGCCGATGCGAATCGCCGTAGCCGCGGTGCGCGGTTCCTTGACCACCTGCAGTTCGTCCGCGCCCGCGCGCCAGGTGCGGACCAGTGGATTCGCGCCTTCGGCCTGCACCACCACCAGCCGTGGGACCTTATCGATCAAGCCGGCGGTCTTGAGTTCATACAACGCTTTGCCGAATGCCGACGTGTTGCCCAGGTTTCCGCCGGGGACAACGATGTAGTCGGGCGGATTCCATCCCAATTCTTCCAGTAGTTCGAACATCACCGTCTTTTGGCCCTCGAGCCGGAAGGGATTGATCGAGTTGAGGAAATAGATCTCCGGTCCGGACTCGTGCAGCACCGTTTCCAGCGCCTGGTCGAAGCTGCCTTCCACTTCTACGATCTCCGCGCCGTAATCGAGCGCCTGCGCCACCTTGTTCGGCGAGACGGCGCCGGAGGGCAAATAGACTCGGGCCGTGATTCCCGCGCGTGCGGCGTAGGCTGCCATCGAGCCTGCGGTGTTGCCGGTCGAAGCGCAGGCCACCGTGCGCGCACCCTGGAACCTGGCCTCGGTGACGCCCACGGTCATTCCCAGGTCCTTGAAGCAGGCGGTGGGGTTCCAGCCCAGGTGCTTGAAACGAATGTCCGAGAGCCCGGCCCAGGTGGCGCTCTTGATGCCCGGCACCAGCGGCACATTGCCCTCACCCATGGTGACAATCTCCCGCGGCGCGTACTCGGGAAGGAATTCGCGGAATCGCCACACCCCGCTGCGGTCCCGGGGATCGCGCGAGCAACGCCGGTTCCACCACAGCTCTTTCAGCACTTGGGGGCTGAACATCAGCGGGCCGGCCGCCACTTCCAGAAGGCCGTTGCAGCGCGGACACGTCAAGGCGCGCTCGTGCAACTCCAGCTTGGTGGCACAGCTTTCGTCAATGCATCGCAGATACATTCGGCTCACTTACCGCAGCAGCGGCAGGCTCAAGATCGGTTCTACCAGAAAGTCCAGGCCGCGCAACTCCCCGAGCGCTCTCTCCACCAGTGAGTTCGGGCATTCCTCGAGCGTCATGACGAACGGCAGCCGCGACTTCGGGTATCCCGGCTTCTGCAGCACCGCCTCGATGCTGATGCCGTGTTTTGCCAGAATTCCTGAGACGGAGGAGATGATCCCCGGGCGATCGCTCACCGTGAAGCGCACGTGATGCGGCGCGCTGAACTCAGAAGTCACCGGCACTTTCTGCGCCGGCGGGGAATGCCAGCCGTTCATGCGCCCTTCGGCGATGGCGATCAGGTCGGAGACCACGGCCACCGCGGTGGGATGGCCACCCGCGCCGTGGCCGGAGAACACCGTCTCTCCGCCGAATTCGCCGGTCGCCATCACCAGGTTCTGGCTGCCCTGCGCCCGCGCCAGCGGCGACTCGAGCGGCACCAGCGCCGGTTGCACCGAGGCGAACAGCCGCCCATCCTTCAGCTCCGCGCCGGAGATCTGGCGGATGGTGCAGCCCAGGTCCCGGGCATAGTGAAAGTCGACCGACTCCAGGCTGGCGATGGAGCGGCAGGCGATCTCGCCCGGCGCAACTTCGCAGTTCAGCCCGACGCGCACCAGGATCGCCAGCTTGGCCCGAGCATCGAAACCCTCAACGTCGTCGGTGGGATCGCTCTCCGCGAAGCCCAGTTGCTGCGCTTCGCGTAGCGCGTCGGCAAAACCGCCGCCGCCGTCTTCGATCTTGCTGAGGATGTAATTGCAGGTGCCGTTCAGGATGCCGCAGACCCGGTAGAGGTGGTCGCCCGCCAAACCCTCCTG
>JBKQPN010000056.1:0-19121 GCA_052145015.1 Terriglobales bacterium
CGTGCGCGCTGGCGATGAACGCATAGCAGGAGCCGAGGCTGGTGCCGACGATCCCCAACTGCCGATAGCCGCGCGCTTCGAGCCAATCGAGGCAGGAGCGCGTATCTGCAATCGCCTGGCGGCAGGCGTCAATGGTGCGCACGATGTTGGAAGAGACGGCGTAGTCGGCGCGCTCGATCTCCGCCAGCTTGCGCACATCGTGGTAGGGCAGGCTCAGGCGCAGCGCGGAGATCCCCAGCCAGTTGAAAATGCGGCACAGTCCGACGTGGCTCTCGGCATCGGCGTTCCACTGGGGCAGGACCACGACCGCCCGCCTGCCGCGCGCTGGGAACCATCGCGCCATTACCAGATTGTTCTCCGCGTATGGGGTCTCGACCGGCGAGGTGAACCGCAGGCAGTTCGCTTCCAAGCGAAAGTCGCGCGGCGTGTCGTACGCGAAAAAGCGGTCGCTATCAGAAACGATGCGGCGATTGAGATCGTGAACGAAACTCTCCGCCTCCGCGCCGGCGAGGCCTCGCCATTGGCCATCCACCATCGGCCAGCCCTCGATCCACTCCAGCCCCCACTCGAATGGGCGCACGACACGATTGGTGTCCCGCTCGGTAAGGCGGGTTTCCCAGTCGTACATCCATTGGCGGTAGAGGCGGCGCATGGATTCCATGATAGTGCCGCGACCGTCGGAAAAGTGACAACTGACAGTTGAGCGTCTTACCCGATGTAGTTGCGCGGGACGCGCTTCGAGATGTTGCACAGAATCTCGTAGGGGATGGTGCCGGCGAGGCGGGCGTGATCGGCGGCGGTAACAGAGCAGCGCCCGCTCTGGCCGAGGATGATGACTTCCGTGCCGATCTCGGCGCCCGGGATTCCGGTGACGTCGACCAACGTGATGTCCATGGAGACGTTTCCCACGATCGGCGCGTATTGATCGTGCACGATAACGCGGCCACGTGAAGAAAGACGACGGCTGAGCCCGTCGGCGTAGCCCACCGGCAGAGCGGCGATGCGCGCCGGCGCCGGAGTGATGTACGCGCCGCTGTAGCCGATCGCCTGGCCGGCGCCGACGTCACGCAGGGAAAAGATCCGCGTCTTCCATGAAAGCACCGGGTGAACCGGCAAGTCGAAGGACTTGCCCTCCAGCACCGACGGCAGTTGGTAGCCGTAAAGCGCGATCCCGGGGCGGACAAAATTCATCCACGCCTTGGGCCGAGTCGCGATAGCGGACGTGTTGGCGATGTGCAGGTACGCCGGCGCCATGCCGTTCTGCTTCGCCAGTGCAACCGCTCGCTCGAAGCGGGCCAGCTGCTCGTCGACCTGTGGCGAATCGACGACCTCGGCCGAAGCCAGGTGGCTGAACAGGCCTTCAACCTTCACATGCTTGGCTGTGCGCAGCATCCCGAGCAACTGCGGCAATTCGTCGAGGCTGGCGCCCAGCCGCGCCATGCCGGTATCGACCTTCAGGTGTACGCGAATAGAGTCTTTGCGCAGACGCTCGGCGGCCCGCTCCAGGCGCTCGATGTGCTCCCGCTGCCACACCGCGGGAGTCAGTTCGTTCTCGATGACCAGCTCTTCATCGCCACGCCAAAAACCGGTCATCAGCAGGATGCTCCCAGCAATGCCGCCGTCGCGCAGCGCCAGGCCCTCATCCGTGGAAGTGACGCCAAACCACTTTGCGCCTTCCCGCTCCAGGGCGCGCGCACACTCTACCGTGCCGTGACCGTAGGCGTGGGCCTTGACCACGGCACACACGGTGGCAGCCGAAGCAACATGGTTGCGGACGGCGCGGAAGTTTTGGCGCAGGGTGGGCAGAGAAACCTCGGCCCAGGTAGGACGGAGATTGGAGCGCTCGACGGTGACCGCGGAAACGGACATCGTGAGCGATTATACCCAGCCGTGAGTGCCGGCTCACATCACCGACAACTGCAGCACGTCATCCGGATGCTCGGCGCGCAGCATGTAGCGGTAGGCATGCCAGAGCGGCGGGAAATAGATCAAGCCTTGCCGCGGATCGCGGCGGAAGCGCCACAGCACGCGCGGAGGCACGGGCTCGTCCCAACTGGGATGGCGATAGCGCTCCACCAGCCGGCGCCGGAGTTGGTCGGGATCGTCAGGCAGGTAGCAGGGCGGCAGCACGCACCAGGAGATCTCCAGCAGCGCGCTGAAGATGCCGCGATCGTGCAGGTCCAGGCCAGCCATCCATCGCGGCTGAAAGGGCATGAAGGGAAACACGCTCCTGGGATAATCGCAGGCAATAGCTTGATAAGCCGCGCGCATTTGCAACCTCCGTCCAGTTGCCAGTTATCAGTTGCCAGTTCTTGCGGAACTGATGACCGTTTCAAAAAGTGCCCTTGCTCTGGCTTCTCTGACAACTAACAACTCGCAACTGACGACTGCCTTCAGAACTCGCTGCCGGGATCGGTACCGGCATCGCGTTCGTCCGCCAGGGTGTCGAATCGGGTGAAGTTCTTGCGAAAGGCCAGGCGAATGGTTCCCGTGGGCCCGTTGCGCTGCTTGCCGATGATCAATTCGGCGATCCCGTCGAGATCGGGATCGTCCTTCTTGTAGTACTCCTCGCGGAACAGGAACGCGACCACGTCGGCGTCCTGCTCGATGGAGCCTGACTCGCGCAGGTCGGAGAGCTGCGGACGATGGTCGCCGCCGCGGGCTTCCGGTGCGCGGCTCAACTGCGAAACCGCGATCACGGGAACATTGAGCTCTTTGGCGAGCGCCTTCAGCCCCCGCGAGATGGCCGAAACTTCCTGGGTGCGGTTCTCGAAGCGCTTGCCGCCGATAGGTGTGGCCGCCATCAGTTGCAGGTAATCGACCACTACCAGATCCAGCGCGTTCTGTTGTTGCTGCTTGAGCCGGCGGGCCTTGGCGCGCATCTCGTGCACGCTGATGCCGGGCGTGTCGTCGATGAAGATGGGGGCTTCGCTCAGCGCGTTGAGAGCGGTCGCCAGCTTGCTGGTGTCTTCACGCGTGACGAAGCCGCTGCTCATCTTGTATGCGTCCACGCGTGCGTGGGAGAAGAGCAGGCGCCGCAGCAGCGCCTCGCGCGACATTTCCAGCGAGAACACGGCCACCACTTTCTTGTCCAGCACCGCGATGTTTTCCGCGATGTTCATGGCGAACGCGGTCTTGCCCATGGATGGACGCCCGGCCACGATGATCAGGTCGGCCCTTTGCATGCCGCGCGTCTTCTCGTCGAAGACTTTGAAGTGGGTTTCGACGCCCGTGATGTGGGCGCCGGGAGAAATCAGCGCGTCCGGGGAGCCGAAGGACTCCTGCACGATCTGCGGGATGGTGAGAAAGCCCCGGCCCAGGCGCTTGTCGGAGACCTGGAAGATGGCCGCTTCGGCGGCATCGATGATCTCTTCCGCCGGCTCGGCCTGCTCCAGCGCGCTGGCAATGGCGCCGTTCGCGGCATTGATGAGCCCGCGCAGCAGCGCTTTGTCGCGCACCATGCGGACGTAGTGCTCGATCGACGGCCGGCGCGGCACGCCGTCGGTCAGCGAGGCCAGGTAGGCGACCCCGCCGATCGACTCCAGTTCCTTGTGGCGGCTGAGTTCTTCCTGCAGCGTAATGATGTCGATGGGACGCCCGGTGGCGTCCAGGTCCATCATCCGAGAGAAAACACGGCGGTGCGAGTCGAGCGAGAAGTCGTCGGGGTGCAGCGATTCCGCCGCCTGGTTGTAGCTGTGAGCGTCCAGCAGGACGGCGCCGAGAATGGACCGCTCGGCGTCAATAGCGGAGGGCAAGCCCCGGTCGATGTTGTAATCAGTGGTAGCCAAGGTCCCTGAAAATGTCAGGATGGTTTTTGGAGAGTAGCTGGGCCTCCGAAGATCGTCATCCGCTGAATGTGCGAAACCCCTCTGGAAAAACATGCTGCAATCAAAAATTCGCGGAGAGAGAAATGCAGTCGCGCGTACAGCAACTTGTCTTGCATCGCGACTAGAGCGTGAAGCGCCAGCGAGCAAAACAATTGTGACACAGAAATCCGTATAGGCGAATAAAAAACGAATTACGCGGTACCGCAAGTGTCGGGGCAGAATGCTGGGCGGGCTTGTTTTCTGATCTCCGCGCGCTGATCCACGGCCAAGAAGTCCCCAAGAAACGAAGGGCGGCTTGCGCCAGCCACGCAAGCCGCCTCGTGAAGTGTGATGTGCTAAAGGTGCGCCACAAACCTTCCGGTTCTGGCGCTGCTCCTGCCTTCCCCTCCGTTCCTCCAACCAAGTCCGGTGAGTTCGCTCACTAAGTCGGACCGGCCGACACGGTGGCGTTCTTATGGTTGAGGCCCTGTCACAAATCCCTGGGAAGGGCTCCGGACACGGCGCGCACTTGCGTGCGGGTTCTCCTCCAGCAGACGCCCAAGGCAGCGTGCGCTTTGCACATCGCACTCTGTCGTTGCACGGACTTTGCCCGAGGCGCTGGTTTGGAACAAGCCGAAAACAAATCCCACCTGTGAAGAAGCTGTGGAGTTTGTGCGTTTCTTGTGGAAATGGAAGGAAAAGCAGGGAAAAAACTCAAAGTTTGCACCGGGTTGAGTTCAGTCTCGCGCCGGAAAACAAAACTAAAACCGCCGAGACGCCGAGTTCGCCGAGGGTTTGTTGCTTTCGTGTTCCTCGGCGTCTTCTGCGTCTCGGCGGTTTGTTCTTATCCGCGATGATCCGCGTTCATCCGCGGCGAAAAAAATCTAATCCCTCACCCCGTCCATGAACGCGCGCAACTTGCGAGACCTTGAGGGATGACGCAGTTTGCGCAGCGCCTTGGCCTCGATTTGGCGGATGCGTTCGCGCGTGACGGCGAAGGATTGTCCGACTTCCTCCAGCGTGTGCTCGCTGCCGTCTTCCAGGCCGAAGCGCATCTTGATGACCTTCTCCTCGCGCGCGGTGAGGGTGCGCAGCACGTGCGCCGTCTGCTCCTTCAGGTTCACGTTGATGACGGCGTCGGCGGGCGAAACCACGGCGCGGTCCTCGATGAAGTCGCCGAGGTGAGAATCTTCTTCCTCGCCGATGGGGGTCTCGAGCGAGATCGGTTCCTGCGCAATCTTGAGCACCTTGCGCACCTTGGCCACCGGAATGTCCATGCGCTGGGCAATCTCTTCCGAAGTCGGCTCGCGGCCCAGTTCCTGCACCAGTTGGCGCGAGGTGCGGATGAGCTTGTTGATGGTCTCGATCATGTGCACCGGAATGCGGATGGTGCGGGCCTGGTCGGCGATGGCGCGGGTGATGGCCTGCCGGATCCACCAGGTGGCGTAAGTCGAGAACTTGTAGCCGCGGCGGTACTCGAACTTGTCCACCGCCTTCATCAGGCCGATGTTGCCCTCCTGGATGAGGTCGAGGAACTGCAAGCCGCGGTTGGTGTACTTCTTCGCGATCGACACGACCAGGCGAAGGTTGGCTTCGATGAGCTCCTTCTTGGCCTGCTCCGCGTCCATGTCGCCCTGGATGATCTCGCGCTGGGTGCGGCGCAACTCCTGGTAGCTGACGCCCGCGTCCTGCTCCAACGTCTCCAAGTCGGCGCGGTGCTGGCGCTGCGCCTTGCGGTAATCTTTCTTCAGGTCTTCGCTGCGGGTGGCCTCGATCTTCTTTTCCAGGTTCGAGGTCTGGCGGTCGAGCGCCCGCATTTGCTCGACGGTGCGGTTGACTTTGTCGATCAGCCGCTTGCGCTCGGGGTTGGTAAACCCGAGGTAGCGGATCAGGCGGGAGATCTCCACTTGCTCGCGGCCCAGGTGCCAGCGGGCGCGGCGGTAGTCGCGGGGCCGCTTCTTCTCCGAGAGATCCTGCAGCTTCTCAGCGAGCTGAACCGCCTTCTTGTAGTGCTTGCCCAGCTCCTGGACGCGCCCCGTGACTTCCTTCAGACGGTTGATCAAGACTTCGTCGGTGAGCTCTTCCTCGTCGAAGATGACCACTTCTTTGATGGAGCGCACCCCCCGCTCCAGGTCCTCGCCGATGGCGATGATCTCGCGGATGATGATGGGCGAGCGCGAAAGCGCCTTGAGCACGCGGAGCTGGCCGCGCTCGATGCGCTTGGCAATCTCCACTTCGCCCTCGCGAGTGAGCAGCGGAACCGTACCCATCTCCCGCAGGTACATGCGGACCGGGTCGTTGGTCTTCTCCAGGGCGCCGGGCGTGAGGTCGAGCTCGACGTCCTCGCCGGCTTCGATCTCCTGCTCGAACTTCTTGCCCAACTCGGAGGAAGGCATCTTGGGCTGCCCCTCGAGCACGTCAATTCCTTGCGTGCCGATGGTGGTGAGCAGGTCGTCCAGATCCTCGGGCGAGTGAACGTCGTGCGGAATGAGGTCGTTCACCTCGCTGTAGGTGAGGTACCCCTTCTCCTTGCCCGCATCGATAAGCTTTTTAATGTCGTCGTATTTATCTTCTAGAGCCAATGCAATCCCTCATCAGCGCTTCCGCGCGTGGAAGCACACCTGTGCCACAAGTGTTGTGCGGCAGGAAGACGTTGCTGGAAAGCGACAATAGTAAAACCCTTTGATGTTAGCACAATCGGACACTACTTGAGATAACCGTTGAATGCTGCCGCTGATTCCTCTAGGGACAGGCACTTAACCTTTAGATGATTCAATCACTTAGATGGTTTCAGTGTACCTTGGAAAAAATACGCCGGCTAGTTCCCGAGTCCCTCAACTCCGCCAGGGCATGGTCGATCTCGAGCTTTTCCCGCACCAGTTCGGCCAAGGCGGTGGCGTCGCCGCGCCGCTCGGCGTCGAGGATCCTGACTTTGATCTGCTGGTGCTGGCGCTCGAGAAGCCGGCGGCGAAGCGCGGCAAAGGCGCCTTCGAGCAACTCCAGCGTCAGGGGCTCGTCCTCACGGAGCAGGATGGCCGCCAGCGTCCGCTGGTCGGAGTCCGAGAGCGGCAGCGACATTGGGTCGGTCAGTTCGGGGGCGTCCAACAGGGTCTGGAGCAAGGACTCGGTCGCCAGACCGATATGCAATGGCTCAGTCCCGAGGGTGTACTGGGCCTGGCGGCGCAGGTCGGGCAGGTGATCTTCGCCGGAACGGTCGGAGATCCCCGCCTCGCCGTTCATCTCCCCGCCCGAGGCCAGCGCCCGGATCACGATGCGCTCGGCGTCGGTGATCTGCGCCTCGGCCGCGGCCTTGACGCTCGCGGAGCGGGTGGCAGCCGCATGCTTCAACTCCTGCCGCAGCACGGCCGAATCGATGCCGAGCTTCTGAGCGATGTCGGCAGCCAACTCGTCGCGGGCAATGCGGTGCGGCACCTGCTGCAGGTGCGGCAGAAGATAATTGACGGCCCGCACTTTGCCCTCGGCGGAGCGCACCGGGAACTGTGTCCGGGCGCGCTCGATAAGGTAGTCAAAGTACCTCTGCGACCCTCCCAGCGCCTTTTTGTAGGCGTCGGCGCCTTTGCGGCGGATGAACAGGTCGGGATCGAAGCCGGCGTCGAGCGTGAGCACGCGGATCTCGAAGTCTTCAGCCACCAGCATTCCCAGAGACCGTTCCGCGGCGGCGACGCCGGCGGTGTCGGGATCGAAGTTCACCACGATCTTCTTGGCGTAACGTGCGAGCAGGCGAACCTGGGCTTCGGTGAACGCGGTCCCTGAACTGGCGATCACGTTGCGGAAGCCGGACATGAAGACGGAGATGCAGTCCATCTGGCCTTCCACCAGGATCACATAGCCGAGCGCGCGGATGGCTTCACGGGCGCGGTCGAGGTTGTAGAGCACGCGCGACTTGGAATAGATGGCCGTCTCCGGTGAATTCAGGTACTTCGGCCCGGCTTTGTCGCCGGTCTCCAGCGTCCGTCCGGTGAAGGCGATGACTTTGCCGGATTCGTTGCTGATGGGAAACATCACCCGGTTGCGGAACTTGGAGTAGACGGTCGTCGATAATTTTGAGTTGTCACCCTGAGCGAGCCCGCCCGGTTCTGGCGCGCGAGTCGAAGGGCCCCTATCGAGCCGGACGTCCTCCTGTTGCTTCCACGAGAACAGGCCGGAGGCTTTCAACGTCTCTTCGTCAGCCGCGCCCTTCAGGCGGTCGCGCAAGATGAAGCCCGAATCCGGCGCGAAGCCAATGCGGAAGGTCTTGATCGCTTCCTCCGTGAGCCCGCGCCCCGCAAGATATTCGCGCGCCCGAGCGCCCTCGGGACGCCGCAACTGCTCCTCGAAGAACCCGCAGGCGCGCTCGTGCAGGTCTACCAGCACACCGCGGAGCTTGGCTTCGCGCGCTTCGCCTTCGCTGGCGTACGTCTGCTTGGGCACCGGGATTCCGGCCTTCTGCGCCACCAGGCGCACGGCCTCGGGGAAGGTTATGTTCTCGATCTTCTGTACGAAGCCGAGCACATCGCCCGAGGCCCCGCATCCGAAGCAGTGGTAGAACTGGCGTGTGGCATGCACTGAGAACGACGGCGTCTTCTCGCTGTGGAAGGGACAGAGACCGGAGAAGTTCTGCGCGCCGGCTTTCTTCAGCTTGATGTAGTCGCCAATGATGCGAACGATGTCCGCCTGCTGCTTGACGGTGTACGCGAAGTCGCCGGGGTTGGCCATGGCTTGGAGCGGAGACAGATGTCCCGTAGGGATTCTCGACTAAGGATCACCAGAGCGGAATTGAAATCATTCTACTCGTTGTGGAAATACTGTGGGAATAGTCACTCTGCCGTGGATCAGTGAGGAAAAAAGAATGAACCGCCGAGACGCCAAGAACGCCGAGTCACAATTGGTATCGAGTTCTCGGCGTGCTCGGCGTCTCGGCGTTGATCCCATGCTATGCCGCCTTCCCTTGTTCCTTCAGCCGCTCAATCTGCCCGGCGTGATTGGGATCGTGCCCGGACATCATCCCAAGCAGTTCTTCGAGCGTCACCTTGCGGCCCTTTTCGGGATGGAATGCTCCCTTCTGCAGGTCGGCGGCCTTCAGCCGCCGGAGCAGGCGGACATTGGCGCGGCGCGCCGTCTGGTAGGCGGTCAAGAAGTCGGACGGCGCGCCTTCCATGTAGCCGAGGTTGCGAGCCCAGTCATCCTGGTCAATGGGCGCGAGGGTGGGCGTGCGGTCGGCAATCATCTGGCGCATACGGTAGCCGTAGAGAACCTCGATGTCGGCGAGATGGCCGAGGATCTCGAGGATGCACCATTTATCGGGCGCAGGCTTGTAGCGCAGCGTGCGATCATCTACGCCCGTTGCCGCCGCGGCAATGAGCGCCGGGGCGCGCTCGATGGCATCGATTTTCTCGCGGAGTTCGTGGTCGGTCATCAGTTTCTCCTCACACTCTGAGTTCCACCACCGTTGCCCCGGCTCCGCCCTCATTCTGCGGGGGCTCGGAGATCGAGGCCACGTGTGGATGTTTCTCCAGGTACTGGCGCAGCGCCTTCCGAAGAATGCCCATGCCGCTGCCGTGCACGATTCGGACGCGTCCGAGGCCGGCCAAGAAAGCACGGTCCAGAAATTTTTCTACACGCGCCGTGGCCTCGTCCACGTTCTTGCCGATGACGTTGATCTCGGTGGGCGCGCTGGCGCCATCGGCCACAGAAACCGAAATCCCCTGAGCGCGGGCGGCACGCAGCGGCGAGTCCGACGCGCGAATGATGACCTCGGCGATGTCGTCGCGGCCGACCTTCATCTTCATGGCGCCCATCTCGACCTCGAAAGTCTGATCGTCCACGCGGCGCTTGATGATGGCGTTGCGGCCCAGTGACTTTAGCTTGACGGTGTCGCCCTCGGAGACGTGCTTCACCTCACTGGGGCGCGCGTTTGGATCGCCGCGATCGGCGCCGGTGGCATGGGCCACCACGGCAGCGTCGAACTGGTCTTTAAACTCGCGGCGCAGGCGGGAGATGCGGCGTTCGGCATCTTTGGATAGCTTCAGTGCCTGCGCCCGGTCCTGGATGGCGTTCACGGTCTCTCTCGCGTGGTACTCGAAGTCGCGGAAAACGGCGTCCAGCTTCTTCTCCATCTCGCGCACACGCTGCCGCTGCTCTTTCAGGCCTTCGGCTTCCAGGCGCTGCCGCTCGCGCGCCAGTTCCTGCTCGCGTTGCTGGAGCCGGACGCGCTCCTGCTCGGCCTGGCGCAACTCGGCGTGCAGGCGGTCGAGGAAACGGGCGATGTCCTGAGCCTGGCTGCCAAGCGAGGCGCGGGCCGCCGAGATGATGCCGGGATTGAGGCCGAGGCGCTGCGCGATGTTGATGCCGGCCGACGCTCCGGGCACGCCAAGCTTCAGCTCGTACGTGGGCTGGAGCGTGGCCTCGTCGAAACCGACGGCAGCGTTGAGCACGCCGGGGGTGTTCGTGGCATATACCTTCAGCGAAGTGTGATGAGTGGAGATGATGCTGATAGCGCCGATCTGGCGGAAATGTTCGGCGATGGCTACGGCCAGGGCCGCACCTTCCGCTGGGTCGGTGGCGGAGCCGAGCTCGTCCAGCAGCACCAGCGACTCGGGCGTCGCCGTGCGGGAGATGAAATCGATGTTGGTGACGTGCGCGGAGAACGTCGAGAGGTTCTGCTCGATGGACTGGTAATCGCCGATGTCGGCGAGCACGGCATCGAACACCGGAAGCTCGGCGCGCTCGGCAGGGATTGGGATTCCGGACTGCGCCATCAGCACCAGCAAGCCGATGGTCTTGAGCGCCACCGTCTTCCCGCCGGTGTTGGGGCCGCTGATGACGAGCTGATGGTTAGGTGGCTCAAGCTCGACTGTGATCGGCACAATGCTCCCGCTGCGCGCCTTCAGCGTGCGTTGGAGCGCGGGGTGGCGGGCGTTGCGGAGAACGAGCCGAGCTGACTCCACCAACTTCGGCGCGGTGCAGTCGTAATCCGCGGCAAACCTAGCCTTGGCGAACTGTAGCTCCAACTCGGCCAGCACGGCGGTCGCGGCCAGGATGTCGGCTGCCTGCTCGCGGATGCGCGCGGTCATCTCCAGCAGGATGCGGTGGATTTCCGCTTGCTCTTCTTCCAGCATCCGCACCAGCTCGTTGTTCTGCTCGATGGTCTCCAGCGGCTCGACGAACACGGTCTGGCCGCTGGAACTCGCGCCATGGACCACGCCCTGCACGCGGCGTTTCTGCTCGATTTTTACCGGGATGACAAAGCGCTCCCCGCGGATGGTGATGAGCTCGTCCTGCACTGTGCCGCCCTCGGCCAGTCGCCGCAGGTAGGCACGAAGCGATTCCTGGATTTGCCGCTTCTGCCGCTCGATCTCACGGCGGATACGCGCCAGCTCGGGCGAGGCGCGGTCGTCGAGCGTGCCGTCGGGCAGAATCTTGTTGCGGAAGAAGCGCAGAAACTCGGTGAAGTCGGCCAGCGCGGAGGAGAGTTCGGCAATGGCCGCGAACTCCACCTTCATCTGCGACGGTGGCTGCCGCGCGATGTGCCGCCACTCATCGGCGCGGTCCACCACCAGGACGATGTCGCGGATCTCAGCGGTATCGAGCGCCGCCCCCTCGATGTGCGCTTTTTCCACCAGCGCCGTGGGGTCCAGCAGGCCGGAGAACTCGAAGCGCGCGCCCACACGCAGATACTCGCGAATCTCGGCAGTGAGCTGCTGCTGGCGCGCGATCCAAGCGCCGTCTCCCGAGGGCGCAAGCCCGGCGATCCTTGCCTGGCCGAGAGGGGAGAATGCATAGGCACGGAGAATCTCCCGCATCGAGTCGAACTCAAGAGCGCGGGCGCTGGTGTGGGCCAGGAGCATGGGAACGCTCCATGTTACTCGAACAGGATCGTCATCCCGAGTGCTAGAATTTAGCTGTTATGAGCTTCCCTATCACCCGCATGAGAAGGCTCCGGCGCTCGGAGCAGATGCGTAATTTCGTGCGCGAGACGCGGCTTACGCCCGACTCGTTCGTTTACCCGATGTTCGTCTGCCCGGGCGAGGGTGTGCGCAAAGAAGTGGGCTCCATGCCCGGCGTGTACAACCTCTCCGTGGACGAAGTGGTTAAGGAAGCGCGCGAACTCAAGACGCTCGGCGTGCCCTCCACCATGCTGTTCGGGCTGCCGGAGTCCAAGGACGAAGTCGCGACCGGCGCTTGGGCGGACGACGGCATCGTGCAGCGCGCCACCCGCGCCATCAAGAGCGAGGTCCCGGAGCTGCTGGTGATGGGCGACGTTTGCCTGTGCGAGTACATGTCGCACGGACATTGCGGGATCGTGCGCCAGACTACAGCGCCGCGGTCCTTGGGCGCACGCGCGGCGGCAAAGACGATGGTGGTCGAGAAGAAGAACTTGCCACAGGCCATTCACAAGATGGCAACCGCAGCCGCCGGCGAGTATGAGATCGTCAACGACGCCACGCTCGAAATCCTGGCCAAGACCGCAGTCTCGCAGGCGCGCGCCGGCATGGACATCATCGCGCCCTCGGACATGATGGACGGGCGTGTGGCCGCCATCCGCAAGGGGCTCGACGAGGCCGGTTTCACCAACACTCCCATCCTTTCTTATGCGGCAAAGTTCGCATCGGCGTTCTACGGGCCTTTCCGCGAAGCGGCGGATTCGGCGCCGCAGTTCGGTGATCGCCGCTCCTACCAGATGGACGGCGCCAACCTGCGCGAGGCTATGCGCGAGATCGAGCTCGACCTGGAAGAAGGCGCTGACATGATTATGGTCAAGCCCGCCATGCCCTACTTGGATGTGATCCACGCCGCGCACGAGCGATTTGAAGTCCCGCTGGCCGCGTATCAGGTCTCGGGCGAGTACGCCATGATCATGGCCGCGGCGCGCAACGGCTGGATCGATCGCGAGCGCATCATGATGGAATCGCTGACCTCCATCCGGCGCGCCGGGGCGTCGATCATTCTGACGTACTTCTCCAAGGACGCAGCGCGGCTCCTTGCGTAAAGCAAAACCTCTCAAGCCTTGTCATGCTGAGCGAGTGCGGGCCGCTTTTGCCCGCACGAGTCGAAGCACCTCTACCCTGACGATATCGTCGAAATAGGGGTCCTTCGACTCGCGCGCCAAATGCGGGCGCGCTCGCTCAGGATGACAAAACAAAGATGGATATCTGTGTTGGCCTGCGGCGCTGAAGTTCCTGTTGCATCCCTCGCCTGTCGTACAATCGTTGATTGGTTCATCCTCCGCAATCCCTCCAGAGGAGCACAACCTTGGCTGAGACCATCTACGACGTGGCCATCATCGGGTCCGGGCCGGGCGGCTATACGGCCGCTATCCGCGCCGGACAACTGGGCCTGAAGCCTTGCCTGATCGAGAAGAACGAGAAGTTGGGCGGCACCTGCCTGCAGGTGGGCTGCATCCCCACCAAGGCGCTACTGTTCAACGCGGAAATCTATGACCATTTGAAGGCAGGCAAAGAGTTTGGCATCGAAGGCACAGAAGGCGCGAAGTTGAACTGGACCACCATCCAGGACCGCAAGAACAAGATCGTCCAGAAGCACACCAAGGGCCTCGAGTTCCTGATGCGCAAGAATAAGGTCGAGGTAGTGAAGGGATACGGCCGGCTGACGGGACCGCGCAAAGACGGCGTGCTCACGGTTGAAGTGCAGGGTGGATCGAGCATCAAGGCGAAGAACGTTATCCTGGCGACCGGCTCCGAAGCCAAAATGCTGCCGGGCCTCGAGCCGGACGATCGCCTGCTGACCAACATCGAGATCCTGAGTCTCAAGGCGATCCCAAAATCGCTGGTGGTAGTGGGCGCCGGCGCAGTCGGAGTCGAGTTCGCGTCGATCTACAAATCGTTTGACTGCGATGTGACCATTCTGGAGATGCTGCCGCGCCTGGTGCCGCTCGAAGACGAGGATATCTCGAAGGAGCTCATGCGCTCCTACAACAAGCGGGGCATCAAGTCATTCGTCGGGACCAAGGTCGAGAAAATCGAGAAGACAAAGAGCGGGATCGCGGTGACTTTCACGCCGCCTGACGGAAAGCAGCAGAAACTTGAAGCCGAGAAGATCCTGATCGCCGTGGGCCGGGCGCCGAACACGGCGAATGTCGGCCTGGAGAAAACGAAGATCAAGCCCGAGCGCGGATTCGTCCATACCGATGGATGGATGGAGACGGAGGAGCCTGGCATCTACGCCGTCGGCGATATCATCGCCGGCTTCCCGCAGCTCGCCCACGTGGCCTTCATGCAGGGGATGGTGGCCGTGGCGCACATTGCCGGCAAACCGGCGCGGCCGCTCAACCGCAACCGGATACCCAACTGCACCTACTGCGAACCGCAGATTTCGAGTGTCGGCATGACCGAGGCGGCGGCGCGCCAGGCTGGCCGCGAGTTGAAAATTGGCAGGTTTCCCTTCTCGGCGAATTCGAAGGCGAGCATCGTCGGCTCGCACGAAGGTTTTGTGAAAGTCGTGGCGGATGCGAAGTACGGCGAGGTGCTGGGCGTTCACATCATCGGTCCGCAGGCAACGGAGATGATTGCGGAAGCGGTCGTGGCCCTGGAGATGGAGGCGACGGTTGACGACCTGATGTTCACCATCCACCCGCACCCGACGCTCAGCGAAGCCATGTTCGACGGCATCGAGAGCGTGTGCGGGCTGTCGATAAATATTTAGGTCGGCCACGGATTTACACGGATGAACCAGGCTGGATCCGTTTGATCCGTGAGAATCCGTGGCGTTTTTCATGATCTCCGTCATCCAACTCGGCCGCGTGGATTACGCCACCGCCCTCAAGCTGCAGCAGACGGTGGTCGAGTTGCGTAAGGCCGGGCAGGTTGGCGATACGCTGCTACTGCTCGAGCACCCGCCGGTCATCACGCTCGGCCGCAATGCGAAACGCGCGAACGTGCTCGTTTCTGAAGATCAGCTCTCGCAGTCGGGCGTGGAACTCTTCGAGTGCGACCGCGGCGGCGACGTGACTTATCACGGGCCCGGGCAGCTCGTCGGGTATCCCATTTTCGACCTGCGTGGATTCACGCCGCGCGTCGGAGCGGTGGATTTTGTGCGCAAGCTGGAAGAGGTGCTGATCCGCACCTGCGCCGATTTCGGCGTGGCCACGCGCCGCGTGTTGGGTATGACCGGCGCGTGGACGCTGCGCAACCAAGCCAAGATCGCCGCCATCGGTGTTCACATCTCGCGCGGCGTGACCTCGCACGGCTTTGCCCTGAACGTCTCCACCAGCCTCGACCATTTCAAACTCATCATCCCCTGCGGGATCGGCGGCAAGCCGGTGACCTCGCTCGATCGAGCGCTGGGCGAGGCCTACCCGGGAATCGCGGTCACGCCGCTTACGATCGAGGAAGTTTCTCAGTCGGTGGCGCGCAACTTCGGCCGCGTGTTCGAGAGCCAAATTCTTTGGGTCGACACCCTGGACGCCCTGTTGGGCCGCACCGTTGGCGTCCCCATGAAGTTACCGGAGAACCTCCGTGAACTGCACGACGATGAGACTTTCTGGGCATGAGCGAAAAAATCCCCACCCTTCGAAAACCTCCCTTCGACTTCGCTCAGGGCAGGCTCCGGGTGAGGCATGTCAGGAATTCGTAGGGTAGAATTACCTTCCCCGATGAAGAAGCCTTCGCCGAAGAAACGTCCCGCAGCTTCGTCCAAGGGCAAGGGTAAGGCGGTCGCCAACGCTTACGGCATCGTCGATTACCGGCTGGAGAAGCCGGACTACCGCGTGGTTGAGGTCACGCGCAACGGCGAGGTCGCCTACGAAGTGCGCGGCGACCTGAGCGCGCCCGTCCCGCCGATCCGCGAGTCGAGATACCTCACGCCCGAGCAGCACGTCGAGATCTACCGCTGGATGCTGCTCAACCGGCGCATGGAAGCGGCGCTCGAGAACCTCTACAAGCAGGGCAAGGTGGTGGGTGGCGTGTACTTCGGGCTGGGACAGGAAGGGTGCTCGTGCGCCTCGGCGTGCGCGCTACGCAAGGAGGACTGGCTGGCGCCGATGATCCGCAACCAGGGTTCGCTCCTGGTCAGGGGCTTCTCGGCGCGGGACATCATGATGCAGTACATGGCCAAGGTAGGCTCGCCGACTAAAGGCCGCGACGCCTCTTCGCATTTCGGCGACATCTATGAACGCAACGTGGCCGCGCCCACCTCCATGCTGGGCGATCTGATCGGCGTGATGGCCGGCGTGGCGCTGGGCGCGCGCTACCAGGGGCGCGACATCGCCTGCATGACCTACATCGGCGACGGCGGGCAGTCCACCGGTATTTTCCACGAGTCGCTCAACTTCGCCGCGGTGCAGAAGCTGGGGCTGGTGCTGATCGTCGAGAACAACCTGTGGGGATACTCCACGCCTGCCGAGCACCAGTTCGCAATCAAAGACCTGGCGCAGCGGGCAATTGCCTACGGCATTCCGGGCGTCATCGTAGACGGCACCGATGCGTGCCAGGTGTACGACGCGTCGCACGAAGCCTGCGAGCGCGCCCGTCGCGCGGAAGGCCCGACGCTGATCGAAGCCAAGATGATGCGCATGAAGGGCCACGCCATTCACGACGCGGCGCAGTACGTGCCCCGTCCGCTGTTCGAGTATTGGCAGAAGCGCGACCCGATCGCCCGCTTCGAAAATTACCTCGTCAAGGTGAAGAAGTGGCTTGCGCCGGCGGAGAACCAGGCGCTGATCGACAGCGTGGAGAAACAACTCGAGGCGGACCGCAATTTCGCCGAAGCTTCACCCATGCCTGCGCCGGAAGCGGCCGAGGGCGGCGTGTATTGCGATGGGACGTGCCACGAGATCAAGCCGAAATATGGACTGATGAAGCCGAAGCCGAAAGCCGCGGCGGCGAGGATTAAGGAACGCGAAGCGGCGGTTCATTTGAGGTAGCAGCCATCACCGGTAAACTCACGGCGGTGGCCGATGCGGATCACCAGAATGGTGACTTCCTGATGCAAGGTGTCATACACAATTCGGTAGTCGCCAACGCGGACCCGGTAGCCGGGTTCGCCGCGCAGTTTCTCGTAGCCGGGCAGGTACGGGTTCTCCGCCAGTTGGTCGAGTTTGGCAAGGATGCGCCCTTGCAGTTCACGGGAGAGCTTTCCGAGCGCGCGGTCGGCAGACGACTGCAGACGAACCGTGTAGCGCATGGGTCAGCTCAGAACCCAAGCTTCTTCTTCACGGCTTCAAGCGAGATACGCCCCTTCTCGTTGCGCGCTTTGCGCGCGAGGCGGACGTCAATCTCATTTTCGCGCTGTTCGATCATGCGTTCGAGAAAGTCATACTCCTCGATGGGAATGACGGCCGCGACTGGCTTCTTACGGCGCTGCAGCACAAACCGTTCTCCCCGGTACGCGGTACGGTTGATAAGCTCGGCAAACTGCTGGCGGGCTGCACTCGTCGAAAGACGCTTGGCATTCATGTACGTATTATACCATTTGTACAATTTGTAACAATATGCCACTCGTAACCTATCTCGAAGCCATCCGCCAGGGACTGTGGGAGGAGATGGAGCGCGACCCCGCCGTCTTCTGCATGGGCGAGGACATTGGCGTGTACGGCGGCGCGTTCAAGGTGACGGAGGGGTTCATTCACCACTTCGGTCCGGAGCGAGTGATCGACACACCCATCGCCGAGGGAGCGCTCGTCAACGCGGCGTTCGGCGCGGCGCTCACCGGGCTGCGGCCGGTGGTCGAGTTCCAGTTCATCGATTTCATCGGCTGCGCCTTCAACCAGATCACCAACATGCTGGCCAAGTCACACTACCGCTGGGGAGCGCCCGCGCCCATCGTGCTTCGGGGCCCGTGCGGCGGTGGTGTGCACGGCGGGCCTTTCCATTCGCAGAATCCGGAGATGTACTTTGTCCACACCCCGGGGATGAAGGTGGTGGCGCCCGGCACGGCCTACGACGCCAAGGGGCTGATCAAGTCGGCGATCCGCGACAACAATCCCGTGCTCTTCCTGGAGCACAAGTTCCTCTACCGGCGCATCAAAGAAGAGTTGCCCGCCGAGGACTATGTTGTGCCGCTGGGCAAAGCGCGGGTTGCGCGCGAGGGCCGGGACGTCAGCGTGGTCACTTACGCGGCCATGCTGCAGGTCGCGATCGAGGCCACTGAGACGCTGGCCAAGGAAGGCATCGAACTGGAGGTCGTGGACCTTCGCACCTTGCAACCGCTCGATCGCGAGGCGATCCGCAATACCGTGCAGAAGACCAACAAAGTGATCGTGTTGCACGAGGACACGCGCACCGCGGGCATCGCCGGTGAAATCACTGCGGTCATCAATGAGGAAGCCTTTGACTGGCTGGACGCGCCGGTGGTGCGCATCGCTTCGCTGGATACGCCGGTGCCATTCTCGCCGCCGATGGAGGAGTTTTTCCTGCCCAAGGTGGCGGACGTGGTGCGGGAAGCGCGGCGTCTGAAGTCGTACTGATCACGGTGTAGAGACGTAGCGTGCTACGTCCCCAACCAGAGCTGTGCAGAACGTCTTGTTCCGGAGGGAATGATGGCGAAGTTTGTTGCCGGGATCGTCTTTACGGTAGTGGCGGTTGTCCTTGCCGTGCTGATCTACGCTCGTGGCGGACACATGGCGGTCAACGCCGATGCCACCCCCAGCAGGATCGAGGGCTGGGCGGCCAACAGCGCGCTCGATGCCGCCATCGAGCACCAGGCGCCACAAGTGGCGAATCCAGTCCCCAAGACCGATGCCAACCTGATCGACGGCATGAAGCTCTACGCCATGAACTGCGCCGTCTGCCACGGAGGCCTCGACCGCAAGCGGAACGTGCTGGGCGGGGCGTTCTATCCTCCGGTGCCGCAGATCCTGGTGGAGGCGCTGGACGATCCCGAGTGGCACATTTTCTTCGCCACCAAGCACGGCGTGCGTCTGAGCGGCATGCCGGCCTGGGGCAAAGCGATGAGCGACAATGATCTCTGGAAAATCGTCGCCTTCGTGAAGACCATCAACCAGCTCCCACCGGCGGTCGAGCAACAACGCCGGCTGGCGCTGGGAGGCAGCGACTGACGGCGCGGTTCCACGACGATTTATAATGAGCGCTTGGGATTAGACCGCCGGGGCCCTCCGGCGGTTTCGCGCGAAAGGAAAACCATGCCGACTGATGTGATCATGCCCCAGATGGGGGAATCGATCTTCGAGGGCACGCTGACCAAGTGGCTAAAAAAGCCCGGAGACAAGGTACAGCGGGACGAGCCCTTGTTCGAGATCTCAACCGACAAGGTGGACGCGGAGATCCCGGCGCCCGCTTCCGGTGTGCTGAAGGAGATTAAAGTCGCGGAAGGCGCCACCGTGCAGGTGAATACGGTGGT
>JBKQPN010000057.1:0-7010 GCA_052145015.1 Terriglobales bacterium
CCCAGAACGCCCGGCGCGTTTTCCAATTTGCTCCCAAGCCCCGGTTGTGGGCGACGGCGTCCTGCACGATCAGCGCTTCGACCCGCTCCGGATGCTCCAGTGCCATGCGAAAGCCGACGGGGCCACCGTAGTCCTGCATGTAAAGGGTATAGCGCGAGAGCCCGAGCGCCTCGGTGAAGTGGTTCATGGTCTCAGCCAAATGGTCGAAGGTGTATGCGAATTTCCTCGGGTCCGGCCAGTCACTGTGTCCGAAACCAGGGTAATCAGGAGCTATCAGGTGGTAGCGATCGGAAAGCCTTGCGAAAAGGGGTTCGAACATCCGCGACGACGATGGAAGGCCGTGGAGCAGGAGAAGCGTTTCCGCATTTGTCGGCCCAGCCTCCCGATAGAAGATCGACAGGCCGTCAACCTGTATTGTGCGATAAAACGTGGGATTCATCGGTGATTGTTTTCCCTTCATCATGCGCGAGGAAACATTCGCATCGGCGGTTGATGTGGGTTATGGCTGCGGGAATCCGAACATCAACCACGACTGATTGGCTACCCAATGCGGGTACAGCTCCGTCATCTGATCGAACAACTCCTAGTCGGTCGTTACCGAATTCTGGTGTCTCGAGTTATGTGTCCATCCGTTCGACCCATTGAGCGCGCCATGCGGGAGCCACGAATGGATCCGCAAAGTAATGTGTTTCCCGCGCAACCTTGTCGTCCCTGAACTCCATGATGCTCACGGTGTAGGACGGCTTGCCGTCATATGTTAGGATGAATTCGGTGACCCAAAGATCACCGCCGCCAATGATTCGCCGGACAGCAAACCGCTTTTTGCTCGGCTGACTAGCGCGCTGGTTCTGTATGTTGCGTCGACCGCGGGTTCGCTCGCCTGACTGCGGGTATTCCAGCACCGCGTCCTCGTGATAGATGCGGTGCTCGGTTTCAAAATCGTTGGCATCGGATGCCGCCCAATGCTGATCCAGTGCCGCACGGATCTCTTGATCTCGCACTCCAGAATACTGTTCCTTCTAAGGTTGGTACCCGTCCGCCATCCACTTTGCGAATAGCTCAATGCGAGCCTGAGGCCAAGGGCCTCCCCCTCTCGGGGGCGGGGGCGGCATTACCGCGCCACCGATTCCCCGAATGCGGTCGTAGATGGCGGCCGCGTGCGTCTTGACGTCATCATAATTTCCCAGGTTGAACGCCTTGCTCATGCCACGAATGTCTTGCTCCGTAAAAAGCGGGCGAATGTCCGCTTGAAAGCTCGTCGGTTTCGTCATTGTTCCTCTTCCTGATAAGGGTATCCAGCCAGCTCAGCCGGATCAGCTGGCAAGCTGGCCGTGAGAACTCCCGGACATCGCGCTCAACACGAAGCGCTATATGAAATTCACTACCCTGATCTTTGCCTGTTCGGCGGACCTGATCCAGACCGATTTTCGTCGAGAAGCGGCATTTGACCCGCCAAAGCTCCGGGGGCCGTCGCCGCCCGGAATCGATCTCGGAAGGTCGCCGTCGTTCAGGCAGCGGCGTGCTGTGGAACCGGCTGGACCTCCCTGATAAGACCGGTCTCCACGTCGAAAATAAAACCCCGCACAGGAACTTCTTTGGCGATCCACGGATGTGATCTGACCTTCTTGATCTGCTCCCGTGTGTTCTGTTCAGGGTCCTTGTAAGAGAAGAAGCGCATCGGAGCGGGCGACGCGTCGCCGGTTGAAGCTGAGAGTTTCGCGTTCAGCTCATCGTCAGTGAATGTCGTGAATCCGCAGCCGGTGTGATTGAGCAGCATGATCTCCGTCGTTCCGAGGATACGGTTGGAAACGATAAGCTCCGCGAGCACATCTTCGGTTACCGCTGGCCCGCCGGTTCGGATAACGTCGATATCGGCCTGCGGTAGCCCTAGGATTTCAGGGAGATCCGAAAGTCTGGGATCCATGCAGGTTACAACTGCGATCTTGGGGGTTGGATGCGCCCCCAGCTTGCGATCGTACTTCTTAGCATACGTCTGGTTTGCTTTTAGCGCTTTGTCGATAATACTCATCGCAGATCTCCTTATTGAAAACCCCCACCCTTGGCGAAACCGGCCAAGGGTAGGGCACCCCACTCCCGTCTGCGGGAGCATTGCGGCTGGGAACTCAGTGGCAGGTCGGCGCGACTTCCGTCGTCTCCACCACGCTGAAGTTGTGACAGGTCGGGGCAACCTCCGCTGTCTCCACCAGCTTGCAGCCGGCATGACAGGTGGGAACCAGTTCAGCAGTTTCTACGATCTTCATCTCCTCAAGCTTCCTTAAGGTGACTGCCAACCCCCTACTAGATGCAGGCCGTTTCCCGGAGTCACAGCAAAATTTCAGGCTTTTTTTGCTGTCGATTCGGTTGGCATCGCCGTTGAATTGTCCTTCCTGAAAGGGTTTGAGAGGCCCGCACTTCGATAGCGCCTGCCGCCGATTGCGGTCGGATCACGGGCTAGCGGAAACTGACCCACTACCGAGGCCCTCCGCAAGACGCGCCTAGCCCCGCACCTTCACCGCCACTACGGTCTCGTCATCGAAGTGCGCCACGCCTTCCGAGTGACTGGCCACGGCGTCAAAAATCGCTTTGACGATCTCCTCGGCCGAGTCGCGGCAGTGCGCGGCCACCACCTGATCGACGCGCTCATCGCCGAAGGAGTGGAGGGTGCGGTTGCGAGCGTCGCTGATGCCGTCGCTGTAAAAGACGAACAGGTCGCCGGGCGCGGCCTGCACCGTGATCTCGTCATACTCGGCGTCCTCGAACAGGCCGAGCGGCAGGCCGGTGGTGTCCAGGCGCCGGACCTTGCCCTCGTGGCAGAAGATGGGCGTAGGCACGCCGGAGTTGGCGATGTGCATGAGGCGGTGGTCGTCGTCCCAGACCGCGTAGAGCAGGGTGAGAAAGTGGGATTCCAGGCGGCGCTCGTTGAGCGAGGCATTGATGGCGGAGAGCATCTCCGCCGGCGACGGTTCTGCGCCCGCGGTGGAGCGCATGATGCCGCTGGCCAGCGCCGCATACAAGGCCGCCGGCGCGCCCTTGCCGCTGACGTCGCCCAGCGCGATTCCCTGCCGTCCCAGCGAGTACTCCAAAAAGTCGTAGAGGTCGCCGCCGATGGTGTGCGCGGGGACGAACTTGGCCGCGATCTCGGCGTGCTTCAGCTCAGGACGCGTCGGCGGCAGCAGGCTGCGCTGCACCTGGCGCGCCATCTCCAGCTCGCGCTCCATGCGGCGTTCCTCCCGCTCCAGGCGCGCGTAGAGACGGGCGTTCTCGATGGCAATGGCGATCTGCGCCGCCAGCGTGGTGAGGGTGCGCATGTGGGATTCGCGAAAATATCCGCGGCGGGTGTGCTCCAGGTCGAGCACGCCGATCACCTTTTCCTTGTAGATGAGCGGCACCACCAGCTCCGAGCGCGTCTCCGGATTGAGCTTGATGTAGCGCGGGTCTTTGGTGACGTCCGTCGCCAGCACCGGCTGCGCCCGCTGGGCGGCATAGCCCACCAGCCCCTGGCCCAGCTCGATCTCGTGCTTGATCTGCACCTTCTCGTTGAAGCGCAGCGAGAAGCGGTGGCCCAGGCGCTGGCCGCTCGCGTCCAGCAGCAGGATGCTGAACATGTGGTAGTCGATCACGCGGTTGAGCAGCTCGCCGATGCGCTTGAACAGCGCGTCCAGGTCGAGGATGGAGGTGAGCTCGCGGCTGATCTCGTTGAGCACGGTCAGCAGCTTGGCCTGGCTGGAGGCGCGGCTGTAGAGGCGCGCATTCTCGATGGCGATGGCGATGCGGGAGGCGATCAGGGTCAGCAGGCGCGCGTGCTGTTCCGAGAAGTAGCCCAATTCGGGGGCCTGGATATCGAGCACGCCGATGACGCGCTTTTTCACGATCAGCGGCACCGCCAGCTCGGAGCGCACTTCGGGCACGCTGCCGATGTAGCGCGGCTCCGTGGTCACGTCGTTCACCAGCACGGTTTCGCCGCGCTCGGCCGCCAGGCCGGCGATGCCCTGGCCAACGCGCGCGCGGAAGTTTTGCGCCATCTCTTGCGGGTGCCCGAGGGAAAAGCGGATGCGCATCTCGTCGCTCTTCGGCTCCAGCAGCAGGATGGCGAAGATGTCGAAATGGATGACCTTCTGCAGCAGCCGGGCCACGCGCTGCAGCAGTTCGTCCAGGTCGAGCGTGGCGTTCACCACGTCCGCCACCTCCAGCAGCAGGAAGGGATCGAGCGGGAGGTTGGCGTCGCTCTCACGCGCGCTCGGCGCGGGAACCGCGGATTTGGAGCTCGAACTCATCGCTGCCTTCATGATAGCAGCCGGGTGCGAACCGCCGATTCCCGATTCCTGACTCCGAATTGCGCGCGTTCCCATCGGCGACTAGAATTTCTTGGTTTCATTAGAAGGTGAGCTCATGAATCTTAAAGGCATCCAACTGACCTGGCTGGGACACTCGACCTACCGCATCGAGACCCCCGCGGGCACGACCGTGCTGGTCGATCCCTGGGTGATGGGCAACCCGATGTGTCCCGAATCGGAAAAGAAAATCAAGAAGGTAGACGTGATGCTCTGTACGCACGGCCACTTCGACCATATCGGCGATGCGGTGGCCATCGCCAAGCAGCACAATCCCACCGTGGTGGGCATCTTCGAGCTTTGCGCCTGGATGGAGAAAAAAGGCGTCAAACAGATCTCGCCCATGAATAAAGGGGGCACGCAGAAGGTCGGCGACCTGCGCGTCACCATGGTGCACGCCGAGCATTCCTGCGGCATCCAGGATGGCGACCAAATCGTCTATGGCGGCGAGGCCTGCGGCTACGTGATGGAATTCGAAAACGGGGTGAAGATCTACCACGCGGGCGATACCTGCGTGTTTGGCGACATGCAGATCATCCGCGAACTCTATGCGCCGGAGATCGTCATGCTGCCTATCGGCGACCACTTCACCATGTCGCCACGCGAGGCCGCATACGCCTGCCGTCTTCTGAAGCCGAAGACGGTCATCCCCATGCACTTCGGAACGTTTTCGCTGCTCACCGGCACACCCGGCGAACTGAAGAAGCTGGTGAAAGATGCCGAGATCCTGGAGATGAAGCCGGGACAGACGCTGTAACGCCGGCGTCTCGCCGGCCGGCCCTTTTTCTTAGGACGACCATGACCAAACCCGCACCCAAGCCCCCTTCGCGCGCTCACTGGATGATGTCCAGCATCAACCAGGAGCCCGTCGAGCAGTACATCTACGATCTTCTTCCGCCGCGCGACGAGGTGCTCGTCGAGATGGAAGCCGAGGCCGCGCGCCGCAAAATCCCCATCGTGGGGCCGGCGGTGGGCAGGCTGTTCCAGTTGCTGGCGCGCATCTCCGGCGCCCGCACCGTGTTCGAGATGGGCTCGGCCATCGGCTACTCGACCATCTGGTGGGCGCGAGGTCTGGGCAAAGAAGGGCGCGTCATCTACACCGATGGCGATCCCAAGAACGCCGAGCAGGCGCGCAGCAACTTCCAGCGTGCCGGGGTGGCCGAGCGCGTGCAGGTCCGCACCGGCGAGGCGCTGGAGATCCTCTCGGAGCAAAAGCCGGAGTCGCTCGACATCATCTTCAACGATGTGGACAAGGAAGACTACCCGCGCGTCTTCCGCCTGGCGGTGCCGCGACTCAAGCCCGGCGGGCTGTTCGTCGCCGACAACGTGCTGTGGCACGGGCGCGTGACCGAGAAGCAGCCGGAGCTGGCTTCGACGCGCGCCATCCAGGAATTCAACCGCATGCTGTACAGCTCGCGCGAACTGTTCCCGGTGATTATCCCGCTGCGCGACGGCGTGGCCGTGGCGGTGAAGGAAGCACGGTAAAGCTCAGGGGAACGCGTCAGCGGACGCGATCAGATTAGCTCGGCACGCCGCGAGCGCCTACCACTGGCTCACGCCATCAGGCGATTTGCCGGGAACCACTTCGATTCTGACCCGTTTGGCGTCTATCGTTCCAGCGATGCCATAGCACGGGCCCATCCTCACCCTTATCACCTGTCCAAAGCTCTTGGTGGCCACTCTCTTGGCGGTGAGTAGGGAAATCACGTTCTGTGGACTGAAATCCTCAAGGCTCAAATCCGTGATCTCCTCAAAGACAAAGTCAACGACCGCTGGCTTCTTGGGAGCGTATGGATAAACTCTGAGAATCGACGCGCCTGTCCGCGCAAGGGACAAACTGATAACTTCGCCGTCGTGGAAGTCTGGGACATATCCGAACCATTCACGGAGTTTGTCTGCTCCTGGCAAGTCAGCTAGCACGTCGACAGGCTCTTCTTCCTTTATTTGTTCCTTCTTCTTGCGCCAGAAAATCATCGTGGCCTCTCGTTCCCGCTTGCACGATCGCTCCCCGGATCGTACACCGTCCAGCCGCGCTCGCGGGCGAGGGACTCAAGACTGGCGTCCGGGGAGATGGCGAAGGCGTGCCGGGCCAGCTCCAGCATGGCCACATCGTGAACGGTGTTGCCGAAGGCGGCGTCGATCGCGCCGTCGCGGAAGCGCTCGCGCAGCGCAACCGCTTTGCCTTCATCGGTGGGCACCATGAGCAGGCGTGATGAACAGCGGCCGTCTTCAATGGCGGCGCAGGCGGCGAGCACGCGGTCCTGGGGAATACCAAAGCGGCGTGCCCCGGCGCGCACCACCCACTCATTGGTCGAGGAGACGGCCCACACCTCGCAGCCGCGCTCGCCCAGCTCCAGGGTCAGCTCCTGCATGGGCGGAAAGATGTGCCCGGCGATCTTCTCCTCAAAGAACTCTTCCGCGCCGCGCTCCAGTTCCTCCACCGCGAACCCGGCGTGGAGGGTGACCATTTCGCCGCACATGGTTTCTTCGTCCACCTTGCCGGCCTTGTAGTCGCGATAGCGATAGACGGCCCAGGCGGCGACGTCCTTCGCCATCAGCCCGTGCTCCATCGCCCAGTAGAAGAAGGCTTCGCCGGCGTCACCCGCCCACAGCGTGCCGTCGCAGTCGAAGACGGCGAGGCGCGGCTTGAGATCGAGCACGGATTGCACGAACTGCGAG
>JBKQPN010000058.1:0-14579 GCA_052145015.1 Terriglobales bacterium
CTCGAACTGTCCCTTGGCCGCCACCACGTCCAAGTCGCGCTGGGGCTTGCCACCCTTGATGTCTTTACGGGGATAAAACCGGGAAAAGTGCTGGCCGACGATCTCCTCGGCGCTATAGCCCTTGATCCGCTCCGCTCCGGCATTCCAGCTCACCACGCGCCCCTCCGGATCCAGCATGACGATGGCGTAGTCGGTCACACTCCCTACCATCAACCGGAAGCTTTCCTCGGTCCAGCGCAGTTTCTCTTCTACAAGCTTACGCGCCGTATTATCGGTGCCGAACAGCAGATAGCCGATGATGGTGTCTTGAGCGTCGCGCAGCGCCGTGACCGACACGATTGCCGGAAAGCGGCTTCCGTCCTTGCGGATGTAAGTCAGTTCGTAGATGTCCTCGATCCCGCGGGAAGCCTTGAAGACCAAGGCCTCGAAACCTGGCGTGATCGTGGTTTCCAGCTCGAGGCTCAACTCTGCGGCGCGCGCTATCACCTCCTGCGGATCGGAAATCTCGGCCGGGGTGATCTTGTCCACCACTTCGGCGGCCGTGTAGCCGAGCATGCGCTCGGCCCCGACATTGAATATTTGAATGACGCCCTTGGCGTCGGTGGCGATACTCGAGAAGTTGGCGCTGTTGAAAATCGCCTTCTGCAAGGCCCCGGCTTTAAGCAAAGCCTCTTCCGCCTGCTTCCGCTCAAGCTCAGACTGCGAACCCAGCCAATTTTGGTCAGAGTAATTTGGCATTTCTCTTCTTTCCTGGGAGGTCACCGCCTGGCTTCGCGGCCGCTCCAGCTAACATATTGACCTTCATCAGAGCACAAGGGGCCCGAAGGCCCCTGGGTTTATCGCTAGTAAAATTGCCGGCGTAGTACGGTTCCGAGACCAGTTAACGCCAAACGGGACCAGCTGCCTACCCTAAATGCTCTTCTTATTCGAGATTATTCGGAGGGGCAAATTTGGGCAGCAAAACGGTATCGATCCCCTGGGCTACGCCATTACTCCCTAGCATGTCAGCTTGGACGATGGTCGCGCCATTCACCAGAATTTTGCCGCCAGCCTCGTTAAATGCCAGAATCCCGGCGTTGTCGGTGGGGCACAGGTTCTTGCATTGTTTGAGAGCGGGAAGATCCTTGACCAGGTACCTGCCCGGGGTGATGTGAAAGTAGACCACGTCCCTGACGATGGCCGGATTAGCCATAATCTTATTCATGGTGGCTGGCGGCACCTTGGCGAAGGCCGCGTCATTGGGGGCAAAAACCGTGAAGTAGCCCGGCATCAACTTCAGCTCCTGGGAATGGGCTTTATCCACGAGACTTAAGAAAGTCTTATAGTTCCCGGCGGCCGCCAGGGTATCATACACAGTTGCGGATTGTTGCGCCATGGCCACCCCCGCGGGGATCAGGACCAACAGTAAAGCCACTACGGCAATTTTTATTTTCATTGCATCTTCCTCCTTAGTTTTTCACTTCGTGCCCCGTTAAGCGTTACCTGGTCTCGGAAAAACGCCAGCCTAGTCTCTCAAAAAAACGCCATAAAGTCACTGATTAAGACGCTATATATGATATATCAAAAAAGGCAAAATGGAGGGAGGTCTATGGAAAATAGTCCGGTGCTGACCACGGAGGAAGCCGCTGCGTTTTTGAAGCTGACGCCCTTCACGGTGCGGGATTATGCCAGGCGGAAGATTCTGCCGGCTCGCAAGGCAGGCAAGGGCTGGCGGTTCTATAAGCCTGACCTGGTGGCCTGGGTCAGGAACTATGAGGCTCCAACTTGAGCAGGGTGAAAAGCTGGAAGGAGATGGACCGAGATACGGCCTGAAAACCGTGGGGGCGGTAAGCGGCGAAATAATGAAGAATTAGGAGTATCCGGGCGCAAGCGCATTAGCGCTCCTGGCCCTCGTCAGGCCGCAGCCGCCGCGCCCGGCTGGATGGACCTTGAACGGCTTACACAAGTCGAAATCACGTCCGGAAACGTCCACCAGCCGATCGAATCGGCACTGATTCCGGGTACGGGCTTGGGTTGGCGGGCTGCGCCGCCTATGGAGCAGACGATCCGCCTCCTGCGGCGCCAGGGTTACAGTCCTTCTAAATTGCAGTGGCTCAATCGCGGATCTATCGACTCCACCCCGGCGGACAGATATCCGGCATAGTCTTAAGGATTCTGTTAGCCGCCTTTCAGCACAAGTAAAGAGTCTTTCGTCAGTTCGGTTAAGTCAGCCGAGTATCCCGTATAAAAAGGAGGCCCTAAGGATGGCGGTGAGCAGCAAGAGCATTCGTGAGCCCTTGTCCCGCCTGAGGTCCTTCCTGCCGGGAGGCGGCTTGGGGCGAAGGTACGCCGGCGACGAGCCCCCGCTGCGCTCGGAGTTGTTCAGCGCCGATCAGATGAAGCAGCATGGCAAGACCCTGGCGGGCTCGCACCAGTTGAGCTCGGGAGGTCCTCAAGGCCGGCTGCTGAAGAGGCTGGCCGAGAATAGGGCCACCCTCATTGGGGTCCGCAACCTGCTGACCGAGGCGGTCAAGGCAAACCGCGGGATTACCCCGGCCGGGGAATGGCTGCTCGACAACTTTTATCTGATTGAAGAGCAGATTCGCACCGCCAAAATGCATTTGCCCAAGGGTTACAGCCGAGAACTACCGCGCTTGCTGACCGGACCGTCGGCTGGGCTCCCGCGGGTCTATGACCTGGCGCTGGAGACGATCTCCCACGCCGATGGCCGGGTGGATCCGGAAGCTCTCAGTAGTTTCATTGCCGCCTACCAGACCGTCACCGACCTGCAGTTGGGTGAATTGTGGGCCATCCCCATCATGCTGCGCATTGCCCTGATCGAGAATCTCCGGCGCGTTGCCGCCCGGGTCGCCACCGACAGGATCGATCGCAACCTTGCCGACTATTGGGCGGACCAGATGACGGAAATCGCCGAGAAAGACCCGAAGGCGCTGATTCTGGTGATCGCGGATATGGCGCGGTCAAACCCGCCGATGGTGAGCTCGTTTGTGGCGGAACTGACGCGCCGGTTGCAGGGGCAGGGCCCCGACCTGGCATTGCCGCTCACCTGGATCGAGCAGCGGCTTGCCGAAGGCGGCTGGACGAGCAAGGAGTTGGTGCAGTCGGAGAACCAACAACAGGCCGCCGATCAGGTCTCCATGAGCAACAGCATCAGCAGCCTCCGTTTCCTGGGGGCGATGGATTGGCGCGTTTTCGTCGAGACGCTGAGCGTGGTCGAGCAGACCCTGCGTCAGGATCCTGGCGGCGTCTACGGTAAGATGGATTTCCCTACCCGTGACCGCTATCGCCATGTCGTCGAGGAGATCGCCAAGAGCAGCCGGCACTCCGAAAGCCAGGTGGCGCGCCAGGCGATCCGGTTGGCCAGCGAGGGCGCGGCCAGGAAGGGCGGCGGCGACCGCACGGCGCACGTCGGTTTTTACCTGATCGATAAGGGATTGGCGCCGCTCGAGCGGACAATGGAACTGCGCTGCTCCCCTTTTGAGTCGCTGCGCAGAGTGGGCCGCCGGTTTCCTCTGCTGCTCTATGTCGGCGGGATCATCTTGGTTACGGCAAGCGCTGCCGGTATTTTTTTGGCGAAGGCGCAGGCCGATGGTCTATCCGGTTGGATAATCGGGCTGATCGCTGTCCTCTCGCTCTTGGGCGCCAGTCATCTGGCGATAGCCCTGGTAAACTGGCTGGCGACCTTGCTGGTGACGCCGCAGCCGCTGCCGCGCCTGGACTTCTCCGCAGGAATTCCTCTGGAATCGAGCACCCTCGTGGTGGTCCCGTCTATGCTCACGAGCCCTCAGAACATCGCGGCTCTGATCGAAGCGCTGGAAGTCCGGTCCCTGGCAAATGGGGACGCGAACCTCTACTTCGGTCTGCTCACTGATTTTCGGGATGCCCGCGCCGAGACGCTGCCGGAGGACGAGCCGCTCGTGAGTCTGGCCCGGCAGGGCATCGAAGAGTTGAATGAAAAGTATCGGGGCCCCAAAGGCGATATTTTTTTCCTCTTTCATCGCCCGCGCCGCTGGAATCCCAGCGAGCAGATGTGGATGGGTTACGAGCGCAAGCGCGGCAAGCTCGCGGACCTGAATTCCTTTTTGCGCGGCGGGGCCGGGGATCGCTTCTCAGTCGTCGTCGGCGCAACTCCAGTCTTAGCGGGCGTCAAGTACGTGATCACCCTGGACAGCGATACGCAAATGCCCCGCGACGCGGCGTGGCAACTGGTGGGAGCCATGGCGCACCCACTGAACCGGGCGCGGTTCGACGAGGTCAAGCAGCGTGTCTGTGAGGGCTACGGCATCCTGCAGCCAAGGGTGGCCGTGAGCCTCCCCGGCACGAACCGGTCGCGGTATGCGCGACTCTGGGGGAGTGATCCGGGCATCGATCCGTATACCCAAGCCGTCTCCGATGTTTACCAGGACCTGTTCCAGGAAGGCTCGTTCATCGGCAAGGGAATCTATGAGGTCGATGCGTTCGAGCGGGCGCTCAAGGGGCGCTTCCCCGAAAACCGGATTCTCAGCCACGATCTTCTGGAAGGGTGCTACGCCCGGGCCGGGCTGTTGAGCGATGTCCAGTTATACGAGGAATACCCCTCGCGCTATAGCGCCGACGTCAGCCGCCGCCACCGCTGGATTCGCGGAGACTGGCACATTACCCGGTGGCTGCTGCCAGGTGTTCCCGGCCCTGGCCCACACCTTCAAAAAAATACGCTCTCGGGGCTATCCCGCTGGAAGATCTTCGACAACTTGCGCCGTAGTCTCGTGTCCGCAGCGTTGACGCTCCTGTTGCTCCTGGGCTGGACGGTCTTGTCGTCAGCCTGGTTTTGGACCCTCTCGATGATTGGCATCATATTTATTCCTCCTTTGATTGCCTCTCTGCTGGAAATGTTCCATAAGCCTGGCGGTGTGCTTCTGGGCCAGCACCTCAGCGCCCTGGGACGCTCGGCTGGTCGACACTTCGCTCAGGCTGCCTTTACGCTCATGTGTCTGCCCTATGAGGCATTTTTCAGTTTGGATGCGATCAGCCGCACGGCCGTGCGGATTCTGATTACCCACAAGCGGCTTCTCGAATGGAATCCGTCGGGCGATGGCGAGCGCCCTGGCCGCTCGGACCTCGCCGCCTCTTTTCAGGCGATGTGGATTGCCCCCACTATGGCCTTGGCCGCGGCGATCTACCTGGCGTTTTCGAAGCCAGCCATGTTATCGGTGGCTGGGCCCATATTGGGCCTTTGGTTTGCCTCCCCGGCGATAGCCTGGTGGATCGGGCGACCGCTCACTCGCCGCGCCGCCAGATTGACGGCCGAGCAGACCCGCTTCCTCCAGAAGATTTCCCGAAAGACCTGGGCCTTCTTCGAGACCTTCGTCGGCCCGGAAAATCATTGGCTACCCCCGGATAACTATCAGGAGCATCCCATGGCCAGGGTTGCCCAGCGCACCTCGCCGACCAACATGGGATTTGCGCTCCTGGCGAATTTAGCCGCCTACGACTTCGGATACATTTCAGCCGGGCGACTCGTCGAACGCACGGCGAATGCGCTCCACACCATGGCAGCTCTGGAGCGCTACCGCGGCCACTTCTACAACTGGTACGACACGCAGTCTCTTAAGCCACTGTTGCCCCTCTACATTTCGACGGTGGACAGTGGAAACCTGGCGGGCTATCTGCTGACCTTGCGAGCCGGGCTGCTCACCCTTGCCGATCAGCCGATCCTGGGGGCGAGCTGGTTTGCTGGACTGAGCCATACGGTAGGGATTATCGCGGACACGGCGGCAGGAGCCGCGTTGGACTCGCTGGCTCAGGTCCAGAAGGAGCTGGATTCCGCAGCCGCTTTCCGGCCAACCACATTGGCGGCGGCGCGGCTGTGCCTCGACCGGCTGGCGACGTCCGCCGGAGATCTGGTCCGCAGCCTCGATGCCGATCCCGAGAGCCAATTGCGGTGGTGGGCGGATGGCCTATGGCGGCAATGCCGGGATGCCCTCGATGAGTTGACGTTTCTCGCTCCGTGGACCTCGTTGCCGGCTGCAATCGGTAATCTTGGCGGGTTCCACGGTATCAGCGAGATTCCGACGCTCCGCCAATTAGCCGGGCTGGAGGCGGAGCTGTTGCCGGCTAGTGAGCCTCGGCTCGCTTTGGCGGTAACGCCCGAGGAGCGCGCCGGGTTGGATAAGCTGCGGCGGCTGATCAAGACGGCCAGCCGGCGGGCCGGAACCAGGATTGAGGCTATTGAACGGCTGGCCCGGCAATCAAGCGAACTCGCCTCTATGGAGTATGATTTCTTATTTGATAAGGCGCGTCACTTAATGGCCATCGGCTACAATGTGGGTGAGCGTCGGCTGGACTCGGGCTATTATGATCTGCTGGCTTCGGAAGCGAGATTTCCCACTTTCGTGGCGATCGCGCAAGGAAAGTTGCCCCAGGAGAGTTGGTTCGCCCTGGGGCGTCTTCTCACTACCGTGGGGGGAGAATCGCTTCTCCTGTCGTGGAGCGGGTCGATGTTCGAATACCTCATGCCGCTTCTGGTGATGCCGACCTACGAAAACACGTTACTCGACCATACCTGTAAGGTGGCGGTGGAGAGACAGATCGCCTATGGCAAGATGCGCGGCGTGCCGTGGGGCATATCAGAATCGGGTTACAATGCCATTGATATTCATCTCGACTACCAGTATCGCGCCTTTGGCGTGCCCGGATTGGGACTCAAGCGCGGACTGGCCGAGGACCTGGTCATTGCCCCGTATGCCTCAGCGCTGGCGCTGATGGTGGCGCCCGAGAAGGCCTGCTCGAATCTCGAGCAACTGGCCGCGGCCGGGTTTGAGGGAAAATTCGGCTTCTATGAAGCGACTGACTATACTCCTTCGCGCCTGCCCCGGGGCCAAGCGAGTGCCGTGGTTCGGTCCTTCATGACCCATCACCAGGGCATGAGCTTCCTTTCCCTGGCCTATCTGCTCCTGGACCGGCCGATGCAGAAGCGATTCGAGTCGGACCCTTTGTTCCAGGCGACTATGCTGTTGCTCCAGGAGCGCCTTCCCAAAGCCACGACGTCCTATGTGCCCCCCGACTCCATCAGCGCTTCACCACCGACCTCCAGTGTTCCGGAAATACCGGTGCGAGTCTTCCACAGCCCCGATACGCCGATACCGGAAGTGCAGTTGTTGTCGAATGGCAGATATCATGTGATGGTCACCAGCGCCGGCGGCGGTTACAGCCGCTGGAAGGATGTCGCCGTTACCCGCTGGCGCGAAGACAGTACCTGCGATAATTGGGGCACGTTCTGTTACCTCCGCGACGTGGCGAGCGGGGAGTTCTGGTCCACCGCCTATCAGCCAACCCTCAAGCGAACTGGGAATTTTGAGGCGATTTTCTCGGAAGGGCGAGCCGAGTTCCGCTGCCGTCAACAAGACTTTGACGCACATACGGAGATCGTGGTTTCGTCCGAAGACGATATCGAGTTGCGCCGTATCACCATTACCAATCGCGCCCGGACACCGCGAGAGATCGAGGTAACGAGTTACGCGGAAGTGGTCCTGGCGCCGCCCGCCGCGGATGCACTGCATCCGGCGTTCAGCAATCTCTTTGTGCAGTCTGAGATTATCCGCCAGCGGCAGGCGATCCTCTGCACTCGCCGGCCCCGCTCCATCGACGAGCAGGCGCTCTGGATGTTTCACCTAATGGCAGTGCACGGGGCGGAGATTGAAGAGATTTCCTACGAGACTGACCGCATGCAGTTCATCGGCCGCGGCCGGACCGCCGCCGATCCACAGGCGCTGCGCGGTCCCGCGGCGCTCTCGGGCAGCGAAGGCTCAGTGCTGGACCCGATCGTCGCCATCCGGTGTCGGCTGGTGCTCAATCCGGGAGAAGCGGCAACGGTCAATGTCGTCTCCGGCATCGGCGAAACTCGCGAGGCGTGCCTGGGCCTGGTGGAGAAATACCAGGATCGGCGTTTGGCGGATCGCGTCTTTGATTTGGCCTGGACACATAACCAGGTGACCTTGCGGCAGATCAATGCCTCAGAAGCGGAAGCGCAGCTCTACTGTCGTCTGGCGAGCTCGGTAATCTACGCCAATGCTTCGCTGCGAGCCGACGCCAGCGTCCTCATCAAGAACCGCCGCGAGCAATCCGGTCTTTGGGGCTACTCCATTTCCGGTGATTTGCCCATCGTGTTGCTGCAGATTGAAGATCCGGCCAATATCGATCTGGTGCGCCAACTCATACAGGCCCATGCCTACTGGTGTTTAAAAGGACTGCCGGTGGACCTGATGGTCTGGAATGAAGATCACGCCGGTTATCGGCAACTTCTCCACGACCAGATCATGGGGCTTATTGCCGCAGGAGTCGAAGCCAGCGAGATAGATCGGCCAGGCGGCATTTTTGTTAGACCTGCGGACCAGATATCCGAAGAGGACCGCATTCTCTTCCAAACGGTGGCTCGCGCCATCCTCACTGATAGCCGGGGAGCGCTGGAAGCCCAACTCAACCGCCGGGGCCAGGTGGAAGTTACCGTACCGCCCCTGATGCCGACCCGAATCCACCGCACCGCCACCCCGGGGACGGACGAGTTGTCCCGGGGTGATCTGACATTCTTCAACGGGCTGGGCGGATTCACCCCCGACGGACGCGAATATGTCATTACGACTACCAGCCGGCAGGTGACTCCGGCGCCCTGGGTAAATGTGCTGGCCAACCCGCACTTCGGAACCGTCATCTCAGAGAGCGGCCTGGCCTATACCTGGAGCGAGAATGCCCACGAGTTCCGCCTCACTCCCTGGGGGAACGATCCCGTCAGCGATTCACGGGGAGAAGCCTTGTACCTTCGTGACGAAGAGACCGGCCACTTCTGGTCCCCCATGCCGCTGCCCAGTCGCGGCGCGCTGCCCTACGCCAGCCGCCACGGATTCGGCTACAGCGTTTTTGAGCACACCGAGGACGGCATTAGCTCCGAGGTGTGGGTTTACGTGGCCCTGGAGGCGCCCATCAAGTTCACGGTGCTCAAGGTACGGAACGGGTCCGGCCGGTCGCGCCGGCTCTCCGCCACCGGCTACTTAGAATGGGTGCTGGGAGATCAACGGGCCCAAGCCACCATGCACGTTTTCACAGAAATTGACCCGCATAGCGGCGCGCTCTTAGCGCGCAACCCCTATAACACGGAGTTCAGCGATCGAGTTGCCTTCTTCCAGGTGGATGCCGCGCCCCGGACCGTAAGCGGTGACCGGACTGAATTCCTGGGACGGAACGGCACGCTGCGCAGTCCGGCCGCCATGTCCCGGTTGCGGCTTTCTGGAAGGGTGGGGGCAGGTTTGGACCCCTGTGCCGCGCTTCAGGTTCCTTTCGAATTGGCCCCCGGGCAGGAGCGGGAGATCGTCTTCACGCTCGGCGCAGGGCGAGACGTCGATGACGCCAGGGACCTGGTGCAGCGCTTTCGAGGCTCAACCGCGGCGCGCGCTGCCCTCGATGCGGTGTGGCAATACTGGAATCATACTCTCGGCGCCGTGCAAGTGGAAACCCCCGACCAGTCCCTCAACGTGCTCACGAACGGCTGGCTCTTATACCAGACCCTGGCGTGCCGCCTTTGGGCGCGCAGCGGCTACTACCAGTCGGGGGGCGCCTTCGGTTTCCGCGATCAGTTGCAGGACGTGATGGCCCTGATCTACGCCGAGCCGCAACTGGTGCGCCAGCACCTGCTCCTGTGCGCCTCCCGCCAGTTCCCGGAAGGAGATGTCCAGCATTGGTGGCACCCTCCTTCGGGCCGGGGGGTGCGGACCCATTGCTCCGATGATTACCTCTGGCTGCCACTGGCGACGTGCCGCTACGTCCTCAACACCGGGGACACCGGCGTGTTGGCTGAGCCTATCCACTTCCTCCAGGGCCGCCCGGTAAACGCGGAGGAGGACTCGTATTACGATCTGCCCAACCGGTCTCCAGAAGCGGCCAGTTTGTATGACCACTGTGTGCGGGCCATCTTGCGGGGCCTCAGGTTTGGCGCGCACGGCTTGCCGTTCATGGGCTCCGGCGACTGGAATGACGGCATGAACTTGGTGGGCGAACACGGCAAGGGGGAAAGCGTCTGGTTGGGCTTTTTCCTTTATGAAGTGCTCATGCGCTTCACCGAGGTGGCCCGCAGGCATGGTGATGTCTCCTTCGCCGCGCGTTGCGCCAGGGAGGCGGGCAGGCTGCGCCGCAATATCAAAAAGCATGGCTGGGACGGCGAGTGGTATCGCCGCGCCTACTTCGACGACGGTTCACCGCTGGGGTCGGCGGGCAACCCCGAGTGCCAGATCGATTCGACCTCGCAGAGCTGGTCCGTTCTATCCGGTGCGGGGGATGCGGCGCGAGCGCGCCGGGCCATGCAAGCAGTGGCTCAGCGCCTCGTGCGCCGGGAGCAGGCCCTCATCCAGCTCCTGGATCCGCCGTTTGACAAGTCGGATTTGAATCCCGGCTACATCAAAGGCTACGTCCCCGGGGTGCGAGAGAACGGCGGACAATACACCCACGCGGCGCTCTGGGTGACGATGGCCTTCGCGGCCTTGGGCGATAAGGGGCGCGCCTGGGAACTACTGGGAATGATCAATCCGGTCAACCATGCCAGCTCTCCGGAACAGATCGCCATCTATAAAGTGGAACCCTACGTCGTTACGGCCGACGTCTATGCGCTCTCGCCTCATACTGGCCGCGGTGGCTGGACCTGGTACACGGGGTCTGCCGGCTGGATGTACCGGCTGATCGTGGAATCACTTCTGGGGCTGAGGCTTGAGGTGGACAAGCTGCGGTTCACGCCGTGTCTCCCGCCGGATTGGCCAGGCTTCACAATGCACTACCGGTATCGGGAGACGGTCTACCACATCAGCGTCCAGCAGGCGCCGGCCGAGGATGGCGGGACGCGTGTGACCTTGGATGGCGTCGACCACCCCGATAACTCTATTCCCCTGGTTGACGACCGTCAGGAGCACTATGTCGCAGTGAGCCTAGCCGTGGTGCCCAGTCAAACGCCTAATTGACCGCTGAAAAAGAATGGCCGATCCGGGTAAACCGGGGTAATATGCCTTAAGGAGCACCGAAATAATAAAATCTTTGCCTCTATTTTTCTGTTTAATGCTCCTGGCAGGTTGCGCCTCCAACGGCAATCAGGTGATTACCCAACAGGGGAACTTAGATCGCCTTCAGGAAGGGAAATCTACCAAAGCGGATGTCCAGAATGCGGTGGGGACGCCAGCCAGAATCACCCCTTTGACCGGAGGGGAATTATGGGACTATAGCTCTTCCCAAACAAAGGTTAATACGGCCGGTGGGGTTTCGAATGAGACCCAGCAGCTTTCGGTGCTCTTCGACAAACAAGGGATCGTCCGTAAAATCCAGGTCGGAAACGATATGAGATATAATCTGGAGTCTCTAAAAAAATTATTATTCATGAATTAATAAATTTCAGGCTAATCAGACTTAATTTGGCAGCATTCCCGCAAGTTAGCTTTTGTATCCTTTTTCCGTTACCCCGCCACTTTTCGTAAAGCAATTCCCGCCTAATTACCCTTGATATTTTCATCAGCGGCTCCGGGTTCCTCCTTGGGTTCGCCGTGGGCCGGTCTCTTGCCAATGAGCCAGGCCGGGTTCATCGGGTATTCCTTCGGGTCGAAGATGACCCAGTAGAAATGCCAGACGACGATGGCCAGCGTGGCCAACACGGCTTCGTAGAAATGGATGACTTGAGCCGCGTCGTGCCAGATCTTCGGCAACATGCGCAGGGCGGTTTCGGTGAAGATCAGCATCGCGCCGGTGACGATCATGACGCACGATCCCCACAGCAGCGCCCAATACTCGACCTTCTCGGCGTAATTCCAACGGCGTGCCGGTGGCGGGGTCTTGGTCAGGCCGATATTGTAAAGCAGTTGGCCGACGCAGTCTTTCAGGTCGTGGAACCGGAACCGGTGTTCGTTGACGTAGGCGTGTCCGCGCTCCGTCCAGAACAGCGCCACCAGATGGATGAAAAAGAGCCCGGTAAATGCCCAGCCCGCGATGCGGTGGATCAGGCCGCGAATGTAGCTGCCATTTTCCAGCAGCTTGAATGGCCAACTGAAAAACGCATCGGGATACTTGTGGACGAAGCCGGTATACACCAGTGTGATGAACAGGATCGTCAGGATCAGGTGTTGGTACCGGACCCACTTGGTCATGCGCACTTCGGTGTCAGCCGACTCCTCGACTTTCCGGATGTGCACCCGCGTCTTGGCGATGTAATCCAAGGCGGTGAACGCCAACATGCCGCCAATCGTCAGCACGATGATGACGATGTAGAATAGAGTAATAAAGTTCACCAGCCACGGCTTGCCCTTCTCGGCGCCCGGCAGGTTGTGGATCTTCATCTCGCCTTTCGCGAGTCGGGTGCCGATACCGGCATGACACTTGCCGCAGGTCTGGGGCAGGTTCTTCTGGTTCACCGACGACAGCGGATCGCTCGGCGGCAATACATCATGAAATCCGTGGCACGACGCGCAGTTGGCCACCGTCAATCCGCCAAACTGCTGCGCCAGACCGTGGAAACTCTGCATGTAGGTCTCCACGACCTTGGACGACAACTGGTACCGGCTGGCGATGCGTTCCGAGCCGTGACACTGCCCGCAGGTCTCCGGAATATGCGCACCAGAAACCTTGGAACTGGCTTCTTTGACTGCCTGAATCGTGTGTTCGCCGTGGCAATCCGTGCAAACCGGAGCGTCCCGAATGCCAGCGGCAACCGCCTTGCCGTGCACGCTGCGCTGGTAGGTGTTCTTGACGTTTTCGTGACACTTGCCGCACGTGCCGGGAATGTTCTGCCAGTAAAGCTTCGAGGCCGGGTTGGTGGACTTATGCAGATCGTGCGACCCGTGACAATCGGTGCAGACCGCCGCCTGCATGACACCGCGTTTCTCCAACGCCACGCCGTGCACGCTGCGGTCGTAGGTCACGACCGGGGCCCTCTGATTGAGATTGAACTTCTCCATCTCCGCGGTATTGCCATGGCAACGACCGCAGGTCTCCGGAATGTTCGCCCGGTTGACCGGCGACAGCGGGTTCCGGGAGTTCAACAAGGTATGCCAGTGTCCGTGACAATCCTTGCATGAGGCGGCTTCGGATTCGCCCTTGGCGACCGCCTGACCGTGGTCGCTTTTCAGGTAAATCTGCGTCTCCACCCGGTGACAGGCGCTGCAAGCCACCGGCTTATGCGTGAAACCGTCCGGATGCGGCACCTCGGTGATGTCGGCATGGCAACTGGTGCAGAGATTCTTGCCGTGGATGGACGCCCCGTATTCCTTCTCATCCACAAACAGCGACACCACCTGGCCGGCCTTGTTGGTCTTAGCCAGCTCCTTGACGTTGTGACAGGCAAAACAATCCGAGTTCTCTAAGGCGCGAGCCGTACCGGCAGCCATCAGCAATAGCGCCAATAAACCAGCCGCTCGCAGCAGCGTTTTCACGGTTTGCCTTCCGGTACGGGGGGTTGAGTGATAGCCGGGGGCGCCGTCGGTTCGTGACTGCTTAACCGCGACGTCACCGCGTACACGATCAGTGCCAACAAAATCAATTCGCGGCCGAAGAAGACGTAGCCGAACGAACAGTGAACGTTCTTCCACTTCTTCCCTTCATCCTTGACCCGGTAATCTTCCAGCCGGTTTTCCGCAACGGACCGGTTGTGCCAGCGCTCGCGCTCATGTAGCATTTCCGTCTTCGAGATGCAACCCGAGAAGATCAGGGTGTCCATCGGGAATCTTTTCAGATGGGCGGCTGCCATCCCACCGGCGGCAAAGCGGCGGCATTCCAACCCCCGCCCAGGGCCTCGATGAGGAGCACATTGGCGCTCATGCGGTTGCCCAGGATGGTGATGGCGGTCCTTTCGTTGGCCAGGGTCTGGGTCTCCACCACCAGGAGGGCGATACGGTTGATGATCCCGGCCTTATACTGGTTGGTGCTCACCTCCAGCGATTTCTTGGAGGCCTGGACCGCCTCATCTTGCGTCTGGGCCTCGTCTTTCAGGATGCCCAGGGCCGCCAGATTGTCTTCCACTTGCTGAAAGCCGGTGAGCACCGTCTGCCGGTAGGTGGCCACGGAGGCGTCGTAGGCGGCTCGCGCCGCCTCGGTCTGACCGGACCGCAGGCCGAAGTCGAGCAAGGTTTCCGAGGCCGCCGCCCCCAGGGACCAGACGCGGCTGGGCCAGGTGAACCACTTCGCCAGGCTGGAGGTCTCAAATCCTCCCGAGGCGCTCAGGGTTATGCTGGGGTAATAGGCCGCCAGGGCCACCCCGATCTGGGCGTTGGCCGCGGCCATATCCCTCTCGGCGGCGGCGATGTCGGGGCGGCGCTCAAGTAGTTCCGAAGGCACCCCGAAGGGTACGGCCGGGACGTTCAGGGTTTGGTGGACTACCGGTATGGTAAAGACGGAGGGCGACTTTCCTATGAGCAGGGCAATGGCGTGTTCCAGTTGGGCCCGCTGCACCCCCAGGTCTATCGCCTGGGCCTGGGTGGCCTTGAGCTGGGCTTCCGCTATCGACACGTCCCCCAGGGAGGACACCCCTTGGGCGTACTGGTTTTTGGTAAACACCAGGATCTTTTGATAATCGGCGGCCGTGTCGT
>JBKQPN010000059.1:0-20732 GCA_052145015.1 Terriglobales bacterium
TCATCAATCGCGCCGACCGCCATGGGCTCTCCGAGCTCTACCAGTTGCGCGGGCGCGTGGGACGCTCGAACCGGCGGGCGTACGCGTATCTTCTGGTGCCGCCGGATGTCGAGCTGACGCCGCTGGCGCGACGACGGCTGGCCGCGCTCAAGGAGTTCTCCGACCTGGGCGCCGGCTTCAAAATCGCGGCGCTCGACCTCGAACTGCGCGGCGCCGGCAACCTGCTGGGCGGACAGCAGAGCGGCCACATCAATTCCGTCGGCTTCGAGCTCTATACCAGCATGCTCGACCGCACGGTGCGCGAGATGAAAGGCGAAGTTTCGCGCGAGGAAGTCGCGGTCCAGCTCAACCTGGGCATCAACATTCGCATTCCCGCCGAATACATAAAAGAAGAGAACCAGCGACTCAGGATGTACAAGCGCGTGGCCGGTGTTGAGACCGAGGCGCAGCTCACCGACGTGCGCGAGGAACTCGCCGACCGCTACGGCGAGCCGCCAGCGGCGGTGCGCAACCTGCTGGAGTATGCGCGGCTCAAGCTGGCCTCGCAACGGCTGGGCGTGGCCGCGATCGACCGGCGTCGCGAGCAGGTGACCATCCGCTTCACTCAGGAAGCGGCCGTCGATCCGGAGAAGCTGGCGCACTTCGTCGCCGGGCAGCCCGGAGCGCAGTTCTCGCCGAATGGCGTGCTGAAGTTTTCGCTCAAGGCGACCCAGGCGGAAGAAGTGCTGGAGCGGCTGAAGCGGCTGCTGGAGGAGTTGGCCGGAGAGGCGAAGACCGTCCCGGCGCCGTAAGGCCTCAGCGCCCGGTGCGCTGAGCCTTGAGGATTGCCTCCACCCGCCGCAGGTCGTCTTCCGTATCCACGCCGATGGTGTCATACGGCGTCTCCGCAACGTGGATTGGAATGCCATTCTCCAGGAACCGCAATTGTTCCAGCCGCTCGCTGCGTTCGAGTGACGACTCCGGCAGCGAGCAGAAGCGCTCCAGCGCCGGCTTGCGATAGGCGTAGAAGCCGAGGTGCTTGAAGTAGCGCGGCTGGCCGGCGCGGTCGCGGTCGTGGGGAATGGTGGCGCGGGAGAAGTAGAGCGCGCGTCCGGCCGTGTCGGTGACCACCTTCACCGCGTTAGGATTGTCGATGTCGGCCGCCGCCGCCGGCGTCTTGATGGTCGAGACCAGCACCGATACATCCTTCATGGGCGCAAGCAGCGCTTCAATGTGCTCGGGACGCGCCAGCGGCTCGTCGCCCTGCACGTTGACGTAAACATCGGCAGCCACTGCCCCGGCCACCTCAAACACGCGATCCGTGCCCGAGCGATGCTGGAGCGAGGTCATGCGCGCGTTCCAGCCGTTCTGGCGGCAGGCGTCCAGCACTTCTTCGGAGTCCGTCGCCACAATCACCTCGGCGACCAGCGGCGATGCCCGCGCCGCCTCATACACCCACGCCAGCATGGGACGCCCGGCAATCTCGCGCAGCACTTTGCGCGCGAGGCGCGTGGAGGCGAGGCGCGCGGGAATGACGGCGATGGCACGCATGAGTCGGGGGCCATTGTAGAAGTGGGGAAGTCAACTGGTAAGGGGAAAGTGGCAGGGGTGCGGTAAAATGAGAGCGGCGGCATCCCAATGTACCGGGCCGGGGAGATCCCGGCCTCTTGTCTGCACGGATTCCCGCACTGTGGCGGCGTAGCTCAGTGGTAGAGCAGCGGTCTCATAATCCGCATGTCGGAAGTTCAATTCTTCCCGCCGCCACCAAACCCTCCCATTAATTTCAATTTCTGTTGGGGAGCACCGTCGCTACCGGGGGCGGCGGAGGAGGGCAGTTACGGAGCGCAGTTTGCCGTGCTGAGGGGCACCTTGTTCCACCAGTGGTGGGACATTCACCGGAATGTTAAGCACGGCATCGAGGACGCCGCGCGGCCGAGCGAAGCTTACCTCCGGCGGCGCCGGTGCCGGACTGGCTACGGGCAACGGACGGTAGCTCACGCTCACTTCCAAGAGTACAGGCGGCGCCGGCGGCGGGGGCGTCGGCTTGGCCGCTGGCGCCGGACGGTAGCTCACCGCCGAGAGTACCGCACCGGTGTGGAAATACGCCCGCAACGTGGTGGTGGGGGGCACACCGAGTTCCCTGGAGACTGCCTTGACCCACGGACGCCAATTCTCCGCGTATACCCGCGCCACCTGGTTGAGGGTCATATCCGAATGGAAATGGCGGGAGCGCCCATCCAGCATCTGGAGGATGCATTGCCTCAGGGCAGCCTTGCCCGCCTCATCGTCCTTGAAGACGATGTGGCCAGCCTTGCCGATGCGCACCTGTCCCGCCAGCGGGGCGGATTCCGGGCGCGTTCTCAGGTCGCCGGGGTTGTGGTACCTGTTGGGGATAGTGCCGCGTATGCCGAAACCCTCGGCATGGGATATGGCGGTTGCCAGGTCGTTGACCTTGGCTATATCGGGGGCTTGGGCGCGCCCCTTATTGGACGATACGACGATGAGCAGTGCTACTGCTAAGTGATTGATTCTCATAGCGAGTTTGGTGTTTCTTCTGCTGGAAACCCGGTGCTCGTAGGTTCTCCTTTTCTGGGGCAATTTCCTTCATGTCCACCCCAATGATACCTAGAAATCGACACTTTTAACTTTACGTTTCAGTTACTTACGGTCGTTGAACTGAAGACAATTACTTCCGGAACCTGGTGGTTTGTTGGCTGTGCGGTTGTCTAAATCTGATGAGTTTTGTTAATTAAATCAATTACTTACGTGGCTGGTGGCCCGGCCAAGCTGTTCCCTCACTCATGCTCTTGAGGGTGCCCCACCCGAGCTTCTTTTGCTCGGGTGGGGAAGTTAGTACCGGAGCTTTTCCTCCCCTTGGGCCGTCGCCGTCTCGTGGATACACTCCCGCCGTGCCCTGGGGACTGAAGCGCTTTCAGCAAACCCGTCAGCTTCACTTCATCACCTTCAGTTGCTACCGGAGACGTCCGTTTCTGGACTCACCGGCGCGGCGGGAATTGTTCGAGCGAGCGCTGGAAGACGCGCGCCGCCGATATGCATTGTTCGTGACCGGGTATGTGGTCATGCCCGAACACGTACACCTCCTGTTGAGCGAACCCGAACGCGGATTGCTGGCCACGGCCATTCAGGCCATGAAGCAATCGGTGGCCCGCCGGCTGGCATTGCGCAAAGCGGAGCCCTTCTGGCAGGCACGCTATTACGACTTCAACGTGTGGAGCGAACACAAGCGGATCGAGAAGCTGAAATACATGCACCGTAATCCAGTGAAACGTGGATTGGTGGCGCGTCCGGAAGACTGGGCGTGGAGCAGCTTTCTGCACTACGCTACCGGACGCGAAGGGATTGTGGAGATTGAATCCGCATGGACAGCGCGGCGAAGGGAGCGCTTGGGAGTCACACCGAAGGCGATCATGCGGGAGCAGCAACATCCCCACCCGAGCAAAAGAGGCTCGGGTGGGGCACCCTCAAGAGTAAAGTGATCCAAGAACGATTTGGCCGGGCCACCCGCCCGTTCGCGATTACACTGGCTCGAGCCGAGGTGGTCGGAGATGCAGTTATGCACGGCTCTGCCGAACAGGCCGAGTCGCGCAGTCTGCTAGGATGACACGAAATGTTAGCCTGGGCCACTGACCGGGTGTAGAATGCCGACGCTGAAATTCCGGCGCACTGCGCTGGTGATCCGGGAGGCAGAATATGAGATCGATGCCAAGACGCACTGACTGTTTTCAGAAAGTGATTACCATTGCCTTTCTTTTGGCGTTGCTGCACCCGAGGGTGGTCTTAGGTCAAGAGCCCGACAGGTGTCGCGAGGTTCTTCAACACACGAATGTCGATCGCCTCGATACCATGAACAAAAAGCTCACCTACCTTAACTTGATCGAAACACAGGAGGATTGGCAACGCGCTCAGAGCGCCGGGGCGGGCCTTAAAGTTATTTTCGATTCAATTCCAGCAGCAGCCACAGCTAACTACAACGATTTCCAGACGTGGCGGCAAGCTACGTTGAAGGAGACGCACTTCGATCTGACCGACCAGGAGTCGCACAGCCTTGAAATGTCCTTCCTGCCACCTGCCGAGATTGATGCGTGGAAGGAATGCATGAAGATTAGAGCTGGGGGGCTGGCTTTAGCAGTCGACGACGTCACGGCAAGTACCGCAACCATTCATCTTTACTGGGTCAAGCCAGCGTTGGCTGTTGGAACGTCTGAAAGTGCGGTCAAAATCACTCCAGATGCCAGTACCCATGGTGGGTCGCTCAAGGGGACATGGCCAAGGTCGTTGAATAATGTTACGGTCGATGATGAGGCGAAGATTACCTACACCCGAATTCGTAATCAGGCATTAGTCGTCACTATTGATGCCGCGGACAAAAATAACCATCATGCGGTCGCCACCGCTCGTGTCTTGGCAGACCCGCAATATAGGAAAGACCCTTGCACGTTCAATCTAGATGGGCTTCACGGTATACCCCACGGCGCAAAATGGGACTTTCCGCCTTGCACGGGTCTTCAGCCTGGCACGCAAGCTACGGTAGCGCTCACGGGTGCGACTTTCCGAGTGGACGGGCCGCATGGCATTTGGATCGAACTCGCGGACTTCATTGATTCAGATACCAAGTACAATGATGACTCCTCCGCTCCATTATGCATTCCAGTGCATCCGGGTGATTCCGTTAGGGGAGACAATGACCCGCACCCATGGAACTTTACCCATAATGTTACCGTACCTTGGGATGGAATTGTAAATGTCAGCATTTGGGTGATAAGGGCTCAGATCTTTATGGGCGATCCGAGTAGCCTCTCAGCCGCGTCAGGGACGCTAGCAATCACTCCCTCCAAGTAGATACTGGATGGCCTGGGTTTTCGAATGAATTTGGCCGGGTAGGTGCCCCATCCTAGCCCTCTTTTGGATAGGGTGGGGTAGCCGGATCCGTCAGGCCCGGCCTAACACCACCACCATTTCGCGCCAGCAGCTTGGCGCACGCGTACACGGTTCGCGTGTGGGGCATGGGCAGTCCCAGCCGCTCTCCCAATTCCACTACCGCTCCCACCACGGCCTCGAGTTCGAGCGGGCGTCCGGCTTCGAGGTCTTGCAGCATCGAGGTCTTGTGTTCGCCGACTTTTTCCGCTCCCGCCATGCGCTGTTCGATCGTGACCGGCAGCTCCAGGCCCAGGCGCGCGGCCACGGCCTCGGCTTCCATCATGATGTTGCGGACCAGCGCCGCTACCTCGGGATCGCGCACCATCTGAACCAGCGTGGCCCGGGTCAGCGCGCTGATGGGGTTAAAAGCCACATTGCCCAGGATCTTCACCCAGATTTCGTTGCGGATGTGGGTGGTGACCGGGCAGCGCAAGCCGGAGGCGATCAGGGCATCGGCGATGCTGCGCGAGCGCGGGGAGCGGGTGCCGTCCGGCTCGCCCAGCGAGATGCGATTGCCTTCGGTGTGCAGGACCACTCCCGGCTCGATGATCTCGGTGGAAAAATAAACGATTGAGCCCACCACCCGGCGGGGTTCGATGGCGGCGGAGATCACGCCTCCGGGATCAACCCGCTCCAGGCGGATGCCCTCGCCCGGGCCGCTGAACCCCTGGAAGAACCACCAGGGCACGCCGTTCTGGGTGCTGACCACGGCCGTCTCCGGACCGAGGACGGGATGGAGCTGCGGCGCCAGTTGCGGCAGGCTGTGCGCCTTCACCCCCAGGAAAACCACGTCCACCGGGCCCACGTCCGCGAGCGCGCCGGCGATCCTGGGACGCGCCTCGAAGTCCCCGTCCACGCTTCGCACGCGCACGCCGTGCTCCTGCATCGCCCGCAGGTGCGGGCCGCGGGCAAACAGGATGACGTCCAATCCCGCGCGGGCCATGCGCGCCCCGATGTAGGCCCCGATAGCGCCGGCGCCGACGATCAGAAACTTCGGCTTCAACTTTGGCCGTCCAGGATGGCGGACGCCACCTGCTGGCGGCGGATCTTTCCGGTTGCGGTCAGGGGGATGCTGTGCACGATGAACACTTTCTTCGGACACTTGTATTCCGCGAGGCGCTCGCGGCAGTGCTTCAGCAGTTCGGATTCGTGGGCGCCTCCGGCTTGGTGCAGCACCACCGCGGCCGCCACTTCCTCGCCCAGCACCGGATGCGGCATGCCGAAGGTGACGGCATCGGCCACCGCCGGGTGCGCCAGCAGCACCTCGTCCACCTCGCGGGGAGCAACATTGTCGCCGCCGCGGATGATCAGGTCCTTGATCCGGCCGGTGAGGTGCAGGTAGTTGTCTTCATCCAGCACGCCCTGGTCGCCGGTGCGAAACCATCCGTTCACAAAGGACGCGTCGTTGGCCTCGCGGTTGTTCTCGTATCCGCCGAACACGCTTGGCCCCTGAATGACCACCTCGCCGCGTTCTCCGGCGGGGAGATGATTGCCCTCCGCATCCATGATGCTGATCTGAATGCCGGTGGCCGGACCCACCGAACCCGGCTTGCGATGCTGCGGCGGCAGAGGATTCGACGACATCTGGTGGGAAGCTTCGGTCATCCCGTAGGCTTCGACCAGGGGCACGCTGAACAGTTCCTCCATCTTGTGCATGATCTCCGGCGGCATCGGCGCGCTGGCCGAGCGGATGAAGCGCAGGGTTCCGGCCTGATGTTTGTGGCCGTGAGCGCGCGCCAGCAGAAGCTGGTGCATGGTGGGCACTCCCGAATACCAGGTCACGCGATTTTCGTGCACGGTGCGCCAGAAGGGCAGCGGGCTGAATTTGGTCGGGATGACCACCGTCCCGCCCGAAACCAGCACCGCCAGCGTGGAAGCCACCAGCCCGTGAATGTGGAACATCGGCATGATGCACAGGGACACATCGTCGGGTGAGAGCGAGTAGGTATTGGCGACGTTGGTGGCGGAGATGGCCAGGTTGGCGTGTTGCAGCGGCACCCGCTTGGGACGCCCGGTGCTGCCGCTGGTGTGCAGGATCAGCGCCACCTGCTCGGGCGCGGGCGTTTCCGCCGCGTTGCGCCGGCGAGGCTCTACCAAGTGGACCGTGCCTTGGGTGTCCATCTCGACCGTCAGCGCGGGGATGCCGCGGTCGGCGGCGGCGCTGCGCGCCTGCTCCGCGCCATGCGGCGGACAGAGCAGAACGTCCGCGGCGGTGTCTCCCAGGAAGAAAAAGAATTCCTCGTAGGGGTAGGCGGGATTGAGCGGCGCGGCAGTGCCTGCGATGGCTCCGGCCAGAAAGGTGACCAGAGCGGGGACGCCATTGGGGAGGACGGTGGCCACACGCCTGCGGCCATGCGCGCCGCCCACCGCCAGGATATCGGCCATCGCCAGAACCTGCTGCCGCAGCGAATCGTAGGTAATGCGGAGGTTGAGTTCCGGGACGATGATGGCCGTCCGATTGCCGGGCGCCAGTTGCAACAAATCCAGAAGCGTTGCGGGAGGTTTCATCGTAGGCTCACGCCGCGATTCTAGTCGAACTGTTTTTGGAACTCCCGGAAATCGTTCCTCAGTTCGGCGATCTCCGCTTTGAGGCTTCCGACTTCGCTCTCCAATCGCGCGATCCGCTCGCCATCGGCGGCGGTGGTGGCAGGCTCCTGCGCCGGCAGTTCGGCCGTCTCCACGTCGCCCGAGAGCAGGTGAACGTAGCGCGTCTCCTTGGTGCCGGGCTGCCGGGGAAGCATTTTGACCAGCGGCGGATCACGCTGGATCAGGCGCTGCAACGCGGAGTGCACGTCGGATAATTCCTCGAAACGATGCATGCGCTCGGTGCGGCCGCGCAGTTCGCCGGGGGTCTGCGGTCCGCGCAGCAGCAGAACGCACAGCACCGCAGTCTCGGCGCGCGGCAGGTTGAATGCCTCCTGCAGCCGGTGCTCGTACTTGGACACGCGGCTGTCAGCGCTGCTGACGGGGCCGGCCAGTCCCTTTTCATTCAGGGCGAGTAAGGCGTCGCGCACTGCGTTCTCGCCGAGGTTCATCACCGGATCGCGATTCGATTTCTGGTTGCAGGCGTTGAGGAGCGCGTTCAGCGACAGCGGATAGTACTCAGGAGTGGTGATGTCCTTTTCGATCAACGCGCCCAGGATGCGGGCCTCGACAAGGTTCAGGACAGGATTCACAGCAGACGATTATAAGGCTGGCCGATTCGCCAGCGACGAAGGCAGGACGCAGTACGCAGGAAATACTACTCCCTGCCTCCTGCTTCCTGCCCCCTGCTTCCTGCTGTCCTCACATGCGCTTTGCGGCCTTGCTGTTGAGCAACGAGACCAGGGGCTCTCCCCCGGGCGGTGTCGAAACCTCGTGCCCGCGCACGATTTCACGGGCGCTGATGGCTTTACCATAGAGGCGCTTGTTGGCGTCATGGTCCGGCTCCAGCGTGGCGCTTCCCAGGGACACGCCGGCAAACAACCCCTTGGCCTTGCCGTAAGTCAACACGTCAGCCTCGCCCACGTTAGCCGCGGTGGCCCCACTCGGGCCCGCCGCCGCGGTGGCGTCACTTCCCAGCTTGGTCTTGCCCTTCAGGATGGCTTCCAGACCCTTATCCGACATGATCAGGAGGACGAAATCGCTCGACGAGCCGCCCACCTGCAGACCAGCACTGACGCCGCTAACGCTGAACATGGCGGGCGCTGACCACTTGCCGTGGAAATGCTCGCCGCCGCGGCAAGTCATCGGTCCCCGGCCGCCACTTCCGCCAATGCCGACGCCGAACTTCTTCACGTTGGGCAAAACCATGACGCAATTAGCCTTGGCCAGCAAGTCCGGCGGGACATTGTTGCCGTTGAGCATTTCCTGTAGCACGGCAGCGGCCTTCTGGAATGTTTCTTCGTCTTTCTCCTCATTGGCGGCCCAGGCGGGCAGAATCAACAGGAGCATGACGATGCAGGTGAGGAAACCAGGCAACGCTCTCCTGGCGATGCGCCCGATTTTTCTTCCTAACAGAGTTTGTGGCATGGGGGATCCATTCCTTTCGTGTTTAAGATCTGCGGTTTGCTCGTAGAGCCTGACGCATTCGCCGCGCGACCAGTGTACACTCCCTCGGCCACCTCCACAGAGCTCACGAAGGACAATGTGGGCTACAATGTGTTGCGGAGGGTGGGTATGTTCGAGGGACTGTTTCAGCCGATGCACCTGCTGGTGATCTTCTTGATTGCCCTGCTGGTGTTCGGTCCGAAGAGACTGGGAGATATCGGCAAGGGGCTGGGCGAGGGGATCAGGTCCTTCAAGAGCGGCTTTTCGGATGACAAGCCGGCGGACAAGCCTCCGGCCCTGGAAGCGAAGCCGTCGGTCCAGGAGACCAAGCCTCCCGTCCAGGAAACCAAGCCGCCGAGCCCGGAAGCTCACTAGGGCTTCGCACGCCGGCGCTGCGCCGAGATCACGCCCGTATTCAGCCCGATGGTGCTGAGCCCGCCAAAGAACCGCGCGTGCTCGATCTTCATGCAGCGGTCCATCACTACTTCCAGGCCGGCCTGCCGCGCCCGCTCCGCCGCAGCTTCGTGAATCACCCCAAGCTGCATCCAGATCACCTTGGCTCCCAGGGCGATGGCGTCTTCCACGATCGCCGGCACCGCTGAAGGCGCGCGGAAGATATCCACCACTTCAATGGGTCCGGGAATGTCGCGCAAGGTGGCATAACAGGGCTTGCCCAGGATCTGCTTCTCGCGCGGGTTCACGGGAATCACGTCGTAGCCTTCGGAGGTGAGATAGATGGCCGCGAAGTGGCTGGGGCGGAAGGGATTCGCCGACAGCCCGACCATCGCGATCCGCTTATAGCGCTCGAGGATCCGCAGGCGGTCGAGGGCGGTGGTGGCGAAGCGGCTGCGGTTCACCGGCGAGTTGCCGGCGACGCCGTCAGCGGGGGCAAACCGGCATACGTCGGAGGTCTTGGTGTTCATGCGTGTACTCCCGTCCGGCTGCGCACGCCGGCATGCTGCGAGGCGTGCAACGCCTGGTCGAGATCCCAGATGATGTCCTCGATGTCTTCCAGGCCGATCGAGAGCCGAATCATGTCGTTGCCCACGCCGCAGGCGATCTTCTCCTCGTCGCTGAGCTGCTGGTGAGTGGTGGACGCGGGATGAATCACCAGGCTCTTGGCGTCGCCCACGTTGGCGAGATGAGAAAACATCTGCAGCGACTCGATGAACGACCGGCCGGCCTCCAGGCCTCCACGAATGCCGAAAGTGAAGATGGCCCCGCAGCCCAGCGGCAGATAGCGCTCCGCCAGCTTGTGATAGGGACTCGATTCCAGGCCGGGGTGCTTGACCCAGGCGACCGCCGGGTGCTCGGCCAGGAAGCGCGCTGCCGCCAGCGCGTTCTCGGTGTGGCGCTCCATGCGCAGGCCCAGCGTCTCCAGCCCCTGAAGAAACAGGAAGGAATTGAACGGGCTGAGCGCCGGTCCGAAATCGCGCAGGCCCTCCACGCGCGCCTTCATGATGAAAGCGAAATCGCCGAAGGTCTCATAGAAGCGAATGCCGTGGTAACCCTTGCTGGGTTCGAGGAGTTGCGGAAACGCGCCCTGGTCCCAGGGGAAGCGTCCGCTGTCGACGATCACGCCGCCGATCGAGGTGCCGTGCCCGCCGATGAATTTTGTTGCCGAGTGCAGCACGATGTCGGCGCCGTGCTCGATGGGCCGGCACAGGTAGGGCGAGGCGAAGGTGTTGTCGATGACCAGGGGAATGCCGGCCTGATGAGCGATCGCGGCCACGGCCGCAATGTCGAGCACGTTCATGCGCGGGTTGGCGATGGTCTCGGCGTAGAGCAGGCGCGTGCGCGGGGTGATGGCGCGGCGAAAATTCTCCGGACTGTCGGGATCGACGAAGACGGTGTTGATGCCCAGCCGCCGGAAGCTCACGTCGAATTGGGTGTAGGTTCCTCCGTACAGGGTGCTGGCGGCCACCATCTCGTCGCCTTGCTGCAGCAGGCTGCTGATGGCGATGAACTGCGCCGCCTGGCCGCTGCCCACCGCCAGCGCTCCCACTCCGCGCTCCAGCGCAGCCATGCGCTCCTCGAAGACGGCGGTGGTGGGGTTCATGATGCGGGTATAGATGTTGCCGAAGCGCTGCAGGTTGAACAGCGCGGCTGCGTGCTCGGTGTCGTCGAAGACGTAGGAGGTGGTCTGGTAGATGGGCACGGCGCGCGCCCCGGTGGCAGAATCCGGACGCTGGCCGGCGTGCAACGCGCGAGTGTGGAAGCCGAAAACGTGGTCGCTGGACCCGTTGCTGTTCTGGTCAGGCATGGGATTCCTCGGAAGCCTGAGATTCTACCTTGTTCCAGGCAAGCACTCAGAAGTCAGCACTCAGCAGTCGGTTGCCGGCAGGCGGAACCGATAGGTCCGTGTGATGTTGAATCGCGACTGCTGGGGCAGATCCCGAGAAGGCAGCCCAGGAAGGCGGTGAAAGGCCGGCTGGTCTTCCGCGCCCTCCCGGGAATCCGTCAGAAAATCTTTACTTTCCTACTTCTCTCGCGCGACAAACGCCGATGCACCCGGACTTGTTTCCGAGTTCAGCAGAGGCTCGGCCAGAGGAGCGCCGTTCTTGACCAAATCAGTCTTGATTTCAACCTTCTGATTCGCCAGCGGATTGATGTCCGTCTCAAAAGTCTGGTAGCCGGGCAGGGCCACCCGAATCTGATGTGCTCCGGGGGCGACCAGCATGGCTCGGCTCCCGCCCTTGAATTCACCCACATGCCCGGCGTAAGCGCCGTCCACGAAAACCGCGGCTCGGGACGGGTTGACGTCGATCTTGACCTCGGCCCTGGTATCTGGATACTGCCAGGCGGGCGCTCTCTGCATGCTTACGGCAACGACCTGCTTCTCGCCGGGCTGGACAACAACGTCTTCCGTGAAGTCCTTGTAGCCGGCTTGGCGTACCACAATCTCGTGGTCGCCGGGCAACAGCAGGACCTTCTTCGATCCCTTGAGCTCCCGTAAATAGCCCACGTACTGTCCGTCAATCCAGACTCCGGAGGTCATCGCGACATGGGAGTTTCCTCCAAACTCAATTTCTCCCATAACTTGGTTTTCGGCGTACGCGGCCAGGGCTAGAAACAAAGTGGGAATCAGAAACATCGCCCACAGCCATGGACGGAGTGCTTTTTTCATGGTTTACCTCCTCACCCAGGCAGAGTAAAGCAATACGCTTGCCAGATTTTGTAAGCCGTTGTATCGAGAGGGGCTCCGGCAACGACGTGCCATCACCGAGTGGAAAGAAGGTTGGGAAAGCGGTAAGAATTTCGGGCCGGTGAGATCGGCCGCTCAGAGCAAAGGAATCCTCACCTCTGTAAGATCGGTATCGCTTGGCACAAGGTTGCCCGCTCGACAAGGCATTGAGTAGGCGTGGGTTGCAGGGATTGGCGGGAACCTGGGTCAGGACCCGCTCAGTGAACTGACAACAATCCGGGAACTTCCTCGTCCGATAGCCGTAACTATCCACAGCTCAGCACGGCTTGGGGGCGCGATTCCCGTGAAGCCAGGCAAGGCAACAGCTCTGCGTGGACCGATACTCGGCGTGCTCGCGGCCATTGCGGTCACCACCGCGATGGACGCCAACGGCCTGTCTGCGTTCAGTGCTTTGCCGCTGTTTCCCTTGATGGCTCTGTTCTGATACCTCGGGCGGCTACCGCGGCAGAGCCTCGGGTTCATCTGGGGACGGGGCCGCCACTATGGCCTCGCCGCCCTCTACCCGCTCTGCGTTCTCGGAGCTGTCACCATCGTCTCCGCGGTGGCCGGCGCAGTTGACCTTTCCCACACCCATTGGAGGAAAGCCCTGCTCAACCTGGCACTCGTCTCGGTGTCAACCTTCCTGGTAGCGATCATCACCGAGGAGGGCTTTTTCCGGGGCTGGCTCTGGGCCTCGCTGGAACGAGCCGGCGAGAAACAGCGCGCGGTATTGATCTGGAGCAGCATCGCGTTCTCGCTTTGGCATTTGTCCGCCGTGGCGCTGAAGACCGGTTTCGACGTTCCCAGGGCACAGATTCCTGTGTTCATGATCAATGCGGCGGTGATCGGAGCTGTGTGGGGATTGTTGCGGTGGATATCCGGCTCGGTGCTGGTGGCCAGCCTGAGCCACGGCTTGTGGAACGGATTAGACTACGTATTCTTCGGCTTTGGAACCCGGGTGGGCGCGCTGGGCGTGAAGAATACGGCGCGGTACGGTCCTGAAGTTGGAGTCCTCGGGCTGGTGCTGAACATCGTCTTTCTCGCTGGCCTCTGGTGGTGGTGGAGGTCACGGGGCTTCTCCGAGGCACACCCAGCACTCGCGGAACACAGCTAACGTTGCTTGCTCCTGCCCGTGCTCCTTGCAAGCGCGCGGCTTCCAGCGGCTCCGAAAGGTTTAACGCGGCTCTTGATACGTCGTATATAGATGCTTTACACTATACACCGTGATCAGCAGCTTCCGGCACAAGGGTGTGGAGCAGTTTTTCATGACCGGAGGGCGAGGACGCCGTGTTGGTGGATTATCACGACTATCATTGAGGTGTTTGCCATGCGCATGCACAACCCACCCCATCCGGGGAGCGTTTTACGGGACTATCTGGGGCCGGTCTCTGTCACCCATGCCGCCGGTCATCTGGGGGTCACTCGGGTCGCTCTGTCGCGCCTCCTCAACGGCAGCGCGGGAATCTCGGCCGAGATGGCGTTGCGTCTCTCCGATGCCCTCGGTACCAGTCCGGAGCTGTGGACCGGGATGCAGGCTCAGTACGACCTGTGGCAAGCCTCCAAGAGGCGGCGCAGGAAAATAGCGCGTCTGGCCACCACGTAGCAGTGAGCGTTCTGCAGTCAACACTCAGCACGGCTTCACGTACTCGACCAGCGGCATGCCGAAGAGGTCGCTGACTTTGCCGGAGCGCTGGTAGCCGTTCTTCTCATAGAAGCGCATGGCGCGCTCCAGAGGCTGGGTGGTGTCGAGGGTGACGCGCTGGCAGCCCTGGGCGCGCAGCTCGGATTCCGCTGCCTGGAGCAACTCTCCGGCCAGCCCGCCTCCTTGCCATTGCGGCAGGACGGCCATCCCGCGGATGTGACCCTCTTCGGCACTGACCAAGCCGCACCCGATGGTGCCGACAATCTCGCCGGCAGGAGTCACGGCCACGAAAACCGCCATCGTGGCCAGGCGCAACTGGATGGTCACGGGCGTCAGCACCGTGTCGCGGAAAGCGTCAGGAGTGTAGCGGCCGCGGTAGGGCTCGAACGCCGCCTGCAGGCAGCCGAGAATTCCGCCGGCATCGGCCGGGGTGGCGCGCCGGACCGTGCATGCCGGACGGGCGGGAATCATTTTTGCCGGAAAACGTCGTGGCGGATGTCCGGCCAGAACTCCTTGAGGAAGTTGAACAGGCCGTCGAGAGCAATCTGGTCCGCCCACTTTTGTCCGGTTTTGGTCCAGGTGCGCTCGCGCTGCGGGTAGTAGAGGTCGGAGATGCCCGCGCCAGCGCCGTTGCCCACGATCTCGGAAAAGTTGAAGGTCTGGCCTCCGGAATCGGTGCGGGTGATGAACAGGCGGCTGATGGCGTAGCCCGTCCGCGGGAAGAAGCCGCCGTGGAAGCGAGTGTAGTAGCGCGGGTCTTCGCGGGTCAGCGAGGGCACGATGGACTCGGTGAAGTAGTTGCCGACGGCCTGGTCGGCGAAGGAGTGCCAGTAATAGCGGCCGAAACCGGCGCCGCCCTGGTGGAATTCAGGGTAGGCATTCCGGGCCTGGCCCATGCCGGCCATCACCCCGGCCACCAGCAAGGACGAGTAATCGAAGCTGTCCTGGGTGCCGAGGACAAACTTTCCCTTGACCGAAAGCGGAGGCAGCTTGGCGTCCGCGCTCACCGCCCGGTAGTTGGGGATCACGCCCAGGATGCGCTTGGACTGCTTGCCCTGGCCCTCAGAATTGTTCTGCACCGCGGGAGCGCTGGGCAGGGAAGCCGCCGGCGCGTCGGCAGGCGGAGCCGCCGTGGCGCCGCCGCCGTTCGAGGTTGGCGAAGAAGAGATCTGCGAAAAGCAGGGTAATGCGAGCAGCAGGACTATGACTACAGCAGAACTTCCCAGCTTGAGCACGAGGGGCCCTCCGCATGGCCGATTTAGTTTGGATTCTACCCCGGCTCGGGTCGTTGCCTGTGGGTATCGAAAGTACACAGATACCAGTCACCAGCGTGGTTACGGTGTCACCCGGTCCGCAGGCCTGAACCTGGATTATTCACCAACACGGAACACCCCCCTGCACAAATGCGGAGTCTGCTTCATGGTTCGGGAAATTGCGTGGTGAGGGATCACGTGTCAGGGCACGGCTTCAGCCGTGCCGTGAAAGCAAAACGAATTGTCATCCTGAGCGCCGCCCGAACGAGCGCAACGAGCGAGGGCAAGCGAAGGACCTGGTTTCTTTGGGAAGAGCAGGTCCTTCGGTCGCGCTTCCTCGCGCTGGCGCGCTCCGTCGCGCTCCCTCAGGATGACAATTCCCTTGGTTCGGTTGCGGCTGGAAGCCGCGCCCTTTCAAAGAAGGCGGGTGAAGGCCGGCACTTCCACCGTGCCCTTACCTGTGCATGCGGCTCAGGAAGTAGAGCACCAGGGAAAGCACGATGCTGAGCAGGATCGAGGTGGTCAAGGGGAAGTAAAAGGCGAAGTTGCGGCGGCGATAGATGATGTCGCCGGGCAAACGGCCGATGGGGAGCCCAGTCCGCCCGAGCAGCACCAATAGCAGTCCAACCGCAATCAGGACCGCTCCCAGAACAATGATCGCCTTGCCTAGGTTGAGCACGATCTCATTCTAACGCTGTCACGCGGGCCTCTTTGCTTATGCGCAGGCCCTGGAGTATCGTGCTGCCCCGATGAACACGCGACTCGTCGTTATCGCAGCCCTCCTGCTGTTCCAGACCGCCAGCGCCCAGAACCCGGCCGCGACCGCGGCGCGCCAGTGGCGGCAGGGGCATGAGCGGGCGATCGTCGCCGAATTCATGGAATTCCTGGCCATCCCCGACGTGGCCGCCGACCCGGCGAGCCTGCGGCAGAACGCTATCGCCATCCGCGAGATGTTCGAGAAGCGCGGCGTGCGCACGCGGCTGCTGCAGACCGGCGACGCGCCGCCGGTGGTGTACGGAGAAATCGTCACCCCCGGCGCCGAACGCACCCTGATTCTTTACGCGCACTACGACGGCCAGCCGGTCGATCCCAAGGAGTGGGCGACTCCGCCCTTCAGCCCCGCCTTGCGCGATGGCCCGCTGGAGAACGGCGGCAAGGTGATCCCGCTGCCCGCCGCCGGCCAGCCGTTCGGCGCGGAGTGGCGCATCTATGCGCGCGCCGCCGGCGACGACAAGACGCCCTTCATCGCGCTCGCGGCTGCGCTCGACGCCATCCGCGAAAACAAGATCGCGCTGAAGTCGAACATCAAGTTCGTGTTCGAAGGCGAAGAAGAGGCCGGCTCGCCGCACCTCCAGAAGATCCTGGCCGACAACAAAGACCTGCTTCGCGGGGATGTGTTCCTGATCTGCGACGGCCCGCTGCACCAGAGCCGGCGGCAGCAACTGGTGTTCGGGGTGCGCGGCATCCAGGGCGTGGACATCACCGTCTACGGCGCCCGCCGCGAGCTGCACAGCGGCCACTACGGCAACTGGGCGCCCAATCCCGCCATGATGCTGGCGCAACTGCTGGCGTCCATGAAGAGCGAAGACGGGCGGGTGCTCATCGACCACTTCTACGACGGCATCGAACCGCTGGGCGAGGCCGAAAAGCGCGCCATCGCCGAAGCTCCGGACCCTGACGAAACGCTCAAGCAGGAATTCTGGCTGGGCCGGACCGATGGCGGAGGCAAGAAGCTGCTGGAGCTGCTGAACCTGCCGTCGCTGAACGTGCGCGGCATGGCCAGCGGGCATACCGGAGCGCAAGCCAGCAACGTGATCCCCGCGACCGCGACGGCATCCCTCGACATCCGTCTGGTCAAAGGCATCGACCATCGCGAGGCCGCGGCGCGGGTGGTCGAGCACATCCGCAAACAGGGTTATTACGTGGTGGAGAGCGATCCTGACCGGCAGACGCTGTTATCGCATCCCAAGGTGGCCAAGGTCGTAATCGACGCGGGCAGTTACAACGCCTTGCGGACGCCCATGGATTTGCCCATCGCGCGCCGGCTCACGGAGACGCTCGAGCAGGTGCGCGGGCCGGTGATCAAACTGCCCACCTCGGGCGCCAGCCTGCCGCTATACATGATCCAGCAGGAACTCGGCACGCCCACCATCTCCGTGCCTATCGCCAATCACGACGACAACCAGCACACCTTCAACGAGAACATACGCATGCAGAACCTGTGGGACGGGATTGAGGTGATGGCGGCGCTGCTGACCATGTAGGCGCTGGCAGGGTGAGATTCACTTTGCTTTTGATGCGGAGTGTGGCAATAATTTCAGCAGCACTCCATGAAGAATGTCTTGCCGGGGCCGAGCAGGGGGATAGCTTGAGGATCTTCCTGCGCGCCCGCTGCTGCCCGAAATGCAGCAGCCACCATGTGCGGCGCAGCCGCCATCGCCGGGTCTGGGAAAGGATGCTCGGCCTGCTCACCATCCGGCCTTATCGCTGCCACGGCTGCAACTTCCGTTTTTTCGCCTGGTGGGGTTGGGAGCGCCGCAGTGTGCCGCGGCTCACCCGGGTGCTGATGCGGCTGCTGGCCGGCGCCGCCGTGATCGTGGTTTCCTTCTGGCTCCCGGTGCGCTTCTTCGGGGTGACCACCGGCGCCATCATGGGCGTGGTGCTGTGGGTGGGCACGGCCCTGATGATGGGGTCGGCCTAGGGCAAGATCCTCTTGGCGCTCTGTTGCGGCTGCTTCTGGGCGGTTTCCGACTGCGGCGGCTTCTTCTGCTCCCCCGCGTGGATGGCGCGCCACGACCAATCGTCCAGGCTGGACATTGATCCGGCGACAGCGCGGCACAGGTAAAAGACGGGCGCGGTGATCAGCAGCACCACCCGCACCGCCCAACCTGCCAGCCACATGGTCGCCTCCGAAGGGCTGCGAATCATACTATTGCACTAGCCTTGGGGCAACCAGAGCCTAGATAACCAGCCTCGGTTACGTTCGCACCTTGACCCGAAGAGATTGCCTCGCAGGGTGCGGCGGCGGGAGGCACCGGTCGCGACTTGCGGAATCGCTCTTAGGCGTCGCCCTTGTCCCGGACGGCGAAGACCGTGAACCGCCCGCTGACGGCCAGGGGAGTGGCCCACACCTTCAGGTCCACGGACAGCGAACCTTCTCCAGTAGCGCACGTCATTCTGCACTCTTGCACCTGAGCGGTGTTGGTCGTCTGCGACTCCCAGATCGCTCGGCCCGCACCGCACTGGGCGCAGAATTTCGATGTCCCGCAGCCCCCGGCGCACTCCTGGGAGTGAATGCAGTGCAGGATCTCTCCCGGCCGGCGCCCGAGCAACTGTTCCGGCTCGGCATTCAGCAGGGCCGCCAGCTTGCCGTTGGCCAGCACCACCTGCCGCTGCGGGTTCAGGATCATCGCCGGCTCGGGCAAGCTGTCGAGCAACTGCTGCACCAGCGGCTCCTGGAGCAGCTTCTGATGATCGGCCGCGACCTCAGCGTCGCTGGCCCGCTCCGCGGGGGCGGAGTAAGTCAACAGGACGTTCACCATCGATCCCTGGATTGGCCACACCCTAACTCTTCGGCAGGAATACTGGATTTCTTTAGCGGAGATTCACGGTGGCTGTACCCATTTTGCTGTCATGCTGAGCGAGTGCGGGCCGGGTTTGCCCGCACGAGTCGAAGCACCCCTACTTGTGCAACATCTTGCGGGTAGGGGTCCTTCGACTCGCGCGCCAAGGTTGCCCTGAGCGAGGTCGAAGGGTCGGGCGCGCTCGCTCAGGATGACAGGCACAGTAGGCACAGCTTCTACGGAACCACAGCAAAGCTGAGGTCCCTCGCTGACATTTAGGGTCGCTCACGCCCGCAAAACGGTTCAACTATTTCGCCGCTAAGTTCGCCAACAGGGCCTGGAACTCCGGCGAACTGCGCAGGCGGTCGAAGTCGTGATCGGCTTCGAGGCGTCCCCGATCGTTGAAGCCCTCGGCCACCGCCTGGCGCAGCCAGTGCATCGATTGTTTCCTGTCGCCGGCGAGGCAATAGGCGGCCGCGGCGTTGTAATGCATGGGAGCGGATGCCTTGGGCGCTGCGAATGTGGCCAGCTCAAAATAGGCGGCCGCGGCGCGGTAGTTCTTGCTGTCGAGCATCGCGTATCCCGAATCATAGGCGTAGCCAAAGACAGCTCCCACGGCGCGGCGCAGGACGGTGAGCTTCTCGGGATTGGTTTCGCGCTCGCGCTGCCTGCGGAGGCTGGCCAGCTCGCCTTCCAACTGCTGGCGGACCATCTCCGGGCCGCCGCTGGAATCCGGCGCCAGCGGACCGCCGGCGGCAGGCCTGCCGTTGGACTGCATCGGCATCGGCGATTGCTGAACCTGGGGAAGGCCTGCGACTTCGCCGTTCGGGTTGCTGGCCAGGGAGATCATCCTGGCAATGATCGGGGCGGTGATGCTGTTTTGCTTGCGCACCTGGTCGTCGAGGCTGGCTTGCGCCCGGCGATACTCGGGAGAGCCGCGCAGCCGCTCGACGGCGGCGCGGGCCTCGCCCGCGTCGCGCAGCGGGCCGAAGTCGGCAGCCAGCGATGAATAGCTGTTGAAGGCCTGGTAGAGGTCGTGGTTGTGTTCCTCGGCCTGCGCCTGCTGGAGGCGCTGCGCCCACTGCGCCGCTACGAAGGGCTCATCGCGCGGCAGGATGCCACTCGCCATCGCCTGCAGGTTAAGCCACTCGAGCGCCGCCTGGGCCAGGGCGGGTGGCATCCATTGGTGGCTGCCGTCGAAAATATCGATGTGATGCGTGATCTTGTCCCGCTCGAGCGCCTGGCGGAGCTGCACCATCTCCGGGAAATTGAAATCGTAGTGCCCAATGGCGGCGTACACCACAAACTTAAGGCCGGGGGAAGGAGGATGATCCGGCGGGAACCCGGCGCCGCTCAGAATCACGCCCGCCAGACATCCCTGGCAACTGCCGGCCACCCAACTGGAAAACCGGGCAGCGCCGGAGAAGCCGGCGGCATAAATCCGGCGGTCATCCACCCGAAAACGGGTGTGCACGTCCCGCCAGAGGGCGTCAAAGGCTTCGGCGGAAGGGCGCGTGGGGCCGTTCCTGGAGTTATTGGATCCCACAACGATGTACCCGTACTTCTCCGCGGCTTCCCGGAAGAGCTTGACCGGGATGGCCCCTTCGGCGGAGGGATCGAAAGCCATCAGCAAGGGCCAGGCACGGTCGGGCGCGTAGGTGGAAGGGAGATAAAGAGCGTAGCTCTGGGAGGGATTCTCCAGACTGCGCACCGACTCGATCACCTGGCCGGCGGCAAGCTGCGGCGGTGGCTGCTGCTGAGGCGGCGTGGCACTCCCGTGCAGGCTGGGAAGAACTCCCAGCAGAACTCCCAAAGCTAACAACCTTCCCGGCGATGGCATGGGCGAGAACCTAGGTTCTGAAGTGTAATGGTTCACGCCCGATCTGGCGAGGAGTTGAGGGGTTGGCGTGCTGCGGTCCTGCTCTCTTCAGTCTCCGTTCCGGTCATGCCCGGCAGAATACGCGCCGTGCTGTACCGGCGGCCGCGGCGCCAACGCCAGCGCTGTCCGAACCCGGCCCGGGTCGGCGGCCGCCGGCCGCGGCGAACGATAGCCGCCCGGCGTCTGCTGTCCCAGCTTGAAGCGCGACACCAGGTTCTGCAGTTCAAACGCTAGCCCCGACAACTGCTCGCAAGCCTTGGCCGAC
>JBKQPN010000060.1:0-19755 GCA_052145015.1 Terriglobales bacterium
CAACGCCAGCGTGCTGGATGGCCCACCATTTGCCGCTGCGTCCGGCGCCACACTGCACCTCGTCGGCCACCAGCAGGATGCCATGCTGATCGCAAATGCGCCGCAGCTCCTGCATGAACTCCGGCGGCGCAACGACGTATCCGCCTTCACCCTGAATGGGCTCGATGAAGATGGCCGCCACTTCCTCCGGGGGCAGCGTGGTCTTGAACAGCCTTTCCTCGATGAAGCGGGCGCAGTCGATGGCATACTGCCGCGCCTCCGTCCCCGCGGGCCGGCGATACACATACGGATACGGTATGTGCGTCACGCCCGGTAGCATGGGGAAGAAGCGGCGGCGTTGCTGCACCTTGGACGCGGTCATCGAGAGCGCGCCCATCGTCCGGCCATGGAACGCGCCGTAGAAGGCGATGATGTTCTGCCGCTTGGTGTGATAGCGCGCCAGCTTCATGGCCGCCTCAACCGCCTCCGTCCCGGAGTTGCCGTAATACACCTTGTGCGGCCCCTGCATGGGCGCGATGCGCGAGAGACGCTCGCCGAGCGTGATCATGTTCTCGTAATAAAAGTCCGTGCCCGACATGTGGATCAGCTCGGCAGCCTGCTTCTGAATGGCGCCGACTACCTCGGGATGGCAGTGGCCGGTTGAGACCACGGCGATGCCGGCGGCGAAGTCGAAGAACTCGTTGCCGTCAACGTCCTCGATCACCACGCCCCGGCCGCGCTTGGCGACCAGCGGGTAGCTGCGGGTGTAGGACGGCGAAATGTAAGTCTGATCCCCGGCGAGCACGCGCTGGGCGTTGGGCCCGGGCAGCGCGGTGCGAATCTTGGGACCGGCAGTAGGTACGATGGTCGTGGCCATGGGATGCTCCTCTTCTTGGTCGTTGGGGTACGAATTTCCGCCTCGGTTGAAGCGCTTCAGAACCAAATGAGGAGAGAACTAGTCGCCCGCGAAGAGGTTGGGACGGGCCTGCGACGGACAGTGGAATTTGTCGATCAGGATGAACTTCATAACCGACTCCTACACAAGATTATAGCTACTTGGATGCGGCGGCGTAACCCCCAGGGGTAGGCACGGCGGTGCATTGGCCGGCTGGAGGGCAGGCGAAGACAAAGAACGCCACGGACTTACACGGATCGTCACCGATAGAATTGTTGGTGGTTCCGAACTCCGTGAGAATCCGTGTTAATCCGTGGCCGCATTTTGTCCCTGAACCGAATCCCAGCCTCGTGCGTCTGATAACGTTACCCTTACCCCCATGACCGCCGCCGAGCGCCAATTCCGCTTCCGCGTTGCCCTGGCCTTCGGGCTGGTGTACGTCTTCTGGGGCTCGACCTACCTGGGCATTCGCATCGCGGTCGAGCACATCGGCCCCGAGCTGATGACCGGCGTGCGCTTCCCCGTCGCCGGCATCATCATGCTGGCGGCCTGCGCCCTCGCCGGACGCCGCGTCGCCATCAGCGGCCGCGAGCTCCTGCGCCAGGGGATCATCGGAGTTCTGCTGCTCAGCGTGTCGAACGTCACGCTGGCCTGGGCGGAGCAGTACATTCGCACCGGCCTGGCGTCGCTCCTCGTGGCTTCGATACCCGTCTGGTTCCTGGTGCTCGACACCTGGATCCTGCGCGGCGAGCGCCTGGCCGCGCGCGGCCTGGTCGGGCTGGCGCTGGGCGCGGTGGGAACGCTGGTCCTGCTGTGGCCCAAGCTGGTTGCGCCCACGGCCGGCGGACGCATGGAACTGTTTGCCTCGGTCTGCCTGATCGCGTCGTCTTTCGTGTGGGCGGTGGGCTCGGTGCTCTCGCGCCGCTGGCAGGGAGGCATGGACGCCTTTACCGCAACCGGCTGGCAGATGTCCATCGGAGGCTTTCTGAACCTGGGGATCGCGTTCCTGCTGGGCGAGCCTGCCAAAGCCCAGTGGACCATGCGCGGCCTGGGCGCCATCGCCTACCTCGTGGTCTTTGGATCGCTAGTCGGCTACACTGCCTACATCTGGCTGCTGAAACATGTGCCCACGTCGAAGGTGGGGACATACGCCTACGTAAATCCGGTGATCGCCGTGTTTCTCGGCTGGTACTTCCTGGGCGAGCGTGTGGATGGCTACATCGCGGCGGGGACTGCGATCATCATCGTGGCGGTTGCGCTGGCGACCAGCGCCAAAGTCAAACCGCAGGTGGGCGCGGAACATGAGCCGGAACTGCCGGCATGCGAGGCCGGAGCGGACTAGGAAGGAAGGGAGAACATGAAAAAGATCGTGGTATGCAATAGCTGCAAGAGGCCCTTTTCCGTAGAAGGACCGGCCAGCAACACCAAACTCGTTGAGGATAAGGTCACCTGTCCGCATTGCGGACACCCGAACGAGGTCGAATGGCCGCTAGGTCAAGGCTTCGAGGTTAAGAAGTTGTAAGACGGCGGACATGATCGTCGTCAGAAAAGTCAATGTATACTCGGAAAAACAGTTCGAACGAGGAGGCCGCGCTGCATGAACCGAACATTGGTTGTCGTTTGCGGGTCCATCGCGCTGCTTTTGCTGGTCACATCTGTGGAGGCCCAGGCACCAAGCCTAGATTTTGACACGACCGATTCCGTTGTTTGGGAAAAGCTCACGCCGTGGGGGAAACTCGGGTACGTAATGGGATACGGCCATGCAGAGCAGATGTACCGCGTCGTCCTCTCCGGAACGAGTCCAGCGTGTTCGGAGTCAGCGAAGCGCAGCTTGGATGGGTTCCTGAAGTCGAATCCAAGTCCAACTGCAAGCAACGCACAATGGGTAGCTGGATTAGATGATTTCTATAAGGACTGGCGGAATAAGAGGGTTCCCATTGCCTTCGCGAGGCGAGTCGTGGCGCTGGAGTTAGCCGGTCGCCCAAAGCATGAGGTCGATGAGGCAGCGAGGGCGGTGCGGGAGGCCGCATCTGAATAGCAGACATTTCGTGTGAGGACGGAAATGCTTCAGCAAGAGCTTGAGAAAGTGCTTTGGCGGGTTGACGCCGACGGGTTAACGGTAATAAGCGGGAACGGAGCAGTGGTCGCACGAGCCGCAACCCCACGCTATGCCGAACTGATTAGTCGATCACAGTGGATGCTGATTTCGGAAATGGCGGCCAACAGGAAGCAGAGCGCCCGTCGCGATGTCGCTCACGCGGTCAAAAGCGGAAAACTCAGGCGACAGCCTTGCGAGGTCTGTGGGGAGCGTGCCGAGGCACATCATCCCGACTACGCCAAACCCCTTGACGTTCGATGGCTGTGCCGTCGTCATCATCCGCGATAGTTACCGCTCATACATCGGCGACAACTCCCGCAGGCGCTTCACCGTTTCCACCGCCCGAGCGGCGACGTAATCGATCTCCGCCTGGGTGTTGAAGCGGCCGATGCCGAAGCGGATAGAGCCGTGCGTCAGGTCCCCCGCGCCTAGCGCCTTCAGCACATGCGAGGGCTCGATGGCGGCGGACGAGCAGGCCGATCCGGTCGAGACGGCCACATCGTTGATGCCCATCAGCAGCGGCTCGGCCTCCACGTTGGCGAAGCTGAGGTTCAGGTTGCCGGGCAGCCGGTGCTCCATCGAGCCGTTGACGTACACGTCGTCGAGCCCGGCGAAGATCTTGGCTTTGAGTCGGTCGCGCAGCATCCAGAGCCGCACTGGTTCCGCGGCCATCTCCTCGCGGCAGAGTTCGCACGCCTTGCCCAGTCCCACGATTCCCGGAACGTTCAGCGTACCGGAGCGCATGCCGCGCTCGTGGCCGCCACCATCGATCATGGGCGCAAGCTCCACCCGCGGATTCTTCCGGCGCACGTAAAGCGCTCCCACTCCCTTGGGCCCGTAAAGTTTGTGGGCCGTAATGGAGGCGAGGTCGATATTCTGCTGCTCGACATTTACCGGGACTTTGCCTATGGCCTGCACCGCGTCGGTGTGGAACAGGATGCCGCGCTCGTGGCAGATGGCGCCGATCTCGGCGATGGGCTGCAGCACGCCGATTTCGTTGTTGGCGAACATGATCGAGACCAAGATGGTCTTGTCGTCGAGCGCGCGCTTCAGGTCGTCGAGATCGATCAGCCCGTCCTTCCCGACCGGCAAGTAGGTGACGCGGTAACCCTCTTTCTCCAGATGTTTGCAACTGTCGAGCACCGCCTTGTGCTCGGTCGCGCAGGTGACGATGTGATCACCTTTGTCTCGATGTGCCTCGGCGACGCCCTTGATCGCCAGGTTGTCGCTCTCGGTGGCGCCGGAGGTGAAGACGATCTCCTTGGCGCTGGCGCCGATCAGTCTGGCCACCTGCTCCCGCGCCTTCTCGACCGCCGCTTCCGCCTCCCAGCCGAACTGATGGCTGCGGCTGGCGGCGTTGCCGAACTTCTCCTTGAAGTAAGGCAGCATCTCGTCCACGACGCGGGGATCGAGCGGCGTGGTGGCGTGGTTATCGAGGTAGATGGGCAGCTTCACTTCCTGGCCATCCACGGATACGGTGTTAGGCGTCATAAGCGCGCCCGCCGACGAGGCGCATCTTCAATTCTAGCGAGAATCGCCTTAGGCCGGAAGAGCGGGCCTGGCTGACGGTCCTTCGCCTGCATTATTCACCAGGGTGGAGCAGGCCTTCAGGCCTGCATTCATGCGGCCCTTTGAATTGTGGGCTTCAGCCCCTGAGGTACTTAGATGATCGAAGCCAGACCTCCACAAAGAAGAGGCGCCTCAGCGGCTAAAGCCGAACCTCAGTGGTGCCGCGGCTATGCAGGGCTGAAGCCCTGCTCCACCCGGACCGCCCCGAGTACGTGAGTAATGCAGGCTGAGGGCCTGGCAGCGCTTAAACGGGCGTGACCCGCTTGCCGTACATCGACGTATAACTGAGGCCGATGGTGCCGCACGTCTGCTGTTCGTCCGAGTAAACGTCGCAGCTATCGAAGGGACGCGAATAGACGTGCAGGCTGACCGCGCGCTGGCGAAATTCGCGCGGGTTGTAGACCTTGTGCACCGGCGCCAGCGGGTTGACGGCACACGGATGCTCGCGGTTCATCTCCACCGCGTCGGTTTGTTCCAGGCGGCAGGTACCTTGCTTCAGGTCCTGTTCGAGCACGCGGTAGTTCTGCACCATGAGCCGCCCAACCGGAGCCGCCATCCAGCAATTCTGCTCGCGATGATTGTGGATGGAGCTGATCTGCCCAATGTCCCAGCAGATGGCGACCAGCTCGTAGAGGCTCGTCTTGTCGATGAGGTTGCGCGTGTAGTGCTGCGCGTCCCAGAATAGATAGCGGTCGAGCGTGGCGGGATCGACTGGATTCTCTTCGAGAAACCGCAGGATGTGCCCGGTGCCGTCGTCGAAAGACGGCTCGGAAAACTGGCGCAGGCGGGCCACGAAACGGTGCGCCGGGACCAGCGCGGCCACGCTCATGCCTCACCTCCGAGAACGGATTCTCTTCTAAAGCCGCAGCGGATGCAAATTGAGCTCGGTGTCAGCCCGGAGCAAAGTCGCGGAGCCAAAATCGCCGATCCAAGCGAGAGATCAGACAAAGGGGGGTACCAAGAGTGTCAACTCCTGTCTCACTTTGATACTCCTGGCTCCGCCTGCCGATATCCGCCAAGAGACTTGCCCGACAGGGTTAAGCCCACGCTGGCTGGCCTCATGCAATTTTTTTCACTTTTTTCTTGCATCACGATTTGTGCAGTGCTAGCGTGTGGCCTCGTTTTGCGCCGTATCACAAAAAGACAACAGGGCTACTTCGTCATGCTGATCGACAAAATCTGTCGCGGCGTACTCGCCGTGGAGACGGACTACGGAGTCCGCTACATTCAACCCGCGCTGGCCGAGCGCATTCGGTTGCTGTGGACCTTCCGCAATTTCTCGCTGTTGCCGGAAGAAGTCCTCAATCGCCATGAGCGGGCGCTGATCGATTCGCTGTGCCAGCAAGGAAAGTTCCTGGTCAACGGGAACGGGCACGGCGACTTGTCGCTGCATTGCATCGGAACGGTGGAGAGAGCCGTTCCGCGGCACGCGAGGCCATTGCCTCCGCGGCCGGCGCGCATGCGGCAGACCTCTGGCGCGCTTCCACGCGCCAGTTGATCCGATTCGCGCCGCAGCCGGCTGCGCCTCGCGTCCGCCTGAACTGCGGCTCCATCGCCTGACTCTCGCCCGCTCAGCGCATCTCTGGTCCCTCGCCTCGCGAGGGATTTCTGCCTGCGCCCTTCGACTCCACTCAGGGCTGTTGTGCGGGCGCGCTTCTCTCACTACAATGCGCCGGTTGCAATTGCTACCAGGAGTCTTGCTATGAAGCGGCTGGCGCGCTGTTTGCCCCTGCTGCTGGCCGGTGCCTTGGCATTAAGCGGGTGTAAAGGCGGCAGCCAGCAGGAATCCGGCAATACATTCAAGATTGGCGTTATCACTTCCCTGACCGGGCAGGCGGCGGCCTTCGGCCAGGCCCATAAGAATGGTTACACGGTCGCGCTGAATGATCTGAACGCCAAGGGCGGCGTGCTGGGCGGCAAGAGGATCGAACTCGTCTATTACGACGACCAGAGCCGTCCCGACCAGGCGGTGCAGGGGGTCAACAAGCTGGTGGATCAGGACCACGTGCCCATCATCCTGGGAGCGTACTCCAGCGAGAACACGCGCGCCATCGTGCCGGCCGTCGACCAGAAGCAGGTTCCGCTGTTGATGCCGACAGCCACCGCCGACAACGTCATCCAGACCGGCTCGCCCTGGGCCTTCCGCATCTGCGCCGGATCGGGCGCGTACGCCACCACCACCATCAACTTCCTGAAGGCCATGAACGCGCCCAAGACCATGGCCATCGTTTATGAAAACACCAACTTCGGACAGGCCAACGGACAGGCCATGGACAAGGCCGCCAAGGCGAACGGCTTCGACGTGGTTGACAGCGAGGCCTACCAGGCCAGCTCTCCTGATTACAAGGCGCTGCTGCAGCGGGTGAAGGCCAGGAATCCGGCGGTAATCTATTTCGCTTCCTACCTGCTCGACGCCAGCACCTTGATGCGGCAGGCGGCGCAGATCGGATTGAATCCGCAGTTCTACACCTCCGCCGGCACGGGTTTCGCCGCCGCCGAGTTCCCCAGCAAGGACAAGGGCGCCGGACCCTACGCGGAATACACCTTCTCGGTCTCGCAATGGCTGCCCACGGCGCAGTGGAAGGGCTCCAAGGAATTCGACGACGCGTTCTTCAAGCTGACCGGCGCCCACCCGGCGTATCACGCGATGGAGGCCTACGCGGCTCTGCTCACCGCGGCGGCCGCCATCAACCAGGCGAACTCGGCGCAGCCCGCCGCCATTCGCGACGCGCTGAAGAACATCAATCTGCCGGACACGCCGTTCGGGCCGATCCGCTTCGATTTGCACGGGCAGAACCCTCACCCGGTGCTGATCACGCAGGTGCTGGATGGACAATACAAGGTGGTCTATCCACCTGACGCCGCCGAAGCCAAGCCGGTGATCCCCACGCCTCCGTGGAACAAGCGCCAGGGGCTGTGAACTTTTTTCGGGGGTGAGGGTGGATCTCTACGCAGCTCTCCAGGCAGTGATCAACGGCCTGCTGACCGGCGCTCTCTACGCGCTGGTGGGCATGGGCCTGGCGCTGATCTTCGGGGTAATGCGCATCGTGAACTTCGCCCACGGCGCCTTCATGATGCTGGGCATGTACGCCACCTACGTGCTCTTCATCCGCACCCAGATCAGTCCCTACCTGCTGTTCATCGTCTCGGGCGTCGTGCTGTTCGCCATTGGATACGCCATCTACTTCGCCTTGTTGCGGCCCATCCACGGGAAGTCGGATTTCATGCAGATCCTGCTCACGCTGGGCATCGGGCTGATCTGCACGGATGGCGTGCTGCTTGTCTTCGGCGCTGACTACCACCAGATCAACATTCCGCTGCTGGGGAAAAACCTCCACCTCGGGTCGCATATCAGCGTCAACGCGCCCTGGGTGGTTTCGTTCGGCATCGCGGTGGTGCTGGCGTTCGCACTTTATTTGTTTGTGATGCGCACCATGATCGGCCGCGCCGCGCGCGCCATCGCGCAGAACCGCTACGCCGCGCCGCTGATGGGAATCAACGTCTTCCGGGTGCAGGCCATCTGCTTCGCGCTGGGGATCGCCGCCGCCGGGATCGCCGGCGGCCTGCTGCTGCCGGTCTTCTATATATATCCGCAGGTGGGCGACCAGTTCACGCTCAAGGCGTTCGTCATGGTGGTCCTGGGCGGGATGGAATCGATCGTAGGCGCCGCGCTGGCCGGGCTGGTGCTGGGCGTGGTGGAGAGTCTCACCAGCCTGTACTGGGGCAATGAGTGGGCGCTGGCAGTCGACTTCGTCATCTTTCTGCTGGTGCTCTCGCTGAAGCCGAGTGGCATCTTCGGGAGGCAGAGAGCTTGAAGCGCTCCCACCTGCTCGCCGCGTTCGTGGTGTTCGTGCTGTCCTTGCTGCTGCCGCTGGTGGTCGAGACGGGTTACGCGCTGCAGATACTGTTCCGCATCTACCTGTTCGCGGCGCTGGGGCTGGCGTGGAACCTGGTGGGCGGATACGCCGGGCAGCTCTCGCTCGGGCACGCCGCCTACTTCGGAGCCGGAGCCTACGGGCTGGCGCTGTTCTCCGGCAAGCTGGGCGTGTCGCCGTGGCTGGCGGCTCTCATGGGCGTGGTGGTGGCGCTGGCGTGTGCGCTCTTGATCGGTGGGGTGTCGTTCCGGCTGCGTGGGCCGTACTTCGTGCTGGCCACCATTGCCTTCGCCGAAGTCCTGCGGCTGATCGCCAAGAACCTGCCCAACGTGACCGGCGGCGATGTCGGAGTGCAAGTGCCGGCGCTGTTCCACGGCAACGTGAACCGCGCGTTCTATTGGGCGGCGGTGATGCTCACAGCCCTGGCTTTTGCCACGACGGTAGCGATCTCCCGCGCCCGGTTCGGTTATTACCTGATGGCCATCCGCGAAGACGAGGACACCGCGCTTTCGGTCGGCATCGGCGCTGCCAGGACCAAGCTTGCGGCCCTGCTGGTGAGCGCCGCGCTGACCGCCCTGGGCGGGGCGCTCTATGCCAGCCTCTTCCTTTATATTGTGCCGGACCAGGTGCTCTCGATCGACGTCTCCAACGAGATCGCCATCGTCGCCATGCTGGGCGGCGCGGGCACGGTGCTGGGGCCGATTGTCGGCTCGGTGGTGCTCGAGTCGGCATCGGAATTATTCAAGGACATCTTCAAGGAAGCCCACCTCCTGATCTATGGCGTGCTGCTGGTGGTGGTGGTGCTGTTCCTGCCGGAAGGGATCATTGGCACGCTCGCAGCATTCCTGCGCCGGCGCGCGCTCTTCGGCGGAATCAAGGCGGGCACCAAAGGCGTGACGGCGGACTAGGTAAGAGATTATGTCTCTCCTCGAGATCGATCACGTTAGCAAGCGGTTCGGCGGGTTGCGTGCCATCCATAACGTGGCCTTCTCTGTCGAAGAAAACGAGATCACCTTCATCGTGGGCCCGAACGGCGCGGGCAAGACCACTCTGTTCAATCTGATCACCGGGGTCTTCCACCCGGATGAAGGCAGCATCCGCTTCCAGGGGCAGGACATCACGCACATCAGCCCCAACCACGCCGCGCGTCTCGGCATCGGGCGCACGTTTCAGCTCGTCAAGCCGCTGCGCAACCTGACGGTGCTTGAGAACGTGATGCTGGGCGCGTTCCTGCATACATCGAGCCCGTCGAAGGCCGCCGAGCAGGCGCGGGAGGTCCTTAAGTACCTACAGATGGAGAAGGCCATGCACTTTACCGCCAGCGGATTGCCGGTCGCCATGCTGAAGCGTCTGGAGATCGCGCGCGCATTGGCTACCAAGCCGCGGCTCATTCTGCTCGACGAGGTGGTGGCCGGGCTCTCGACGGCCGAAGCGCTGGGACTGGCGGAGCTCCTCAAGAAGCTCCCAGAGTGGGGCGTGGCGGCGGTGGGCGGGGTGGAGCACGTGATGCAGGTGGTGATGAGCATCGCCCATCGCGTGGTGGTGCTCGACCACGGCACGCAGATCGCCGAGGGCAAGCCGCAGGAAGTGGTGCGCATGCCGGCGGTCATCGAGGCCTACCTCGGCGCCAAGTACAAGGAACTCGGGCTATGAGCGCGCCGCTGCTGGTGATGGACGACGTGCAGGCCGCTTACGGCGACTTCCAGGCGCTGTTCAATATCACCCTGCACGTGAACGAAGGCGAGATTGTCACGCTGGTGGGGGCCAACGGCGCGGGCAAGACCACCACCCTGCGCGTCATCTCCGGCCTGCTGCATGCGAAAAAGGGCACGGTGCGCTTTAACGGCCAGGATATCTCCCGCACCCCGCCGCACCGGATCGTGGAACTCGGCATCAGCCAGGTGCCCGAAGGCCGGCAACTCTTCCCCCACATGACGGTGGAGGAGAACCTGGCGCTGGGCAGCTACATCGGCCGCGCCCGCCCCCGGCTCAAGCAATCCATGGAGGAGCAGTTCGCGTTCTTCCCCCGCCTGAAAGAACGGCGTAAACAACTCGCCGGCACCTTGTCCGGAGGCGAGCAGCAGATGGTGGCCATCGCCCGCGGCCTGATGAACCAGCCCAGGCTGTTGCTGCTCGACGAGCCTTCGCTCGGCCTCGCGCCCAAGATCGTGGAAGAGGTCTTCGAGAAAATTCAGGAGATCGGCAAGCGCGGCCTCACCGTGCTGATCGTGGAGCAGAACGTGGTGGACGGGCTCAGCATCTCGAATCGTGGCTACGTGGTGGAGAATGGCGCGGTCGAGCTCGGGATCGGCACTTCCGCGCAGGAACTGCTGAGCAACGAGCGGCTAAGGTCGGCGTATTTGGGGCTGTGAGCGGGCGGCAGCTCGCAGAGATGCCGGCCTTATGGGCTGGCGGTGGGAAGAAAGATGGAGATGGTGGTCCCGCTCTGGCCGTGCCGGGAGCTGGTGCGGACGCGGATGCGGCCGCTGTGCCGCAGCACGATCTCGCGGGTGAGCCACAACCCCAGGCCGGTGCCGGCGTCGCACTTGGTAGTAAAGAAGGGCTCGAAGATGCGCTTGCGATGCTGAGGGTCGATGCCCAGGCCGCTGTCGGCGACGGTCACCGTGACTCCGGGCATGCTGGAGCGCCAATCGCGGCCGCGGCTGACGCGCAGCACCAGGTCGCCGCCCTCGGGCACGGCATCGATGGCGTTGGCCACCAGATTGGAGAAGGCCTGGCGCAGCTCGCCGGGGCGGGCATGGATGGGACCGTTGAACCGCACCTGCTTCACCAGCCGGATGTTCTTGACGTTGATCTTGTCCTGGTAGAGCGCCAGGGCATCATCCAGGATGGCGGCGATGCTGGTGGTGGTGCGCTCGGTGGCGCCGCGGAAGAATCCCAGTGTCTGGCGGGTGATGCTGGCAACGCGGGCAACCTGCTGCTCGGCCAGCAGCAACAGTTCGCGCAGGGCGGGTGTCACCTCGGCATGGGTGCGCGCCAGGAACAGGGTATTGGTCACGGCCTCGAGCGGGTTGTTGATCTCATGCGCGATGGTGGCGGCCAGGCGCCCCACCGCCGCCAGCTTCTCGGCGCGCAGCATGGCTTCCTGGGCTTGCTTGGCCTCGGTGATGTCGATGACGGTGCCGAGCATGGCCTCCGGCTGGCCGCGCTCGCCGGGCAGCACGGCGACGTTCTCCAGGATGATGACGGCAGTGCCGTCTTTCTTCCGCAGGGTGAGCTCGAGATTGCGCACCGACCCGTGGGCCCGCAGCTTCTCGATATAGCGCCGGCGGTCGGCGGGATCGAAATAGTAGTCCACCCCCGGACGGCGCACGATCTCATCCGGCGAGTCGTAGCCGAAGATGCGCGCGAACGACAGGTTGCACTCCAGCATCTCGCCGTCCAGGGTGGAGCAGAAGACGCCCGCCAGGTTCTGGTCGAACAGCATGCGCCAGAGCTTGCCGGTTTCCCGCAACCAGAAATGGGTGCGCGCCGCGGGCGCAGCCACAGTGCTCGTATGCGGCTCGGTAGTGAGGGGATCCTTCATGGGCAGAGAAACGGAAGAACCCGATTATAGTCCAACGGCTTCAGCGTCCGTCGCCCGGGGTTTCGCCGCGGCGTGGACGGGGCGCAAGCTGTTCGGCGGTTACGTAGAGCGGCTCGATGTCCACGGGAATATCGCCCAGCTTGTCCAGCACCCGGCGCATCTCCGGACGGATCACGCCCATGCGGTCGAGCAGGCGTTTGGCCCCGGCATAGTCGCCGGTGGCTTCCAGCGTAAGCAGGTCGTGATCGAGATCGCGCACCCCCTGCTTCATCTTCCCGAAATCAATGGTGAACCTGCCATCGGGCTGGGCGGAGACCGCTCCCTTATCCATTAGATAGTTGATCTGCACCGCCTGTCCGCGGGCGTGCGCCTCGGTGGCGCCGAAACGCAGGCTGCGAAAGGCGGAGGCGACGTAGGTGGTATAGAGGTTCTTCTCCGTCAGTCCGGCCAGCGGCTTGCCCGGAGCCGCCTCTCCGTGATCGATCAGGAATTGCAGGGCGAACAGCCCGGTCACGTCCGCCTTGGCCTCTTCCAGCGGACCATAAAACTCCTTCAACTCCAGGCGCGGGTTGGAGGCGGGCTTGCGCAGTGTCGCCGCGATCTGGTGCGGTCCCAGCCCGTGCATCAGCTCGTGCGCCACGGTGTGGGTGAAGAACGCCTGGAAGTTCACCTCGCCCTGGGCCGAGGCCGGCAGCACACGGTGCGAGATAGGCGCCAGCACGCTGTTGAACTTGGCCTCCTGGATGTTCCTCAGCATCACCCGCTTGCTGCCTTTCTCGTTCACCACCACTTCGTCGTTGGGCAGGTTATAGGCGGCGGTCTGCACCGCGCGTTCGCCGGCGGCCGAGATCACGTTCACGACCCGCAGCGGCGACTGGCTGCCCAGCTTTGGATTGCGATACTTCTTGTCCTCGGGAAGGTTGTTCTCGATCTCCTGCAGGTGACGGCTGAAGAAAGAGAGCTTGGTGGTTTCGGCGTCGTCGCGGAGATAGATGTAGGCTTCGAACCACGCCTTGTAGCCGAACAGCTCGTCCTGGTAGGTCTCGTAGGGACCGATGGTGATGTCGAGGGGCGCGTCCAGGTCCATCCAGTCCTCATCGCTGGCGCGATATTCGTTGCTGATGAAGGCCTCGGCGCGCGAGTTCAGGAACCTCTTCAAACTATCGTTGCTGGTCAGGCCGGCGGCTTCGCGCAGCAGGGCGGCGGCGCGGTTCAGGTCCTGGCGGTACTCGACGCTATAAGGAAAGATCACCAGCTTGCGGTCGGAGTGCTGGCGCCGGATGACGGTGAAGTATCCCTTGGCTTGCTCCTGCTCGGAGCCGTTCAGGGTTTTGAGCCAGGCCTCGAATTCCTGCTTGCTCATGTCCTCGGGATAGAAGTTGGCGCCCAGCGGCTTGCGCGCCGGCACGTTGGGCAGGAAGGCCTTTTCGCTGTCCAGCGCCGACCACGGTGACTTGTTGATGCGGAAGTAATGCCGGCGGGCCTGGCCGAGGGGCGTGCGATCGTCGCGCAGCTTGGCGCGGAGGGCGTCGTTGCCGCTCCACATCTGGTCCATGAAAATCTCGTTGAGCACGCGCCCGGCCTCGATCAGCTTCACCAGCGCCTTCTGGTCGCCGGGAGAAAGCGAGGTGGTATCGACGCGCAGCTCGGTGGGCGCAAACCGCGCGGCCATCTTTTCCAGCTCGGCCAGATCGGGGATGTGCTCGGCGTGGGCGGCAGGTTGCTTGGTGGAGGCGGGCATCGCTGCCGGCTTCTGCTGGCCTGCCAGCAGCGCGGGCAAGAGCACGATGAGGCACAAGAGTCGTTTCATGGTCCCCCTGTTCCGGAGCCTCGGATTTTCCGGAAAAGCCAACCATGATAGCAGCTTGCGATGGAGGGAGCCCTTGACGTGCCGCGGCATTGAACTTCCTTAGGCCGACTGGCAGGCTCACTTTTTACTTGGGAAGGAACCAGTGATCGCTGCGGACTCGAGGTTTGACCATCTGAGCGGCCATTGATCTGCGCCAGCAGGCTCGCTCCCCGCCAACTTTAGCTCCGTTTTCCGAATCATTTGCGACCACAGGGAATCCGGATCTGAATCAAAGATCGCTCCGGCGTCCGCCGGAAAAATGAACCACGCGCCCAGTTCCACTTCCTTCCGCAGTTGGTCGCTCGTCCATCCGGCGTAGCCCAGATAAACATGAAAAGCGCCAGGGTCGGGTCGCGCCGAGATGGCCTGTTCGAAGAGGGGCTTCGTGGAAATCAGGTAAACTCCGCCGAAAATGTGTTCAGCTCCTTCGAGCTTGGCCGGCGACTGGAACAACGCAAAGACCGCGGAAGTTCCGACCGGCCCCCCGAGATAGACCGGGTCGGAACGGCCTTGCGCCGCCTTGAGTCCCTCCAACACACGCGAAAGGGGGACATGGCTACGCCGGTTGAGAATCAGTCCGACCACGCCTTCGGCATCGTAGCGAACCAGCAAGACCACGGTTTCAGCGAAATTCGGATCCCCAAGGCTCCGGCTCGCCACCAGCAACTTTCCCGCGCCCAGATCCTCGGCTTTCTTGGATTGGATCGGAAGAAAAACGGCCGGCGAGATTGCGCTCTGCGTACGGAAGGCGTTGTGCGAAGCCGGCGGTGCAGTCCCCGCCACCAGCAGGGCAAGCGCTGCGCCGCTCAACAGCCACAACACACGCTTGCCGACGGCTCTTGGACGGGCTGCCGTCAGCATCCTTATTCTCCCTCTTTCTCCCCGCCGTGGATTGGTGGCGGTCGCGTGGTTTTGGACCGGGGCTAATCTTTGCGCTAGGGCGGGTGAAAGTGTACATCCTCTTGGGTGCAGCCGAGCGCGCTTTTCCCCCGAAAGGAGAACGCATTCAGTTATCGACCGCTGAAGTGCTCCCAGCCGCGCTGTGGCAGCGCCTTCCTTTGCCCGTGGCTGTCCACCAGCCACAGGTCGCGGCCGCGGATGATCTCCCCGATACGGGTGACGCGCACGCGGGCAATCTTGCTGGGAACCCGGCGCGATCCCGGCACAGTGAAGAGCAATTCGTAATCCTCTCCACCGTGCAGGGCGTAGTGCAGGCTGCTGGTGGGCAATCCGCTCGGGCGCGGGATAGCGGCTTCGTAGAGCAGCGCTCCCGCGCCGCTCTCCTCGCAAATATGCCCGAGGTCGGTGGAGAGGCCGTCGCTGACGTCGATGGCCGCCGTCGCCAGGCCCTGTTCCCGCAGCCACCGGCCGACGGCGATCCGCGGCTGGGGGTAGAAGTGAGGATCATGGGCGGCGTAGCGCGGCTTGCCTTTCGGACCCAGCGCCGCCAAGCCTCCTTCGCGCAAGCGTTGCAGGGTCCATGCGGACCGCCCCAGCTCGCCGGTCACGTAGATGGAATCGCCGGCGCGCGCCCCCGAGCGCAACAGCGCCTTGCCGGTGGGCACGCGTCCCACCACCACGATGTCCGCCAGCACTCCGGCAGGCGACTCGGCCGTGTCCCCGCCGGCAAGCGGTACGTCATATTGCCTGCCCAGCCGCAGCAGCCCGCTCATGAACCCGTCCACCCAGCCCTGCGGGAGGTCGGAGGGAAGAGCCAGGGACAGAAAGGCGGCGGTCGGCTCGCCGCCCATGGCAGCGATGTCGCTCAACCCTCGCGTCAGGCAGCGATGCCCCACTGAATCCGGCGGGTGCCACTCGCTGCGGAAGTGCATCCCTTCCAGGCTGAAGTCGGTGGTCACCAGGACGTCGAAGCCGGAAGGGCACGCGAGAACCGCAGCGTCGTCCCCGATCCCGGTGCACACCACCCCCCGGCCGCGGGGAGCTCTGGCGTGGCGGCGAATACGATAGATCAGCGCCTTTTCGGTCAGCGGCAAGGCCATTACACCCTACAGCTTGGAGCGTGGTTCCGGCACACAATTTCAGCGAGCAGGAAGCAAGGAATCGGCCTCGGCTCCCCGCCCCCTTTTCCCCACTCTCTAAGGTGGTTACCAGACCTTGGGAGATTGCTCATAAGTCCATAACCAGAAAGTAAATACCAAACCAACAGTCTTAACCCTTTCAGCATCCATATAGCTGTTGACTGGAGCGGCTGGGGCCGATAAGCTTCCCTCGTCGTCAGCCCTGTGACCTGGCCGAAAACGGTGGGGCTGCTTCAGGTAGGTAACTTTAGTCAGTCCCCAACGAATCGAGAGATTACTTTTGCGCAAACGCTACTACGTGCTTTTGGTCGCCCGCGATGGCGAAGGACAGCTCCGAAAGATTCCCATTCCCCTGCATTACATTTATGTTTTCCTGGCCGGCGCCCTGATCGGCATGTTTACCATCACCGGCATGGCGGGCTCCTACACCCGTATGCTGATGAAGGTGGCGCGTTTCAACCAGTTACGCACCGAAAAAGAGGCCCTGAAGACCCGCTACTCGAAGCTGGAACAGGTGGCGCAGGAAAAAGAGATCCAGGTGGCTTCGCTGGGTTCGCTGGCGGGTGAAGTTTCCACTCTCTACGGCCTGAAGACCAACCGCATCCTTAAATCCGACTCCCCGGACCTGAGCGCCGACCAGTTCTCGTCCTCGCTTGACCAGCTCTACGCGCTCCGAAGTTCGGCGTTGAGCGGCGCTGCCACCGTTGGCATCGAACTGGGTGGCGGGCAATCGGTAACTACGGCGGACTGGCTGCGCATGGCCGCCGCGCCCACCATGTGGCCAGTCGAAGGCCCGGTAACCGGGTCGTTCGGCGAGCGCATCGATCCCTTCAACGGTGAGGGAGCGTTCCATACTGGTGTTGACATCTCGACCGCTTACGGACAATCGGTGATCGCGCCCGCCGACGGGGTAGTCGTATTTGCCGCCGAGAACGGCGGCTACGGACAGCTATTGATCCTGGAGCACGGCCACGGCATCAGCACCCGCTACGGGCACCTTGCCGGCTTCGCCACTGCGGTTGGACAAAGCGTCCGCCGCGGCGACGTGATTGGTTATGTCGGGCGCAGCGGCCGTTCCACCGGCCCCCATCTGCACTACGAAGTCCGCATCCAGGATGTCCCGGTGAATCCCCACAAGTACCTGCGAATCAGCGTGGCCCAGAACTTCGGGGTGGCGTCGGGGCAATAACAGATCGCGCGGTTGTACGGTACGGGGCGGCCGGAATGGGGCCGCCCTTCTTGCTTTTCGAACCGTTCTTGTCAGACCAGCTCGATCATCAACCGCCGCCCGTTGCAGGCTGGAAAGCGTGATGTCGCTTTTGGGATTAAGTAGCCGGTCAACTTGGGTGCGGCTTGTTTTGAGCAGTGCGGCCATCTTAATTCTTGGATATTTTCCGCTTTCTCATGGCTTCGTCGAGCTGCCACGCGACGACTTCCTTGACCGCCTGTGCTTGCGCCTCTTCAAAGATGCCCTCTTCCTTCAGGAAATCATCAATGCTCGAGCCCATGTGTTTCTTCCGATTCTTGGGTTTCGTGCTCATCGTTCTTTACCGTAAAATGTACAACCAGGCGACGGGGTTTTGGATTGGCTGGACAGGCGGCCATTGCGACCCCCCGGCCCGCCTTTCAGTCGCTACTGCGTTTGCCCCTTGCGCTTTTTCCCTGATGGCGGCGGGGGAACTGCGGGAGCCTGAGCCGGCGGGCTGGGGGGCGGCGTCAGCGCTTTACGGATGAATCCTTGCGGCAGGGTTGCGGTCAGCGCCACCCGGGGGCCGTGCTCCTCGACCTTCAGGCTGTTGAAGAACGCCTTCACGTCCGCGTCAGTCCCGCCCTGCGTGGTTGACGATTCCACGCCTTTTACCAGCGCCAGGAAGGTCTTGACGGTTTCGGCGAGTTGCCGGGCATCGTTCTCGCTTTGCGTCAGGGCTTCGATCCGCAGATGCAGGGCCCCCCGGTAGGCAGCAGAAGCCACGATGGTCGAACCGGCCAGCCAGTGAACCGGCATCTCCATCCCGCCGGGCAGCACGAGAGCTGGCCCCTGGCCCGGCTGCCCGGGAACGCGGGCCAGCGCCCAGGCCACGCTGGCCAGCGGCACCTGGCGGTAGTGTTCGCGTACTAATGAAGGTCCCGAAGCGGGCCATGCCGCCGCGCGGTATTTGTCGATCATCTGGTGGATGGCTGCGGTGTCCGGCAGATTGGAAACGGCCACCGTGTCCAGTCCCAGGATGGCGACCCGCACGGTCCGGCCTTCGTGCGGGATGGCGTAGATCACGGCGTCGCGATAGTCCTCGGTGTTGCTGGAGAGTTTGCGGAAGTAGGCGGCCGCGCGCTGCGCGTCGAACTTGCCGATGAAGATTTCGGAGTAGTGGGCCTCCGCGAGAAAACCTTGGCCGCCGGCCGCCGCGCCCGGGGGGGCATGCACCGCGAACGCGGCCTGGTCCAAGTCGCGCTCGAACTGGAAGCCGGTCTGCTTGACGAACTGTTCGTAATCGGAATCGTAGGAGACGGGCGGAGCCTCGCCGAAGACGTGCGCCAACCGCATCAGCCGCAGGTTGACAAAGAGGACGGCGTCGGACTCCGGCAGCAGCCGCGCCGCTTCCGGCCCCCTGCGGCTTCGCAGATACACGACAGCCGCGATGGCGGCCGCGATCAGCAAAACCGCCAGCGCGATCCAGAGCTTACGTCGGCGCATGGCGGAGCCTGGCGCGCACGGCCGATCTTCCGCGGGCGCGCTCCTGGCGACCTTCAGCTTGGGCTAAGATGAATGGTTGGTGACAAGTGAGCACGGAGGCGAAATGATAGCATTCCACCCCTCAGGGATGGGCAAGCTGTTTGCGCCCGAGTTACGCCGTGGGGGTTGGCCCTTGCACGTGAGATGCCGTTGTGTTAACTTCAATGATTGTCTCGGCGGTCGGGAAGTATTTTGCTGGCGTAGCTCAGTTGGTAGAGCATCTGATTTGTAATCAGAGGGTCAGGGGTTCAAATCCCTTCGCCAGCTCCAAGCAAAACGGGTTGTCAGGAAGCAAGGTCGCGTCCTGCAACCATTAGCCACGGTAGCAGCGAGCAACTCATCAAGAGGAACACACACTCCACCTAGTGATTCCGGAAGATGTTGGCGTTTGTGTGCTGATGTGCGTCAGAAAAAGTGTGCGCACGAAAAATCGGGTTTCCTCTCTTGCTGTTTTCTTCCGTTCGGCAGGCCGCGGGGGCGATTCGCGTGCGGGCGCGGGCTGGTGAGCGGAGACGATGGACAGGTGGCCGAGTGGTTAATGGCAGCAGACTGTAAATCTGCCGCTCCTTGCGAGCTACGGAGGTTCGAATCCTCCCCTGTCCACCAGGATTTTGGATCAGAGTTTGGATCAGAAGATGTCGAGGAAGTTGCTGGTCGCGCTGGCGGTGTACGTGGTGCTCGCCGTGATGGCGTGGTTCACGCTGGACGCGAGCATCTCGGTGGCTGGACGCGACGTGCCGTTGCGCGCGGTAACGCTGGCACTCCTGGGAGTGTTTGCCGTTCGCACGTTCCTGCATGCGCAGCGGGAGCGGATCGAGGCGTCGCGCGAGCACGGCGACTGATGAGTGTCGAGCCGATGTAGCTCAGTTGGTAGAGCACTCCCTTGGTAAGGGAGAGGTCACCAGTTCAATCCTGGTCATCGGCTCCAGAGTTTGAAGAAAAACGCCACGGATTTTCACGGATCGGAAGAAAAAAAGATGATCCGTGAACATCCGTGCAAATCCGTGGCTAAAGGGCTAGGCGGGAGTAACTCAGTGGTAGAGTCACAGCCTTCCAAGCTGTTGGTCGCGGGTTCGATTCCCGTCTCCCGCTCCAGTTCGAAGTTCGAAAATCGAAATTCGAAACTCGAAGGGGTTATGGGTGGAGGCGGTTTTCGAATTTCGAGTTTCGCGC
>JBKQPN010000061.1:0-15981 GCA_052145015.1 Terriglobales bacterium
TCGAAATCTGGTCGGCCATCACGGAAAAAGTTGCCGATGAAATGTTCAACCAGATGCAGCGGCGTGACAAAGAAGGCGAACTCAACCCGATTTACGTCATGGCCGATTCCGGCGCTCGCGGATCGAAGCAGCAGATCCGCCAGCTTTCGGGAATGCGCGGATTGATGGCCAAGCCGACGGGCGAGATCATCGAGACTCCGATCACGGCGAATTTCCGTGAAGGGTTGACGGTGCTCGAATACTTCATCTCGACCCACGGCGCGCGCAAGGGCTTGGCCGATACGGCGTTGAAGACCGCCGACTCGGGTTACCTGACGCGCCGCCTGGTGGACGTCGCGCAAGACGTGATCATCAGCGAATACGACTGCGGTACGGTGGACGGAATTTACGTTTCCGGCATCGTCGAAGCCGGCGAAATTATCGAGCCGCTGCGCGACCGCATCGTGGGCCGCGTGTCGCTCGAGAAGATCAAGGACTACGAAGGCCAGGTCGTCGTCGACATCAACCAGGAGATCACCGAAGATCTCGCCGGGGCGATCCAGGCTGCCGGAATCGAGCGGGTGAAGATCCGTTCGGTGCTCACCTGCGAGTCGAGGCGCGGCGTTTGCGTCATGTGCTACGGGCGCAACCTGGCTTCCGGGCGCCTGGTCGAACTCGGCGAGGCGACGGGCGTGATCGCAGCGCAGTCCATTGGCGAACCGGGAACGCAGCTCACCATGCGCACCTTCCACATTGGAGGCACGGCGTCGCGAGTTTCTGAACAATCGCGGCTCGATGCCAAGAGCAACGGCACGGTGCGCTTCGTCAATTTGCAGACGGTGAAATCGAAGACGGGCGACCTGGTGGTCATGAATCGCCAGGGCTCGATCGCGGTGGTGGACGAGAAAGGCCGCGAACGCGAGCGTTATGCGGTTGTCTATGGCGCCAAGGTCAAAGTTGTCGAAGGCGGCCCGGTGCAGCTCGGCCAGGCCCTGGTCGAATGGGATCCCTACACGTTCGCCATCCTCACGGAAATCGGCGGCACGGTGCAGTTCAAGGACCTCCAGGAAGGCATCACGCTGCACGAGGAAGTGGATGAGGTCACCGGACTGTCGCGTCACGTGGTGGCGGATTCGGCCGACGAGAAGCGCCAGCCAGCCATCGTAATCAAAGGCAAGGCCAGCAAGCGCTACCTGATGCCATTGCGCGCCCACCTCATGGTGCAAGACGGGGACACGGTGTATCCCGGCGACGTGCTGGCCAAGATCCCGCGCGAAACCACCAAGACCAAGGACATCACCGGCGGTCTGCCGCGCGTGGTGGAATTGTTCGAGGCGCGCAAGCCGCGCGAGACCGCGGTGATCAGCGAGATCGACGGCGTGGTGCGCTTCGGCGAAGTTGCCAAGGGACAGCGCAAACTCTATGTGGCCGCCGACAACGGCACGGAAAAGGAATATTCCGTTCCGCGCGGCGTCCACATCAACGTGCAGGAAGGCGAGCGCGTCCGCGCCGGCGAACCGCTCATGGACGGCCCGCTCAACCCGCACGACATCCTGGCCGTGCTTGGCGAGAAGGAGTTGCAGGCCTACCTGGTCAACGAAATTCAGGAGGTCTATCGCCTGCAGGGCGTGACCATCAGCGACAAACACATCGAAGTGATCGTCCGCCAGATGATGCGCTGGCGCCGGGTCGAGGACGTCGGCGACACTGTGTTCCTCCTCGAGGAGCAGGTGGACAAATTCAAGTTCGAGGAGGAGAACCAGCGGATCATCAAGGACGGCGGCAAGCCGGCCACCGGACGGCCGCTGCTGCTGGGTATCACCAAGGCGTCGCTCGCGACCGAGTCGTTCATCTCGGCGGCGTCGTTCCAGGAGACCACGCGCGTGCTCACCGAGGCATCGATCCAGGGCAAGGTGGACCACCTGCGCGGCCTGAAGGAAAACGTCATCGTGGGGCGGCTGATCCCGGCCGGTACCGGCATGGAGCACTACCGCAACGTGCGCCTGTCGCCCGAGCTGGAGGAAGCCGCGCAGAAGGTCCAGGAAGAGGTTTCGGCCGCCTACGAGGAAGCCGAGCGCGCCCTGGAGTTGCTGCGCCATGAGGGCGAGACCGAAGAGCTGGCGGCAGAATAGAGCAGTCGCCAGTTGCCAGTCACCAGTTGCCAGTTATCGCGGGTCCGAATGGGCCCGCGATTTTATTGGGGGCCGGTTCTTTCGGAGGGGCCTGGGTTCAGCCGGGCCGCAAAGCACAGGTTAGCCAACTCACAACTGGCATCCGGCCACTTGCAACTGGTACCTTATATCCCGAGTTATGTTCCGGCTGGCCCGGTACCTGCGGTTCGCCTTTTGGCGTGCCTTCCAGCACGACGCCTTTGCAGTGGCCAAGGGAGCAGCGTACTCCGCCATTCTGACGCTGTTCCCCACGTTGCTGGTGGCGGCTGCCGTGCTGGCCGAGGTGGGCAACCGGGCGATTTTCCGGGAGTTCACCAGGGCCGTCACACGCGTCCTGCCCGAGGGAACCGGCGGCCCGGTGCGCACCCTCATCGAGAAGGCGCATCACCCCATCGGCATTCTGATCCCCACCGCGCTGTTGACGCTGTGGACCGCCTCCGGCATCTTCATCTCCTGGATGGAAGGCTTCCGCAATGCCTACCGCATGCCCAAGGTCTGGGGCCTGGTGCAGGAGCGCCTGATCTCGTTCCTGCTGGTGTTCCTTACCTTCGTGCCCATGCTGTTCGCCACCACGCTGATAGCCTTCGGCAATCAGATCGAGACCTGGCTGGCGTTCGAGGCCGGCCACGATATCGGCCCCTACATCCTGCTGTTGTGGACCATGGGGCGATGGCTGATATCCTCCGCCACCAGCGTGCTGGTTATCCTGCTGATCTACCACTGGGGAGTGCCGCGGATCGCGCCCTGGCACTTGTCGCTGCCGGGCGCGCTGCTGGCTACCGGCCTATGGTTCCCGGCGACCGTGCTGTTCGGCTGGTACCTCCATCGCTTCTCCAGCTACAGCATCATGTACGGTTCACTGGGCACGGCCATGGCGCTGCTGGTGTGGCTGTACATTATTTCCGTCATCATCCTGGTGGGGGCCGAGTTCAATGCTCTCATCTTTCCCAAGCGGCTCACCGGCCAGCCTCTGGATGCGGACTTGCAGCGGGAACTGCAGATGTACTGAATGAGCATCGCGGAGCGGATCAACCCACCCACGCTGTCGGCCGAGCGCAGCCTTCCGGCGCGGAGGGCGAAGATCGTGTGCACCATCGGGCCGGCGAGCAACTCGGAGAGCATGATCTGCGAGCTGCTGCGGCTGGGCATGGACGTGGCCCGGCTGAACTTCTCACACTCCACCCACGAAGAGCATGCGCGCGTGATCGAGCGGCTGCGGCGCGCGGCGGAAAAGGAAGGCCGCACGCTGGCCATCCTCCAGGATCTGCAAGGCCCGAAGATCCGCACTGGACGCCTGAAGTCCCGCAAGGTAACGCTGAAGCCGGGGGCACGCGTCACCATCACGCCGCGTGACGTGCCGGGTACACCGTTGCTGATTTCCACCAGCTATCCTCGCCTGGCGCAGGACGTTACCGCGGGCGCGCGCGTGCTGCTCTCCGACGGCCTCATCGAATTGCGCGTCCAAGCCATTCACGGCGAGGACGTCGAGTGCGAGGTGGTCAACGGCGGCCTGCTCGGGGAACACCAGGGCATCAACCTGCCGGGAACCGAGGTCCAGGTTCCGGCGCTGACCGAGAAGGACAAGAAGGACCTGCGTTTCGGGCTGAAGCACGCGGTGGACCTGGTGGCGGTGTCGTTCGTGCGCCGCGCCGAGGACGTGCTGGCAGCCAAGCGCTTCATCAGCGACCAAGGCTCCGCGACCCCGGTCATCGCCAAGCTGGAGAAGCCGCAGGCCATCGACCGCCTGGAGGAGATCCTGGAAGTTGCCGACGGCGTGATGGTGGCGCGCGGCGACCTGGGCGTGGAGGTGGAGCCGGAGAAAGTGCCGGTCATCCAGAAGCACATCATCCAGCGCGCCTTCGAGTGGCGCAAACCGGTGATCACCGCGACCCAGATGCTGGAGTCCATGATCGAGAACCCCCGGCCCACGCGCGCTGAAGCCAGCGACGTGGCCAACGCGGTCTTCGACGGCACCGACGCCGTCATGCTCTCGGCCGAGACCGCCAGCGGCAAGTATCCGCGCGAAGCCGTCACCATGATGGGGCGGATCATTGCCGAGGCGGAGAGTGACCACAGCCTGGACGGGCTGCTGCTGCGCCGGCGCAACACGCGGCGGCTCTCCATTGCCGAGACCATCTGCGAATCCGTGGCCCATGCCGCCCACGACGTGGAGATGCGCGCCATCGCCGTGTTCACCGAGACCGGCACCACGGCGCGGTTGATCTCCAAGTACCGTCCGGCGGCGCCGATTTACGCTTTTACCACTTTCCCGCAGGTGGCCAACCGGCTTAATCTCTTGTGGGGTGTGTGTCCCATGGTGGAGCAGACGGCGCGCACCGGTGACGACATGGTACGCGCCGCCGAGCGCGAGCTGCTGCGCCGCCATGCGGTGGCAGCCGGCGATGTGATCGGGGTGGTGGCGGGAACGCAGATGGCTTCCGGGTCCACCAATTTCATGCGCCTGCACGTGGTCGGGTCACGCGATGGGGAACCCGGCGCACCGGAGAGCGAGCGCCGGCGCGTGCCCCGCATCAAACCGCCGCCGGAGCGGAGAAGGAGATAACGCTGTGTCCGAAACCAGCGAGATCATGGCCCTGGCCGTGGTGGAAGCCTTCGACGGCAAGGACGAGGAATGTCTCCAGCTCCTGCACGAGTTCTACGCCGTGCTGCGGCGCAAACAGTACAGCCGCGACCTGCTCTACCGCGACGTGAAGGACTCCTGTCGGTTCATCAACCTGCGTTACTGGCGTTCTGAGCAGGCTCGCGGAGACGCCCAAGAAGACCCCGATATCCACAAGTTCTGGCAGCGGCTGAGCGAGATCTCGAAGGTCACGCTCGTGTTCGAGCGGCTAGTGGACGTTTCGCCCCAGGATTCGATGGCCAAGCGGCAGGGATAGGACGCAGGAAGCGGGAGGCAGGAGGCAGGTATTGCTTTTCCTGCTTCCTGCCCCCTGCGTCCTGCCTGCTGCTAATTCACCCACGGCCCGCGGTGTTCGCCGTTGCCTTTCTCCGGAGGCGGCTTGTCGGGATCGCGGAAGTTGCCGTACTCGTCGAAGTACTGGCTGCGGTCGTGCTTCCGCATGTAAACCTCGAACTTGCGGGCGGCGCGGCGGCGCTTCCAGCGGTAATAGGCGTTGCGCAGCCCGAAGTAGCGCTCCGAAGCTCCGCCCACCACGCCGTGCCGAGGCATGAACCTGATGAAAAGGAAGCCGAAGAGCAGCCCGCCCAAGTGTGCAACATACGCGATCCCGCCGGGCCCACTTACAGAGAGATACAACGTGATAAAAATCAGCCCGATGACAAAGTACTTTGCTTTGATCGTGAACGGAATGGGGAACAGCATGATCTCCCGATTAGCGTAAATGATTCCGTACGCTAATAAGATTCCGTAGATGCCACCGGAAGCGCCAATCGTGGGCGTGGAAGGAGTGAGTCCCAGCAGACCGGTATACGCAATCACGATCGTGCTCAAGGCCGCTCCGACAACACAGAAGAAGTAGAACTCGAGGAAACGGGATGTGCCCCAGTCCGTCTCGAACTGTGACCCGAACATCCAGAGCATGAGCATGTTGCCGAGAAGGTGCCAGAGCCCACCATGCAGGAAGGAATAGGTCACCACCTGCCAGATGTAGCCATGCATCACCGCCGCGGGTATAAGGGAGAACACGATCGTGATGTCCCGCCCTGCCCCAGGAGAGACACGTCCGACCAGCGCGTCCAGCAGGAAGATTACCCCGTTGGCTATCAGCAGCCACTTCACCGCCCGGGTGAACGGAGGGAAGCTGAGCGACATCGTGTTGTAGTTGGAGCCGCTACGGCGCATCATCAGCACATTTTACGTGATTGGCGTCTTTAGCGGGGCGAGGAACTCGCTTACCGTTCCGGCAGGGGCACCACTACCACGCTGCGATGGCCCTTCGGGTCCACCGCGCGGACCGCGAAGACAACGTTGTCCTTGGAACGTTTGAGCGTGGCCTGGGTCACGTTACCAACGGCTTCCACATTCTGCGGCGGCCAATCGGAGTCGGCGGTCGGCCGCCACAGGACCTCATACTTGGTGGCCAAGCCTCCTGGCGACGCGCTCCAGGTGAGCGTGGAATCGTTTTCCAGGCTCCTGGTGACGACGCGCACGTTGGCGGGAGGCGCAGGAGCCGAAGCCAGCGCGGCCAGCGTGGCGGCGTTCACGCGCGCGACATTGGCGACGTAGGCGAAATCCACGAACTTCGGCAAGTCGCCGTACTCGACGCCTTTCTCGATGCGCGGCGTCTGGTGCTGGTGGTTGTAGTCCTCGCGATACTCGGTGAAGCGTACCGCGGCGAAGCCTTGCTCGTTGAAGGACATGTGGTCGCCGCCGCGCAGATAGCGGTCCGGCCGCGACACCAGCTTGGGCTCGAACCCGGTGAGATATTGCTCGGCAACCTGGCGGACATAGCGCGCCAGTTGGCGTGAGGGCGAATCGTCCTCCATGCCGGTAGCGCGAATGAGCTTGATTTCGTCAGGAGTTGCGGCGACGGGAATCCCCTCGGAAAACACGCGCACCCACTGCGGTTGCTGCATCTTGTCGCCGGGGGTGCGGTTGCCGCCTACGATGTCGTTGTTGAGCACGCCTTCGATGTCGAGCTTCGCCGACTTGGCGGACTCGGCGTAGTGGGCGCTGCCATAGAGTCCCTGCTCCTCGCCCGCTACTGCCATGAACACGATGGTCGCCGGGAACTTGTGCTTGCTCAGCACGCGCGCGCATTCCAGGCTGACGGCGGTGCCGCTGGCATCGTCATTGGCGCCGGGAGCGGGATCGGTGACGTTGTCGTTATCGCTGTTGCGCGAATCGTAGTGGCCGCTCACCACGTAAATGCGGCCGGCGTTGGCGGGGTCGGTGCCTTCCAGCGTAGCGACCACGTTCACGAGTTCTGTCGGGTGCGGGATTCGCCGCGCCGGCGGATTGACGATGAAGCTCTGCATCTCGACTTTGAGGCAGCCATCGCAGTCCCTGGAGTAGCGCTCGAACTCGGAGCGGATCCACTCGCGCGCGGCGCCAATGCCGCGCCCCTTGGCGATCGAGGCCGCATCGGCCGCCGAAAGCGTGCTGCGGTTGTGGAAGCTGACCAGCTTCTCGATGGTGGCTTTGACGCGCGCCGGCGAAACCTCCTTCACCGCGGCCACGATCTGCGGGTCCAGTTCCGGCGTCTTGGGGGTGCGTCCCCGCTGTTGAGCAACCGCGATGAGCACCGCCATCATTCCAAGCGCACCCCCTGCCACCCATTTCCTGAGCTGAGCCATGGTTCCCTCGCTAAACGGAAATCTAGTTCTACCCCGGCGGCCGGGGTGCGCATCCTTCCCAAAAAGGAAAAATCGCAGCCCTGCTATTGACGCTGAGGGGAAAGGAATTCTAAATAGTAACAGACGGGGTGGGCCGTCCCGTCGAGCTGGCGGAGGGAAGAATGGTTCAATGTCCGGAATGTGAGAGCGACCTCGATATCGAGGTCGATGAAGTGGACGAGGGCGATATCGTTTCCTGTCCCGAGTGTGGCACCGACTTCGAGGTGATCACCACCAGTCCCTTGGAATTGAAGCAGGTGGAGGAAGAAGAGGTGGACGACGAGGTAGACAAGGAAGAGGAGGGTGAAGACGGTGACGACGCGTGAGCACCGCGGCCGGGGCTGGCTGCTCGTCCTGCTGGGCCTGATGCTGGTGGCCGCGACTCTGGCGGCCATGGCGTCTGACAAGCGCGCCGAAAAGCCCTATGCTCTCATTTTCGGTACCGTCTGGGATTCTGACTATCATCCCGTCTACGGAGTGCGGGTTAAAATCCGCCGCGCCGATCAGAAGAAAGCGCGGTGGGAGCTGTATTCCAACCACCAGGGGGAATTTGCGCAGCGCGTGCCCGCCGGCGCCGCCGATTACGTAATCCGGGCCGAGCCCGAAGGCAAGCACGCGCCCGCGGCGGAAGCCAAGGTCCACGTCGAGAATGACGAGCGGGTGGATATCGGCCTGCATCTAACCAGGTAGAAGTCGCTCCAATCGCCCAAGGGGGCCCTGTGCGAAAAGTCGCGAGTATCGTATCCGCCATCATCCTGCTGGGGCTGCTGGCGGCCGGCGCTGCGGCGCCCAGGAACGAACCGCCCGCCCGCAGCGTCACCGGACAGGTCACGGACAAGGCGGATGCACCCCTGTCGGGAGCGATCGTCTACCTGCAAAACACCCGCACCCAGCAGGTAAAAACCTTCATCACCGATGGCGGAGGTAATTACCGATTCAGCTCCCTCTCCCCTAACGTGGACTACCAGATCCGCGCTGAATACCAGGGCCACAAGAGCGACACCAAGAACGTCAGCTCCTTCGACAGTCGGAGCAATGTGGTCATGCACCTGAAGATCAACATGGCGAAGTGAGGGTCGGCGTCCCCCTAATTCCGCGTTTCGCCGCGGATTAACGCGGATATACGCGGATCACTGATCCACACGATGTTGGGTGCCGTAATGTAATAGAAAAAGGCCGCCAGAGCTGGCGGCCTGAACTTCTACGGCTGAAAACTCAGTTCTGATCGTTGCCGGCGCGCTTCCACTCCACCAGATCGCCGATGGTCGCGGTCGCGCTCGAAGCCGGGTGCTTGTAAGCCTCGACGTCCTGGCGCGAGCCTTCCTCGCCCACGGCGCGGATCGACAGCCCGACCTTCTTCTCCTCCGGATTCATCTTGATGATCTTGAAGTCGAACTCCTGGCCCGGTTCCAGCCGGATGGCCGTGCCGTGCGGGTCAGCGGCTTCGGAGTTGTGGCAGAGGCCTTCGACGCCGTCGGCGATCTCGACAAAGGCGCCGAAGCTGGCCACGCGCAGCACTTTCCCGTGCAGTACGTCGCCGACGCGGCGGGTGGAGAAAAACGTCTCCCAGATATCCGGCTGCAGTTGCTTGACGCCCAGGGACAGGCGCCGCTGGTCGGAGTCGATGCCCAGCACGATCGTCTTGACCTTGTCGCCCTTCTTCAGCACCTCGGAGGGATGCTTCACCCGCTTGGTCCAGCTCAGGTTGCTGACGTGGACCAGGCCATCGATACCGTCCTCGATCTCGATGAAGGCGCCGAAGTCGGTGAGGTTGCGCACCCGGCCCTCGACCGTCATGCCTACCGGGTACTTCTCGTGCAGCGTCTCCCAGGGATTGGTCTCGAGCTGCTTGAGGCCGAGCGAGATGCGCCGCTCCTGCGGATTCACGTTCAGCACCACGGTTTCGACCTGCTGGCCGACGTTGACCAGCTTGGAGGGATGCTTGGTCCGCTTGGACCAGGTCATCTCGCTGACGTGTACCAGCCCCTCTATGCCCTGCTCCAGTTCGACGAAAGCGCCGTAGTCAGTGATGGAGATCACGCGGCCCTTGACGTGTGCGCTCACGGGGTAACGGTGCGCGGCGTCCAGCCAGGGATCGGGCGTGAGTTGCTTGAAGCCCAGCGAGACGCGCTGCTTGTCCTTGTCGTACTTGAGCACTTTGACGTGGATCTCGTCGCCCACATTGACCAGGTCGCGGGGATGGGTAAGCCGGCCCCAGGACATATCCGTGATGTGCAGCAGGCCGTCGATACCGCCCAGGTCCACAAAGGCGCCATAGTCGGTGAGGTTCTTCACCACGCCGGTCATCACCGCGCCCTCTTCCAGCTTCTCCAGAGTCTTGCCGCGCTTCTCGCCCAGCTCTTCCTCGAGCATCTGCTTGCGCGAGACCACGATGTTGCCGCGCTTCTTGTTGAGCTTGATGACGCGGACTTCGATGTCCTGTCCTTTGAGCGCGTCCAGGTTGCGGACCGGCTTGAGGTCGACCTGCGATCCGGGCAGAAAGGCGCGGGCGCCGATATCGACCGACAGGCCGCCCTTCACCCGCTCGACTACCTTGCCCTTGATGGGGGTCTTGTCGTTGTAGGCTTTCTCGATGTCGTCCCAAACCCGGATGCGCTGGGCCTTCTGGTAGGAGAGCGCGACGTAGCCTTCTTCGGCTTCCCCGTGCTGCACCATGACGTCGATTTCGTCGCCGGGATGGACTGTGGGATTGCCTTCGCCGTCGTGCACCTCGGCGACCGGGACCAAACCTTCGGACTTGGAGCCAATATCGACGACGACGTGGGTGGCGGTAATCTTAAGAACGGTACCCTTATGAATGCGGCTTTCGTTCAGAGCTTCGGTTTCAGCAGTAAAGGTTTCAAGTGCGGTAGCAAAGTCTTCCATGGTTTCTCTATCTCGGCGGACCGGAGCTGGCGCCGGCGGGAGGGGCGGCTGAGCTTCGGAGGGCCGAATGTAAGTGGGATCATGAGGCGTTTCTACAGTGGGGCCTGACGCTTGGGCCGGTTCAGCTTGCGCAGCGGTGGGCTCGGCTTCCGGCTGAGCGTTACGGACTGTGGTTTCTTCCTGCAATGCTTTGCTCAAAGTGCGCCCCGCACACGTACAGGCGTGAGCGAGGTCTGTCTCTCGGACGGACGGCGGGCGGCGGGCCTTCTTGCTTGCGATGACGCCAGCCCACAGCTTTCCGAATGCAGGGGGACTGGACTCGAAAAGGCTGCGAACCGTGGCTTGGAACCCAGCGGCCGGATCTTCCGGGGGAGCACCCGCGTCCCAAAGACCCTTCGACTATAGCAACCGCTTCCAAAGAGTGTCAAACCGGCGGGAGAGAATTTTTCATCCTGTAACGATCTTGGCCATGCCGATGTCTTGTCCCCTCGATTTCCCACGGATTTTTGCTACTCTGCCAGCATGGACTTTCTGTGGACGCCGTGGCGTTACGCCTACATCGTCTCTACGGACAAGGCCGCGGGCTGCGTCTTCTGCCAGGCCTTCGCGCGCACCGACGATCGCAATACCGGGGTGGTGTACCGGGGGCAGCACTGCTTCGTCATCGTCAACGCGTTTCCCTACACCTCGGGCCACGTGATGATCGTTTCCAACCAGCACCTCGACGAACTCCGCAAGCTGCCGCCGGAGACGGCCCAGGAGATGATGGCACTGACCCAGCGCATGGAAGACATTCTGCATGAGGTCTACCGCCCCGACGGCATCAATCTGGGCATGAACATCGGAAAGGCCGCCGGCGCCGGTGTGGCCGGGCACATCCACATGCACGTCCTGCCGCGCTGGGTGGCGGACTCCAATTTCATGACCGTGGTGGGCGAGACGCGCATGCTGCCCGAGTCCCTGGAAACCACGTACGACCGGCTCAAGGCACGGCTCTCGTAGAGGCCTGGGATCGGGGGCGGGACGCCCCCGCGACAGCCGGCGGGACGCCGGCGCTACACATTACCAAGGTTTGCCCCAGCAAAGCACTGAATCGGTTGCATTACCGTGGCTCCCGCGCCCGCCGTCCATCTCCCTTGGTAACTTTCGCCCTGCCGGGAGCGCTTGTACTCTGGGGCAGTCACCAGAGGAGCAGAGGTGTCATCTCCCCAACTAGGGACGGCGGAAAGCCGGGCCGGCGCCGCTCGTGCCTTCGCCCGCAGCCTCAACATTCTGCTGAAGTACGTCCGGCTGTATGGCATAGATCACAAGCTCACCGTGGTGCACCTCGACATCGCCTGGAGAGAGTTGTGCGCGGCCATGCCCGCGGATGCCTCGTCCGGGTTCCTGTTCGGGGTTTCCGGATCGAAGCTGCTGCTGGACGGCGTGCCGCTGGAGACCGGTCCGGCCGAGCGCAGCTTCGCGCAAATGCTCGCGGCGGCGGGCCTGGCGAGCATCTACTTCTCCGTGCAGCTCATCCGCGACGACTTTCTCCGCCTGGTGGAGGCCTTCGCCAATGCCGGCGCCCGGCCGGCGGCCATTGCCGGAGAGTTGAAGCGCGCTTTCGGCGAGAACAACGGTCCCATCCGGGTGAACGAGATCCGCTATGTCGCCCACGACGGCAGCGTCGACTCGTTGCCGTCGCAACTGGCGTCGCGCGCGCTGGGGGGCGATTCTGAAAAGCTCAAAGACTGGCTCAGCGATCCGCAAAAGATGCTGCAATTGATCGCCGCCGCCGAAGGCGAACATTCCGGCAGCGGGAGCGGAACCGGGACGGGAGCCGGGAACGGAACGGGAAGCGGGACCGGCGGCGGGCGTGGCGGCGGATTCGGCGCCGCTCCCCTCAAGCAGGACGACGTCACCAACGTGCTGAAGCTGCTCTCGCAATTGGGCAAGGTGCTGCCCGCTGGAGGCGCGATCGATCCCGCGGATTTGCGGAGCGAGATCCAGAACTCGCCGGTCTCGGTGCAAAACGTGCTGCAAACCGCGCTGGCGCAGATGGCGACGCAGGTTCCGGCGCAGTCCGATCCCAACCTGCTGCTCAAGATCGCGGAGCACCTGGCCATCCAGTTCGCTCTGGAGCGCTTCGAAAAAGGCGAAGTCCGGGTGAATGCGGTGCGCGAGTTGCTGGACCGCATGGGGAACGAAATCGAGACTCTGCGCAAAGTGCTGCGCGAGCACGAAGAAAAGATGGGCCGCGCCGGCATGATGGTGGAGTCCTACGCCGAGTTGCTCGACCGGCAGTTCTGGGCGGCGGTGCCGGAGAACGGCAAGCGCGCCGTGCTGCTTTCCCCCGACGCCTGGTGCATCCCTCCGCGCAACATCCGCGACTATGTCAAGCAACTGCTCGACCGGCGGGATCTCAAGGCTGCTTCCGCCATCCTTGATACCTACTCGTCCAGCATCAAGAGCGCGGATCCCGAAGCCCGGCGCCGGACCGCCATGGGGCTGAGCGAATTGGCCGAGCTATACGCCCAGACCGACCCGGAGCTGCTGCGCAACGCCATCCAGCGAACTGGCGAGCAATTGCAGTCCGAGCCGGGATTGGAAGCGCAGAGCCTGCTCAGCGCGACGCTGGTGCGGCTGACCCAGGAAGCTGCCACCCGCTCGGATTTCCTCGCCATCAGCCAGGCGCTCGATTGTACCGATCGCCTGGCCAAGCACCGCGCCGAGCTGGGCACGGATGTGCGGCGGCGCATTGCCGTCGAAAGCCGGATGCACAAATTCGTGAGCGAGGTGCTGCTCGAACCCGACATTCCCGCCGGATTCGTGGACATGCTTCGGCGCGAGGGGCGCGCCGCGGCCGACGAACTGGCCGCGCAGTATTCACGCTGCAACCGCCGCGAGTCATCGGATCGCCTGGTCGAACTGGCGCGCAGCGTGGGCCCCGAGGCGGTCGAGCGCCTGGTGGAGTTGCTGCGCTCGCATCCCGCGTCCAAGGCGGTTGCCTGCATCGGGCTGCTCAGCCATCTGGATGCCGGCGCCGTGCGCGCGTTGCTGCCGGATCGTCTGCCCCAGTGGGGACGCTCATTCCACGATGCCGTGGTCCACCAGATCGGGATGGGCGCCATCGAGGAGCGCGGTCCGCTGCTGCTCGAACTGCTGGACCTTTTCGATCCCTCCATCCTGCCCGCGGTCACCGACGAGATCGGCGTCACCAGCGATCCCCTGGCCACGGTGCGCTTGCTGCGTCTGGCGCAAGGTGACCTGCCGCCCGCCGCCTCGCCCTACGTCCAGGTGAAGGCCATCGAGGCCCTGTCCCGGCTGCACGACACCCATGCCGCTCCCCTGCTGCACGAGTTGCTCGGCGCCCGCGGGCTGCTGGGCTGGAAGCATCCGCGGGAACTTCGCATCGTGGCGGCGCAGGCGCTGATCAAGCTGGAGCCCGGGTTTCTGGTTCCGGCGCGAAGCGGACTGACGCCGCTGGAGTTGAAGCTGGCGCCACTCGATCCCGACCCCGCGCGGGACTGGGTCCGCCAGCGCCGCTACTTCCGCATCGCGACGGAGCGCGCTTTGCCGGCCTTCCTGCAGACCTCGCGCGGCCGTTGTGGAGTGAGGATTAATAGCCTGAGCCTGGGCGGCGGCAAGGGCGAGCGCGAGGGCCGGGTGAATCCGGGCACGGAAGCCACCCTCAACCTGCAGATTGGAATGCGTAACCTGAGCTCCCGCGTGCTGGTGCGCGATGCCGGCGACGACGACATGGCATTCGAGATCATCCACATCAACCTCGATGACCGCCTTCGGCTGCGGCGGTTGCTGCTCGACCAGGTGCTGCATCGCGCCCGCCCCACGCACTGACTTCGTCGCTGCCTGCTCGCGCCAGGCCTCACGTTACAATCGAGAGGTGGGAACCTCCGCACCCGCCGACCCGCAAACCGCTGCCAAGCCAGCGCCCCAGGCACGATTCACGCGCCGGCAACGGTTCCTGCTCCGGCTGATTACCTGGGCAGGCTACCTGCTGATTCGCGTCCTCGGCGCCACGCTGCGTTACACCATCTCCACCGAAGAGGGAGCTCCGGCGGGCGGTTACACCGCGCCGGGCATCTTCGCGTTCTGGCATCGCTGTCTGATCCCCGCCTGCTTCCAATGGCAAAGAAGGAAGATCGCGGTGATGACTAGCAGCAGTTTCGATGGCGAGTACATCGCGCGCATCCTGGAAGCGTACGGCTACACGCCGGTCCGGGGATCGAGCACGCGCGGCGGGGCGCGCGCGCTGCTGGAGATGCAGAAGCAACTTGAATCCGGACACGCCGTGGCTTTCACCGCCGATGGCCCTAAAGGCCCGATGTACGTGGCCAAGCCCGGACCGGTGCTGCTGGCCCGAATGACGGCTCAGCCGATCATTTGTTTCCATGTCGCGCTGGAGAATCCCTGGGTGCTGAGCAAGGCCTGGGACAGGTTCATGATCCCCAAGCCGTTCTCGCGCGCGCTGGCCCGCGCCAGCAAGCCGATCCATGTTCCTTCCGGCGCCCGGGACCTCAGCCGCTATCACCAGGAGGTGCAGGCCGCACTCGACCGCGCCCGCGAATATGCTGAGGCCAATGTCGGCCGCGCCGAGCAAGCCGGAAGCCTCCCTGATTCCATTTGACAGCCATCGCGGACGGCAGTAGATTCGTCGCTCCGGAATTCCGGATTGTTCTCTGACAACTTGGTTCGCGCGTCTTTCTTGAGTGAGAAGGACTGGGAAGCGGGTGAAAATCCCGCGCTGCCGCGCAACTGTAAGCGAAGAAGGGACCGGCCACTGCGGTTCAACGACCGTGGGAAGGCCCCCCGAAGCAAGCTCGCTGAGCCAGGAGACCGGCGCGAACCGCAAGTCCAATCCCTTTTCGCGTGTAAAGGAGGATTGCTATGCGGCCCGCTCGCCTGCTTTTCGTGGTTCTGATCGCCTCTTTGGACCTGGCTGCGCATGCAGCCGATCTCAACATCAAAGTTGTGGACCCGCGCTCGGGCGTCGTCGCCGGCGCGCAAGTCGCTCTCTATCCCGCCAACAGTTCCCAACCGCTGCGTTTGCAGAACAGTTCCGCCGAAGGGACGGCGGTGTTCGCCGGACTCGGTCTGGGCGAGTATCGCGTGGAGGTGCTTGCTCCGGGCTTTGCTCCGCAGAAGGTAGCCGTTCACGTACCTCAGCAGACCAGTGTGGAAGTGCAGTTGACGGTGGCTGGGCCGGAGCAGACAGTGGTGGTCACGGCCACGCGCACGCCGGTTCCGGTGGAGGAGAGCGGCGCGGCGGTCGAAGTGCTCGGCCTGCAGGCCCTCGCGGACATGCAGCCGGTTGCCGCCAGTGACGCGATGCGCTTCCTCCCAGGAGCCGTGGTGAACACGGCAGGACAGCGCGGCGGGCTGGCGTCGCTGTTCGTGCGCGGCGGCGATTCCACCTACAACAAAGTGATTGTTGATGGGGTGACCATCAACGAGCCCGGCGGAACCTTCGATTTCGGAAACTTTCCTCTCACCGAAGCCGATCGCCTGGAGTTTCTGCGCGGCGCGCAGAGCACTTTGTATGGCTCGGACGCCATGACCAGCGTGGTGCAAATGTGGACGCGGACGGGCAGCACCCGCATTCCCGAGCTGCGTTTTGGCGCCGACGGCG